>NZ_JBHSDV010000001.1:851996-985060 GCF_042651725.1 Gracilibacillus marinus | reverse complement strand
TGTTGCTCATGTAGTTATTCAAATTAATATACCAGTATTTTAATTAAAATCAATTATATAGAAGGATTTTATTATTTGTTGTCGAATATTATTAGTATTCAACTTAAGGAGGATTTTATATGATTATCAAATATCGTGAGGAGCCTGAGAGTATACAGCTTTTACAGAATGGCTTGATACGTGTACCGTCTCGTCGAAAGGAATTAGAAACTAGTTTACGTAACATTAAACAAGGATATGAAGCAGAATGTGAAATGGATTTTTATCTAAAAAGAATTACCTCAACACATAAAAATATTTTAATTCTTCAAGATTTGCGATTACGTGCGAGTGATAACAATAGTTATTTTCAAATGGATAATTTGCTATTAACACCTGGATTTGGTCTTATTATCGATATAAAAGATAGTCAAGGCTGCTTTCATTTTAGTCAATTTGGGCGAAACTTTGATTATTCGATAAACGATCGATTCTTTGAAATGAGAAATCCAATTAGACAAGTGGAAGAGCAACATGATCAATTGCAACGATATTTTGATAGGCAATTAAGGAAAATTCCCATAATTCCTATTGTTGCATTAGCAAATCCATTATCAAAAATACTAACTGACGAATCTAGCAATGCTGTTCATCAACAAATTATGTCTTTTGAACACATTAAATCTTTTTTTCAAAAATTATGTGCCACACATTCTACCCCTCTTATACAAACTTCTCTTATGACGCATGCTTCTGAACAATTAATCGCTAAACACAAAAACCCGACCTTTCACTATTATAAAAAATTTAAAATTGATAGAAGAGAAGTGATTGATGGAATAATTTGTTCCAGTTGTAATTATATAGGCATGAAAAGAATACGTGGTACGTGGATATGCCCGCAATGTAATCTTAAAGAGCGGGATGCACATATCCATAGTCTTAAAGAGTACTTTGCCTTTGTTGGACCAACAGTTACAAATCAACAACTCCGTGAATTTTTTCAAGTTGATAACGAAAAAATCATAAGGAATCTGTTAAAAAATTCAGGTATCGTAAAGAGATCAGGTGATAACAAAGGTTCCATCTACCGATTACTTTAATCAATTAGAAAAACCGTAAAACTGATAATTCAATCTTACGGCAATCAACTATACTAGTGCGCACCTTCTTCAAACCAACTAGATAAATAGTTAATTTCTTTTTTTAATTCCTCTATTTGCAAGTAGATAGATTCCTGCTCATGTTTTGAGAGTAACTGTGTCGCTAATTTAGCAGATAATGCTTCTACTTCTTTCATTTTTATATCTATTTCTAATAACATATCAATTTTTTCAATTAGTAATTCGATAGCTTGTCGCTCCATATGTATTCATCCATTCGTTTGTGCCTTTATCTCTTTATCGGTACGAATGAATGATGATTGAAGGAGTTTTTGTAAAGATATTTTATTATTTTTGTTGAATACATCTTGCTACTTGTTAAATTAAATATTTCGCTTTTTGTGATTAGTTTTTATCCACTCTCCTCCCACCTCCAAAACCCCAATTCCCATTTTCCTTATTGACAAACCCCACCCAATTATCATAGAATAACAACCAAGGATCAATTCCGATAAAATTCATAAGAATAATAAGTTTGGTTGTGATAACATGTTTTTAGCTATTAATAATATTCAAAAAGAATTTCTTGATAAGAATAATCAGAAGTCCATCGTGCTTCAAGATATTAATTTACAAATCGAAAAAGGCGAATTTGTTTCTATTTTGGGACCTTCTGGCTGTGGTAAGTCCACATTGTTATCCATCGTTGCTGGTCTTACGAAAGCAACAAGTGGAGAGATTTTAGTAAACAATAACCGCATCGATAAGCCTGGAAAAGATCGAGGGATGGTTTTCCAAGAAGCTGCATTATTTCCATGGCTAAATGTTGTCGACAATGTGATGTTTCCATTTAAAAAGGAATTACCAAAAAAAGATGCTATCGAGCAAGCAAAGAAATACTTGCAAATGGTGCAACTTAGTAATTATCTTGATCATTATCCACATGAGTTATCTGGTGGGATGCAACAACGTGTTGCGATTGCTAGAGCATTAGCAATGAATCCAGAAATCCTCTTGATGGATGAACCATTTGGAGCATTAGATGAGCAAACACGAACGAGACTACATGCGCAGTTGGAACAAATTTGGATGGAAACAAAGAAGACAATCCTTTTTGTGACACATAGTATCTCGGAATCCATCAAATTATCTGATCGAATTATCGTTATGGGAACGAGACCAGGAACCATTTTAGCGGATATTCACGTAGATCTACCTCGCCCTAGAGACCAATATAAAGAGAAAATGTTAACAATTGAAGAAGAAATCATGGGGTATTTAAAAACAGAAATCGATAAAGTCGTTAGTGAGGAAGAAAATTATGACACCAGCAGTTAAACGCATCATTTTCATATTACTATTCTTTGGTTTATGGCAATTAGGTTCCGTTCTAGAGTTATGGTCAGAATTGATTTTACCTGCACCAAGCAGTGTTTTTGTTGCATTGTATCAAGGATTTATCGACCTGACCCTTGTGTATGATTTGATAGCTAGCTTCAAACGATTATTTATTGGTTTATTTATCGCCCTAGTGATTGGAACAAGTATAGGTGTACTTATCGCAAAATCGAAAACAGCAGATGATACGATTGGTTCCATGTTACTAGCATTACAAAGTGTACCAAGTATAGTGTGGTTACCATTGGCCATTATGTGGTTTGGATTAAATGAAAAAGCAGTTATATTTGTTGTGATCCTTGGTGGTACATTTGTAATGGCACTGAATATTCGATCAGGGATTAAAAATGTATCCCCATTATATATTAGAGCAGCAAAAACAATGGGCTCAAGCGGATTAGATATGTTTATTCGAGTGATTTTTCCTGCTTCTATTCCATATGCAGTAACTGGAGCAAGATTGGCATGGGCCTTTTCATGGCGTGCTTTAATGGCCGGGGAACTACTCAGTACTGGTCCTGGTCTTGGGTATACACTTCAATACGCATCAGACTTCGGTAATATGAGTCTTGTGATAGGTATTATCATTATTATAGGTATTATTGGCTATATTGTTGATCAACTAATTTTCCAACGTATCGAAAAATCTGTCGAGAAACGTTGGGGATTGTAGAAAATATATGGAGGGAAATCTATTATGAAAAGATTTACAGCACTATTAAGTATTTTATTATTTGCAGGTCTATTAGCAGCATGCGGTTCTGCATCTGGTTCATCAGAAGAAAAGGAACAAGTCGTGATTGGATATTTTCCTAATATTAATCATGTACCTTCGATGATTGCTAAAGAAAAAGGATATTATGAAGAACAATTAGGTGACAATATAGAAATTGTTTACAAAACGTTTTCAGGTGGATCTGATTTCATGACTGCACTTAAAACAGGTGAAGTAGATGCAGGTCTTGTCGGCCCAGGCCCTGCAATGAATAACTACACTACTGGTACAGATGTTAAAATTATCGGCGCTGGTTCTACTGGAGGTACGGTCATCCTTGCACGTGAGGGTAGTGGCATTGAAACAGTAGAAGACATTGATGGCAAAACGTTTATCACTCCACACGTTGGATGTACACATGATGTGCAATTTGAAACGTCAATGAAAGAACTTGGTATTACTTCTGAACGTATCAACGGAACAATGGTACACACGACTGGTAAACCTGCAACCTATCAATCTATGTTCGAATCTGGGAAAGTAGATGTTGCAGTGGCACCAGAACCATGGGCAGCAGTATTAGCACAAGAAACAGGAGCAAAAGTAATCATTAGTACAGATGATGTCGCATTCGGAAATACACTACCTGCATCTGTGCTTGTATCATCAGGAGAGCTAATTGAAAATGATCCTGAATTAGTTCAAAAAATAGTCAATGCTCATAAAGATGCAACAGCATTCATTAATGAAAATCCTGAAGAAGCAAAAGAAATTGCAATAAAAGATATTAAAGAAATCACAGATCAAGAATTATCAAAAGAAGTGATTGACCAAGCATGGGAAAACATTGGCTTTACTTATAAAGTAGATGCAGAAGCAATTCAAGCATTTGGAGACTCTTCTTATGCACTTGATTTCTTAAAAGAAAAACCTGACTTTACTAATCTTATTGATACACAGTTCATTCAGTAATTCATTTATACAAAGATATGACCATTTATTTGCGTCATATCTTTGTTTTTATACGCAAAAAAAGTGCAGAAGAATCACTCTCCTACACTCACTTATTCTGTTCTTTCAACAAATCTCTAATCTCAATTAACAACTGTTCCTTCGAATCAATTGTCGGACCTTCTTCTGCTGGTACTTCTTTCTCACGCTTGAATTTGCCTAACATTCTCACAAATAAGAAAATCGCAAATGCAACAATAAGAAAGTCAATAATCGATTGAATAAACACATCAAATGTAATCTAGATTATTATCTTTAATATAACTAATGTGATCGATATCCTACTCTAATATTGGACCAGCAGTTACAATTACGCAGGTTTATCCTTAAAATGCTCTTTCGAAATATCATGTAATATGTTTTACGTTTTAATAAGCTATCGATACTCCAACATTTTTTTCATAAGCAGAATTCAGAGACTGCCCCTTGTAATGCATACCCTTCATCAATTGGTACATACTTAGTTGTCCCATATACTTCGCTTGTGGATGTATGCACAACTTTTGAAACATTAAGCTCTTTTGTTGCTTGCAATACATTTAAAGTTCCTTTTATATTTGCATCAATATACGTATCTGGTGAATGATAGGAATATGGGATAGCAATTAATGATGCTAAATGAAGCACAGCATCACAATCTTTCATTGCAGTTTTTACTCCATAAGGATCTCGAATATCCCCACTAAAAATTTCGAGTTGATCTAAGATTTCTTGTGACGATTCATCTAACCATCCCCAAGAGTTAAATGAATTATATTGGACAAATGCCTTTACTTGATAGCCCAGTCTTACTAATTCTTCTGTTAAGTGAGAGCCAATAAAGCCGTCTGCTCCTGTTATTAGTACCTTCTTATTGTTCATCTATTTGTTCACCTATTTCTTCAGAAAAATATCTTAATAATAAATCAGTCATATTATTAAACATTGGCGCAATCATTTCGATATCCTTCTTACAATAATACATATAATTCGCCACTACTTCGACAATTTTTTTTGCTTTTATTATTAAATCCTGATTAAATCTCACTTCCTGAATCGATTTCACCAAGATATCCCACCGATTTCGAGACATTGGTTGTATAAAAATTTTAAAAATTTTGTTCTTCTTTAATTGCTCCATTGTTTGGTCAAATTCAACGAATGCACGTGTTAATCTACTCTCATCTTTCACTTGTGCGAAATTATCTAACTTTCTTATTTGTTTTAACACTAAATTGAATATTGTTTCTAATTCCGTAAGCTCATCCTTTAATTCATGAATTTTATTATCAATATAGTCTGAATCATATCGATTATCCTGCAAGTTTAAGAGATTATTTGTCTCAATATGTTGGTTTAATTCCTCTTTCATAACTGTTTCTATATCTTTGAATGGTGCACCACTTATGTCTGCACCACCTTTAGTCGTATTTATTATCACTGGTGCATCTGATAAATTAGCAAGATAATTTTCAATTTGTTTCTTCATTGAAATGAAGGATTGAGAAGATTGAATAATATTCCCATAAACATCCTTCACTTTAAATTCATTATGTTTTTGTAATTCTCCGTCGGTTAACTCATTGTTAACATGCTGATAGCTTATACTCTCAGCATATTGTTTTCCGTCTAAATAACTCAAATTCTGACCAGTTAATATTATTGGATTACTACCTAATTTCGTCAACATTTCTATCGCTAACACCGCAATAGAAGGTGCATCACTAATTTTATTGATTTTATCACTGTTCTTATGTTTCAAATAATAATCAGAAAATGTATCTTGTGTTGTAATCATATGGTACATTTTATCTCCTGGATATTTTTGCAACACATCGAAAGCAATACTAGACCCAAATATTAATGGAATATCCTTAATTTCATTATTGATTATTTTCTCAAAAACTAATATATTTTTATGACTAGGGTCATAGGATAATGTAGCGTCTGGATAAATGTTGTGGTTCAGTAATGCATTGACACCTGATCCGATGGAAAATACATAAGCTAGATTATTTTCTTTAATATATCTAATATGCTCGATATCTTGTTCTAATGATGGACCAGCAGCGACAATTACAGCAGGCTTATCCTTAAAATGCTCTTTCGGAATATCATGTAATATGTTCGGCGTTTTGACGACATATTGACTATTTAACAAACTATTGATAATCCAACGCTTTTCATAAGCCATATTCGTATGTAGAGATTGCTTTTTCGTCCGGACAATTTCCTTAAAGGCTTGTCCGAAGAGCTCATATTTTTCTGGAAAAATCCGTTTATAACTTGGAAGCTCAATCAACAATACCTTCCCATTTAACTGGTTGGAAAAAATCTGTAATGATTGCAACAAATTCGGCTTCTCGAATTCCACAAATAAATTTTTTAATTTTTTCACTGGCCATTGTTCTTTTACATTAACAGTAGAAATCAATTGATAAAAAATGTCAGAAGAAGGCTCATATACGGTAAATTCTTTATTAGGTGCTAAACTCATTATTTCACGAATATGATAACCCATTCCAGCACCATAGAAAAAAATATGATCGTAATCTTCTAGTTCATCCATATATTTGTTCGCTATCGCTTTTGCTTCTTTTTCAGGATCATATTTACTATGAACACTCATTTGTTTATCATTTTTGTTTACAATAATATTATGTAATCCGCTTTTTGTTAATTCTACCAGAGCAAAATCTGTTTTTTTTTCATTTTCATTCTTATAATAATCACGAATATGTTGGTATTTCCCTCTTAGAAAATTTATGTTATCAACTAAAATCATGATTTATCCCTCTTATATCCATTAGTTTGCTGATATCTTCTTGCATTTCTTCTAACTTTACTGCAACCTCGCCTTGTAAAATATCCGCGATAGCAAGTGGATCTTGACTTTCGACCTCTCCCATTAACTCGACAAATATTTCATTTAACAATTGTTGTTGTGATAAAAGTGCTGCGGTTTCCATCTTGTTATCAGCTGCATGATCAATTGTATTGTTAGATTGGGCGATCCATTGCAGACCGTCCACTAACATTTGAAATTTTGACCAAGTCGCTTCATTTGGTCCAGCATAAAATTCTTCAATTATTTGATTGAGTGGGGGGAAAATATTTGATATGTATTCATGTTCCATTAGCAATGTCTCATCAAAAAATTGCTGTTTTGTTTTCACTCTCACTTCTATATTTTTGATACTTTCAATATGATCCTGCATATATATTTCCGCATTTTCATACACTTCAATATTATCGATAACTAGATGACTGAAGAAATAATCTGTATCTTCTAATCTATTATTAATTTCATTAACAATTTGATTGACAGAGCTATGTTCGTTTGCGTATGACTTTTGTTCATTTAATAAATGTAATTGCACGATACTTTCCTCCTATCTACTACTTATTATATCGTAAATTATCGAAAAATGTTTAATGTATTGAAGTAGTAAATTATTCAATTTTTAGGTATAAACGTCATTAAAATAATCTAATAGAATTTACCATTTTGCTCAATTTCTATTATATTTTTTAATATACTAATTGGATTTGTTATTAGACTTTGGGCAATGAAAGCTCTCTAAGTCATCACAATTAGCTATTTGATATGTAAGTTGTTAAATTTCATCAGCGAATAAGATGGCTATGTTTATGAAATATGATATTAGTCAGACTTGTACTTATTCAATTTAATCTGAACATTATTAGTTAATCGACAATACTTGCCCCAACCTTCTAATATAACCTCTATGAAAGAAAATACATTTGATTCAAATCAATTTATAACCTACTTGTAAAAAGTTGTATTAATTATTCCATTATCTATAAGTACATTTATATTTTACCTCTAATTATAACCTTTGTTGAGTTTAGAATGAGAGTCAATTTGTGATGTTGCTATATTAACAGTTAGGTCTCTAAAGTTCGTGTCCATGTTTTCACTTGAATTCCTTTCCTGTTCAATAATAACTCTCATTTTATCATATCTCAATCCTCCGATTTAATAATGCAAAAAAGACTCTAGCGATATAACTAGAGTCCCCATCTAATAAGTAACTATTAACCTAATAGTTGAAGTACTGATTGTGGTTGTTGATTTGCTTGAGCTAACATAGATTGAGAAGCTTGAGAAAGAATATTCGCACGAGTCATTTCCATCATTTCTTTGGCCATATCAACATCACGGATACGTGATTCTGCTGCAGACAAATTCTCGGAAGAATTGTCTAAATTGGAAATAGTGTGTTCTAAACGATTCTGATAAGCACCTAACTTAGAACGCTCAGCAGATACCATTTCTATCGCATCATTTACCAAAGATATTGCTGATGTTGCACCACTGTAATCCATTATACCGCCTGTAGAAGTACCTGTTGGAGTTGCAACTTTTAAAGCAGATATCCCTGACGTACCATTACCAATATCATCTGCTAACATAGAGCTAATTTCTAATTCAATACTCTGTCCTGAGTTAGCGCCAATTTGAAAGTTCAATCCTGATCCCGATAGTCCTCCACTTAATAATGTTTGTTGGTTAAATTCTGTGTTTTTTGCTATTCTATCGATTTCATCAATCAATTCATTCATTTCTTTTTGTAATTCTGAACGGTCAACACCTACATTCGTATCATTAGAGGATTGTACAGCTAACTCTCTCATTCGTTGTAATATAGAATGTGTTTCTTGTAAAGCACCTTCTGCAGTTTGGATTAAAGAAATGCCATCTTGAGCATTTCGAGAAGCTTGATCCAATCCTTTAATTTGTGCACGCATTTTTTCTGAAATAGCAAGACCCGCTGCATCGTCACCAGCACGGTTAATACGAAGACCTGAAGACAGTTTTTCCATTGAGTTTTGCATTGCATTTTGATTAATTCCTAATTGACGATGAGTATTTAAAGCTGGAATATTGTGATTGATAATCATAATTATTTTCCTCCTTGAATAACTTATTCACTTCCATGTGAATAGTTTTAAAATAGTACTATATTTACTATCCTAGTAATTGCAATACTGATTGTGGTTGTTGATTTGCTTGAGCTAACATAGATTGAGAAGCTTGAGAAAGAATGTTTGCTCGAGTCATTTCCATCATTTCTTTAGCCATATCTACGTCTCTAATACGAGATTCGGCTGCAGATAAGTTTTCAGAAGAATTGTCTAAATTTGAAATTGTGTGATCTAATCGATTTTGATAAGCACCCAATTTTGAACGTTCAGCTGAAACATCTTCAATAGCATCGTTAATAGTCTTAATAGCTGCAGTTGCTTCAGTATGACTCATAATCCCACCTGTTGAGGTTCCTGACGCTCCAGAAACTTTTAACCCTGATACTCCAATACCACTAGCTGCCATAGAGTTAATTTCTAATGAAATACTTTGACCAGAATTAGCCCCAATTTGTAGATTTAATGCTCCAGATGCACCCGTTTTTAAATCCCCATTTATTAATTTCTTTTGGTTAAATTCTGTGTTTTCTGCAATTCTATCTATCTCATCAATCAATTCATTCATTTCTTTTTGAAGTTCTGAACGATCAACGCCTACGTTAGTATCGTTAGCAGACTGAACTGCCAACTCACGCATACGTTGTAGAATAGAATGAGTTTCTTGAAGTGCACCTTCAGCAGTCTGAATCAAAGATATACCATCTTGAGCATTTCTAGATGCCTGATCTAAACCTTTAACTTGCGCACGCATCTTTTCAGAAATCGCTAGCCCTGCCGCGTCATCACCAGCACGGTTGATACGAAGACCTGAAGATAATTTCTCCATTGAGTTTTGCATTGCATTTTGATTAATTCCTAATTGACGATGGGTATTCAATGCAGGAATATTGTGATTAATAATCATAATTCTTTTCCTCCTTGAGATATAAGTTCATTTTCCACATCCTTGTGGTTAGGCTAATGATTGTGAAAGCGGCCGCCAGTCACGTTCATCAGCTTCTACTAGTATTATCGACACATGCAAATAATTGTTTAGTCATTTTTATATTTTTTTTTAAATAAATCGATTAAATCTTTGGACAAGTTTGCCGCTTCATTATTCTCCTTCTGAATCGCATCATATACTTCTTGTCTGTGGATCTCGACATCCCTTGGCGCACTTATGCCAAGCTTGATTTGTTCTCCTTCAATTGCGAGTACGGTTACTTCGATATCTTCACCGATTTTAATCGTTTCATTTAATTTACGGGATAGGACTAACACATTACTCCACCTCTTCCTTTGAGGTTTTGTTAAAGATTTTCTCTCTTGTTTCATATGTTGTTTGTAATGTTAAGACTTGTTTTGCGATTTGTTTCTCTTGATTGATTACAATCGGTGCTTTTAAATTTGCTGTACTAGCTGTTAATGGTTCTTTTACTGTCACGATACTCACAATCCGCACTTGTTGTTCTTTTTCTATTTCTAATTGTTCCAATGTCGCATCATCTAACTCAATCTGATATTCTTTCACAAATAAAAATGGATCAACAACAATAAATGCAGGGTCTACGCCATTTGTGGATTGTAACACTTGAAAGAGACCACCTTCGTCAAATGGTAAGAGAACGAATGATTTTTCTTCAATAAACCCTGGAATACCATTAGGAAATGTAATGATTTCTTCTTCTTTTACGTCTAGTTGTCCAAAATATTTCGTTTCAATTTGCATATGTGTACTCCTTTATATTTCAATTTCAAAGTTATTGCCGACAAATTTGACATGGACGAAATCTATTTGTAACCAATTTTTCTGTGCTAGGTATGTTTCCACTCCGCCACGTTGATAATGAAATTGATTTTTGGTTTGTTCTGATTGAATAATTGGTTGATTTGCTTTCGCATCAACCTCTACTTCTGCGGGTTCATAATGAAATGTTACTCCATTTGGTCCTGGAATCCAACCAATATTGAATTGTTTCATCGGTCGTTCGCCATTTTGTTTGGCGATTTGAGGAAGGACATTACCGTTCTTATGTACTTCCATCATCCTATCTCCTTGCCTTCTTCTCTTTTTTGAACCTTCGATTGCTGTTTGCATTGCATTGTCTGCCATTCGTTTGACTGATTCTTCTGTCGGGATAATCCCGACATCTGCGAGTGCCTTGGACTGATCAATCGTTAGTTTTCCTTGTTTTGTTGAAATACGTACTTCTGCTTGTGGTTGACTAATCTCTAGCTTTGCAGGTTCTGAGTCGATTTGAACATTGGCATCATTGATTCGTAATCCAATCATCGCGTTTTGTGATTGGATGCGAATTTGAGGTAATTGCATGCGCATCTACTCCTTTGTAAAAAAGCCTCACCTTGATAGAAGGTAAGGCTTCGTATTTATCGTAAAAAGTCTAGTAAGGATGGTTGAATAATTCGTGCACCTGCACTTAATGCGGCACGGTGAACTGCTTCTTGTGAAGTTAAATTCATAATTACTTCTTCCATGTTCGCATCTTCGTTTTTGGACATCATGTCTTTTGCTGTTACGAGTTGTTCTTTGACACGATTTTCGATTAAATCAATTCTATTTTGACGTGCACCTAAGTCTGCGCGTGCATTTACATTGTTATCAATATGTGTATCGATTTTGCCAATAAATTCTCCGATTGCTTCGTCGTCTGTCCCGTCTTTTAATGCGTTAGAGAAGTCTGTTAAATCTTTGAATAAATCTTCTGTAAAGATACTGTCAGGTTTTACGTTAACACGAATTTTTGTCCCATCAGATACTTCTATATTGACATCATTTGTGTTAATTGGTGTGACGAATGTACCATCTTCATTTAATTCATATGGAGGTTCGCCGCCATTTCCTGTTGTTGCAGAACCACTGAAGATGAATTTATTGTTTACTTTCGTATTGGCAAGTTCAACTAAATGTTCTTTAATTTGGTCTACTTCTGCTGCAATATTACCACGCTGACCTTCTTCGTATGTGCCATTCGCACCTTGAACAGCTAATTCACGTAGACGTTCTAACCCTTTTTGAACTTTATCAAGTGCAGAGTCGGAGTTATCCATCCAGTTATGCACTTCACCAATGTTACGCTCAAATTGTTCAATCTGGTTTACTTGTGTTCTGTAGTCCATCCCTTTCATTGCAATAACAGGATCATCAGATGGACGGTTGATTTTCTTTCCTGTTGATAATTGTTCCATATATTTACCTAAATTATTGTAACTGCTGCTTAAGTTACGCAGCATATTGTTTGTTAGCATTGATTGTGTAACGCGCATTTACTTACCTCCCTACTAAGCCCATGTTGTTAATAATTCGATCTAGCATCTCGTCAACTACTGTCATACTACGTGCCGCTGCATTGTATGCATGTTGGAACTGAATCATGTTCGTCATTTCTTCATCTAAAGATACCGCACTAATCGATTGTCTTGATTCATTTACTTGTTGGCGAAGAACAAGTGAATTTCCTTGCATACGATTGGCTTCTTGGGAAATAACACCCATCTCACCGATAACGGATTCAAAGTAACTCTTAATCGTCGCTTTGTCATCTAATTGAATATCTGCTGGGATTGTTGTCGAGATGAATTGTTCTGCACGTTTTGTGTACACATTGGCAAGGTCTGTTGCGTTCTCTCCATCACCAGCGTCTCCTGAGTTACTTGCTGCAATTAAATCTGTATCATTTAAGATGGCATCCGTTACTTTAATTGTATCAGCTGTTGTCCCTTCAAAGAATGCACCACCTTGAACAGGGTCACCATTCGCATCTGTTGTTAAAGTATAGCCTGATTCATGGACTGCATTGAATTCTGTCACAAAGTTTTCCACTAATCGATCTAATTTCTTTAACATGTCATTGTAAATACCTGTTGCTTCCCCAGGTGTTCCAGCTCCATAAGTGAAGTCTTTTACATAGCCAGAACCATCAATTAATGCATCGAGCTTCCCATTTATATTATAATTTTCTCCATAAATGAACGTTTCTCCATCACTATTCGCAACTAATTGAGCAACTTGGTCTTCATAATCCATTTCTCTGTCCGGTTTCGCAAAGAAAATCGCATTCAAATTGTTATCGTCATTGAAATCTGTGAATAGATGTTTCACCGCATCATCCGAACCTGTCACGACATCTAAGCTTCCATCAACTAATTTAATCGGTTCATTATTGCCATTCTCAACATCTGTCTTATCTGTATTTAATGTAATTGTAACAATACCTTCTGCAATCGGACTCGGTTGTCCTGTACTTTTGCGGTAGTCAACTTTAATATCGACATAGGAAGAAAGCTCATCAACCAAACGATCACGTTCATCATATAAATCATTCGGCACATAGCCATGTGGTTCGATTTTAGCAATTTGTCCATTTAATTGATTGATTTGATCAAGGATTGAGTTTACTTTCGTGTTATCAACACCAATTTCTGTTTTCAAATTTGCTCTTACTTGTTGCAGGGAATTATGTACATACGAAAACGCATCTGCTAAAGCATTGGCACGTTCTTTCACAACTGAGCGAGCACCTGAATCTTCCGGGTTCACTGAAAGGTCTTGTAACGACTTCCAGAAAAGGTCTAAAGTCTCTGATAACCCTTCATTTGTTGGTTCATTCAATATCGATTCCATTTTGCTCATCATATCTGCACGTGTCTCGTAAAAGCCTACTTTTGTATTTTCTTGACGGTATTGCTTATCAATAAAACTATCTCGAATACGTTGAATCGAACCTGCTTCTACCCCACTTCCGACTTGTCCAGGAATTTCTGGACGATTTCGTGCTGCTGGTGGATATGGGGATGATTGGACGAAATTCACCCGTTGTCTTGTATATCCTTCTGTATTTGCATTGGCGATGTTGTGCCCTGTTGTATATAATGCGGATTGTTGTGTGTGTAGCGCTCGCTTTGCTACTTCTAATCCGTTAAATGTTGATACCATTAGTTGTTCCTCCTAAATCTATGCTTTCGAATCAAAGACTGATCGTTTTGGTGGCGTTTGTGTAGATGTAGATGTTTGTTTGTTACTATAATTGATTGTTTTCATCGATGGTTGCATCATATCTAAAGAAAGCTGGACAAATTGAAGCGATTGTTTCGTTAGCTGACGATTCAAGTCTTCTTGATGACGAAGCTCCACTACTAGCTCTGCTAATTTTAAAGTCACACGCTCTAGTTGTTCTCGTTCCGCTCCTGTTGTATGATGCTCAATCATTTCAGATACCGTAATAGTCGAATCAAGCTTGTGTTGTTTCGCCCATGTTGCCACAGCATCTAATCGTCTCTGTTCAATCTGATTCAATGCTTGAACATGTTTTTGTTCTTTATTCAGTAGCTCACGTAATGCATCCATTTCCCCATCTTTTAATAGTTCTGTCTTTTGCACAGATAATTGCAGTAAGCTTGCATGCAAATCTGTTAATGTTTGCAAATGGTCGATAATTGGTTGAACTGACATGTTTATCGTCCGCTCCTTTTAGTTATGCTTTCCAAAAATTGAGTAGATTTTTCGCTGTTTCTTTATTATCTACTTTGTACTCGCCATTTTCTACTTGTTGTTTAATCTCATTGACATAGCTACTTCGTGTGTCTTTTGACTGTAGTTGTTTTGCTTGATCAGAGATTTGGAGTTGATCTGCTTGTGTATTTGCTTTTTTCGCTTCTTTTTTCTGAACATATTGCTGGTTCTGATATGGATTGATTTTCGAATGATTCGTTCCATTGATTTTCATTACACACACCTCTTTCCTTCCGCTCAAAAAAATTCTTATTAATTATTATATCGGTTGCAATGCGAAAATGTTAAGTAGGAAAATAGTTGTGAATTTCTACAGGAGTTTATGTAGAGTTGGATCAATCAATACATACTCGGGAAATAATCCCTTACTTCCCGAGACCTATTCTTCATTTACTTTCAATCACGCGTGAAATATGTTTTCGCTCTTTTTTGTTCTTCTTCGTGTCTTCTTTTTACTTTTTCGATTTCATCATGTTTATGTAAGTCTTGTTGAATAGAACCTGTACAATTCTCGCACAGTTTTCCTCTTCCAATCGGTGCACCACATCGTTCACATGGATAACTTAAATTTGGGAATTGTGCTGGTCGTAATCGATTCTCCCTTACGAATTGCAAAATCAATTCATACTCTACTCCTGTTGCTTCAACTATTTCAGGAATCGTTGCTTGTCGATTTTCTCTCACACGTAAAAAACGGTAAACAATATCATATTTTTTCTCTTCTTCTTTTATACAATCGTGACATATTGGTCTTGAGACTCTCGCAAACAATTTATCACAACGTATACAATTCGCTATTTCAGCCATTACTTACGCCTCCTTTTTCTGTCTAAAAATGTCGAACTATTTTTATGCATTATATCATCTTATCGACTAATCGTTAAGTACATTATCGAACTAAAGTGAAACTATATATTTCTTTCACTCCGTACGTATGTAGCGCATTTGCAGCATGATGAATCGTCATACCTGTTGTATATATATCATCGACCAGAATAACTGGTTTGTTTAGTTGTTTTGTGACGATAAATGGATTTTTGGATTGCAAACGTTCGACTCGTGTTTTCTTTGATTGCTTTTCTTGAAACTGATTATCCCTTTGAAGTGCTGTTTCAATTGGTAAATCGATAACGGTGGCAATTGCTTCTGCTTGGTTAAATGCTCGTTCATAGAGACGCTCCTCCGTTAGTGGAATCGGAACAAGCACTGCTTGGATATTGTGATAGTACTTTGTGAATATGGCCTTAATATACGGTTCAAATGCATCGATCCAAATATAGTCTCCTCTGAACTTCCACTGTTGGATAAATATTTTCATCTCATTAGAATAGGAGAATACTGCTCGATTTGTGCGTAATATGTTTTCACTCCATTTCGCACAATCGGAACAAATCGTTGCTTCTTTCATTTGCCTCCCACATTTTTCACAGATTGGTCCTGTGATTAATGATAAAAGTGCTGTACATTTTTCACATAATGGAGATGGATTGCTTAATTGAAAGACATTCGACCATGTAATATCTAATACTAGTGGTTCCGAACAATTTAAACACAGATTCATAGTTCTCGTCCTTTTTTATTCATTGTCGTAATCTGTTCGATCGCTTGTACCATTGCATTTGTCTTCCCTTGGTGAAAAAATAGTACATGTCCATTCGGGTCATCAGGACTTCTCCCAGCTCTTCCTGCGATTTGAACTAATGCCGCTTCATCAAATACTTGGTGACCTGCGTCAAACACGATTACATCAATTGATGGAAATGTAACTCCTCGCTCTAAAATCGTTGTTGTAATGAGACAGTCAAACTTATTTTCTCTGAATTGATCAACCAATTCTTTTCGCTTCGGATCTTCTGCATGCACTGTCTCACTTGTGATGTTGAAGGTGGAAATCATTTTCTTTACTTTTGGTAACTGGTCAATGGTTGAAACGAATAATAGAAACCGTCGATATCTTGTTTCTAAGTAATGTTCAAATGATTGTGGTGCTTTCGATTTTTGGAGGTTTTTGTGTAATTTTCTATCTAGAATAAGTTCAGGTACTGGGAGTGGAAAGCCATGAAATCTAATTGGCACGAAGACTACTGGGAGTTCTTTTGTTTGGATGCGTCTTTTTTCTTTTGGACGGGGGGTTGCAGTAAGGTAAATGGCCGATGCCTCATCTTTCATTGCACGTTTGGCTAATTGGTGGAGCGAATCGTCTTTATGGTATGGAAAGGAGTCGATTTCATCAATAATGATACAGTCAAATGCATGTTTGTAACGAATCAATTGATGTGTCGTTGCGAGTACAAGTTGAGCAATGCCTGTTCGTTCTTCTGTCCCTCCATATAATGCTTCTATTTCCGTATGTGGAAATGCTTGCCTGAATCTTGGTGCTAATTCTCTAACAACATCCGCTCTTGGTGTAGCAAGACAAATTCTCATACCTTGTTGTAAAACTGTCGTGATAGCAGGGAATAACATCTCTGTCTTTCCAGCACCACAAACTGCCCAACAGATGAGCTCTTTCTTTTTTGCTTGAAGTGTACAATTTATGACTTCTGCTGCATGTTGCTGGTGTTTGGTTAAACTTCCTGTCCATTCACATGGATGCAATTGTTCCGGCCAGCTTATCGCCTCTCTCTTCCAATAATATAATGTCTCACATGCTAATACTCGTCCTGTCCGAATACAGTTCCTGCAATAGACGTGTTCATGCATACATCGTTTACAAGGAATAGATGCAAAATGGTGCCGTTTGGTTGTCATACAACGATTACATCGATAACGGAATAGTGTTTGTGTGATTGCTTCAATCGTTACTATTTTTTTTGAATCTATGAGTTGTTCAAGTTGTTGTGTGGTGAGAGGGATTTCTTGTCTTAGTAGGAGTTTACCTGCGAGGAATTTTTCATCCATCAAAAACTTTCATCCTTTCTATAATAAAATTAGAAAAAAAGACGGTGCATTTCCACCGCCATTATTTCTTATACCAACCTAATCCGAGTGCACCTTCACCTAAGTGTGTGCCGATAACTGGACCAAAGTAACTTACTGTAATTGTTACATTCGGATACTTTTCTTCTAATTCTTTTTTTATCTGTATTGCATCTTCTTCTCTATTCGCATGAATGATAGATGCTTCTATTTGCACACCTGTACTTGCATCTTCATCAAATAATTGGAAGATTCGTTTTAATGCTTTTTTCTCTGTGCGGATTTTTTCAAATGGTACAATCAATTTATTTTCAAAATGTAAAATTGGTTTTACTTGTAACATGCTACCAATCAGTGCTTGAGCACCATTTAATCTGCCACCACGATGTAAGTGTGACAAATCTGCTACCATAAAGTATGCACGTAACGATTCTTTCATCACATCTAGTCGTGCTAAAATAGTCGAAGCATTCTCGCCAGCTTTTGCGAGTCTAGCCGCTTCTAAAACGTAGAATCCTTGTGCCATACAGCTAATCTCAGAATCATATGGGTATACATCGATATCTTCGACCATTCCTTTTACTGTCACAGCTGTTTGATATGTCCCGCTTATACCACTAGATAATGTAATGAAAATTGCTTCATCGTAATCTTTTGCTAAATTTTCAATGGATTCTGTTACAAGTCCAATAGATGGTTGGGATGTTTTTGGTAGTTGGGCAGCTGATTTTACTTTTGGGTAAAACTCTGCAGTTGTAATATCTATCTCTTCTTGATACACCTCGTCACCGAATACCACACTTAACGGAATCATGTGAATAGATAATTCGGCACGCGTCTGTTCGGATATGTAAGATGTACTATCCGTAATGATTGCAACACTCATTCCATCGATTCCTTCCCTGTAAATTTTCTTAATCTCTATTTTACCTAACTATGACAGGCTTGCATAGTAATATTATTTTCTACGATCCTATTATACAAAAGAAAGCGAGCAATCTCATTCGATTCGCTCGCTTCCCTTACTTCCTATTAAAGAATTTCTACCCAACCTTTTTTAATTGCAATAACAACTGCTTGTGTACGGTCTTTTACTTTCATCTTTTGTAAAATACTGCTCACATGGTTCTTTACTGTTTTTTCACTAATATACAACGATTCAGAAATACCTTTATTACTCTTACCTTCTGCAAGTAATTGTAACACTTGGCACTCTCTTCTTGTTAATAAGTGCAATGGTTTTCTATGATCGATTTTCTTTAATTTAGATAAAGTATTATCAGATCCGTATAATGCATCTTCTTCTGTTACTAGACGACGATATTCTTTCACTAGATTGTGTGTGACTTTTGGATGTAAGTAAGAGCCGCCTTCACTTACAACAGTAATCGCATCAATTAGTGCATCTGAATCCATTTCTTTTAATAAGTATCCTTGTGCACCTGATTTAAGTGCATGTGTCACATAGTTTTCATCATCATGAATTGATAAAATAATAACTTTCACACCAGGATATGTCTCTAATAATTCTGCAGTTGCTTCTACCCCGTTCACACTTGGCATGTTAATATCCATTAACACAACATCTGGCTTATATTTGCGCACAAGTTCGATAGCCATCGAGCCATCGTCCCCTTCTGCTAAAACGTTAAAGCCTGATTCTAATTCAAGTATACGTTTTACCCCTTCACGAAATAATTTATGGTCATCTATTAATATAATATTTGTGGACATTACTTTTCCTCCTAATTGTTCTATAACTATTTTCTTATTTCACAACTCATTGATAGTTATTTTTATTCATTATACACTTATTATACAGTAAGTGTATAATTATTATCTACTATTAATTGATCGGGATCTTAATCCACACTTTTGTACCTTTGTTTTTCTCACTATCAATCGTCAATTCTCCGTCAAGCATTTCAATACGTTCTCCCATGCCAATTAAGCCAAATGACTTGTCTTTCTTCTGAGTTCGGTCAAAGCCAATCCCATCATCCTTAATCAGTGCGTTAACACTATCTCTAGTCACTTCCAACTTCACATCAATACGTTTTGCGTTCGCATGTTTGATTGCATTTTGAATCGATTCTTGAATCAAACGAAAAAGTGCTACTTCATACTTACTAGGAAGCCTGTCATCTTGTGAACGATAATTAAAATGAATATTATCATGTTGTTCTTCTAATGTAGCGATATATTTCTTAATTGTTGGTATTAACCCCAAATCATCCAATGCCATTGGGCGTAAATCATAAATAATCCGACGTACTTCTTGTAAAGAGGTGCGGACTAATGCTCTTACATTACGCAATTCATTCATTGCTGCATCTGTATCGCCTTTTTGATATGTACGTTGGACAAATTCTGAGCGAATCAATATATTTGCTAACATCTGCGCAGGGCCATCATGCATTTCCCTTGATAAGCGACGTCTTTCTTCTTCTTGTGCTTCAATAATCTGTAAGCCAAATGCTTGTTTTTCTTGTGCATCTTGGATGAGATTTGTCATTGCTTTAAAATCATCATTTAAATAGTTTAAAACAATACTGATTTTTCCCATTAATCCTTCTGCACGTTCCACTAATGCTTCAATGGATTTCAATCTTAGCTCAATTTCATCTCTTCGTTCGCGCAATTGTCTTTCTTTATCTTGTTTCACTACATATTCTGACTGTACTTTATGTGCATGATCATATGCTTCACGAATCACATCTTCCGAATAAATCTTGAAGTTTTTGCTAACAACGGATAATCTATTGCGCGCTAATTTGGACTGTCTTTCTAATTCATCACTTTCTTCAATTGTAATAATGACTTTTTCCTTCAATATTTCTAACTCATTTTTCAAATTTTCGTATTCTTTACGGGATTCTTCCGCAATATGAAATACTTCATCTTTACTATTTTTTACTGTATCAACCATCTCTTGTATAATAGTATCTAAGTGTTGTTCTTTTAAGCTCATAAATTGCCTTCTCACCACCTAATTATTGCATGTAAACCATTCGATATAATTAGTACTTTTTATGGGGGCCTTTTCACATTTTATAGTTTTAATTAATTTTACATGGTTGTATAGAAATACACAACAAATATAGGAGGAGATTACTATGTTAGATAACTATTATACAGTTAAATTAGAGGGATCTGATGAACAGATTATTCAAAAATCCCGCTTTATTGGTTATGTGAGACGTGTGGAAACAGAAGAAGAAGCGCTCACATTTATCCAAGAAATCAAGAAAAAGCACTCAGATGCCACACACAATTGCTCAGCATATATGATAGGTGAAAATGATCAGATACAAAAAGCAAATGATGACGGTGAACCTAGTGGTACTGCTGGTGTGCCTATCTTAGAAGTGTTGAAAAAAAGAAATTTGAAAGATACATGTGTTGTTGTTACACGCTATTTTGGAGGTATTAAACTAGGTGCTGGAGGACTCATTCGTGCATATGCAAGCACAACCACATTAGCAATTAATACAACAGGTGTAGTAGAACGCAAAATGATGTATGCACATGATGTGACTGTTGATTATACATTACTCGGAAAAATAGAAAATGAACTACGACAATCTAATTATCTATTAGAGAAAATAGACTATTTAGAACAAGTTACACTTCAAATTTATGTAATGAGCGGTGATGAAGAAGGATTCGAAGCTTGGATGACAAATTTATCGAATGGAACAGCACACATACAAAAAGGTGACCAGAAGTATGTAGAAATCGATGTTGTAAATCCTTAAATATGATTAGCGCCTGATGAAAGATAATCTGGCGCTTTTGTTATTAAAATTTGGCATTGATTACATTGGAACTACGCAATTCTTGTGTTAATTTTTTTATAAAATCTTCAGAACTATTGATTTGTTTCTGTTCTGTCTGGATCAGCATTTTTTCTAAAATAGATTGGTAAATTTCTTGCTCAGACAACATTTCACCTCATTTATCCCCATCTAATATATTTTATGTCTACTCATATGTTTTGTTACTGTGTCTTTTTAGTACGAAAATGAAGTACAATCCAAATAAACAAGATTGCTAGACTTGCACCGAGGCTATCTAACCACACATCACCAATGTATGGTGTACGATTCGGTGTGAGACTTTGATGCCATTCATCAAATAAAGCATACAATACTGTGACAAAAAACGCAAAGCACAATTTTGAAAAGTCTGACAATTGCGCAAAACTCTTCGTAATCCCATAGTAAAGAAATAGACATATGAGAAGAAAAACCGTGACATGTGCACCTTTACGAAGAAAGAACTCAATAAATCCTTCGATCCCATGCGTTTCGACACTGACAATATTATTGTGATAACTTATCCTAATGTTTTCAAATAGTGGTGTAAGAAAAGATAAATCCACATATTGTTTAAGCAATGGCCTTATATCTTGTTCTTGATATTCTTGTGAAGAGGAATAGAATACAATCCCCATCATGATGATTGCTGGTATAAAGTAAACAACTTTCTTCATTATTCTCTCCTTTTTGCACTACTTGTCTATCATATAATAGAAAAGGAATAATGAAAAGAAGAAAATTGAAATAGTTTACCAAAATTTTATAAAAAATATGTGTATATACATGTATCGAATGAACTATATTAAAGTTAATTAAAAAAATCCGTACTTTTCGCTTTTATGCGTAAGTACGGATTTTTTATGTAATATATCCTATTTCAAACATTACTTAAAATTACTGTTAGATTAGTGACTTTTTTTCCATTTATTAAATTCGACAAATTCTCTAAATTCTTCTTTGGAAATACCTGATTTTCTCGCATCCTCAAGTAATTTCAACCATTCATCATCTAATTGCTCTCTAATAGCTAAACCTTCATTATTTATTAATAATTCATTTACAGTAACTCCTAACACTTTTCCTACTTTTTCCATGAATTGTATCGAAGGGTTTGATTGAATCCCGCGCTCAATGGAACTCAGATATGATTTAGCTACCCCTGCTTGTTCAGCAACTTCCGAAAGCGACATTCGTTTGTTTTTTCTAAGCTCTTGTAATTTTTGTCCTATCATATCGCAACTCCTAATTATTTTTTTATATTCTTATTATAGCACAAAATTACTATTTTGTTCTATATAAAGTATATTTTTTGTCGAAATAATAAAATAAACGTTAGAAAATGTATATTATATTATGTGAATCAGTCATTTTTTCCTTTGTAAAGTATACAATAATTCACATTAATATAGGTAATTGTAAATAAACACTTTTTAATCATATAGTCTTTATACATTTATGTCATATTTTGCTACAATGACAGTATACCACTTTCACGCAAAGGAGAAACATATGGCAAAAAGGAAAACAAATCGACCTCTAGTGCTTATTGCGCTCATTCTGTCTATGTTCATGGCAGCGATTGAAGGTACCATTGTCGCTACAGCTATGCCAAACATTGTGGCAGACTTGGGTGGTTTTTCATTATATAGCTGGGTATTCTCTAGCTTCCTATTGATGCAAGCTATTACGACAATGATTTATGGGAAACTAGCAGACTTATATGGTCGTAAGCCTGTATTCATTATTGGTGTTATTATTTTTCTCATCGGTACAGTACTATGCGGTTTCGCTGCATCGATGGGATGGCTTGTTATCTTTCGTTTAATTCAAGGGATTGGTGCTGGTGCCATACAACCAATCGTTACAACAATTGTTGGCGATATGTATTCAGTAAAGGAGCGAGCAAAAGTACAAGGATACCTAGCAAGCGTATGGGGGATCTCCTCTGTAATTGGTCCATTACTAGGTGGTTTCATCGTTCAGTTCATCGATTGGGCATGGATTTTCTGGATGAATATCCCTCTTGGTATCTTCGGATTAATTGGTGTTGCTAAGTATTTCCATGAAGATATTAGCACAGCCAAAAAGCATATCGATTATATAGGTTCTAGCCTTTTTCTTGTCGCAATCTCTGCATTAATCATCATATTTGTACAAGCAGGTACAGCATGGGCATGGCTCTCCATAGAGAATATCGGCTTCATTTTGATTTTTTTAAGTTGTATGACCATATTTATTTGGCATGAGCGGAAGGCAACGTCACCAATGATTCCATTATTTCTATGGAAAGACAGATTAATTGTAATTGCAAACATTTGCGCACTGTCCTCAGGGATGATTATTTTAGGTTTGTCTAGCTTTCTACCAACATATGTCCAAGGTGTCATGGGAGAAACTGCGATTGTAGCTGGATTTGCACTCAGTACGATGTCAATTGGATGGCCAATCTCATCAACCATTGCTGGACATCTAGTCATTCGAATTGGTTTTCGTACAACTGCAATTTGTGGAGGGACTTTTCTATTAATTGGAACATTTTTATTTTCTCTACTAGATCCTAGTAAAGGTCCAATCTATGCGGCTGTTAGTTCATTTGTCGTCGGATGTGGAATGGGATTAAGTAGTACAACATTCATCGTCTCCATTCAAAATCATGTGGACTGGAATTTGCGTGGTGTCGCAACATCATTACATATGTTTATGCGTATTATCGGAAGTGCTGTTGGTGCATCATTCTTAGGAGGACTTTTAAATCAACAAATGCAACAATATTACCAAAAGCAAAATGTCGAATTAGATGTTGCAAGTACAGATATGCTACTTGATGAATCAACGAGACAAACATTATCTCAAACTGAATTACATACACTACAAGATGGATTGACATTTGCATTGCATCATGTCTATATCGGGTTATTTATTATTGGAATTTTTACATTTATCATGTGTTTGTTCTATCCTAAAATACAGCTAGAAAAAGCAGGAGACTAATCTTCTGCTTTTTCTTAAAAAGTTTGATATACAGATGGGCATTCACTATTTAATGGTGTAAAAAAGCAATGACTCTTGTACCTGCCTGAATTCCATTGTCCATACCACTGTGCAGGACACGCCCCTTCAGGCATGAAAAACCATAATGAATAACTCGCTGGGTGATACCTCGTTCCTTTAATTACCTCTCTCGCTAATTCAATATCATTTTCCCTTGCTCGTTGATAGAAATACCCTTTCTGTGTTGCTTCAAATCCTCCAGGCGATTGAAAAACCATTCGAGAAATCGTATTAATATCGCGAAAATCAAGACATTTTGCTTTTACTCGATTTACCCCAACATTTCCCACCATTAACATACCTAATTTCCCATCACCTTCTGCTTCTGCACGCATCAATCTCGCTAACAACTTCACATCTTCCTCATTTGCCTTAATTACAGCCACGCTCATTCCTCCTTTGCCTACTTCCTATATATTCAAAGTGGAAATAAAATGTACCATACCTAAAATTATAGTGAAAGCGGTATCGGTTCGTGATATACTAGAAATAAGACTTCATACGAGGGGGCGCTATCATTGAAACTAACCAATATGATTCTGCATAAAGATATTCTATTGATTCATACAGAAATTAATAATAATGATTATATATTTACAGTCCAATGGAAAACACCTTCTGATGGGAAAGGTGGTAGATGGGAATTGAAATCATACCTCAATAACACAACAGGTAAAAAAGATTTAGCAGAAGCTACCATTCGAACATTTTTAAATCAAATTAATCCGAAATGGGACTGGGAGGAAGACCAAAAAGAGATTGAACGGGTATTAGGAAAATAGTTTTTCGTGAAGTATCGGTTGATGGGGCCGATACTTTTTCTTTTTTGGGGACTGGTGAGTATTTATCAGCCCATGTTCTTATGGGTTGTGGGTGATTTAATGTGATATCTACCTGTTTCTCTCATTGTTGGAGGGGGATATTTTCATCGGATGGGTGGATATACGCTTTATCTACCTTTCTTTCCACATACATCGGCCGATATAACACATTATCCTCCTCACTCTCTCGTAACTCGGGCGATATTTTCATTGGATGGGTGGATATACGCTTTATCTACCATTCGCTACATTTTATCTGCCTTTCTTCCCACTTACACCGGCCGATATAACACATTATCCTCCTCACACTCTCATAACTCGGGCGATATTCTCATCGGATGGGTGGATATACGCTTTATCTACCATTCGCTACATTTTATCTGCCTTTCTTCCCACTTACACCGGCCGGTATAACACATTATCCTCCTCACACTCTCATAACTCGGGCGATATTTTCATCGGATGGGTGGATATACACTTTACTACCTTCCGCTACACTTTATCTACCTTTCTTCCCACTTACACCGGCCGATATAACACGTTATCCCCCTCACGCTTTCGTAACTCGGGCGATATTTTCATCGGATGGGTGGATATACGCTTTATCTACCTTCCACTGCATTTTATCTGCCTTTCTTCACTCTCACATCGGCTGATATAATGCATTATCCCCCTCACCCTCTTGTAATTCAAGCTAATAAACCACATATCACTCAATAAAACTCACTAAACACTCGCTCCATTTGTAACAACTGTTTGCTTTGTCGCAATTTGCTCGAACCATTGTAATTCTTCATGTAATGACACCACATCACCGATCACAATCATGGATGGGTTACTTATCTCATGCAATCTTGCTTCAATTGTATCCAGTGTACCGATAATTGTTTTTTGGTGAGCAAATGTTCCCCAGTGGATCATCGCAACAGGTGTGGATGGTTTTAATCCTGCTTTTATTAAATACTCGGCTGTTTTTGGAAATTGACGGACTCCCATATAAAAGCAAAGTGTATCTGCACCTTTTGCTAAGTGTTCCCACTCCTCACTAGTTCGCGCATCAGGATTGGATGCATTAATAAAGCTTACAGAGCCACTAATACCGCGATGTGTCAATGGAATACCCGCATATGCCGCTGCGCTAATTCCAGAAGTGATACCAGGCACGATTTCAAATGGGATATTTTCTCTACTAAGTACTTGGCCTTCTTCTCCACCACGACCAAAAATGAATGGGTCGCCACCTTTTAATCTTGTCACAACTTTTCCTTGTTTTGCATAGAAAACGAGCAAACGATGAATCTCATCTTGAATTACACCATGTAATTTCGGTTCTTTCCCACAAAAAATGAGTTCCGCACCTTCTTTTGCTTCTTCTAATAAATCCATATTTATTAAACGATCATATAATATTACATCCGCTTCTTGAATTGCGCGCAACCCTTTAACTGTAATCAATTCTTTGTCCCCAGGTCCCGCTCCAACTATATATACTTTACTCATTCGCCTGCCATTCCCTTCCGATTTTTTTGTCAACTTTTACTTCATACTTTAATAATACAAAAGTTATGACGATTGTGAGTATTAATAATGTCACAGTATAGAAAGATTTTTGTACAAAAATTTCTGTTAAGCTATACGCGATGACTAATGAAATCACAGGTGACGTTACCCATACCTTTACAATTTGATGAATAATACGCTGTTTCCATACGAGTTTCCAGCTTTTTGTTGCGCTAATTCCAACAATTGCTGTTGTCGTTACTTGTGTCATTGGAATTGGCATACCGAAAAATGAAGCAATAATGACTAATACTCCTGTTGTACTTGAAATAACCACACCATTTGCTAATGATAGATTGGTAATCTTCTTTGCATTTGTTTCTAGTACTTTTCCACCAAATAAGAAACTACCAAATGCGACAACAATCGCCAATAATGGCAAACCTACTTCCATTGAGACAATACTTGCACCAACTAATGGTCCTAGTGCATTTGCTACATTATTCATTCCTGCAGCAATTGCTTCGAAAAATCCTGTAATTAATAATAGAATTGCTAATACTTTGTGCGGGATTTTCCATTTAATCCGATGCCCTATTTTTACTCGTAACTTCTCAAACGTATACGTAATTAAAAAAGCAATGAATGGAATGATTAACCATAGACTTACAATTTGTATGACATTTGTGACATATAATTGTTGAAAAGAAATTCCGATACCAACAATTGCACCAACCGTTACTTCACTTGTTGACAATGGAATTCCTATATAATTCGTAATGAGTAACGTCCCTCCAGCTACAAGTAAGATAATTGCAGCAATTGGTACATCAATAATTTCTTCAGAGATGATTCCTTTACCTAATGTGTTCGTCACATGCTGACCGCCCCATAATGCACCAACAATCGCACCAATCCCTGCTAAAAAAAGAGCCATTCTTCTTTTTTTAATGACTTTTGCACCATAGACAACGCCCATGCTTGCGGCAGAACCACTTGCTCCTATATTAAAGGCAAACAGACAAGCTGCTAATATCGCAATTGTAACTAACATATCCATTCCTACTTCCTCATTTAGATTATATGTGCAGAACATTCTTTAGTTTGCAAAAAAACTCCTACTCTTGGCAAAGGTAGAAGTTCATCTCTACATCTTATCTACCAAGTTCATATCCTTGCTGGAATTAGCACAGTGCATTTTGCCTGTTGCTGAGATTTCCTCGGGCCAGTCCCTCCATCTCTCACGATAAGAATTTATCTAATTTTCGAAAAAATGAAACAATGATTTGTATTGAATATAATGGCAATTAATTCGATTGTCAATATACATTTCTTCCCTATAATAGCGGAAAATAGCTAAAAACCCTTATATCCCATGCATTTACTAGGTTTTAAATTTTTTTTATTTTTTTATTGAATTCTCATGCAATAAGATGTATGATGTATTGTATAGTATTTCCATAAAAACTAAATAGTTGTATACACTTATCAAGAGAGGTTAAGGGACTGGCCCAGTGATGCCTCAGCAACCAGCATGTTTTTTGTGCATGGTGCTAATTCCAGACGGTATATTTATACCAAAGATAAGGAGAAAATAAACCTTACGTAACAAGAGGCATTCTTCTTATCTAGAAGTGCGCCTCTTTTTTGTATTTTTTTTAACTTTTTTACAAGTGTATAGAAATAGAATATGAAATGACATTAGAAAGTGAGTGGTCTTTGTGAAACATTTAGAAACAATTCTTGCCCAAATAGGCAATCGTACAGATCCTAGAACAGGTGCCGTGGAAGCTCCAATCTATTTATCTACTGCATATCAACATCAAACAATTGGTCAATCG
This sequence comes from Gracilibacillus marinus, assembly GCF_042651725.1. Lineage (NCBI taxonomy): Bacteria > Bacillati > Bacillota > Bacilli > Caryophanales > Bacillaceae > Gracilibacillus > Gracilibacillus marinus. The sequence goes on along the minus strand of NZ_JBHSDV010000001.1, from coordinate 956,460 downwards.
ACTGGTTTTGATTACACAAGAACAAAAAATCCAACACGTGATGTCGTAGAGTCAGCAATTTGTGAGTTAGAAAATGGCACGAGAGGATTTGCATGTTCATCAGGTATGGCAGCAATTCAATTGGTACTTTCTTTATTCAAACATGGCGACCATATTCTCGTGACAGAAGATGTGTATGGTGGTAGTTATCGTTTATTTCAACAATTTGAACAATTATATGGAATTAAACCAATCTACGTCACACCAGATGAAATCGAAACATCAATCACGGAAGAAACAAGGGCAATTTTTATCGAGTCTCCAACTAATCCATTACTAATCGAGTTAGATTTAGATGAAATCGCAACAATTGCCAAAAAACATGACCTATTATTCATTGTGGATAATACCTTCTACACACCATATATACAAAAACCTATATCTAATGGCGCAGATATTGTTGTGCACTCAGGAACAAAATACCTGGGCGGTCACAATGATGTATTGGCAGGATTAGTTGTTGTAAAGGGTGAGCAATTAGCAGAAAAAATAACGTACTTACATAATGCTATTGGCGCAGTTCTTTCTCCATTTGATTCGATGTTGTTAGCGCGAGGAATGAAGACATTGAGTCTACGAGTAGAGAGACAACAAGAAAATGCTAGAGAGCTAGCAAAGTATTTACGTTCCCATGAACTCGTTACAGATGTGTTGTATCCAGGGAAAGGCGCAATGCTAAGCTTCCGTATAGAAGATAAGCGAATGGTTAAACCATTTTTAGAAAATCTGTCTACTATTCTATTTGCAGAAAGCTTAGGTGGTGTGGAAAGTTTCATCACATACCCGACTACACAAACACATGCAGACATTCCATTTGAAGAACGTGAGCGACGTGGTGTCTGTGAACGATTATTACGCTTCTCTGTAGGGATTGAGCATGTGGAAGATTTGAAGCGAGACTTAGATCAAGCATTACTGAAAAGCAAGGAGGAATTGGCACATGTCTAAACATCAATTTGATACAAAAGTCATCCATGCAGGAGTACAAAGAGGATTTCAAGAGAGAAAAACAGGTGCTGTAAATCCACCTATTTACCAATCTTCTACCTTTCACCAAGACCAATTAAATCAGTTCGGTCCATTTGATTATAGCCGCTCAGGTAATCCGACTCGCGAGCTAGTGGAAGAAACGATTGCGGTATTAGAAAATGGCTACAAAGGATTTGCCTTTGCATCTGGCATGGCTGCAATATCTAGTGCTTTTCTATTACTAGAATCAGGTGACCATGTTGTGATTACAAAAGACGTCTATGGCGGAACATTTCGCTTTGTGAGTCAGCTTTTAACACAATTTTCTGTTGATCATACCTTTGTAGATATGACAAATATAGAAGAAATCGAAAAAGCTATCCAACCTAATACGAAAGTCATCTATATCGAAACACCAGCAAACCCTTTGTTACAAGTAACGGATATCCGAGCAGTTGTCGCATTAGCAAAGGCAAACAATGCATTAACATTTCTTGATAATACATTTATGACACCACTCTACCAGAACCCGCTAGACTTAGGTGTCGATATTGTACTGCATAGTGCGACGAAGTTCTTATCAGGACATAGTGATATTATCGCAGGCTTAGCAGTGACGAATGATGAGGAATTGGCGAAAAAACTTCAATTTGCACAGAATACATTTGGAGCAATTCTTGGGGCTCATGATAGTTTTACATTATTACAAGGAATGAAAACACTGGAGACACGATTAGAAAAATCGACAAAATCCGCAACACAAATTGCAGAAATTCTTGCAAACCATGACGCCATTGAAAAAGTGTATTATCCAGGATTAGCATCACACAAAGGACATGACATTCATTTTAGCCAAGCAACAAGTGGTGGTGCTGTATTATCCTTTTTATTAGATGAAAAGATAGACAGCAACCGATTTGTTGAGCAACTCGAACTCCCTGTGTTTGCGGTTAGCCTAGGTGCAGTTGAATCAATCTTGTCCCATCCTGCTACAATGTCACATGCTGCGATGCCACCACATGAGCGCCAGGCTCGCGGTATTGATGATCGACTTTTCCGCTTATCTGTTGGGATTGAAAATGTTGATGATTTAATTGAAGATTTGCAGCAAGCACTAAAGCAAGCGGCTCTAGTTAAAAATGCTTAAACAACAAAAAGTCAACCCATTCCAAGTCATATATATATATTGGAATGGGTTGATTTTATTAGATATCTCACTAACTTCGGGCGATATATTCTCGCTAAGGGTAGATATAGTGAAATATCTACCCACCACATTTATTTATCGCCCTAAATTGAGAATAACACGGGCGATATCTCTTATTATCTACATATATAGCACACTGTTAAGGGGGATAATTAATTTATCTCATCATTAACTCCATTTCTCCAACGCTCATGAGAGATAATCACCCAAACTCTGCCGCACGATAATTATGTGGATCAATTTTTCGTAATATTGCTAATTCTTGTGTTGTTGGAGCTTTAGTATATCGAATTTCATCATACAATAACGGAAAACCCGTGTTTTCTTGCACTTCTTCAATGGTTGTATGTGGGTGAATTGAATCCAAGTGCAGCTTACCATCCCTATATTCAAATACACACAATGGCGTGATAATCTTCCAAAGGTTCCCCCTTGTTGTAACAAAGTCCACTTGCTCAACAAATGTCCTTGTATCATGTTTGGTTCGCCATATAATTGCCTTTTTCGCTGTTGGAATTAATACAGCACTACCTGCACCACCAGGAAGGCGTACTTTTGGCTTTTCGTAATCCCCAATGACAGATGCGTTCACATTCCCATTGATATCAAATTGCACTCCACCTAGAAATGCAACATCCAGCTTTCCACGCATCGACAAATCAAAGATCTCCTCTAACGGGAAATAAGCTTCCCCTAATTCGACTAAATCTGCACCTGCAGAGGAATAGGACGACTTTTTAACGGAAGATGGATTAACCCCACCAGGGATATTTAAATGAACCAAGTTCGGAGCATGCAATTGTCGAGCAAGATGCATGGCAACCATAGGCATTTGGGAGGACACTCCATGAAAAACAGTTTCACCATCTAGTAACATGTTCGCAATCGTACATGTCATTAAATCACTTATTGAATCGTTCGCTGCCATGCATGTGTCCCCCTGTCCTGATTCGTGTACTTATCGACATACCCCTTAATTGCGGATATATCCTTAAGCCCCAAAAACTCTCTTAAAGAAACATCATCTACATCATATTTATTATAACAAGACGTCGGTGCAGCACCTTTTGGCACATGAACGACAGCATCGACTAGGAAATGCGGTATCGCAATTTTATCTTTCCATTGTTTTATTTGAAAAGGGGAAGCGATTTGCTCTGTTGTGATGATCACACGTTGAGCGGCGCGTGACATGAGAACATCCTCGTACTTCGGTCCGTCGATGATTGCATTTCCGAACTCGTCACAATATTGTGTGTGAATAATTGCCACGTCTGGGACAATCGCACGAACTAATGTGACTGGTTCAGAAGTAAATGGATCTTCTACTACGACAAAATACTCATTCTTTTCAATTAAATCACCATACTTCAATCCACTCACAGGCATAAAAGGTACATTCGTTTTTGCTGCGCGTAATGCACTGATTACGGTGTAACATGCATGTTCATTTGCCTTCACTTGTCCTGATTGCACTGCTTTTCTGTAATGCGGTGGTAAGCCATAAACCGTTTCATAGCTAACAAACCCTGCATCTACTTCTTTTACTGCTTGCATCGCACATAATAGATCAATATCATGTGCACCTGCTGTTTTGACGATACGGAGGTTGCGCTTATCCTGTCTAATCATTTCTCTAACAAATGCCATTGGCGCGCGGTGAAGCACATTGCCACCTAACGCAATCGTACTTCCATCTACTATCGTATCTACAGCTTTTTCTAATTGGATTACTTTCGACAAGGTTTCTCCCCCCTAGTCTCTCTTATAAAATCTTACTTTATCGCATTACTTGCAATATGAACAGCATCCCAAACACCTGCAAATGGCGGTGCATAACATAAATCCGTCATTCCTAATTCCGCTGCAGACATTTTATTCTGGATTGCAATTGCGAACATATCAATTCGTAGTACGGCACCTGACTCACCAATTGCTTGTGCACCAAGAATGCGTTTCGTACCTTTTTCACAAATTAATTTGATCCATAATGGCTTTTGACCTGGATAATACCCTGGATGGTTGGCTGCCTTGACGGTTTCTGTCGTATAATCGATGGCTAAATCTTTTGCATCTCGTTCAGATAATCCTGTTCTTGCAAGTTCTAAATCAATGATTTTTACAGCAGCACTACCAAGTGTCCCAATGTATTTCTTGTGTGCACCTGCGATATTCTCTCCAGCAATACGTCCACATTTATTTGCATTCGTTCCAAGTGGAATATAATCATTTTCTTCTTTAACAAAATGATATACTTGGGCACAATCACCAGCAGCATATATATCTGTAACCGTTGTCCGCATTTCACGATCAATGACGATTGCCCCATTATCTGCAAGTTGGATGCCAGTACCCTCTAGAAATTTCGTTGCTGGCTTCACACCAAGCGCCATAATAACAAGGTCTGCTTCATATGTCCCTTTATCTGTTACCACTTCTTCTACATGATTCGTCCCATTGAAACCTTTTACACTCTCATTTAAATGTAGTTGCACGCCATTTTCTTTTAAATGATCGATGGCCATACTCGTTAATTCTGTATCAAATGGTGTCAGAATCGTGTCTGCTTGTTCGACAATACGGACATTTTTTCCTAGTGTGTGCATTGCTTCTGCTACTTCAATACCAATATAGCCACCACCAACAATGACCACATTTTTGATTGCGGAGGCGTCTACTTTTTCTTTTAAAAATAAGCCATCCTCTAATGTTTTTAATAAATGAATACCATCCAATTCTACCCCATCAAATGGTGGAACGATTGCTTCTGTTCCTGTTGCAATCATTAATTTGTCATAATCATCTACAAAAAGTTGTCCTGTATCCAAATTTCGAATCATCACTTGCTTTCTGTCTTGCGCTACTTTGACGACTTCATGCTTTGTTTTGACATCGATGCCCATCTCTTCGAATTGATCAACAGTACGTGCAATCAATTTCTTATAATCATCATTTTCTCCAGATACATAATAAGGGAGACCACATGCACCATAAGATACATAGTCACCCTTCTCATATACGACAACATTTGTATCGGGTTTTACTCGTTTTAATTTGGATGCAGCGGACATACCTGCTGCTACACCACCGATTACGATTAATTTCATCACAAATGTCTCCTATTCGGTAAGTATTATTTTGGCATTGTTGGTTCTTGATCAACAATACCCACTACAATCGCATCAATTGGCGCTTGTTGGTGTAAGGCATGTTGCACTGCACTTCCAAAACTTACGAGTACAATTTCGCCTTCTCCTGCACCAATTGTATCTGCTGCAACGAATACTTCTTTAGTATCACCATTCAATGGCTCAATTACTAATAATTTATATCCTTGTAGTGTGTCATATTTTCTTGTTGATATGACTCTACTTACAACTTTACCTATTACCATAAAAATAAACCTCCATTCAATGGATAAGGTTTACTTGATTAATTTTAAGTATTCCTGACCCTTTATTCCAAAAGCATTGGCATCATCTGTATCAATATGCATATCTAATGCATAACGATTACTTACACGAACTGTCACATTGTACATCATACCAGCTTTATCCCCATCTACTTCTACTTTTACTTTTTGTAAATTTCGGACACCAAATCGCTTGGCATCTTCTTCAGACATATGGATATGCCTGTCTGCAATGATACATCCTTCTTGCAAATATACCTTTCCTTTTGGTCCGATAATGGTAATGGCTGCAGAACCTTTGATGTCACCAGAATGTCTTACAGGTGCCGTGACCCCTAATTTGATTGCATCTGTACGTGATACTTCGACTTGTGTTTCTTTACGTAATGGTGCAACAACGCGGACACGTTCAATTTGTGACTTCGTTCCTTCAATTGTCACTTGTTCCTTACAGGCAAATTGCCCTGGTTGAGACATGTCTTTATATTTTTGGAAAGTATAATCCTTACCAAAAAGAATATCTACATGTGCTTGGGCTAAATGAATATGTCTTGCAGAAACACTAACTGGTACATAATGTTCTGACTCATGTACCAGTTCAATGTCATGTGCTTTTATTTCATCCATGACAGCTTCTGTAATTGCACGATATAGTGAATGATTTCGGTCAACTGTCATTTCACATCATCCTTTATATAAAATCAGGTAAAATTTTTGAAATTTCATTATTTGGACGTGGGATGACATGTACTGCGATTACTTCGCCTACTCTTGCTGCAGCCTCTGCACCTACTTCTGTTGCTGCTTTGACTGCTCCTACGTCCCCTTTAATTATAACAGATACTAAACCTGATCCAATTTTTTCGCTTCCTACGATTTCTACATTTGCTGCTTTTAACATCGCATCTGCTGCCTCTATTGCTGCTGTTAATCCTCTTGTTTCAATCATTCCTAATGAATCACTCATTTGTGTTCCTCCTCAAATTTTATATTTATTCAGCTATTTTTAATAATTTATTTACATCACTATGTGGACGTGGGATGACATGTACTGCAATCACTTCGCCTACTCTAGCTGCAGATTCTGCTCCTACTTCTGTTGCCGCTTTGACTGCTCCTACGTCTCCCTTTATGATAACAGATACTAGACCAGAACCAATTTTTTCGCTTCCTACGATTTCTACATTTGCTGCTTTTAACATCGCATCTGCTGCCTCAATAGATGCTGTTAACCCTCTAGTTTCGATAATACCGATTGAATCACTCATTATTTATTTCCTCCTCTATTAGTTTTGCTTGCTCCTCTTTTATTTGTTGCTCTTTTGGTATGACAAATTTTAATATTTCTGGACTCGGATTTGTAATCATCACGGCGTTTTTTAATGGATGACTTTGTTTTAAACTATTTACATATTGAGCTTGCTCGATGGCGACACTTACATCGGAAATCGAACCACCAACAATAATCGAAACCAACTTGCCACCGAGATCATTTTTGCTTGATAAAAATTCTACAGCTGCTGTCTTAGTAACTTGATCGAGCATCTCTAATGCCACTGTAAAGTATTGTGTCTCGATGATACCAATTGCTTCATAATGCTTCATATCAAATCACCATCTTTCGGTAGCAATGTTCCGTAAATTTTTGGGTCTGGTCGTGGGATTACTTTCACTGCAATCACATCTCCAAGCGTATAGGACGTATCGCTTCCCATTTCAATCGCTGCTTGAACAGATGCCAAATCTCCTGTAATCATAATTGTCACAAGTCCAGCTCCTGTTTTTTCGACATGCTTTATCGTAATAAAAGCATGTTTTGTCATTTGATCGATGACATGAACAGCAGTAGTAAATCCTTCTACCTCTATTATCCCTAGTGATTGATACATCATTCTACCCCTCACCATGCTTGTACTTTACCTGTATGAATTAATTTCTCTAGTCCATCTGCTTGACTGCTAATTAATCTTGTCACAATCTCATCCTCTGCTAGGAACATCCTTGCAGATTCTTTTGCGACATCTAATGCAACTTGGACATCAGACACACTTCCTGTAAACTTCACTTGTACAACAACAGGAATGGTTGCATCATCCCCATTTATCGGATTATTACAATCCATTGCTTGAATCGTAATATTCGCTTGCTTACACGCCTGATCCATCACATAGAGTGCCACACTAAAACCTAATACTTCGAGTAACCCTAACGCATTTGTCATCCCATCACCTAACTTTCTCTCATAAAGACAAGCGTTTTGAAGTTCCAAAAACTTACTTAATATTCAAACCACCATTTGCGATAACTGTGCGTCTTTGCCTTGTGAATGTGCGTGCAGATGTGACACCTTCTCCAGTAGGACCTGCAATCGTCATTGTCGTAAATCCTTCACCGAAATATCCGACACCTGCTAATGAAGAACCATTATTGACAAAAATAGTTGTATCAATCGCACGAGCAAATGCTGTGACATTCTTAATATTATTAGAATGAATAATCGCAGTGTGACGATTGCCATGTTCTGCATCGACAGCCTTTTCGATTGCTTCCTCCATAGATTTCACTCTAACAATTGGTAAAATTGGCATAAGTTGCTCTAACTGTACATATGGATGTTCTGCTTCTACTTCACAGAGCAAAAGTTTTGTTTGGATATTTTGCACACCTATTTCTGCCAAGATTTTTGTCGCATCTTTCCCTACCCATTCTTTTGCAACAAGATAATCTCTCGTCATGTAGGAACACCCACCAGGAATACCCGTTTTATTTTCTTTAAGCGTAAATTGCATCACACGATCGACTTGCTTATTATCTAACATGTATGCACCTTCTGCTAATAACTCAAAAATGAGATCATCTGCTACACTGTCGAGGACGAATATCTCTTTCTCTGCAATACATAACAGATTATTATCAAACGTGGCTCCTGTTATAATGTCTTTGGCCGCTTGCTTCAAGTCAGCTGTCTCATCCACAATGACTGGAGGATTCCCAGCACCTGCGCCAATTGCCTTTTTCCCTGTCTTCAGTAAGCTTTTGACCATTTGCGGTCCACCTGTACCAACTAGCAATCGAATATGTTTGTTTGCTGCGATTTGTTGGACTGTCTCAATTGTTGGTTCTTTGACCATTGTAATTAGATTTGCTGGCCCGCCTGCTTGTGTAGTCGCACGGTTGATTAATTGAACCATTTCTGCTGAAACGTGCTTACTAGATGGATGGACATTAAATACGACTGTGTTCCCACCTGCAATCATTCCAATCCCATTATTTACAATTGTATCAATCGGATTGGTTACAGGAGTAATTGCGCCAATGACACCATATGGCGTTTGTTCGACATATGTAAGACCATGATCACCAGTAAAAGTTTCTGTTTGTAAAATTTCTGTTCCTGGCGTTTTTTCAACAGTTAAGGTTAACTTAGCGACTTTGTCTTCATAATTACCTATCTTCGTCTCTGCTAATACCTTTTGTGCGAAATCATGGACGTTCGCTTTTACTGCTTCTCTAATTGCTGAAATTACACGTTCTCGATCTGCAATGGAGTAAGATTTCATCCATTGTTTTTGTGCCAAATGAGCCTGTTCAATCGCCTCTTCCACATCATCAAAGACTCCATCTACACTCGAAATAGTTTGTTTTTGAGTTGTTGCTTGAGACAATTGCGTCATTTTAATCGGTTTGTTTTTTTCGCTTATCGCACTCTCTACATTTTTCAAGACTGCATTGACAATTGTTTGGATATCTTGTTCATTTAATTGCAACGTCATTTATCCTCCTTTCTGTAATTGTTCCATCACGCGTTTTGTGACTTTTGCAACAATTTCTTCAATCACTGCTTGTTTTGATGATGCTTCTTGCTTCGGTTGGATTTCACATGGTGGAACGCCACCTGTCTTAATTCCCATGCGATTCCGTAACTCAATTAAATCCGAGATTTGGTTACAGTTAAGTTCATTTGCTTTATTTAAAATATTTGTGGAATATGTAAGCATCAAGGCATAATGCTCTAATGATTCCATCCGATAATATGCTTCAATTAAATCTCTACCCCAAGTCAATGCACCATGATTTGCTAATAATACAGCATGATGGTCTTTAATAAATGGTGTAATCGAATCAGGTACTTCTTCTGTACTTGGTGTCGCATATGGCGCAACAGGCACTCGACCTAATAAAACAACTGCTTCAGGTGAGACAGGTTTTTCAAGGCTGATTCCAGCAATCGCATAAGATGTAGCTACAGGTGGGTGTGCATGCACCACAGCATTTGTTTCTTCACTTTCTTTATATACGCGAAGATGCATCTTCACTTCTGATGATGGTTTACGATTGCCAGCTAAAATTTTGCCATCTAAATTCATTTTCACCATCATATCTGGTGTCATGAATCCTTTACTCACACCTGTTGGGGTTGTCCAAATCGTATCAGGTCCTACTCTTACGGAAATGTTCCCATCATTTGCTGCAACGAAATTCTTGTTGTATACCCTTTTTCCTATATCGCATATTAATTTCTTCGCTTCAAAGTCACTATAATATTTCTTTTGATACATGTTGTCGTCACCTCCCTTAAAGAGATTGAAAAAAATTACTCAAAGATTGCTTTTAGATTGTCTTGATAAGATGGATAGACAATCCCCTTTTCTGTAATAATTGCTGTAATCAAGGAATGATCTGTCACATCAAACGCGGGATTGTATGTCTTCACATTCTCTGGCGCCATTGGTTCACTGTACCATTTCGCCTTGATTTCTTCTTCTGGACGTAATTCGATTTCAATCTCTTCACCTGTCTTCGTATCCAGGTCAATCGTAGATAATGGTGCACATACATAGAATGGAATTCCGTAATGTTTTGCCAAAATTGCCACACCTGATGTACCGATTTTATTCGCTGTATCTCCATTTGCAGCGACGCGATCACAACCAACTAGTACTGCTTGAATCTTTCCTTGTTGCATCACAATCGATGCCATATTGTCACATATTAATGTCACATCTACTCCTGCTTGGTCTAGTTCCCATGCAGTTAAACGTGCCCCTTGTAATAATGGTCTTGTCTCATCTGCATATACTTTGAAGTTGTACCCTTTTTCTTTTCCTAAATAGATTGGCGCTAATGCTGTACCATACTTAGCTGTTGCGATTGTACCTGCATTACAATGTGTTAATATTCCCATTCCATCTTCCAACAACTCTAACGCATACTGGCCTATTGCTTCACATACTTCTTCATCTTCTTGTTTAATTAAATCTGCTTCTTCTTTTAATGCTTGCTTGATTTCAGCAATAGATGTCGATTTTTCTTTTTCGAGTCGACGTTCCATTCTATCCAATGCCCAAAATAAATTCACAGCAGTTGGACGGGAAGACGCTAATTTTCCTTTAGCTTGTTGAAATGCAGCATCAAATTCCTCATAGGTAGTTGCTTCAACATGCTTTGTTACGAGATACATACCATATGCTGCTGCGATTCCGATTGCTGGAGCACCACGTACTTTTAGATGATAAATCGCATCCCAAATATCATCCACTGTCTCAAGCTTTAAAAATACTTTCTTGTTTGGTAATTGAGTCTGATCAAGTAAGATAATTTGGTTATTCTCATCATCTAACCTGACCGATTCGATTACTGTCACATGTTCTGTCATCTTCCTGACCTCCTAACGAAATACGCGTGTTACTTGATCCACGAAATCTTTTCCAGTCTGGAATGTCTCTCGTTGTAAAATAAATTGTTTTGCAATTGTTAGACATTGTATTTCTGCTTGTGCACGTTTTTCTTCGTCGTCAATCGACGTAATATCTGCTACTTTAGCTAGTCCAATAATTCGCCTTGATAGTTCAAGTCCTGCTACAGCAGAAGTATCTTTCAGTATTCCATTGATATAATACGTAAAAAATCCTTTGTATGTAGCAACACGATCCTTTTCTGTTTCATTCCATAATTGTTCTACTTTTGTTTTAAATAAATCAATAACTTGTTCGATTGTTGTTAAAATATACTGACAAAATGCGTCTTGGGTTGCGATGTCCGCAATCATAGCTTTACCGTTGGCATAGGCAAAAATAAGATTAGCAATCACGTTACCAACATCATACCCTGCAGGTCCGTAAAATGCGAATTCCGGATCAATTACTTTCGTGTCATTCTTTTTTATAAAAATAGAGCCTGTGTGTAAATCTCCGTGAATTAATGATTGCGCATTTGTCATGAATGCAAATTTTAATTTTGCTGTTTCTAGTAATAACTTCTCGTCTTGCCAAATTTCTTTTTCGACAAATGGTAAAGTTTTAGGAAAGACCTCATTTCTATCACATTGATAAAATGGCTCTGTATACACTAAATCTTCACTAATTTCACAAAGTTCTGGATTAATGAAGTTCTTTACTAATGCTTTCTTTTCTTTATGATTCATGACAACATCCGATGTAAGTAACAATGTGCGAGCCATAAATGTTGTGATATGGTCAGCAAATTCAGGGAAAGTCTGATGTTCCATTAATGCTTGGCGCATAATTGTATAGTCAGATAGATCTTCCATTGCAAAACAATTCATAATCGGATCATATTGATACGTTTTTGGTGTGTATTCTGGCACATAGTTGTATTGAATTGTTAGGATATCACTTTCAATGCGATTTCGATCTGGTGACACTTTAAATTCATCGGAAATACGTGCAACAGGACCTGCTTGTTTCAAGATAATCGAATCTTTATTTTCCTCATCTACTATCCGGAAAACATAATTCAAATTACCATCGCCAATTTCTTTACATGATAATTCGGCGTCTTCTTTAAAATAATTTAACTGTGTTTGCGCATATTCTTTTGCTTGTTCTTCATTCATTGTAAAATAAGATTTTTTAAAATCTGTCATTTCATACGCCTCCTATTTTAATTTGTAATAGGTGATTGCTAATGCTAAAGCAAATACGGTTCCTTTTACAATATCCATTGCGTAATACGGAACACTTAGCATGACTAAACCATTTGCTAAAATACCGATTAAGACGGCACCAATAAATGTACCGAATGCATTTGGCTTCCCTGCACCTAAGACAGATAATCCGATAAATGCTGCTGCTACTGCATCCATTAAATAGCTACCACCTGCATTAATCTCAGCTGTCATTACTCTCGATGCAAGGACAATACCGCCAACGCCTGCCAATAGTGCAGATAATACGTATGCAAGAACTTTGTATTTGTTTACTGCAATTCCTGATAATCGTGCCGCTTCTTCATTTCCACCAATGACATACATGTAACGCCCATGCTTTGTGTACGTAAGGAAAATGTGTACCAATATGACTAGGACAAACATGATGATGATAATGAGCGGATATTTCCCAATTAAGCCAAATGCATCAGCAATTTTTCCTTCTGCATAACTTCCATCAGGCATAATCATGTTCTCAGAGATGCTGGCACTTCTTGTATATGTCAGTGCAACACCTTGGATAATGAACATTGTCGCTAATGTTAATAACATATCGGGAATACGCATTTTGATAATTAAAAATGCGTTCAGTAACCCTACAAGTAACGCTGCTAGCAGTGCAACAATGATTGCAATGATTGTCGGTTGCTGATACCAAACAAACATAGAGATTACAACAGCATTTGCTAGTGAAGCAACAGAACCAATCGATAAATCAAAGCCATTGACAGATAAAGAAATAGTTAGGCCGATTGCAATAATCGTAACAATGGAAATCGATCTTAGAATATTAATAATATTATTTAATTGTAAGAAATTTGGATTAGCTATTGAGAAGATAACAATTAACAAAATAATCGTTAAAATCGTGCCATATTTATATAAAAATTGAAAAAAGTCGAAGGAGGATTTTGATCTAATTGCTCCTTCATTCTGTTTTTCTGTCATGTCTAACTCCCCCCTGTGGAGTAATATAGCAACATTTCTTCTGTTGCTTCATTTGTTTGTAATTCTTTTTTTACCTTGCCATCATAAATGACATAACATCTGTCTGTAATTCCCAAGATTTCTTGTAATTCACTTGATGCATAAATGACTGCTTTCCCTCTTTTGGCTAATTCCAGAATTAATGTGAAAATATCTTTTTTTGAACCGACATCGACACCTTTTGTTGGTTCATCGAATATGTACACATCTGCATCTGTCACAAGCCATTTGCCTATTGCTATTTTTTGCTGATTTCCACCAGACAAATGTTGTAATTTGGTATCTATTGTAGGTGTTTTAACGTCTAATTGGGATACCATTTCCTTCGCTTTTTGTTTTTCTTTAGCAAAGTGTAAGAAAGAAAATGATTTTGTAAATGCGTGAAGATTTGCTGCTGTAACATTTGTCTTCACATCTTCTTCCACAAAGATTCCTTCTTTTCTTCGTTCTTCAGGTACAAATGCAATGCCACTCTTTACCGCATGATATGGGGTTTTTATCTTCAACTCTCGATTATTTAATACGAGCTTTCCTGATGTCTTTGCACTCACACCAAATATCGCTTTACAAATCTCTGTTTTCCCAGCACCAACTAACCCTGCTAATCCAATGATCTCGCCTTTTTTTACATGTAAAGTTATATCTTGCACTTTATCCCCATCTGCTAGTTGTTCCACTTCAAACAGTGGCTCTCCAATTTCCTTTTCTACGACTGGAAATTGTTCGTCCATTCTCTTTCCTAACATTTGTTCAACGATATGGTTTACTGTCGTTGTTGCGATTGCTTCACAGCTAATATATTTACCATTTCTCATAATAGTAATTTGATCACATATTTCCATTAACTCTTGTAATCTATGAGAAATGAATACAATTCCAACACCGTCTTGCTTTAGTTTTCTAACAATCTCGAATAATTGCTTTGTTTCCTTACTACTTAAAGGTGCTGTCGGTTCATCTAGTATTAGAATTTTACATTGACTTGAAATGGCTCTTGCGATTAATACCATTTGTTTCTCTGCTAGTGTAAGCTGTTGAACTAATTGTTTAGATGACATATTCATCTGTAACTCATCGAGAATTTTTGTAGCTTCATGATGAATGTGACGATACTGAATAAATTGCTTCTTGCCCATTCCTGTTACCATGTCATGCAACATAATATTCTCACCGACAGTTAAATATGGAATTAATGCAGTGTCTACTTCTTGATACACAATTTGAATACCTAAGTCACTTGCATTTTTCGGTGAGCGAATTTGTACATTCTTGTTATCTATTAAAATATCACCAGTATAATGTGTGTAGGCACCTGATAATACTTTCATTAATGTCGATTTCCCTGCTCCATTTGCTCCAATTAATGCATGCACTTGTCCGTATTCTAGATGAAACTGTGCATTATCTAATGCACGCACACCTGGGAAATCGATTGTAATATTTTTCATTACTAATCCTTGTGTCATAAAATCACCTTCTTTCTTACACTTGTCTATGTATGGATAAAAAAAGAAAAGGAACACATCCGTCCAAACATTGAACGAATGTGTAATGTATAAACAAAACTAGTTTATTTCGCTTCTTTTAATGTAATCATCCAATCTTCCAAAAATGCGTCTGTTTCTCCCCATCCGTCAATCACATCTTGTAATGTTTCCATATTTACTTCTTCACCAGATGCATTTAAATCTTCTTGAGAGATTAGTGATGCTTCTAATGAATATTCTTGTGGTGTTTCTTCACCAGCCAACTTCTTAGCAAGTAAACGAACATTGACAGAACCAATTAATTTTGGATCTACAGCCGCTGTATATTTCCACGGACTACCTTCTTCTTGCATTAATTGTAAATCAGCATTCGATACATCAATACCATAAATCGCAATCTCATCTCTACCAGCTTCTGTTAACGCACGCGTCGCACCTGTAGCAAATGCATCCCATGTTGCAAAAATGGCATCAATTTCACCTTCAGGATATTTATTCAACCATGCTGCTACAGCATTTTGCGTATCTACTGTTGTATTATCATTCGCAACACCGAATCGTTCTAGTTCTTCGATATTCGGGTTTTCTTCTAATACTTGTGTATAAATATTATTTCTTCTTACCATTGGTGGAAAACCATCTACCCATAAGTAAGCAATTTTCGCTTCTTTACCTTGTTCTTCCACTAATTTATCTAATGCTAATTTCGCTAATTCTTCATCATTTTGTGATGTTAATGTAACACCATCTACTTCTAATAAATCAGGAATAGAATCAAATGTAACTACCTCCATTCCTTTTTCACGTGCAGCTGTTACTAGTTCAACTGTTGCAGCATCATCACCATGTGAAATAATCAATCCGTCATAATCTTGATCAATTGCTTGTTGAATCGTATTATGGAATTTTTCTGTATCTCCATTCGCTGAGAAAGTATCGACTTCCATTCCTAACGCTTGTGCTTCTTGTTGTGCACCAGCTAGAAACTGTGCAGTGTGATCATCTCCACCGATTTTACGAACAACCATAATCTTCAATGGTTCTTCTTTTGTAAATGCTTCAGGTACACCTTCTAAATTTGCTTTATTCGTCGTATCAGAATCCTTACCTGCTTCTTCGCCTGTAGTGTCATCATTGCTTGAACCACATGCAGCTAAAAATAGAACAAATAAGACCGCAAGCAACAATGAGAATAATTTTGTTTGTTTCATTGTAAAGCCCCCTATAAAATGTTATATGATAGACACACATGTACTGCGTGTTGTATCTAGATTCAAATCCGCTTTTCTCTTAGTTGACGGATGACTTCTTGTGTTAATAGTTGGACAATATCTTCTGTCTCTTGTACTTGATTCTCTCTAACAGAAGATGCTTGTCCTGTCGCAAGCTGTAAGGATTGATCTAAATCTTCATATAAATCATCAATATTTTCTAACCCTACAGATAGACGTACCATATCTTCTGATACACCTGTTGCTTTTAATTCTTCTCTCGACAATTGTAAATGGGTAGTTGTTGCAGGATGAATAATTAAGCTTTTCGCATCCCCAACATTTGCTAAGTGTGACCATAGCTTCATTTGATTAATTAATGCACTACCCGCTTCTCTTCCACCTTTAATACCAAAAACCACCACAGACCCGTAACCATTTTCTAAATGCTTCGATGCATATGCATGAGAAGGGTGGCTTGGTAATCCAGGATATGTGACCCAACTCACCGCTGGATGCTTCTCTAACCGTTCGGCTAATTGTAGTGCATTGCTATTATGACGTTCCACTCTAAGATTTAGTGTTTCTAAACCTTGTAGCAACTGGAATGCATTAAATGGACTTAAACATGCACCGAGATCTCGTAATAATTGGACTCTAAGCTTTGTTGCAAATGCGATCTCGCCAAAATCTTTTGCATAAATAATACCGTTATAGCTCTTGTCTGGCTCAATAAATCCTGGGAATTTCGATTGATTCCAATTAAATTTGCCACCATCTACAACAATTCCACCAATAGACGTACCGTGCCCACCAATCCACTTTGTTGCTGAATGCACGACAATATCTGCACCTTGCTCGATGGGACGACATACATATGGAGTGGCAAATGTATTATCAATAATTAAAGGAATATTTGCGTCATGGCTAATCTTTGAAACTGCTGGAATATCAAGTACATGTAAACTTGGATTTCCGATTGTTTCCGCAAATATCGCTTTTGTTTTATTTGTAATTGCTTTTTTGAAATTGATTGGGTTTGTCGGATCAACAAATTTCACTGTAATACCGTAACGTGGCAATGTAATCGAGAATAGATTGTATGTTCCACCATAAATATTGGTTGCAGCTACAATCTCATCTCCAGCTGAAGCTAGATTCATAATTGCCATGGATATAGCTGCCATACCTGATGCTGTCGCAACTGCTGCCACTCCACTTTCTAGCAATGCCATTCTTTTTTCGAAGACATCTAGTGTAGGATTCATCAACCTGCTATATATATTTCCATTTTCTTGTAATGCAAATAACTTCTCTGCATGTTCGGTATTTTCAAACACATATGATGTAGTTTGATAGATTGGTACGGCTCTTGACCCTGTTGTTGGATCAGGCACTTGCCCACCGTGCAGTAATAGAGTTTCTAAACGCTTATCTTTCATCAATGTACCCTCCAAAACGACTCAACTAAATAGCTAAAAATATAATAACACAAATATTCAGAATTTTGTCGAAATTCTGTGTATTATTTTAAAATACATTATTTGCTATTCATTCTATATGTGTATACAAAAAAAACCGTCTTTTCCTAATTGAGGAATTTAGAAAAAACGGTTTTATATTGCTTAGCTAAAAAGAAGTTGTACTGCACCAATTGCAGCGAAAAGTAAAACTAAAAATTGAAACACTTTTTGTGGGATTACATGAATCACTTTCACCCCGAGAAATGCACCAAGAAGAATAAGTGGAATAAACCACAAATTGAACGAAAAGGATTCTACTGTAATCATGCCAAGTGAGATGTAAAAAGGTACTTTCATGACATTCACAAAAAGAAAAAACCATGCACCTGTTCCGACAAATTCTCGTTTAGGTAATCCTTTTACTAACAAGTAAATTGCCATGACACCACCTGCTGCATTCCCTATCATTGTAGTGAATCCTGCTAGTATTCCCATGAGTAATGTAAACAATTTGGATTGTGGCAATGCTTGATTGAATCGCTCACCTAATTTGTCTCTGATCAAATGTAAAACAATCAAACTTAAGACAAGTAATCCAATCATCGGTTTTAATTGTTCATTTGTAATGAATCTCAACATCACATACCCTAGTAAAATCCCTATTAGTACAGATGGAATAAGTGCAAATAGATATTTCCAGACAACATTTTTCCGGTAATAAGTAACCGCATATAAGTCACCAATAATTAATAATGGCAAAAGTATCCCTACTGCATCTTTTGCTGGAAACACAAGCATAAATATAGTGACAACGAGAATTCCCATACTTGCAACGCCAGCTTTAGCAAAACCAATTAATACTGCCGAAAGTGCAATAACAATCCACTCTACGATTGATAAATCAAAAATAATCACCACTTCTTTCTAATTTAAAAATAGATCCGATATATTAAGCGATTACGCTTCACATTCAATATAGCATATACGTCAATATTCCCTTCATCTTTTTGACAGAAACGGGAAGAAGTTGTACGATTATAATGGTGGAAAATGGTAGAATTAATAGATATAGAGACTACTTTGTATTGGAGGGAATGACGTTATTTCGTGTAAATACGTCACATTAATATGAGTGAATCTTGGTATTATGTCCACTCTGGCAAATGCTCGCCAGCATACAATATGGCAGTGGACGAATGTTTATTAAATTGGCATAGCAAAAACGAAATACCACCCGTATTACGATTTTATGAGTGGGAGCCCGCAGGGATGTCAGTTGGCTATTTCCAAAAGACAAAAGGAAAGTTGGATACAAACAAATTAAATGAATCAAATATCCCGATTGTACGAAGGCTAACTGGTGGTAGAGCTGTACTACATGACAATGAACTTACATATAGTGTGATTGTATCAGAAAGTCACCCGAAAATGCCGTTATCTGTTAAAGATGCGTATAAGGTGATTTCTAATGGATTGCTTGAAGGATTCCGTGAGCTTGGCATTGATGCCACATTTGCATTACCTGAAGGGAAATTGGATGTTACCCAATCTGCTGTCTGCTTTGAAGAACCTTCTTGGTATGAGTTAGTGATTGATGGTAAGAAAGCTTGTGGAAGTGCCCAAACAAGGCAAAAAGGAGTGATTCTACAACATGGCTCCATTCCTATAGCAATCGACGATGAAAAGCTTTATAATTTTTTTATATACCCTAATGAAAAAGTGAAAGAAAGAGCACTTCGGGCATTTAGCGAAAAGGCTGTGTCCATTCAAGATGTCACAACTAGAAAAATCACCATGGATAATGTTACAACTGCTTTCAAAAAAGGATTTGAACAAGGATTAGATATAGAATTAGTTCCTTTTACTTTTTCTAGAGAGCAACAAGTAGAAATCGAACACGTCATGAAGACAAAGTACATGAATGATGACTGGAATTTATCTAGATAGGAGAAGATGACAAAATGGCAAACAGAGAAGAACACTTACGTAAACCGGAATGGCTCAAAATTAAATTAAATACAAACAAATCTTATAATAAACTTAAACACTTAATGCGTGACAAACGTTTGAATACAGTTTGTGAAGAGGCAAAATGTCCGAATATTCATGAATGTTGGAGTGAACGTCAAACAGCGACATTTATGATATTAGGGGATACATGTACGAGAGGATGTCGCTTTTGCGCTGTAAAGACAGGATTGCCGAACGAATTAGATTGGGGCGAACCAGAACGCGTAGCAGAATCTGTCGAAATCATGAATTTAAAACATGTTGTCATCACTGCAGTAGCGCGTGATGATTTGAAAGACGGCGGTGCACTCGTATTTGCAGAAACTGTAAGAAAAGTTAGAGAACGTGTTCCTGGATGCACGATTGAAATCCTCCCTTCTGATATGAAAGGGGATTATGAAAGTTTACATACATTAATGGATAGTAAGCCAGATATTTTTAATCATAATGTCGAGACAGTGCGTAGACTTACAAAAAGAGTACGTGCCATCGCCATGTATGATCGTTCTTTAGAATTACTTAGACGTGTCAAAGAAATTGCACCAACAACACCAACAAAATCTAGTATTATGGTTGGTTTAGGTGAAACAAAAGAGGAACTTATTGAGACATTAGACGATTTACGTGCAAACAATGTCGATATTGTGACAATTGGACAATATTTACAACCAACGAAAAAACATTTGCAAGTAGAACGTTATTATCACCCAGATGAATTCAATGAATTAAAAGAGATTGCATTGTCTAAAGGATTTACACATTGTGAAGCGGGTCCACTCGTGCGCTCATCCTATCATGCAGATGAACAAGTGAACAATTCAGCAGCTCAACGCCGTTTAAAATACGTAAAAGGTTTTGAAGAAACAAGTGGAGAACAATTAACTAAATTAACTTTTTAAGGAGTAAACAAATGGCAAATTACAAAGTGTTGTTTTTAGATATTGATGGCACGATTCTCCGAGCAGATCATACGATTGAAGATTCTACGAAAATTGCAATTAAAGCAGCGAAAGCAAATAATATTGAAGTATTTTTGGCAACAGGTAGACCTATTCATGAAATAAAGGAGATTGGAAAAGAATTAGATGTCCATTCCTATATTGGCTACAATGGGGCTTATGCTATCTATCAAGATGACATTATTGTGAATGAACCAATGTCCTCTTCTATCATTGAACATTATTTAGATGTTGCACGTACACATCATCATGATATGATTTTGTATACCAATAAGCTAAATTTGCTAACGTCAACAGAAGGAGACATTATTGAACATTTCCTAGATTACTTTGATATCCATCAAGCTCAAATTTATGAAGAAAAATATAAGCAAGATATTTTAGGGATTACCATCATGAATGTGAAACCAAATGAACCTGTTCTATATGACTTAGAAGAGGAGGACATTTATTTTTCTCAAGTAAATGTGGATGGACTCAGACATAGTTATGATGTCATCCGCGAGAATGTAAATAAAGGTAGTGCCATTAAACAAGTATTAGAAAGATTAAATATAGCTAAAGAAGATGCGATTGCATTTGGTGATGGAATGAATGATAAGCAAATGCTTTCCTATGTTGGACACGGGTTTGCAATGGGTAACGCAAATCCAGAACTCTTTCCTTACGCTAAATACAAAACAACTAGCGTAGATAATGCTGGTATTTATAATGGATTAAAGCAATTAGGTATTGTAAAAGAAGATTGAAACATCCTAGTTAGCTCATCTCTATGTTTATCAAAAAGAAGCCACTAAATCCTTTTTTAGAATTTAGCGGCTTCTTTCTTTCGTGCTTTTCACTGAGATGCCAATTACTTTTTTGTATCACACCTTAAATGAATGGAGAGCAACTAGTAGCTACATATATTTTTACACGCGGACTAATCATTCTTACATGCACTCACTAGTTGTTATCTACACTATAACAACTTCTTTCTCCATTGCCATTTTCTTTGTTATATTGTCTAACAATCTTTTTACATATGGGAATAGACAAATCCATTACACGCCCATTTTGAAAAAATTAGTCATTTACCCTAACAGTTTGGTACATTTCACATACATTATATAGTGATAATACAGAAGGAGGTTGAAATGAATGAGCTACTACGGCGGATGCAATCCATGTGGAGGGTATGGCAGTGGTTACGGTTATCCTAGCTATGGTTACGGTGGTGGATTTGCTTTAATCGTTGTTCTTTTCATCTTATTAATCATTGTTGGTGCTTCTTATTACAGCTAATCTAACAACAATATACCATTGATTTAAAAAACTGTGACAAGAGAATTCCTTAATTACAAATATCCAAACGATTCGAAAGCTATTTTCCGAGTCGTTTGGATTTTGTGCGTATTGGATGTCTCTATTTTGTAACTTTGAGCTTTTATATGTGCTTAACAAACGCTCCGGCTTGTCCGTTTCCCTTTCCGTGGGTTTTTCCCTTAAGCTAACTTTTTAAGCAAAGGGCGCTAAAAAAGTGGATCTTAGGGAAAAAACATCCCACAGGAGTGGAAACGGACACCTGCGCTAATTTATAACTCTACAATTACTGTAATTATAAAATCGTTGGCTTTATTCCATATTGATTATAATTTTGTCTTTAGATTACGTATCATGATGAACCAAACAAGTGTTTATTCGTAACAAATCAAAATATAAGCACTTCCAAACATTGTAGAACTTCATAGAGCATAGGCGCCCACTCCCACTCCTATGGAATCCTTTTTCCTGAAAATCCACTTTTCCAAGCGGTCTGTGCTTGGAAAAGTTAGTTGAAGGAAAAAGCCCATGGAAAGGGGAGTGGACAAGCCGAAGCGGATTATACGCACATCAATCGTTTCAAACTCATCAATAAAAGTGATGTCATATATTGTTTATAGCAAAACAACCGTTATGTTTTTAACTGTTTTATTAATTAATATACTGTCTGTTAAAATCCACTATACATGCACTTCCAAACATTGTAGAACCTCACTAAGCGCAGGCGCCCACTCCCACTCCTATGGGATTCTTTTTCCTGAAAATCCACTTTTCCAAGCGGTCTATGCTTGGAAAAGTTAGTTGAAGGAAAAAGCCCATGGAAAGGGGAGTGGGCAAGCCGGAGCGGGTTATACGCACACCATTTATTTCAGACTTACTAGTTAATTCTATGTCAAATCAACTTTTATAAGCAAAACTATAGCTATGCCTTATACTCCATTATATTTGATTTTCATTAATCATTCTTACTTCATATACTCCACCGGCAATGGTTCCTTCTTGTGCTTGGAATCTTACTGTTACGTTGGATTGCTTTTCATACCATTCCATCGGTATTGGATGCACATTTGTAAACAACTTACCAGGTTTATTATTATCTAATAGTTGATGTGCTAGCAATTGATCATTGACGAAAATATCAAAATCACGTTCCATTCTTTTTCCATCGATATGCATTGGAATATCGCCACCAAAATAAGTAACCGCAAGATACATTTGTTCTGATGATTTCACAGCTATTTCATAACTGAAGAATCCACCATCTCGTGCATCGCGATACCCTCTATGAACGACATTAAAATAACCTGATGTAGACTTACTTGTTTTCATCTGATGATCCACTTCTGGTTGTTGCTCATGTGGTGTGACAACATCTACTGTAATTCTTTGTAATCGATCACGTAATTCTTTTTCTTTATCAACAAAATGATGGTAATTTTCCTCTTTCATCACATTAAAATAAATCGTGTAACGTTCATGATGTACCGCATAAAATGGCTTTAATGTGACTTTTTGATTTCCAGGCTGTCCTATCGCACT
The DNA here is from genome assembly GCF_042651725.1 of Gracilibacillus marinus. Taxonomy (NCBI): domain Bacteria; kingdom Bacillati; phylum Bacillota; class Bacilli; order Caryophanales; family Bacillaceae; genus Gracilibacillus; species Gracilibacillus marinus. Next base: position 932,926 of record NZ_JBHSDV010000001.1, on the reverse strand, counting down.
CGTTTCAAAAATAAGATTCTCTTCATCTATGAGCGCTACCCAATTATTCACATCCGATTCATTTGTCACAATTGTTGGCACTTCAATGAGAGGATGATTATTTAGTTCTTGATGATCATCTAAAATGTCTGTCTCAGGGAAATTCTCTCGTCCTAACGCACCAGCTAATACTAGTGGACCATACATCACTACTTGTTTCTTCACATCATCTTTTGCTTGATATAGATGTAAGCCAATTGTAAAACGAATCGATACTACATCCCCTTTTTGGAATCCATTCGTTAATTTTACATATCCATTCTCCTCTTCTGCATCTACTATCTCACCGTTGATACGAATAGTAAGCGCACCTTTTTGCCAGTAAGGATTACGGATATAGATCGCCTTCGATGCTGGAATTTTATCAATTGTAAGCACTGTTTCGTTACGATAAGGAAATAGAGTTTCTTGTTTTATCGCAGTGTCATTTGACTTGTATGCTGCTGCAATGAATAAATGTACATAAAAACGGTCATCCATTTCTTCAAAAATACTTCGGTTGTAACGAGCGGGATTTTCCATACCTGTTCCAGTACAACACCAAAAAGAATTGTCCTTTGAATTATATACTTTAAAATGGCCTGGTTCTGACGAAACAAAATATGTCTTCATTCCAGAATCCGGATCTTGGGATGCGAGAATATGATTATAGAGTGCTTTTTCGTAAAAATCATAATATATACTATTTGGATCCCATCTAAATATGATTTCTGTCAATTTCAACATATTGTACGTATTACATGTTTCTGTTGTTAACACACCTAACTCTTCTTCATTTTCTTGGCCGAAATGCTCACGTATACTATTGCCACCAATCGCATATGTTCGATACTTAACGACTTGATTCCAGAAAAATGTAGCGATATGCTTGTACTTTTCTTTTCCAGTAATTGTATATAATTTCGCACATCCGATGACTTTTGGAATTTGAGTATTGGCATGTTTTCCTTCTAGGTCATCTTCTCCGATTGCTAACGGTTCTAATATTGCTTCATGGTAAAACTTCTCCGCTAATTCCAAATACCTGTTGTCATTTGTGATTAGATATAAATCCGCAAATACCTCATTCATCCCACCATGTTCACATGTTAGCATCTTTTGGAATGCATCATACGTTAAATTAGAAAGACCTTCATATGCCCAATCTGCCATTTTCTTCACAATCGTTAATGCACGTTCATCCTCTAATAGACGATAGACATCAATTAACCCTGCATATATTTTATGAATCGAATACCACGGGACCCATGATCCTGTTAAACTGAAATTTTCCACTTCAAATTCACCAGTAAACACTTTGTCAAAGCATTCGCGTGAAAAACCACTGATATAGCCATCTTTATCCAATGATTGGACATACTGCAGTTCATCTAACGCATAATTCAGTTTCTCTTTTAACTCAACATCCTTTGTCACTGCATACATTGTTGCCGCAGCACTTAACCAGTGACCGATGGAATGACCAGCTATTGGTGTACTTTCCCATCCTCCGTATCGTTCTTTCTTTGGCTCTTTACCTGCTGCTATATAACAAGGTGCAATTAAACGATCTACATCTAAATATAACAAGTATTCTTTTCCTTTTTCTTGTGATGTTTGAAATAAACCATGTAATAATTTTGTTTCACTCATACTATCATCCCTCCACTTATAAATTGCTATATTACTTAGTATCTACTATTATATAAGTAATGTACATTAACTAATTAATAGAATACCTATCTTTTTTTTAGTTTTATATACTGGAAATTGTATGAGGTGATGATGTGAAACACACTTTAGAACTCGATACAATGTCGATACCATTTATTAATGAAATTGGTTATATGGAAGATATAGATGGTGTGATGCGACATCCTAATCGTGTCATGCCAGAGTTACATGTATTTGTATACGTTATGGAGGGTAAATTACAAATTATCGAAGACGAACAATTGTATGATTTAAAAAAGGGAGAATATTTATTTTTAAAGAAAAATGTGCATCACTATGGACGCGATTTGTATCAAAAAGGGTCAGAGTGGTATTATATTCACTTTTTTACTAAAGAATTAACAAAAGAGCCGGAAGAATTTTCAATGTATGGCCAAACTTCTCTCTTTCCGCTTGATTTTTATCAAAAAAAATTATCTTTACCTAAGTACGGCAAGGTAAACCAATCATTGTATCTCGCAAAAAAGCTAAAGGATATTTTAGTTCAATATGAATCTTCCCATCCATTACGAGCATTATTCACAAGCATCCAAGTATATGAGATGTTTATGGAACTATACTCACATAGCAAAGAAACAACCTATTCTAAAAAACATAGAATCGTAGGATTGTTAATAGAATTATTTCATGAACAGAAAGGTAAGAAACTATCAAGCGAGGAGATTGAGGCTAAAATAGGGATGAATTATTCCTATTTGTCTTCTCTATTTAAAAAATATACAGGCAAATCGATTGTGCACTATCAAAATGAATTAATGATTGAACAAGCCATACAATTATTTAAACAAGGAAAATATAATGTATCGGAAGTTAGCGATCAGCTCGGCTTTACTAATCCATTTTATTTTAGTCGTGTATTCAAAAAAGTGACAGGTATGGCCCCAATTGCTTATGTGCAACAAAGTTATCGAAAGTAAGCAAAAAAATGATAAGATACTACTTTAGTTCGAACTTATCAAATGATTTGTGCGCATATAAACCGCTTCGTCCAAGCGTTGACTCTTTGGTTTATTACGAATATTGTTATAATGATAAGTAATCTAAATATACACAATCATAATCGATATCGAATTTTTATAATTACATTAATTGTAGAGTACAACAAAGCGGACAAGCCGAAGCGGTTGCAACGCACATAGCTAAGCTCAAAATTGCCAGATAAAACTACATCTCACTTTCCTTCTAAATACGCACAAAATCCAAACGATTCGGTAAACAGCTTTCGAATCATTTGGATTTGTTTAATCAAAGAATTCTTTTGTTCCAATCTCTCTTTTAAGCTGCTGATGCTTTTGGCGTTTCTGTATGTAGTAATCTTGCTTTTACTAAACGATGACGTACGACAATTCCAAGCCAACTTGCGAGCAATGCTTTGATAATACCAACAATAATAAATGGTGTTACTCCATTCGCAATAGCAAGTGACCATGGCAATTCTGCAACATACTTTAGTTGGATTGTCCCAAATACTAATGTAACTATCATTCCTACTATATTCGCTACAACTGCCATTTTAAATGTAAAAGCAGTTTTTTCTAAAATAAGTCCTGTAACAAATGCTGTTGCAATAAATCCAATAATATATCCACCCGATGGTCCTATAATTGCTTGTAACCCTGAAGAAAAACCTGCAAATACAGGAGCGCCAATCAATCCGAGTAACATATAACAAATCATCGACAATGTTCCTAAACGACTCCCTAGAATCGTTGCTGCTAAACCTACTGCTAATGTTTGTCCACTAAACGGAATCATGAATGCTTGAAATTGCACTTGAGCTAATATTGCTGTAATTGCTGCGAAAATACTTGCTAAAATAATCGAACGTAATTTTGATGATTGCAAAAAATTCTCCTCCACTCTTATGTAAACCTTATTAATATTTAGTTAACGTTAACTAGACAATAAATAAGTTAACATATAAAAAATGAAAAATCAACAATTACTTTTATTAAAAAAGAGATTATATCAAAAGAATTCTTCCATTAGAAAAACCCAAACGACTCGAAATTTACTTATCGAATCGTTTGGATTATAGAACTTTACTAAGCGCAGGCGCACAATCCCACTCCCATGGGATTCTTTTTCCTGAAGATCCACTTTTCCAAGCGGTCTGTGCTTAGAAAAGTTAGCTGAAGGAAAAAGCCCATGGAAAGGGGAGTGGGCAAGCCGGAGCGAGTTATACGCACATAATTGATTACACATTACTCATTGGCGAAGCATCATCTTTTTATCTCCAAAATCATACACGTGTTTAGTATGAAAATAATAGTTATATCTCAATCTCTATTACTTACTGTTATTGCCTTCCATATAGCTTCGTTTAACTTGTTGCTCTGTTTCTTTCATGCCATTCAGTTGCTGCTTGTTTTTTCCTTTACGCTGTTTCCTTTCTTTGCCCATCTTTATCACCTCCGTCATAGATTGTGATAAAGACATTCTTCATATACTTTGTTTTTGCAATTTCACTATTTTATTTTCATACAATGGTAATTTACTTAATTGATTGGTCTTTTGGTAAAAAGTAATGATTGCCATATAAGCTTCTTCCATTAAGTCAGCATCTTTTGCTCGTTCAATGTCAGCAATCCCTTGTTTGTACATGTCTTCTGCTTTTTCTAGTTCCTCTAATTGCTCATAACAATAGCCTAAGCGAATTGCAGCTAAGCCTTTTTCATTTCGACAATTGGATCCAAGCTTACTGTATATTTGTAAAGCTTCACTGTATCTAGCTAATGCTAATTGCATTTCTTCTTGTCTTAAATAGTTATACGCTAATGCTTGTAATGTATTTCCATATGCAAGTGTATTTGTTTTTTCTTCTTGCTCTAAGCCAAATAAGAAGTTCGTATACATATCAAAAGCTTTATCATATAATTCTTTATCAGAATAAATCTTGCCTAAAGCATAGAAATATTGCATTTCGATTTTTTCGTATGCTTTTGCATATGGTAAGCCATCTTCTAAATAAGATTGAGCTTTGTCTAATTCACCCATTTTTAAATGTATGGTACCTAATTTCGACAATAAGAAAACGTGTAAAAAGTGTGTTTTCTCATGTGTTTGGACTACATGATCAAATGCTCTTTTGTAATACTTTACAGCACGTGGATATGCAACGATATTCTCTTCTATTTCTGCCAACAACATATTGCCACGTAAATAAATAGGGTGTGTTTCATCAACTAATTCAATTGCTTCAATGATTGTCTTTCTTGCGATTCGCAAATCAATATGAAAATTCAATTCACCAATTTTTATTTTGATTGTAGCACATGCTTCTTTTGATATTGAAGCATCCACTATATTTGTAAATAGTGCAACAGCTTTTTCAGGTTGTTCTAACGCGATATAAATCTCTGCTAACTTATCTAGCAATTGTAACATCTCAGGATCTGTCTTTTTACATGATTTTTCTAATAATTGTTTTGCTTGTTCTAATTGCGTATGCGCTTGGTGTAATTCATCTTCTTTATAAAAAAGCCAGCCTATTTTCTGATACACTTTTGCAATGATTCGCTCATCGAATTGATGTTTCTCTAAGTATTGTAACAAACGTGCAAGCGTCATCTTCGCTTCTTTCAACTGATTCGTGGACTCATCTAATGTCGCAAAAGACAAATGTGCTTGAATATATAACTGTTCTGTTTCTTTATCTTTTGGACGGTATTTCATCGTTTGTTGAAAATGATGCGAAGCGAGCGCATAGTTCTTTTCTTCTTTATAAAAAAGACCTGCAGTATAATGAAGAAATAGAAGCTCAAGCGTTGACAATTCCTCAATTTTCTTTAATTGTTCCTCTATCGCTACAATATCACGAATGACCTCTTGTCTTTTCCCTTGCTGAATTTTCATGATTGTTTCTTTCGCTTTTTGCTTCCATTCCATTTCTCATCACACCTTTTTTATATTCATTTCTATCTGTACTAATCTATATCTGTTAAGCTTTTCTAACTTGTTTTTTGTAGATGACATAGCTTCTTGATAAGTAACGCACTGGGAAGCTAAATACATGTACCATTCTTGTAAATGGCCAAATTGACGCAAATGCATAATTAGCAAGTAAATGTATTTTAAACCAAACAGGTACATCTGCCATTAGATGTGGTTCAATTCGGAAAATAAATAATCCTCTAAACCATGGTGCAATCGTTGTTCTATAATCAAATCCATGTGCATCTAGATTAAGAAACGTTGCTGATAAACCTGTTAACACAACAATCATTAAGAAAAACAATACTGCCCAGTCCCCTTTTGATGTTGTTTTCATAATACGCTTGACTGACAAGCGGCGGTAACAAAGTAATGCAAGTCCAATCACTGCAGCGATCCCTGCTGGAATACCAAAAACTAATGCAATGATATGATATTGGTGTTCTGTCACACCTAACGTATTGTATACACCGACTGGAACTAAAATCCCAAGAAAATGCCCACCTAAAACGAATAACATTCCCCAATGAAATAAGGTAGAACCAATACGCAGGTGTTTTTTCTCTAAAAATTCACTTGATTTTGATGACCAACCAAATTGATCTTTTTGATATCTGTAAATATGTCCACCAATAAATATAGTTAAAACAATATATGGAAGGATGCCCCATAGAAACCAATCTACTGAGTTATTCATTTCCATCTTCCTTTCTAGCCTAACTGATTACGGATCAGCTGGTCTCTCATTTGTTGCATAATCCTTGCATCTTCTAGTGACAATGGCTTTTCTTGGTATAGTTGAGTTTTGTCATCTACTTCGATACCTTCATGTTTCATCAATGCAAGTAATGCTTGTAATATATTTGCGTAACTACTTTTTAATTCTGTTAGTTTTTGAGTTGTTTCAACAATTGCGAGTGTGTATTTTTCTAATAAATCTACTCTTACTTCTTTGGTTACTTGTGAACAGAATTCGAGCATAATTGGTAAATAATCTGGTAATTCTTTATCTGTCACATCATATCCTTGTGCTTCGTAATATTTCTTTAAACGCAGCAGTTCTAAGCCTCGTTCTTTTTGTTCGCCTAATTTTAAATACGTCATATACAAGTTCGAAGTTTTTCCAAAATCAAATACTTCGATATAGTGTTCAATCCATTCTTCTTTCGACCAATTTGTAATGATTTGGTGAAAATCTTCGAATGGTTTCTTAATCGATTTTTCGCCTATTTCTTGAAGAAATCCAGTCATATCTTCCATTGCATCTACATGCTCTTCTGTCGGATATGCAAGTAAAAAACTAATTAGTTGGTATGTGGATGTCATTGTTTCTTCTTTCATGTTAATCCTCTCCTCTATCAGCAGTATGAAGTTGCTAACATGCTGATATCATTGATTCGTTCCTTTTGTTTAAATAGTTCCAGTACTCAGAGATTATCTGAGCACCTTCTCTATTATTAAGACAATACACCACAACTTCCTGGACCGCCTGCAAAGTCTAGGCCACACGCGCCTTGATCATCATACAAGTCACGAACTTCTTCTTTATGGCTTTTTGGAATAACGAATCTGTCATTATATTTAGCGATTGCTAATAATCGGTACATTTTTCTTGTTTCTTCTTTATCCAGTCCAAGTTCATGCATGATAGATTCATCAAAGTCTCTTCCTGTTGTTTCTGCACGCATAAAACTTCTCATTACAGCCATTTTCTTCAACACTGTTCGAATGTGTTCTTGATTACCTGCTGTTAATAAATTCGCTAAATATTCAATCGGTATTCGCATATCATCAATTGCAGGGAAAATATCGTCTACGTCTGCTACACTACCTTTTCCTTCAATTACATTCATAACAGGACTAAGTGGTGGAATATACCAAACCATTGGCATTGTACGATATTCTGGGTGTAATGGTAATGCAATCTTCCAATCAATAATCATTCGGTAAATTGGTGATTGTTGTGCTGCTTCGATCCAATCATCATGAATACCATCTTTCTTCGCTTGTTTGATAACTTCTGGATCTTTTGGATCTAAGAATATTTTTAATTGTTCTTCATATAATTTCTGTTCGTCTTCTACGGAAGCGGCTTCTAATACACGATCTGCATCATATAACATCACACCAATGTAACGAATACGACCAACACATGTTTCTGAACAAATCGTTGGTTGACCATTTTCAATACGCGGATAACACATCGTACATTTTTCCGCTTTATTTGTTTTCCAGTTGAAATATACTTTTTTGTATGGACATGATGTCACACAATGACGCCATGCACGACAAGCATTCTGATCAACTAATACGATACCATCTTCATCACGTTTGTACATTGCACCAGACGGACAAGAAGATACACATGGCGCATTAATACAGTGTTCGCAAATACGTGGTAGATACATCATAAATACATCTTCAAACTCTGTCTTAATGGACTCTTCCATTTGCTCTACGTTCGGATCACGTAATCCAGTAATGTGACCACCTGCTAAATCATCTTCCCAGTTTGGTCCCCATTCTAAATCCATAAACTCACCAGTAATAGCAGATTTTGCTCGTGCTACTGGTTGGTGCTTTCTTTCCGCACTATTTGTTAATTTTTCGTAATCATAATTCCATGGCTCATAATAATCATCAATTGTTGGTTGATAAGGGTTGTAAAAAAGGTTCATCAAACGTTTTGTTCTAGATCCAGATTTCAAACGTAATTCTCCTTGTTTATCTAATTCCCAACCACCTTTGTAATGATCTTGATCTTCCCAACGTTTTGGATAACCAATACCTGGCTTTGTCTCTACGTTGTTAAAATACATATATTCTGCACCTGGACGATTTGTCCAGGTGTTTTTACATGTAACACTACACGTATGACAGCCAATACATTTATCTAAATTCATGACCATCCCTATTTGTGCTTTAATCTTCAAGCCAATCAACCTCCTCTAGTTTGCGGATGACAACATGTAAGTCTCGTTGATTACCTGTTGGACCATAATAGTTAAATCCATAACTTAATTGTGCGTATCCACCTATCATATGAGTTGGTTTCATATGGATTTTAGTTGGACTATTATGTGTACCTCCACGGTTTTTCGTTAAATTAGTACCAGGTACGTGAATATGACGGTCTTGCGCATGGTGCATAAATGCCATTGTTCTAGGAATTCTGTGTGAAACAACTGCTCTCGCTACTACAACACCATTTCTATTGAAACATTCAATCCAATCATTATCTTCAATACCTGCTTCTTCTGCATCATCTTTATTCAACCAAATTGTTGGTCCACCACGGAATAACGTTAACATTGGTTGTGCATCATAATACATACTGTGAATCGACCACTTATTGTGTGGTGTTAAATAATTTAATGTGATTTCTTTCCCTTTCACAGGTGGACGGTCTTTCTTAAATGGTGTGTGGTGAAGCATCGGCTTAAATGTTGCCATCTCTTCACCAAATTCCTTCATCATCTCATGATCTAAGAAATAAGATTGTCTACCAGTAATTGTCCGAAACGGAATCAAGCGTTCAATATTCGTTGTAAATGGTGAATATCGTCTACCACCTTTCTCTGAACCACTAAATGCAGGTGATGTAATAACAGTCTTTGGTTGCGCATTTATTTGTTCAAATGTAAACAATTCTTCTTCACGCTCTTCTGCTAAATCACGTAATTCTAAATCTGTTTGTTTTTCTAATGCTTCCCATGCTTTCACTGCAAGCTTGCCATTTGTCGTTGAAGACATACGTAATATGGCTTCACATGCTGTACGTGCATCTGTAATATTAGGCAATCCTTTAGAAATCCCCTCATCCTCTACCACTCCAAGTGCATGTTTTGCTTCTTCGTATTCTTTTTCCATTGACCAACTAATCCCTTTTCCACCATATGGATTTGTGGCAATATTTGGTCCAAGTGAAGTGAATTTCTTATATATAAGCTTATAATCTCTCGCAACAACATGTACGTTCGGCATTGTTTTACCAGGAATCGGTTCGCAATCTCCTTTAGACCAATCTTGAATTTCACCTAAAGGTTGAGCAATTTCCTGTGGCGTATCATGTAGTAGTGGACTTGTAACTACTTCTTTAATTTCTTCCATATCTAATTCTTCTGCTAAATCAGATATACCTTTCGCTAATGCTTTAAAAATATCCCAATCAGACTTTGCTTCCCAAGGTGAAGAAATTGCTGGATTAAATGGGTGAACAAATGGGTGCATATCTGTACTAGATAAATCATGTTTTTCATACCATGTAGAAGCAGGTAAAATCACATCAGAATATAATCCAGTACCTGCCATTCGGAAGTCTAAATCCACTAATAAATCCAACTTACCTTCAGGTGCTTCGTCACGCCATTTAATTTCTGATGGACGTAAACTATCTGAATCATCATTTAGTAAACCGTGACTTGCTCCTAGTAAGTGTTTTAAGAAATACTCGTGACCTTTACCTGAACTAGAAATTAAATTGGCACGCCATACAAATAATGTTCTAGGATAATTCACTGGATTATCTGGATCTTCTATCGAAAATTCAAGTTCTCGTTTTTTCAATTTGTCTGCTACATAATTCCCAATAGCTTCTACTGTTTGATTCCCTGCTTGAACTGCTTCATTATACACATCAATACCGTTTTTACTAAATGTCGGATAAGATGGTAACCAACCTAGTCGTGCAGCCAGCACATTATAGTCTGCTGGATGATCATATCTTGCCTTATCGACAGTTTTTGCAGTCAACTCATTAATCGATGTTTCTTCATAACGCCATTGGTCTGTCGCAAAATAGAAGAATGATGTACCATTCTGTAACTTAGGTGGTCCTTGCCAATCCTTCGCTGTTGCAATGGTGTTCCAACCTTCAGCAGGACGTAATTTTTCTTGGCCAACATAATGCGCCCAACCACCACCATTGACACCTTGTGCACCAACCATAATAACTAAGTTCACAACTGCACGATAAATCGCATCTGAATGGAACCAGTGGTTAATACCAGCACCTACAATAATCATAGAGCGACCATTTGTATCAATCGCATTTTGAGCAAATTCTCGTGCGATTTTGATCACTAATTCGCGATCTACACCTGTAATTTTTTCTTGCCATGCTGGAGTAAATGCTGCAATATCATCATACGATTTACCTACATCTCCACCAATACCTCTATCGATACCATAATTCGCTAGCATCAAATCATAAACAGTTGTAACATATTCTGTTTTTCCGTTTATTTCGATTTTTTTCGCAGGAACGTTACGTTTCATTGTCGAACGAGTCTCTGCATCAAAGTAGGCAATATCGACTGTTTTCACAACATCTTCCATACCTAAAAATCCTAAGACTGGTTCAATTTCGTGTCCATCACGTTCGTCTTTTAATTTCAAATTCCATTTGCCATTCTTATCCCATCTTGATCCCATTGTTCCTTGTGGGATAGCAAAATCATTTGTTGCTTTGTTGTACATTAATGGCTTCCATTCACTATTCGTTGTTTCTATTGCTAAGTCTTTTGCTTGTAAGAATCGATCTGCAACTAATTTATCGCCTTTTTGTTTTAACAAAACAGTAAAAGGAAAATCCGTATATGTTTTTGCATAGTTATCAAAATATGGAGTAGATTGTTTTTGATAAAATTCATTTAAAATAACATGACCCATTGCCATTGCAAGGGCACCGTCTGAACCTTGCTTTACAGACATCCAATCATCTGAAAACTTTGTAGATTCTGCATAATCTGGACTTACGGATACTACTTTTGTTCCTTTGTAACGTGCTTCTGCAAGGAAATGAGCATCTGGTGTACGAGTAAGTGGTACATTCGAACCCCATGTCATAATATATCCTGAATTGTACCAATCAGAACTTTCAGGCACATCTGTCTGATCTCCCCAAATTTGCGGAGATGCTGGTGGTAAATCTGCATACCAATCATAGAAACTTAACATTGGTCCACCGATAAGTGACATAAAACGACTCCCTGCAGCGTGGCTTACCATCGACATCGCAGGAATTGGTGAGAATCCAATATTTCGATCTGCACCATATGTTTTTGTTGTATAAAGAACAGATGCCGCAACTAATTGTGTGACTTCTTCCCAACTTGACCGAACAAGACCACCCTTACCTCGTGCTTGTTTATAGCTATTTGATTTTTCTTTGTCTTCTACAATACTTTTCCATGCATCAAGAGGAGTCTCATGTTGCTCTAATGCTTCACGCCATAAGTGCAATAATTTTTTTCTTACATATGGATATTTCACACGTAATGGACTATAAATATACCAAGAGAAGCTCGCACCTCTTGGGCAACCACGTGGTTCAAAATCTGGCATATCAGGGCCTGTTGACGGATAATCTACCGCTTGTCCTTCCCATGTTACAATGCCATCTTTTACATAAATATTCCAACTACATGAACCAGTACAATTCACTCCGTGCGTGGAACGAATCACTTTATCATGTTGCCATCTTCGGCGATAGACATTTTCCCAATCACGGTCTCCTTCTTGTAATTGACTGTGATTATTCGCATATTTTTCTTTTGGTTTTAGATAATTCATTCTTTGCCATATTGGGGATTTTTTCTTTGGCATTCTTGATCCCTCCATGTTCCCAATCTGATGTTTATATGTTCATTTAATCACGAGAGACTTCTCTATGTTGTGAACAACATCACACCAAAAAGGCGAATGGGCTAACAATACCAATGTTTTCTAGTGTTTTTTTATACTTTTGAATATAAAAAGTATAAAAAAAACCAGCAAGAATTTCCCTCACTGGTTTGTCCGTATTATATATTCCATTACTTCCATTGCTTCTAACGGTTTAGCGTAGTAATAGCCTTGAATATAGTCACAATGATTCTTTTTCAACCATTCTACTTCTGCTACTTGTTCGACACCTTCCATTAACACATCTTTCTTCAAATTGTGGCCTAATTGAATAATCGATCTAAGTATTGCTTCTTGATTCGAGTCCTCTAGTAAACCAAAGATAAATGAACGATCAATCTTTAATTTATGAACAGCTAATTCTTTTAAATGTTCAAATGACGAATAACCTGTTCCAAAATCGTCTAAAGATAAGCCAATTCCCATTTCTGATAAACGATTTAATTTCATATGTAATGATTCATGATAATTGAGTGAAGACGATTCTGTAATTTCTAATTCCAAATAAGTAGGATCCATTCCTGTCTGATTACACACTTCTTCAATCATCTCAATAAATTGGTGGTTGGCTAATTGGATTGCGGATACATTAATTGCAATGTGAACAAGCGGCTTCCCTTGTTCTTTCCACTCTGTCCATTGCATACATGCCTTCTCTAATACCCATTTTCCAATTCTGTTAATAAATCCTGTTTCCTCTGCAATCGGAATAAACTCAGCTGGTGAAATAAATCCAAATTCTGGACTATTCCATCTTAATAGCACTTCCACACTAGCTACTTTATCTGTTCTTGTACAAATTATTGGTTGATACACCAAATAAAATTCATCCTGATTAAGTGCTATGGTCATTGCTTGATCAAGCAACACTTTTCGATTCATTTTATCTAAAATTGTTTTTTCAAAATACATATAATTATTTCTACTTAATTTACTAGACTCCAAGCTTGCTAGACTTGCGTAATTCACAATAGATTGTAAATTAGTGGTATCTTCTGGATATTTACTTATACCAATATTAAATGTTAGATTATATGACGTATTTTTAATTTGAACAGATTGGGACAATTGTGCAAGCAAATGTTCAAGTAATGTATGTACATAATTTTTGTTACTTTTAAGCACAAAGATAACAATGACTTGATCATCATAATGAAATAAATATTCTTGACTTGTGATCTTCACTCTTAACAACAAAGCAACTTTTCTAATAAACTCTTCTCTTTCGTCAACAAATGTGGATCCAAGTGAAAAGCGTAATCTATCTACCCTTATATAAATACATGTCAGATCATTTATATGATTCTCTTGCCAATGATTTAATTGTTTCTCTAACATATTACTATTTGGTAAATGAGTAATTTCATTATAATATGCAAGACGATGAATCATTGCATCTTTTTCCTTTTTCTCTGTTATATCCCTAAAATACCACAAATATTGTTTCTCATCATCTGCTTGCACTGGTACTTTCGTCACTTCTAAATAGAGGTGACGATAATCAATCTCTGTCACATCAAAGGCTTTTAGTTCCGTAATCGCAAATGGGATCGTCATATGTAGCCACTCACTCGTTAAACTAATCTGTAATTGTTTCATTAAATTAGCAAATTCGTGATTGTATCTAATCATCTTATTCATAGAATCTGTTAATACAATCCCTACTTCACTAGAATTAATTAATGTATCTTGCAAATCTAATGTATTTTTCATCAATTTATAATAAAATATGAGAAAAAATACAACAAAGAACAAGGTAAATGTAGTGATGATAACAATCCATTTAAATACATCGATGTCTACTAAATTTACTGCATTTAAAATATTTTTCTCATTATAATCGAAATGAGCTGCAGCCATTCCAGTATAATGCATACTAGAGATGGCAATTGCCATGATGATAGAAAAACTAACTTTTCGATATTTAGAAAATGTTTGTGTTTTACCTGGTAATACAAATCCAATAAGAAGTGCTGTCATTGATGCAATGATGGCAATAATTACAGATAAAAATACAAGCATATCGTCATACGTAATCTCTACACCTTGAATTGCAGTCATTCCAACATAGTGCATAAGTCCAATCCCAATCCCCATTAGCGAACCAGAAAGAATAAATGTAACAGTATTTCTTTGTAAATATGTAATAAAATAATAACCAATCACACACGCTATTATCGCGAATATTATTGATAAGGTCACATACCAAATATCATAATATACTTTTGTCTCAAATTGATAAGAAATCATTGCAATAAAATGCATCGACCAAATGCCTATACCTAGTGATAAACCACCTAGTAATAACCATACACGCTTTACTCTTCCATTGGAGTCATCTATTTGTCTTGCTAATTCAATCGATGCATATGATGCAATTGCTGCGATAATAAAGGAAAGAATAACATAAATAAAATTGTGATTTGTATGTAAGAAATGTAACAAGATTTTTCCATCCTTAGTTGTGTATTTTATGATTGTTCAAAAAGTTAATTTATTTACATGACATCCTACCTATATATTTAATCACATATTGTCATATTTTGATAGTTAAAAAGTTGTGAAGTGGATTAAAAAATTCACATTGTCACTTTATTTATGAATATCCTCTTTTTATAAAACAATGATGATGACTACTTTGAAATATCTTATTCAAGTACTGCTCCACCATGATAAAAACTTAATTTCACCACAATACCTTCAGATGTCGGAAGTGGGTCTAGAGTACCAATGAAGATTTCATCATTTAGCCAATCATATTTGCCTATTGCAACAAGAAATGTTGGCTTTGTTATGATACGTTCTCCATTTGGTTTGATTGTCCCTTCATTCGTGACAGATATGAGAACACCATCATCTGTTTCGATGGTGTATTTGGCAAATACTTCTGCTACACCATCTTCCCTAGTCATATTCCAGTCTGCTCCACCAGGTATTACTTTCCCCTTTAATCTAGGCCCTTCAAATGTCCCCCCAATGATTGGAATTACTCTTAGATAGCCTTTTGGAGTCTCTCCAACTTCGAGTGGTTCTGCGCATCTCACCGTTACTTCCATTACTTTGTTATTCAATGTATTTAGCACATCCTTTTTCCTTTTTTTGAAGTATGTTTTATGTAAAATCAGTTATTTGTTCGTTGTAGCAAACAATTCTTTTCTTGTTCTTAAATATACAGTTATTTTCTCACGAAACATCATTTAGAGCGAGCATTTACTCGTTCGAAACTTAAATTAGTCCATACAAATAGCCTGAACAACCAATTTTGTCGTTCAGACTATTTACTCATTTCTTATATTTTTAACATTTTATAACTTCCATGTTGATACAACTAGATTTCCATTAAACTCTACAACATGATTATCCGCATCTGGAAACATTCTCATTGAAAAGACAACTTCACCGTTGTTAATAAACAATTCAAGAGATGATTGATCGATAAAGACATGAAAATCATCCACCTGATTTTTTACTGTACCATAGCGAAATTCAATTTCTCCATTCTTAAGTGTATTTCTACTTACTGTGATTTTTTGACTTTTAGCTGAATAAACAATCGTAATTATACCAAATATAGAAATGGTAAAATCAGCATTGTTTTGATTAGAAGCACAAATTTCTACTGTTCGCGGTAGAGAAAACCGATATTTATGGGCTATTATTTCATTATCTAACAATTTTTCTTTTCGCAATAATTGCATTTCGGCAACAGGCTGCTGATATATTTGCTCGCCTTTAAGAACTAACTCTCTCGGTATTGTTAACTGATGAATCCATTTATTTTGATGTGTTGGATGGTATTGCTCATCATCATCTGCCATACCCATCCAACCAAATAGTAATCTTCGCCCTTTTTCATCTAATGTAGTTTGCGGTGCATAAAAATCAAATCCTTTGTCTAGCTCAATAAAGGAGTCTAATTGGAGTGTCTTATCTTCCTGCCACTTTCCAAAAGCATAGCCTGATTGAAATGTGTTCATATTTTTTTCCCCATCTTGTTCTAAACCTTGAGGTGAAAAGATAAGAACATCTCTACTATCTAATTGAAAATAATCCGGACACTCCCACATATAACCGTAACCACCTGCTATTTCATTAACAAACTCCCAATTCAACAAATCATTCGATTGATATAAGACAACACACCCTATTTCGTCTTGTCTCTGTGCACCTAATACTAAGTAGAACATTTCTCCAGATTGCCACACTTTTGGATCACGAAAATGTGCAGTATATCCTTCAGGTACAGATATGACGGCTCCTAGCTTCTCAAAATGTATACCATCTTCTGATACAGCTATACATTGGTATGCCTCACGCTTCCCATCTTTTTTTACATTACCAGTGTAAAACAAATAGAGTTTATTATTGTATGCTATTGCGCTTCCAGAATAGCAGCCATCTTTGTCATACACTTCTGTTGGAAGTAATGCAGGTTGTTCTTCTTTCCAATCTACTAGATTAGTCGACGTGACATGCCCCCATAATTTTGCGCCATGCCCCGTATGAAATGGCATCCATTGATAAAATAAATGATAGACGCCATTCCATTGAATCCACCCATTTGGATCATTAATTAAACCAACTGGAGCTGCAATATGATAGCTTGGATAATATATATCTTGTTTTACTATTTCACGATTAGTACTTACTACTTTTTCTAGTTGTTTTTTTAATTGTCCCTCATTAAATATTTCCAAAAACTCACCTACATTCCTTTATTACTTTTCTTCTTTATCTTTATATCCGAAGAAATACGTTAATAGAAAGGCGATAGCAATTGCAACAATGTTAACAAGTAAATATAACGGTAATTGACTATTCAAGTATAGTAATGTACCCGGAATAACAGTAATTGCCATACCTGTTGCTTTTAATTGGAAGATTGCTCCTAAGAAACCTCCAACACCTCCACCAATTAAACCAAAAATAAACGGTTTTCCGTGACGTAAATTAACACCGAAAATTGCTGGTTCTGTAATACCTAAAAACGCAGATAAAGAAGAAGGATACGCCAAAGCTTTCATTTTTTTCAGTTTTGATTTTACACCAACTGCTAAAGCCGCTCCTCCTTGTGCTGCTATAGAAGCAGTAACAATTGGATTATATGGATTGTAGCCTAAATTCTCTAATAATTGTATTTCTAAAAAGTTAAAGATATGATGTACACCTGTGATAACAATAATTTGATTAAAGAATCCAATAATTAATCCACTTAGCCCTAATGGCATTTCCAACAAATATTTTGTACCTTCAAAAATCCAATTTTCTACTACATGTAAAATCGGTCCTAATGCAAATAATGACAAGATAATCATAATAAGCAAGACAATAAATGGTGTCACAATAAGGTCTAGTGCTTCTGGTACACGTTTACGGAAGAAACGCTCAATTTTGGCACCAACTAAACCTGCAATAAATGCTGGTAAAACAGATCCTTGATACCCAATTACAGGAATAAAGTCTAGAAAATATATTGGACTAGCATCACCACTAGCTACTGCCCAAGCATTAGGCAATGATGGTGAAACAAGCATTAATCCTAGTACAAGTCCAATAATCGGTGTTCCTCCAAATACACGGAATGTTGACCATGCAACAAGTGCTGGTAAAAAGACGAATGCAGTATCTGTCAGTACTTCTGTGAACAATAAGAAGTTTGCTGAAATATCATCAGGAGTAAGACCAAAAATCGCTAATATTTGTTCTTGTGTAATAAGTCCTCTTAATCCCATAAATAATCCTGTTGCTACCAAGACAGGAATGATAGGAACAAATACATCACCAAATGTTCTTATTGCACGTTGGAAGCTATTCCCTTGTTTTTTTGATTCTTCTTTTAGCTCTGATTTAGATGAACCAGTGATACCTAGTGCTTCAGTTTCTTCATAGATTCGATTAACAGTACCAGTCCCAAAAATCACTTGATATTGGCCAGAGTTAAAAAATGCTCCTTTTACTTTGTCTAGTTCTTCTACACGCTCTTCATCAATTTTCTCGCGATCATTAACGATAATTCTCAAGCGTGTCGCACAATGAGCAATCGAATGAATATTTTCTTTGCCACCGACTGCCTCTAATAATTGTTCAGCAATTTCTCGATTAGTTGCCATTTTATTATCCTCCTCTTGTGGTATCGATTCCACATATAAGCAAGAGAATTGTTTCATTTCCCCATTCCCAAACTAAAAAATGAAATCGTTCCCATACAGAATTTAAATAATATGAACAGGATGGAATCGATTCCATCACGTTCATATTTGTACTATACACTATTTCTTTTTAGAAGTCTATATGTGTGCACCAATTTTTCATTAACTTTTTCTCCAGATATAAGTTGCATAATTAATGTTGCCGCTTTTTCACCTGCTTGTTCATTTAAAAAATCAACAGTTGTTAAGGATGGATCTATATATTCAGCAAGTGAAGAAGCACCTGTTGTAGCGATGGCAAACTGCTCAGGTATCACAATATTTTTTTCTTTTAAGAATTTCACTGCACCTACCGCCATACGATCTGTTACGACAAAAACACTATCAATCTCTTCCGAATCCTTCCATATCCGTTGCATTGCATTATAACCGGATTGAATGGAAAAATCCCCTATTTGTACGTGTTTTTTATCTAACATTAGTTGATGTTTCATTAATGTATCAACATACGCTTTTTTTCTTACGATTCCAACAGCTGGATCTGATTCTGGTACGCCTATAAAGCCAATTTTGCGCCTACCCTTTTTAATCATATATTCTATCGCTTCACATGTTGCTTCATAATCAGGATATACGATACAAGGAATTTCATCAAATTCCTGTCCAACTACAATGACTGGTATTCTTAATCTCTTAATCGCTTCTGCCATTTTATCATCTGTGTTTGTACCTAATACTATAATGCCATCTACATTTCTTGATTGTAATAATGCTAAATAGCGCAATTCTTTTTCTTTGTCCAAACCAGTATCCGCTAGTAATGGTTGATAATCATATTTTCCCAATTCTCTATTGATACCGCTCATTACACGACTAGCTGTTTCTGTGCTAATTTTAGGTAAAATAACTCCAATTACAGAAGTTTTATTTGTTCTTAAGGATTTAGCAGATTGACTTGGCATATATCC
This sequence comes from Gracilibacillus marinus, assembly GCF_042651725.1. Taxonomy (NCBI): domain Bacteria; kingdom Bacillati; phylum Bacillota; class Bacilli; order Caryophanales; family Bacillaceae; genus Gracilibacillus; species Gracilibacillus marinus. Next base: position 913,440 of record NZ_JBHSDV010000001.1, on the reverse strand, counting down.
TGTCTCTTCAATCACTGCTTTAATGTTTTCTTTAGCCTCTTCACTGACATAACCACTTTTATTCAAAAAGCGAGATACTGTAGATCTAGAAACTCCTGCTAATTTTGCAATATCATTAATCGTAGTCATGATAACAATGTTCTCCTTTTACTAATAAACTAATCTTCTCCAACATTTTTATTTTCCAAAAAAATCCGCTCACTTATTTGATCTAAAAATGTTGACCATTCTTCTATAAACACTTCATCTTTGTTCTCTAATCCTGTTATCATTTGTGTAACTTTTCCATATAACAATGGATAAATTGTTAGACTAGACATCATTAATGTGATGAATCTTGGATCTAAATCTTTTGGAACTAAACCTTTTTCTTGTTTTACTTTCATATCTTCCACATAGGATTGTAACACTTTCTTACGGCTTTCTGCTCCAATTGTGTCATTCGGAATGTCATCAATTACTTCCCATGCCGTGAATTTTAAGAAATCCATTAAGTGATGAATATTTACATGAAAACGAAATGATGCTATATCTACAGGATTTGAAGGTAATGTTAAATTCTCTGTTGGCACAGATTTTGCAAAATAAGAAATCATTTCATCTATTAATGCTTCTTTATTTTTAAAATAATGATAAATTAATTGCTTATTTAATCCGGCACGTTTTGCGATGGATTCAATTCTAGCACCAGTATACCCTTTTTCACAGAACTCTTCTTTTGCCGCATTCAATATTTTTTGTCTTGTGCGTTCGGCATCTCTGATTTTACCCATTCTAATCACCTTCTGATTCTATTATCACATATTTAGATTAATTTGTAATTTTACTTAAGTCAAATTGTTTCAACTTGACAAAGGTAAACTTATAATTCAATTATTATTTTATATACAAATATTAAAAAGGAGAATGAATAATGATTACAGATGTTGGTCAAATAATGTTATATGTGAACAACCAAGACAATGCAAAGAGGTTATGGATGGAAAAACTTGAATTTCATTTTATTTAAGACACTACAATCCATCAGCTTAGAGCAATTGAAGTCGCACCAACAAAAAATAGTAACACAACTATTGTCATTCATGATAAAAAAGCGGTTTCAGTAATAGAACCTGAAATGAACCTCGACACCCCTTCTATTATGTTTTATACAAGTGACATCGTTCAGTTTCATAATGATTTAAAAGAGAATAATATAGTTGTAGGAGAAATAATAAAGATGGATATGGGCCGCATATGTAATTTTGCAGATGAAGAAGAGAATTACTTTGCAGTGATGGAAAAAAATAATCGAACCGGAATATAAAAAAGAAATCAGCGTAAATGTATTCATTTATTCTGATTTCTTTTTTATGAAGTTGATTTTTAGCTTAGATATTCAGTAACTTTTCAAACTAAAATAAAGTTATTTACTCAGTGTCTTTGTTTATCCATACAGTTATTAATTAATAGATTCCATCGTAAACCTATAAAGGATTGCAGCACTTCTACTTTTCAAAATTTCTATCTACACAAAAACCGCTGTGTCACAATATCAGACAATAATTCCATTTCGTCAAATTGCGCCACATGAATGACATTCCTCCATTGTTTTCCTTTATCAATTAAATGAAAGACTTTATTTGGTTTACTCGTTATATACGTAGAATCAAAACGCGTTTCTTTTGCTCCTTCCATTACTGCAACGTAAAAAATGTCAGACTCTACAATATCTTGGAAGAAATGACTACCATAAGATAACTCTGGCATAAATCCTTTTTGCTTTGATGCAACTTCTGCGATTGCATTCACATGTTGGATTTCGGAAAAATGCACAGGCACACCTAAAGAAGGTGTAGTCGTACCCCATCGCCCTGGTCCAATTAGAAATAGATTGCTATCTTTTAGCTTTCTTGTTATCGTACCAATTAATCTTGCTACAGTATACTTATCCTGCTCTGTTAATTTTAAGTATGCATGCATATCAACATAAATGGCATAATCAATCGGTAAACGCACATTTCCCCCCATAAAATTTCCATGTGTTTGAATAAAGCAATCCTCTTCTTCCAATACATAAGGTACACTTACAGATTTACCTAACCCTTTTGTCTGAAGTGGTCGACATTGAACAATATTAATTTGAAAATCTTCTTTGGATTTGAAATTTGCGGTGAATTCTACATCAACTGGATATTGATAAATATGTGCTAATTGTTGAAGCATTTCTCTCATTACAACAGGAAATGTTGAATGCTTTAATAATTGATTAAAGTTAAGAATATACGGTGCCTGTATATTCTTATATCCTAAATCTCTCAATCGAAAAAAAGTTTCCGTATCAATAGAGGCAAAAATAGTACGATCTACGTTCCACACCTCATGCATTGCTTGGTCTAATTTTATAGACTTCCATTTATTTTCTTTAATTGATAACACATCTACACCATGTTGCGAGTATTTCTTTTCATCTTCCATTAACATAAGACCTTTTCTTGTTGGTTGGTCTAGTGTCACAATTTTTACGTAATCATCAACTGTCCGATCAACTGCTCTCGTACCTAACCCAAATACTAAGCGAATCATCCCAGCATTCATATCTACATTCTTATCCCATACATACAAGTTTGATGAGTTACCTACTCCAGCAACATGTGGGAAAAAATGATCGCCAAAATGATCACCAGAAACACGTTGAATCAATATCGCCATTTGTTCATCCTTTTCAAACAAACCTCGATTCATTCGATATGCCAATGCATCTTCATTCATTGTGCTTGCATATACTTTTCTAATTGCTTCTTCTAATTGTGCATATCTTTGTTCTGGTGTCCCTTGATTGACACAAAATACGCTGTCATACTTTCCCGCAAATGCATTTCCGAAATTATCTTCTAGTAAAGAACTAGATCGTACAATGATTGGTGATTGTCCATAATATTCTAGGATTTGAACAAATTGCTCTTTTATATTAGAAGGAAATTTCCCTGTCACTATTTTGTCTCTTAACTCTTTTGCATAGTGAAAATAACCTTCTCTCGTCTTTTGTTTCATCCGTAACTTCCACCAGCCATTTTGGACTATATATGTGTAAAAAACATCAGATCCGACATAAAAAGAATCGTGACTTTCAAGGTATTTTTCGAAACGTTTGTTAGGATCTTGTTGCAATATCTTTCTAGCAAGCAGCATCCCAACACTTTTCCCACCAATGAATCCTGTACCAATTTCTCGATGTGCAATTCGGATGAGATCCTTCAGTGTAAAATAAGTAGCACATAAATCGTACATTCTGGATTTCTCTCCAATAAGCAATGCCATGAGTTTCTGCTTTGTTTCTTCTTGCTTTTCTATACTTTGATGTACTATTTCTTTTGCTCTTGTAAAAATAACATCCCAATAATCCAGCCGTTCTTCTACTACATTTATGTTTGCGAACAGACGTGATGCTTCTTGACTAGAAGTAATACATTTCACTTTATTTTCCTGAATAAAATGCGGGAAAAACATTGCCTGAGAATACCGATCTAATACCTTTAATGGGTGAATGTATTTATCTCCATCTACTTCATATAAGTCTAATAACACTTGCGTTGTTTCTCTAATTCTAGCAATGGTACTATATGTGTGGACATTACGAATAATTGCAAAATAAGCAACTGTTTCTAACTCATACAAGTAAGGACAACAGACTTTGAAGAAATTTCCAATCATTAAATCAGATGACCAATTACTTAATAGTTCTGTTAAGCTATCGAATACATAGAATGTTTTCTTTCCTTCTTTCTCAATAATATGATGTATTGTTGTCGCAAAACTCTCAAAACCTTTATTTGCATCGATTTCATATGTTTTAATAGAGAGAGAGTTAGTTACAATACGCGGATGTTGTCCGAAACGAATATATACAATATGTCTGTTATTCTTTAATGCATTGTTGATATAATATGTGACAATTTCTTTATATGAAGTAATGGTATCCACTTGCCATACAACATTATCCCCAAGTCGTAAATAATCAATTGCTTGATCAAAACCTGTCATTCCTGTAGATACTCTTCCGTTCATATCCATATACATCACCTCACCCTCACATTATATATCATTATATCATCAATTAAGCGTAAACCAATTCCATTATTCGATAATACCAATCGATTTTGGTAATTAACTAGATTCAGCGTGTAGAATATGGTCCATATGTATGTATAAAAAAGTATCCTACAGATAAGCATTTTAGCGTTTAATCTATAGGATACTTTTTATTATTCATCGGCGCTTTTTAAATTTTGTAATGCTTGTTGGTCTTGTCGAATAAAATTCATCACATCTTTATGTGCTTGTTCAATCATTAATGGTTTTATCTCATAGCCTAATTGAAATTCTTTGATTGAATGGTTCCAAATCCATTTTATTTCTCGATCAAGCGGAGAAGGAGTTCCTGGATTATTTTCGTCAATCATTTTTCGGTATATTTTTTGAATATCATCATTACGATAAAAATCTGATTGAATCGGATGTGTGTACATATTCAACATATCATTTGCCATATGCTTTATAAATTGCCATGCTGCTTTTTTATTATTACTAGAAGAAGAGATGGCAGCAGATAAACTTGCATCTTTGTCCACTCCCCTTAAACCAAATGGAAGTGTTGTGATTGCCCATTTCCCTTTTTGTTCTGGTAACCACTGCTCCAAATTATCTTTCATATAGCTCGGAGAATAGAACATTACTAATTGATCATTTGCTAATGCTTCTTTCCCACTATCTTCCCATATATTCACATAATGATCATATGGTTTGTTCGTTACTAATTGCGCTGCTTTGATTGTTTCATTAAATGGTGAATTCTCAACAATATATTCAACGTCATCATTCAAGAAGTTACTTGTACGTAATGCAATTTCAATTAACGAATGATCAGACTCCATAATGTACTGATTATGATTATAAAATCCATATGCTAACTTATACCAATTTGTTGCCTTATTTATGTACTTACTAAGCTCCAATGGCTCATGTGGATAGTTATTCTCTTCAAAAATATCTGCACGATAAAAAGTAACATACGGAAAAAACAACAAAGGAAATGTACGCATTTTGTCATTATAGATATGCTCATCCAATAGTGCTTGAGGTCGTTTCTTGAAAAATTCCTCTTCATAATATGTAGATTCATTTAATTCTTCAAGTCCTCCTACCCCTCTAAACATTCCTAGATATTGATCTGGGAATATAAATACATCAGGAGTCTTCCCTACAATGAGACTCGTTAAGTATTTATTCACAAGTTCTTCCTTATCTACTGTTTCAATTATAATTTCCATATCAGGATACATCTCTTGAAATCTAGGTAAAGAATTTTCGAATATATTTTCTGGTGTCCATATGACTAAATGATTACTCACTTGTTGCGTTTCATTTTTTAATTTCCCATTATATTTTTGATAGAAGGAAGAATCTAGTACTGGTTCGACACTTTGCGACACACAACCTGTTAAACATACGATGACAATCATGCAAATGGATAGGAACCGATACATTTACTCTCCCCCTTTATCCTCATTCTTTCTTTGTTGCTTTTGTTCATACATTAACGTATCTGCTTTATGTAGTAACTGATCAATTCCTTTCCCATCATCAGGGTATATACTTAAGCCAATACTAGCACTTAGTTCAATGGATTTATTTTGAATGAATATAGGTTTATCAAAAATTTGACTAAACTTTACACAAGTTGCTTGGATTTCCATTGTAGATTCTTGATCAATAATTGCGACAAATTCATCTCCAGCCAGTCTAAATACAGAAACATATGGATAGCGTTTTGCGAATTCTGATAATCTTGTGGCAAAAATACTTAACAATTCATCTCCACCACTATGCCCAAGTGTATCATTCACTTGTTTAAAATGATTTAAATCCAAGAAAACAATCACAAATTTAGTTACAGTATCATTTTCAATTCTTTCTGTTACTTTTTCATAAAAAGACCGTCTGTTTGGCAACTTCGTTAATGTATCATAATGTGCTAATAAATATAGTTGAGATTCTGATTCTATTAGTTGTTCTGTCTGATTTTTTAAAACAATATTCTGCTTCTTTGTTTGATGAAACATATTCTGTATTTGATTGGATACTTTTTGTAAATTCGAAATAAGGATTGAAAACTCCACAATGCTTGAGCTACTCCACTTCAAAGATTCATTAGATTCCACACGATTAGGGATTTCCCTTGTCATTGTATTAATGGTTCCTAATGCTTTCGTTAAAATAAAATTAGTAAATACCCCTAATACTAATGCAACAATTAACACAACAAATGATAATAATAAATAAAATTTTATTTCATTTAATACTTCTATTACTTTGTCTTCTGTTGGCATAACAACAAAAACATCTTTATTTAGGTATGTCGTATGGCCGATATAGCGGGCATCCGTCCAATTACCTAATGTTGATCTTTTTTTAGAAAACCATATGGTACTTTTCTCATTTAAAACAGTTATGTATCCATTAAGAAACTCCGGATTACCTATTTGATAATGAAATGATTCTCCAATACGGAGCCATTCATTTAATTGCTGATCTAGTACAAAAATGGTTGTACGATCTTCAAGAACAAATGGATCTAATAGAACTTTTAATCTTGCTTTCTCTAAATCTGAATCTAACATAAAGTTTTGTACTTCAATGTTATCAAGCTCACTCGCTTTGATTTGTAACCGATTCTCAATAGCTATTGTTTTCTCTTCCCATTCCTTATACACATCTTCTTCTAACATCTTGGCATGTGTTAGAATGATTAACAATATCGGCGTAATCGCTGCTAATATTAACAAATGTGAAATAATCTGTCCAAAATATAGTTTCTCCTTATTTGGAAAAAATTTATTTAATGATTTTAAATATGGGAAATAATCGCAAAACATATCTGCTACAAGTGATGCGAAAATCGTACTTACAATAAAAAAGAATAGCAAAAAAAGTACCAAATTCGCACTTAATGTGATGATATCCGTTAATAACTCCAATAAAAGCACGACAATAATAAGTAAAAAAGAATAGACAAAGCTCCATGTAAACAAGTCTTTTCCCTTCACTTTATACAGACCACCGATAACAAGTACTTCGAATACACTAGTAAACATATATGAGTGTCCAATTCCCCCGAAATAGGACAAAAGCGTTAAGATAACCGCTGCGAGTAGCGCCTCACGAAACCCATACAAACGAATCATCACTAAATAAATAAATGCTGCTAGACTAATAGAAACACCAAAAACAAGTGGCAAGGGAAAAAGAGCTAATAATACCATACAAGTGATTAATATGAGATAGGATATTAGCCTATATTTATATTCACTAAAATACTTCATTATGTTTTCCCCCTGCTTTTCCTGCACACTATTTTCTTACATTTTCCATTATATCATCTTTGTTTAGGAAAATATAACTATTAGTATTGAAATGATAAAAATAAATAATTCATTGTACCCTTTAGACTATATCATTAATAGGTAAAATGAACTATTTTAATTTTGTTTCATAAATTATTTCAATTTCTTCTTGTAGCTTTTCTTTTGGTATCGGCTTGCTAAAATAATACCCTTGAAATTTGTCACACCCTAATTCATGCAAAAGTTCCACTTGTTTCTTTGTTTCTACTCCTTCAGCAATCACTTGTAATTGCAGTGCACGACTCATTTCCATAATTGCTTGTACAACTGCTAATTCTCTTCGATCTGTGTGAACATTTTGTATAAACGACCGATCAATCTTTAATACATCAAGTGGCAATTTTCGCAAATAAGATAAGGAAGAATATCCTACACCAAAATCATCTACTTCCACTTGGATACCCAAGTCATGTACTTGTTCTAATACATATGTAGACAAATGAATATCTTCCAATAACGAATGTTCTGTAATCTCCAAACTAATCAAATGTGATGGACAAGCAGAATTCGTTAATGCACGGACTAACTTATCAATAAAGTCTACTTCCATTAGTTGACGATAAGATATGTTAATAGAAACTCGATACTCCTTACCTTGTGCTATCCATTCTTGTATGTCTTGGAGCACTTGATTGATCACATAATCACCTATCGCTGTAATCCACCCAGTTTCTTCGGCAATTGTGATAAATTCTCCTGGTGGCACATTCCCAAGCTCATCATTTTCCCAACGAATTAATGCTTCTAGTCCAGTAATTTTTTTTGTTTGAATATTTACTTGTGGTTGGTAAACAAGTGTAAACTCATTATTGTCAATCGCTTTAGATAAGCTTCGTTTTATTAAAGCGACACGATTAATGGACGTACTTACTTGTTTATCATAAAATGCTATAGGATCCATAGTTGTTCCTACAATAGATTGAATACTCTCTTGTGCTTGTGTTAACATTTGACCCGCGGATTGCTTTTGATTACTTACAACTCCAATTCGTGGTTCAATTAATAGGTCTGTATACTGAATACGTATCGGTTTTTTTAAATGATTCAAAAATAGTAGTAATTTTTCCATTAATTTTTTTTCAGTATCGTGCAAAATGACAAAACAGAATTCATCTTCTCCTGTTTTGGCTAATAAATTTGGTTTGACTATATCTGAAATAAGTTGTTTCATCTCTAGAATAATATGGTCCCATATCTCAATACCATACATATGTTTGACGTCTTTTAAGTGATCGAAATCTAACATAACCATATAAAAGAATGAATCTTCTTGTAATAAACGTTCTAATTCTTTTCTAAATTTGTACTTGTTTGGAAGTTGGGATAATGTATCAATATACAAAATATTATCTAGGGATGCTTGATATTGTTTACTTGCTGTAATATCACGCGCAACAAGTAATACGTTTACTTCATTCCTATCATTCGTTATTTTCGTCCCTTTTAAATCAAACCAGTGTGGGTTCCCGTCGACATCGTTTAAGCTTATTTCTAATGTCTTATCTTCATCTGATTCTATTAAATAACGTAAGTATTTCATCGTTTTATCATATGTTTCATCCGAAAATAAACGTATGATATTTTCCGGTCTATCGTCTGTTGTTAATAAATTGATAGCTTTTGAGATATATTCAATATGAAAGTTACTATCTAATAAACAAATAATATCTGTCACATTTTCTGTGATTAAACGATATTTTTCTTCACTTCGCTTCAACTTATCCTGTATTCTAATATTCTCCATAACCAAGCTTAAAATATACGCGTAAGTTTCAATTGTCTGCACTTCACTTTTTGTAGGTATATATGGTGTCTTCTTATACATTGTAATTGCACCAAACACTTGCCCTTCAGCACTAAGAACAGGTGTAGACCAAATTGACTGAATACCATAGTCCTCTGCAATTCGTTTATATTTTTCATTGTGCAAATGTTGATTCACGTCAGACACAATTTTTGTTTCTTTTTCATAAATAGCTTCCCCTGTTACACCTTCATTAGGTCTGATTGGAAAATCGGAAATCTCTTGATGGAATGCTTCAGGTAAGGTTCCAGATGCTAAAACATGAATTCTCTCTTCAAGTAAATCTTTCTGAAAAATAATACATTGGTAATCCATATGTTTTTCAATAATCAGACAAATTTCGCGAAAGGCTTCCATATAATCCTCATGCATCAATAGCGATTTTACTATTTGAAATTGATTTTCTAATAGAATAGATTGATTTTTCTTTTCGGTGATATCATTTTGTATACCAACAAAATACGTAACTTCTCCATTACTATCCTTAATTGGAGAGATTTTGAGTTCATTCCAAAAGCGCTCACCATTTTTTCTATAATTGACTATTTCTATTTGAATAGATTCTTCTTTCTCAATCGCTTCTTTAATTTTCCGTCGATTGGATGCATGTGTGTGTTCTCCTTGCAAAAATCGACAGTTCTTACCGATGATTTCTTCTTTAGCATAACCGGTCATCTGCACAAATGTCTCATTGACATAAATAATTGGAAGGTCTCTCTTTTTTGCATCTGTTAATACTAATCCAGTAGAAACTTGATTAAATACTTGCATCAATCGTATGTTCTCATCATGAAACTTTTCTGCATCATCATCTGCTTCATTTTTTTTAATTCTTTCTTTTTCTACATCTTTCGTTAACTTATTTGTAAGGATAAATAAAAATATGCTCGTGAGACATACATATATTAACGTATAATATGTGTAAAAATGTTGGGTATTTAGAAAGTTTTGTCTGTTATACTCTGAGGTGAAAACCCATAGGATACTAATAAGGACATAGAGACTAATGATTTTGTAAACGGACTTCATATTTTCACCTCTGGTTATGTAATATAGATCATTTGTATTACAGATTATTTCATATTAGTAACATCATATATGGCATTTCTCTATTTTTCAATCAAATAATTAGTTTCTACCATATAAAAATATGAGATATAGTTCTTATTAACTATACCTCATTATGATAACTTTTAAACAATTTTAAATTTTTGAATATCTTTTTCTAATTCTTTTGATAATTGATCTAAGTCTTCAATACTTAACGCCACTTGTTCCATAGCATTGTTCATCTCTTCTGCAGAAGCAGCTGTTTCTTCAATTGCTGCAGCAGATTCCTCGCTTACTGCGGCAATTTCATCAACAGATCGATACATATTCATGCTATTTTCATCGATTTGCTTCAATTGCTGTACGATAGAGTGAATTTTCCCTACCATTGTTTGAATCGAATCATTAATATGAGAGAATGATTCACCTGTCGCCTCAATTTGTTCCGAACCTTTCTCTACTTCTGTATAACTGACTTGTAAGGATTCTGTTACTTCTCTTGACTCTCCTTGGATTGTTGAGACAATGTTCGTAATTCCAGTGATGGATTGCGTTACTTGTTCAGCAAGTTTTCTTACTTCATCTGCTACCACTGCGAACCCTTTACCTGCTTCCCCTGCACGTGCAGATTCTATCGCTGCATTCAATGCTAGTAAGTTGGTTTGTTCTGCAATTTCTTTAATAACTATTACAATCTTATCAATTTCATTTGTTTGTCGATCTAATCCTGCAACTTTATTTGATGCAGCACTCACTTGTTCTTTAATTAACAACATTTGTTCCACAGATCGTTTTAATTGTCCTTGTCCTTCTGTACTTAATTGAATCACTTGATCTGATTGTACTGCAAGCTCTTCTCCAAATTGTGCGGAACTTGTTACTTTTTCATTGTATTTTTCCATAGAAACAGTTAAATCACTTGCATTATTTGCTTGTGATTCACTACCAGAAGATAATTCTTCCATTGTTGCTGCTATTTGCTCTGTTCCTTCTTTTACCTGTTCTGAGGCGTTTTTTAATGTTTCATTTTGTTGCATTACTTTTGCAGCAGCAACCATTGTTTGGTTAATCATTGTATATAGATTTTCTTTCATCTTATTCACTGATTGTGCTAATTCTAAAAATTCATCTTTTGTCTTTATATTTAAGTCTGGATTAGATAAGTCTCCATTTGCCACCGTATTTAATTCATCTTTCACGATTCGAATATTACGGTTTAAAGATCGTACAATCCATATTACAATTGCTAGCCCGATAATTGTTGCAACAGCCATTGTAATCAATGTTTGGATAAGTAATTCTTGACGCATTAATGTTGCAATTCGATGCATATCAAAATCAATTGCAGCAACACCTATAAATTGTCCCGTATCATTAGTGAATGCTTTGGATAATGTAATTGTAGATTTTCCTGTTGCTGTGTCATTATAAGGCGCAGTCCAATATACCTCACCATTTAATTTTTCTGCTTCTACATACCATTCTGCATTTGTTACGTCATAAGAGGATAAATCCACAGATTGATTGATATCATTTAAATATAATGCTCCATCTTTTGTAGCAAAGTATAAATGAATCATATAATCATCCTTACTTGCTCGATCATTTAAATACTCTTGATAATAAGAAGTGAGGGCTGGATCATTCGCTTCAGGTAATGTTGAATATTTTTCTGAGGTAGGTTCTGCAGAGACATTCTCATATTGTATATCACCGGTTTGAATGAAATCATCAAGATATCTCTCATAATCTAGAAATATATCTTCGTATTTAGGCGATAAACGAATAATATCTTCCTTTTGAACAATTGCATATTCTAAGATTTCTGTCTTTTGATATGCTAAAACAGACGTGAATACCATTGGAATAAGAAGTAACAGTACCATAATGATAGGTAATTTGTACTTTATTTGATGTAATTTTCGCATTCAATTATACTCCTTTTTAATTAAACTCTAGGCACCATTCTATCACATTTAATGTACTGATACTATTACTTTTTATCTATTTTTTCTAGTGTAAACGCACACACTTTTCTGTAAACGCATTACTTTTAATCATATGTATAATGAGATATATTGCTAATAAAAATCTGTCTCCTATCAGACAACTTATCATTCCTAATCTCAAGAGAATATTTCATAGTTTTTTTTAATTCTAAAAAAAAAACTATCTCCAATGATAAGGAGATAGGTTTATGTTTGTTTATTTATTTCACAATTAGTACAGGACAATGGACACGTTTGGCGACTTTATGGCTTACACTACCTAAAATCATTGTTTGTAAGTTGTTTAATCCACGACTTCCGACTACTACGCAATCATAATGATGCGTATTGGCAAACTCGACAATGACAGGACCTGGTTCACCATGTAGTATATGTGACGCATAATTAATATTATTTTCTTCTAATAATTGAATGATTGGTTTTAATTTTGCTTTTCTTTCTTTATTTACATCATATTTATCAATACCGTGTAAGACATCTTCTTTCGATTTCTTGTCATCAACAACATAGACAACATCTACTTGTCCTTGATCAATTTTTGCAAGTTGAATCGCATGGGATGTAGCTCTAATGGAATGATCAGATCCATCTGTTGCAAGTATTATTTTTTTATACATACCACAACCACCTCATCTACTTTTAGTGTCCTGAAGCTTTCGATAATCCACCAATTTTGTCTTTTAATCTTCTACTTTCTTTGTTAAGTCCGATATATGTTACTTTAACATGATTCTGTTCAAATTTCATTTCTATTTTATCTAATGCCCCGATTGCTGAATCATCCCACAGGTGCGCATGTGTCAGATCAATTTCTACACTTTCTAACGCTTCTGTAAAATTAAATTTAGCAACTAAATCATTGACGGAAGCAAAAAAGATTTGTCCATCTACTTTGTATACTTTCTTCTTGCCATCTAAAGCAACAATTGATGTCACATCTACTCGTGAAATTTTAGCTGCAAAGAAAATAGCACTTAACAAAACACCTGCTAACACACCGATAGATAGGTTATGTGTTACTACAACTGCTCCAACTGTTATAATCATCACAATTGCGTCTGTTCTTGGAATTTTGTGCAAATGACGAACAGATGCCCAATCAAATGTACTAATCGATACCATGATCATCACACCTGCTAATGCTGCCATAGGAATTTGTACAACTAAATCATTCAATACAACAATGAGAAACATTAAGAAAACTCCTGCAACAAGTGTGGATAACCTGCCTCGTCCGCCTGATTTTACATTAATGACAGATTGTCCAATCATCGCACAGCCTGCCATTCCCCCAAAGAAACCTGATACTACATTTGCGATACCTTGACCACGACTCTCTTTATTTTTATCACTTTCTGTATCTGTCATATCGTCAACAATATTAGCAGTTAATAATGACTCTAGTAAACCAACAATTGCTAATGATAAAGAGTAAGGAAAGATAATGGCTAATGTTTCAAAATTTAGTGGAATATCTGGTAATAGAAACACTGGTAAATCAGAACTTAAATTACCTAAATCTCCAACTGTGCGCATATCAAAACCAAAATAAATGACCATTGCGGTAACAACAATAATGGCTACAAGTGTCGATGGCACTACTTTAGTAAGTCTTGGGAACAAATAAATAATCGCTAATGTTAATCCTACCATCGTAAACATAAGTAATCCTTCACCTTCAAAGTGAGGTAATTGTGCTGTGAAGATTAAAATTGCTAATGAGTTAACGAAGCCTACCATCACCGAACGTGGTACAAACTTCATCACTGTTGCTAGTTTACATACACCAAACAATATTTGGAGTACCCCTGTTAAGATTGTCGCTGCTAATAAATACTGCAATCCATAATCCGCAACTAAAGTCACCATAAGTAATGCCATTGCACCAGTTGCAGCGGAAATCATTCCAGGTCGACCACCTACGAATGCAATGACAACAGCAATACAAAAGGATGCATACAAACCAATCATTGGATCTACCCCAGCAATAATCGAAAATGCTATTGCTTCTGGTATTAATGCTAATGCGACTACAATACCTGATAAGATATCCCCTTTTACATTACCAAACCATTCTTTTTTCATTTGTTCTAAATGCATGAAGCACCCCTCTTTAATATAGTTACTTCCCTGATTCCCTCAGAGAAAATCCGAACTGAACGCATTGCATATTATCACAGTTTACGAATATATCAAAGCAATGATAAAACGCATTTATTTTATTAGTTCTTTTAATTTCGATATTATTCTCTGTTTATCTACCATTTTCATAAAAATAAAATTTATCTATAAAATAACACTCCAAATGGTGAATTACTCCCATTTGAAGTGTACTACTAAACTATTCTATCGTTAAAAAAGTTTTGACCATGTTACTGGACCGACGATTCCATCTACTTGCACTTTATTTTTTCTTTGAAAGTTCTTCACTGCATCTTCTGTCTGTACGCCAAATATTCCATCTACAGCAATAGCTAACTTGCGTTGGATAATTCGCACGATCTCTCCTTTACTTCCTTTTTTAATGTAATAACCTGGGTATTTTGCAATTAATTTCGTTGCCTTTACCCATTTATTTTTTGTATTTGGCCCTACAATACCATCTACTTTAAGACCTTGTTCTCGTTGAAATGCTTGTAATGCAACGAGTGTTTCTGTTCCGAACACACCATCTGCACCATACTTAGGAAGTTTGTACCCTAATCTGATCAAATCATGTTGAAGCCTCTTTACTTCCGTACCTCTCGCACCTTTTTTTAAATAAGTTGGAGGTATTGGTTTCTTTTCATTGTACTGAAGAATATAGCTAGTTGGGTTTAATGTAGATGATTGCTTATTCGCTCTATATCCATACGGAACCGTTGTTTCTGCTTTTTGTCTCACTTCAAAGTGCAAGTGAGAGCCTGTTACATATCCAGTCTGACCTTGATAACCGATTAATTGATTTGCTCGGATATGTTGTCCTCTTTTTACGGTTACTGAATCGAGATGTGCATAGAGTTGTCCTCGATTATTATTGTCTTTTACAAAAACGACATTTCCATATCCACCAAAACCTGTCCCTGATTGTCCAAATCCTGCATAAACAACCGTTCCACCTGTAAACGAATAGATTGGCGCATTATGTGACTTCACCAAATCAATCCCTGCATGAAATTCTCGTGTACCTTTGATTGGATGTGTGCGATACCCGTATGCACTTGTAATACGATACCCTTTAAATGTGGCCATCATGTACCTCCTTTATTTGATTTCGTCTTTACAAAAGGTTTGCTTGACAACTTGATGACTAAATACAGCAATTGCAACAGCGATAATTCCATCTGCAATTGCCTGAACAGTAAAGCCGTACATACTAACAGCAGCTAATACCGAGAAGCTTATTAATATCCAGACAATTAACCAATCAGGAATAAATGGTGTTCTTTTACAAGCATATCCAATGAACCATAGTGCAGGAACAATGAAATAGAAATCTTCTCTAATAGTAAATTCTATCTCTTGTAACATTTCGAACACCTCCTCTGATTTAAAATAGTGAGTCTTTGACAGTATTCAACAAATTATCAAAAGGACTCACGATAACTTATGCAAACTCAAAGGATTCCGTATCGGCATGTTGCTTAATTGCTCCTACTATATTATCCACTTTTCATCTGAAAAGGTTGGATAGAATTTGAATATCACGATTGAATAAGCCATGTTTTGGGTATAAATAATGGAGATAAATGAAAAGGGGGGGACTTTATTCGTTTTAGCTATTTGACTATTTTTTCTAAAATGAATAAAGGAAATAATGGATAAAAATAAAGTTGGCCACGTTGGTATTGTATTTATTGTTTCTACTATTATCGTATTATTATTCGTGTTATGGGGTGCGTTATCACCTAATTCATTAAATGAAGCAGCAAATTCAGGTCTTTCTTGGATGATTACTAATTTTGGTTGGTTCTACATGCTAATTACAGCATTATTTGTAGCATTTGTTATTATATTAGCACTTAGTCCATACGGAAAAATTAAATTAGGTAAACCGGATGACGAACCTGAATATTCTTGGTTCTCATGGATTGGAATGCTATTCGCTGCAGGTATTGGTGTTGGATTCGTATTCTGGGGTGTGGCTGAACCAGTACTATATTATATGGACCCACCATTAGGCTATGAACCGAATACCCGCGAATCTGCACTTGCCGGACTTCGTTACGGTTCTTATCACTGGGCATTACATCCATGGGCAATCTTCTCCATTGTTGGTATGACACTTGCATATGTTCAATATCGAAAAGATCGTCCTGCACTGATTAGTTCCGCTTTTTATCCAATATTAGGAGATAAAGTGAATGGCTGGGCAGGTAAAACGATTGATACACTAGCAGTTATCGCGACATGTACTGGTGTTGCAACAACATTTGGCCTAAGCGCAATGCAAATTACTGGTGGTCTTTCTCATATTACACCGATTCCAAATTCGCCATGGGTTCAATTAATTATTATCTGT
Source organism: Gracilibacillus marinus (assembly GCF_042651725.1). Classification (NCBI taxonomy): domain Bacteria; kingdom Bacillati; phylum Bacillota; class Bacilli; order Caryophanales; family Bacillaceae; genus Gracilibacillus; species Gracilibacillus marinus. The sequence continues at coordinate 896,634 of NZ_JBHSDV010000001.1, read as the reverse complement.
ATTGTTACAGTATTATTTATGTTTTCAGCTGCAAGAGGGTTAGACAAAGGTATTAAGATATTAAGTAATATCAATTTAGTAGTCGCAGGTTTATTATTACTATTCGTCTTATTCGTTGGACCAACATTATTTATTGCCGAGAGCTTTGTCACAACACTAGGAGGTTATATTACCAATGTCATTCCAATGGCACTCACATTAACACCATTTTCAGAAAGTGAATGGTTAGGTACAAATACCATTTTCTTTTGGGCATGGCACATTTCTTGGGCTCCATTTATGGGTATATTTATTGCACGTATTTCAAAAGGACGCACAATTAGAGAATTTATGGCTGGTGTCTTAATTGTCCCATCCATACTTGCAATTATCTGGTTTACTACATTTGGTGGTACTGGTTTATTAATTGAAATGGAAGGTATTGCGAACATTGGTGAATTAGTTAATTCACAAGTGGAACTAGCATTATTTGCGATGCTTGGGGAATTACCACTTAGCTTTATCACAAATCTACTAGCTATTATTTTAATACTGATTTTCTTTATTACATCTGCAGATTCAGCTTCTTTCGTACTTGGTTCAATGACGTCTAACGGTGATTTGGAACCAAAGACATCTGTTAAACTAATCTGGGGATTCTTAATTGCTGGTGCTGCAAGTGTTCTGTTATTCAGTGGAGGCGGCGGACTTGGTGCATTGCAGACAGCTTCGATTATCGCTGCATTGCCATTTGCTATCGTGATGGTGCTCATGATTATTTCCGTTATTATTACATTAAGTAAAGATTGGCAAATTGATCGAAAACTTCGTCGTAAAAAACAAGTAAACAAAGTAAAAGGGGAATTTAAAGATGAGTTCGTCAATCATATTAAAGAAGATGTATATGATGAAGTGAAAAATGAGTTGTATGATGATATGAAAGACGAATTTTATGACGAGTTTAAAGATAAAATTTATGATGACATGAAGAAAGAAATAAAAGAAGAGTTACGAGATCCGAAGAAATGAATGAAATAATCCTTACTTTAAGCAGATTTCTTTATAGCAACTCTAAATTGTGTCAAAATGAAGTGAATGTGAGAAGTGAGGTGAACATGAAAAATGAAAGTTCAAATATGGTCTGATTTCGTCTGTCCTTTTTGTTATATTGGAAAGAGACGATTAGAACAAGCAATTGAAAGATTTCCGAATGAATTACAAATTGAAGTAGAATATAAAAGTTTTCAGCTAGATCCACATGCGAGTATCTATCAAGGAAAATCCATACACGAAGCGATTGCAGAAAAATATAATATCCCAGTTGATCGTGCTATTCAATCTAATAAACAGATTGGTGAGCAAGCAAAAGCAGTTGGTCTTCATTTTGCTTTTGATACGATGAAACCAACAAATACGTTTGATGCACATCGTCTAAGTAAGTATGCGAAAACAATCGGTAAAGAAGAAGCATTTGTGAATGAGATGTTGTATCAATACTTTACACTTTCTGCACTTATTAGTGATCACGATACGCTAATGGAAATCGCTAAGAAAGTCGGATTACCTGAAAAAGAAGTGGACCAAATTCTTCTTAATCAAGAAATGTATGCGAATGAAGTGAACAGTGATCAGCAATTGGCGTCACAATTACGTATTACAGGTGTGCCATTCTTTATCTTTAATGATAAATTCGCAATCTCTGGTGCGCAACCTATTGAGACATTTATGCAAGCATTAGAAAAAGTACTAGAAGACGAATCGAAGCAATGGCAAGATTTATCTTCACATCAAGGAAGTTACTGCGATGGCGATAACTGCAAATAAACTCCAATAGTATTTTATAAGACTCTAACCTATTCGTTAGGGTCTTTTTTTGTATAAACATTTAAAAACTTAAATCAAAATCACTAAAAACTTCAATAATTAAATATATTTACACACCAAAAGTCATATATTTCAATTTTATATCGTTATTTTTGACTATTTATGTTATAATCATATCGAACTAATAAGCGTTTACATATATCGTTACATTAAGCCATATTGTACTAAAAAAATTATGAGTATATTACATTTGGAGGATGAAGATGAAAAAGAAGTTTTGGAAGAAGAAAAATAAATCAACTAATTTGCAATCGCATTCAAAAAAGTCACTCAAGCAATTTGTACGTAATTTAAAACAAAAGAAAAAAAACCGCAATACTACTATCTCACCTAAGAATAGTACTAGTACTAGTACTTCTACTATTACAAGAAAGAACTCAATTAGCACAAAAATATTATTTAGCATTTTAACAACCGTATTAGTAAGTGTTATTATCGTTGGGGTTGCATCTTACTTAGTCTCCAATTCTATTATTAAATCAAAAGTTACTGAAGCAACGGAACAGACGATTATTCAATCAAGTGATAAATTAGATTATTTATTGCAGCAATATCGAGATCGTGTCACAGAAATTTTAATGGATAAAGATTTTAGTAATACACTCATTCAATTGAACAATTTTGAAGACACAAACAACTTTGAATATTACTCACTAAAAAGTACCATTGACGATGCATTAGTTCAAATTACCATGATTGATGGTAATGTTAAATTACATTTAGTTCAGTCAGAGAAAAATCAATTAATCGCTTCATCTCACACAGTAACAGAACAAAATATTGTTGAAGCGGATTGGTACAACGATGCATTAGAATCCACAGACTCCACAGTTTGGATTGGTGGTTTATCGAAAGGTGTTTCACAAACTGAGAAAGACCCTACGATTAACTTTGCTCAAAAATTACAAATTGGTGGACTTCCTTATTTAATGTTAATTGAGCTAAATACTGCTGTTTTTGAAAAAGCATTAGAAACTGTCACAATTGGAGATAATGAGAAACCATATATTGTTGACCAAAATAATCAAGTTGTCTTCTCCTTTAGCCCAGAAGAAATTGCACAACCATATGATTACGATATTCAATCAGATCCAGAAGCCCACTCCAAAGAAATTGATGGCCAACTAGTAATTAAGAATCCATCCTCTGTTTCCAATTGGTATTTAGTTGGATCAATGGATGCGAAAGAATTAACTAAAGATACGAATCTTATTTTTTACATTACAATTGCAATTGTCCTACTTGCATTTGTGTTATCGATTGTTATTGCGAATCGAATCGTTAAAATTATTGCCCTTCCTTTAGCTAAGATGTCTAATCTCATGTCATTAGCTAGTGAAGGTGATTTACAAGTAAGGTCAGATGCAGATCAAAGAAAAGATGAAATCGGAATATTATCCTCGAGCTTTAATTTGATGTTAGAAAATATCTCTAAGTTAATGGAGCAAACAAGAAATTCTGCAAATAAAGTACTTCATGCTGCAGTTTCCTTAACTGATATTTCACATAGTCAATCACAATCAGCTAAAGAGGTAGCCGAAGCTTCTGAAGAAATTGCTAGTGGTTCTACAGCACTAACAGATGAGGCAGAAAGAGGAAATACTCTAGCATTAACGATTCATGAAGAAGTTGAAAGTGTATATAAAAACAATAATGAAATGGAAAAGCATGCAGCTAATGTACTTAGTCAAAGTAATGAAGGCTTATCAAAAATGAGTGAATTAGTACATCAAACGAAAGATGGCGAATCCATGACAAAAGCTCTAGTTGATAAAGTGGATACATTAAAGACGAGTACAGAACAAATTAATGATGTAATGATTATGTTGACAAATATCGTTCAAAAAACGAATCTTCTCTCTCTAAATGCTGCTATCGAAGCAGCAAGAGCTGGCGAAGCTGGAAAAGGATTTGCTGTTGTTGCTGATGAAATTCGCAAATTATCCGAACAATCTAAATCATCTATCGACAAAGTAGAAGAAATTACAACTGGTATTGTGAATGAAGTGAATGAAACACTTTCTGTTCTAGAAGAAGCAAATCCGAGATTCCAAGCACAAGTAGTCAAAGCGGAAGAAACACAGTCATTATTAAATAATGTTGGAGACAGCATGAGTACTTTCACATCAAAAATTACAGAAGTTACTCAATCCATTGCGCAATTACGTCAATCCCAAGAAATACTAACATCTACTGTGCACCAAGTTAGCGCAACAGCAGAGCAATCTTCCGCAATTAGTGAAGAAGTATCTGCAACAACAATCGAGCAATTAAAAGGAAGCGAACTATTAGTCACAACATCAGACGAATTAAAACAATTATCAGAAGAATTATTACAAATGATAGAAAAATTTAAAATATAAAAGTACTAATGCAAAAGCATGCGCTATTTTTCCGAATGTGCATGCTTTTGTTGTTAAACTTTCTGCACTATCAACTTGTTAGTTTCACACCATTCTATAATAGGTGCTTCAAAGGTCTCTATGATTCTATTTCTAATTATTTTATTGTATTTTTCCTTTACACTTTCTGTTTTTTCACCAATATTGTAAAATAACGCAAGTAATTCTTCCATATGCACATCTTCTTGATACAAAATTTGCTCAAATGTTTTCGTCCATAACTTTTCTTTTTCATTCTCCTCTCTAATCATTGTCTGTGCGCCCTCTAGTAAAACACCTGAAATAGTTGTTTCAAAGTAGGCTCCGATGTTCATTTTATAACGGTCAAGTCTTTGCAGGATAAAAGTATGCATCCATTCACTATTCAATAGGTCTAATGGAAGGATTGGATTAGTTTCATTATTCATAGTACTTTCTATTAAGAAAATACATTCATATGCTTTTTTACTACGCCGATTTGTCTGAAAAAAAGGTTGAATAGTTGTGTCGTGTATAGTTGCAGTAGAATCTATCCATTGAATAATTGGTGTATTCAACGGATAGATACATGTAATTTTATCCTCATTTATCGTTCCATCATGATTTTTACTAACCAGATATGTCGAAACAATCCGCTCATTAGGTTGTAATGGTACACATATTGCCTCGCTCCATTGTGTTACTTCCTTTACTTGTAACACTTTAGCTACTTGGTTAATATCAGTAGTTTGTGGAATTCTCTCATACAACCATACATGCATCTTTTCTTTTGATGCGAATACTACAATTCTTTTAATGAATTCTATATATTCTTCTGAAAAATAAAAAGATGGATATATGATAAAAGTATCTATCTCAAGCTTCTTCCACTCGAGAATTTGTTTTTGTATATCATCAAAAGGTATTTGGTCTTCCAAAAGTAAGTATGGCATTCCTTTATGAAACATTTGATTTTTTCTATCGGAGATATCCATAACAAATCCTCCTTTTATTGAGGTTAATCTTTCCATATCTAGATGCCACCCTCTTGTCATTCTATTGCTTTTCATTTACAAATATGATAGATAGAAAAGAAATTTGAACTAAATAATGATTGTAATACTAAACATAAATGATGCCATATGTATTGTTTTGCAGTAAACGACATCACTCTAATCAGTGATTATGAAGTGCTTTCGGTGAGTGTACTCCGCTCCAGCTTGCCCACTCCCCTTTTTCCATGGGCTTTTCCTTCAGCTAACTCTTTCACGGAGAAGCCAAAGAAGTTACAAAGCACATAAAAAAGCCCCAGATAACCAAATAGAGTTGTCTGGAGCTTTTCTTCTAATACGAGCAAAAATTTGAAGAGCACTCGCTACGTTTTTAAACAGGTGTTTCCGCTTTTGTTCCATCCAGCTCCAACACCCAGAAACTAGGCGACTTCACGAATCAACCTTCAACATAGAAGACTTACCTCATGTGGATACATGAGGTTTAGTCGCACTTGTACTGGTGAGTATAAGTCATCATCGGTTCGTACCTCACCGTGATTCCTTTATTTCTGTTGATTCCCTCCACTCGCTACGTTTCTAAACGGGTGTTTCCGCTTTTGTTCCATCCAGCTCCAACACCCAGAAACTAGGCGACTTCACGAATCAACCTTCAATAAGTCATCATCGGTTCGTACCTCACCGTGATTCCTTTATTTCTGTTGATTCCCTCCACTCGCTACGTTTCTAAACGGGTGTTTCCGCTTTTGTTCTTACCATAGTAAAAATGGATGTTCGTCTAAATACATTTGGGAAATATCCATAAATAAAAATAGATTATCTTCCATTGGATACGAGAATGTACGGATTATCTCACCTGTTTCGATATCACTATATACATCTGACAAAATACCTTTTTTTGCTTCATTCATTTGAATCACATTTTCAATAAAATATGGTCGCCAGCTCCAATTCTTCCCTCTTGCTTCTTCATCAATTCTTAAGGAACCTTCAGATAATTCTATATTTGCTGTTCTTTGAAATCCTTCTCCATCTGTCACATATAATCGAAAACTAATATCTTGCAATTCATTCGCTAAAGCTTCGATTTTATCATCTAGTTGTTTTATCTTTTTCAATGTCGACATGAGTTGATGGAATCGTTCATTTAAATTACTCGTTAATTGATATGTTGCTAAAATATTTGATCGTTCAATTGCAATAAATTGACTGATGTCATGACGAAATCTGTCTTTCCAAATGTCTGGGTCAACAAAATGAGCTTCTGGTGGACTAAAAAAATCACCTTGATAATAACGACCATTCTTGCGCCATGCATAATGAAATTGATAGTTTGAATTAATCCCATCAAACATTAACTCTGCGCCAACTTTTCGCGCTAATAATGACATCGAGTAAATAATATTTTGATAATTTTCTAAATATGATTGATTCTGTAGTGGCGTTACATTAATCTTGATAATATCTGGTTCTAATAAACTAATACGATCTAAATTATTTGTTATTTTTAACACATCATTAATAGCAATTTTCACACCAAATGTCTTTAAATATTTTAAAGAATTAGCTAAAGAACTAATATCTTCTACATCATCTTGTTCCACAATCTCTACAACTAACTTTTTCAAATCTAGTCCTAATTCTTCATACGCTACTATTTCTTGTATAAAGTCATTTTCGCCTGGTTTCAACAAATAATCTTCATGAACAATTAAATGCAAAGTTGCACTCATATCTGTACATATAAATGTTTCGATTGCTGCTTTATGTAAATGACGATCCATATCAATTTTAAACTCTTCAGGCACAGATGTATCTAAAAAGAAATCTGCTAATCTTTCCATTCCTTCGTCTGTTTCCATATAGCCTAATACTTGATACCCTGTAACCATATGACTATCCGCACTAAAAATCGCCTGAAAATATGGTTTTGCATCTTCCATGTGTAACATAATATCTAACGGATCCATCTGTAACACCCCACTTAAACATCCTTTCTTTTATTATACGAATTCCACAGTAGAAAGCGAATATTTGCTACTATTTGATCCACATATGTGTAGAAAGGAAAACCTGAATTCCCAATCGAATTCAGGCTATTCATTCTATTAAAATTTTGCTTGATATCTATCTAATTCCCAACCTGTTACTGCGATTCTATAACTATTCCACTCTGCCTTTTTAAGTGATAGATATTCTTGTAGTGCGAATTCGCCTAATACTTTCTTTCCGATTTCTCCACTCTCTAAAGCTTGAATTGATTCACCTAATGTTGTCGGCAGATTACTGATACCTCGTTCTTCTCGCTCTATTTCTGTCATGCTGAAGATATCATCGATAATCTCTTCTGGTACTGCTAAATTACTCTCTACACCATCGATTCCTGCTTGAGCGATAGCAGCAAATGCGTAGTATGGATTTGCTGATGGATCAGGACATCTAATCTCTACACGTGTTCCTGCTCCACGTGTTGCAGGAATTCGAACTAATGCAGATCTATTCGAAGCAGACCAAGCAATATAACATGGCGCTTCATATCCTGGAACTAAGCGCTTATAGGAATTCACTAAAGGATTTGTTAATGCAGCAAATGATGGCACATGTTTCAGTAACCCTGCAATAAACTGATATGCTGTTTCTGATAATTGACGAGAATCCGTTTCATCATAAAAAGCATTTTTTCCCTCTTCATTTTGAAATAATGACATATTTACATGCATTCCATTCCCATTCTCACCGAAAATTGGTTTAGGCATAAATGTCGCACGTAGTCCGAATTGTTGGGCAACTGTTTTTACTACCCATTTAAATGTTGTTGCATTATCTGCTGTTGTTAATGCATCATCGTATTTAAAATTGATTTCATGCTGACCAACAGCTACTTCATGATGAGATGCCTCAATAGTAAATCCCATTTTTTTCAATGTTCGATATATTTCTAGACGAACTTTCTCTCCTAAATCGTATGGCGCTGGCTCAAAATAACCACCTACATCTGCAACTTGATTTGTCGGATTCCCTTTATCATCTGCTTCAAACAAGAAAAATTCTAATTCTGGTCCAACATTAATGGAAAAACCTTTTTCACTTGCTTCGTCTACTGTTTTTTTCAAAATATTACGAGGATCTCCTTCAAATAATGTTCCATCCGGATTGATTACACTACACAAAAAGCGTCCCTCTGAATAGTCTTCTGTTTCTGTCCATGGTAATACTGCAAATGTATTTAAATCAGGTAATAAATATAAATCTGATTTATTAATTGGTGAAAAACCTGTGATGGAAGAACCATCAAACATCGTCTTCCCTTCTGCAACATCCTCTAATTGCTCTGTTGTTACAGTTACTTGTTTTAAAGTGCCTTCAATATCTACAAATTGTAAATGCAATAAGTCCACATGTTTTTGTTTAATTGTTTCTTTAATACTTGCTAATGTTGTCAAAGTCTCCACAGTTTTTTGAGGTGCTAGAGTTGCCATAAAAATCATATCCCCTTTGCATATGTTAATTTTTTTAACATCTTTTGTTATTTCATATCGTACTCTTTTCCATTGTTGTCCGTCATGACTTTTGTCAGATTATCTAACAAAGTTTTTGTTCATACATAAAAAATCACATTGTTTCAAAAAATAAACAATGTGATTTTTTTCAGTTATTTCAAGATATCTTTTAATTTTTCCCACTCTTCTTTGCTTAATGTAACACCTTTACCCATTTTATCATGTTCTTTTGACCAATCTCTAATATCATATTTCGGTTCACGATCGTTCCAACTAATAAGATTGACTTCTTTCTGCCAACCTTTAGTTGATTCAGATAATACAGCAATGTGTTCGACGATATCATATTTCAATCCTGCCATGATTTCACCTCAAATTATTTGTATATACTCTTTTTATCATGAACCCATTTCACTCGCAACTAATTATGCTTTTGATTTTGATAAAGTTACTTTGATATACTTTAAAAACTCTTCTGCTTTATGAATAGGTGCTTTTGACATGAAACTTACGATTATAAATATGCTTGTTGATAATAAAAGTCCCCATATACCAGACTTCAGTCCAAATGGAACAAACTTAAAGAATTCTAATAAAATCACGACAATACTACTAATCGACACACTTAATATAACGGCAATTGCACTTCCTTTTTTCCAAAAGAATGCACCGATAATCGCTGGAACAGATACGATTAAACCAGCAGATGATGCAACAGAAAGCACTGCAATTAGATCTAATTGTAATTGAGCAAATAAAAATGCTAAGATTGCAATAATTGGAATGACTAACTTACCAATGGTTAATTGTTTTTTGTCTGTAGATTGCTTCGTCAAATTCCCTACAACATCACGTGAGAACATAGAAGCTAATGTTAACAAGATTGAATCAATTGTTGAAATCGCTGCTGCCATTATTCCTACCATTACAATTACACCTAAGATCGGTGGTACTAGATCAGATGACAATAACATTGGTGTAGCTAAATCCGCATTCTCTAAATCCGGATATAAAATCGATGCAGAAAAACCCCACACAACAGATACAATCGTATAAATGAAACCAAAAATTAAAAATCCCATAAGCATATGACGTAAACTTTTCAGTGATTCTGGCATATACAATCGTTGACTTACTTGTGGATTAGATATACTGAAAAAGAACCATGGTATCGTTAATCCTAAAAATGTCCAAAAATTAAAGAAGCCATTACCGGGCACTGTTAATGATTCAGGTTGATTAGACTGTAGCTGATTAAAGAAACCTGTTAGTCCACCAAGCCCGTTAATAATTAGTATGACAACAATAGTAGACGTTACAATCATGATTAATGCTTGTAACGAATCTGTCCATGCAACAGAACGAATCCCAGCAATAAATGTGAATAATAAAGCTAATAATGTCGCAATTATTACACCTGTAGTATAGCTTATCGCTCCACCTGTTACACCTTGTAATAAATAACCAATTCCTGTTAACTGCACAGCACTATACGGAATCAGGAATAAGCAACTAGATATCGCAATCACAATCGCCACTAATTTACTTTGATAACGATCTCCTAACATTTCTGATGGCGTAACATAACCATACTTTTTACCAACAACCCAAAATCTCGGACCGAATATCGCTACTAATGACACTCCCATAAAATAGATGATTTCAAAGCCATATGCACCAACACCGCCATTGTATGTCAGTCCAGCTAATCCAACTAACATAAATGCACTATATGTAGTAGCACTATAGCTTAATGCAGATACAAATCCATTTAATTTACGATCACCAAGGAAATACCCAACCATACTATTTTGCTTCCCATTCTTTGAAAGAAAAGCTAAGAAAATAGCAAAAATAACATAAATGATAATCATTACCCAAACTAATAATGGACTCATTGATCATCACCCCAATTTCTTGTCAAAAAGTAATTGATTCCTATCACAATAAGTGCTAAAACTGTCCAAACTAAAAAACTACCATACCATTTTGCAACATTTGTAAAAACAGTGTATGGAAGAATATAACCTAATAAGACAATAACTAGTAATAAAAGTCCCAACAAAATCTCTCTTTTATGCACAGTATTTTTCCCCACCTTTTTTTATATTCATGCATTTTATTATACACATTTAATTACATGTGTAAAGACACTTGCAAAAACAATAAAAAAGCAATTGCAGAATTAGTTCCACAATTGCCGATAAATCTATTTATCATTTTTCTTTTTATTCGGATCTTGTTCTTTTAATACTTCTAATGCAGAACGCTTCGGCTTTCTTTTCCACCACTTAATTTGAACTACCCGCCACTTAACGCTTCTGGCGTTTGAAGTGAGGGATTCCTAAGTACGGAAACCTATCGGCTTCTAATTGATTAGGCTATCTCCGCAGTCCCAGCGGTTAGAAGTCTTATCGCTTCATTTTTCAGATTAATACTTGCGTTAATATCTCTATCATGTGAAGTATAACAAGAAGGACATTCCCAATCACGTAGATTCAAGTTTTTAACGTCTTTGTGTTGATGTCCACAAACGGAACAGAGTTGAGAACTGGCAAACGTTTTAGATACTGTAATCACTTGTTTACCGTACCATTTAGCTTTATATTCCAACATCGTTTTGAATTGCGACCAAGATGCTTCGCTGATGACTTTCGCTAGTTTTTTATTTTTTAACATGTGGGTTACTTGCAAGTTCTCCATGCCGATCACATCGTAGTTTTTGATGATTTCAGTGGATATTTTTTGCAAGTAATCCGTTCTTGCGTTTGTCATTTTCTCATGAATACGAGCAACTTTCATACGTTGCTTATGCCAATTAGAACCGCCTATCGTTCTTCTTGATAAGATTTGTTGAGCTTTTGATAATTTTTGTTCCAAAGTACGGAAAAACTTCGGATTACGAAACTTCGTTCCATCTGAAAGAATCGCGAAATCCTTTAATCCCACATCTACACCAACAGAAGCGTTCGTTTTTTCCAAAGGCTGCACTTCTGTTTGTACCAAAATAGAAACAAAATACTTCTCAGATGGGTTACGTCTAATCGTGACATGTAAGATACGTCCGTCTACTTCACGACTCTTCGCAAACCGAACAAGCCCTACCTTTGGTATTTTAATATGGCAGTCGTAGATAGCTATATTTCCATTTGTCTGTTTTGTTGTATAAGACTGAACAGGGTTCTTTTTTGATTTGAAACGTGGGGCTTTATTTTGTTTTTTATAGTAACGATTATAGGAATTAGCCAAATTTTCAACAGACTTCTGCAAGGCAATGCTGTCTACTTCTTTTAGAAATGCATAGGTTTTCTTTAGATTAGGGATTTGTTTCACGGTATCATATTTATTCAGAAATGCACCTTTCCATTGGTTAGAAGGTAGCTGCCCATTTTGGACCATTTCTTCACAGATATACCAGTAGGCATCTTTCTCTTTTTGTTTACCTAAAAAGAAGTTAAATACAAATCGTGTACACCCAATGGTCTTGTTGATTAATTCTGTTTGTCGTTTGTTTGGATAGATACGAAATTTGTAAGCTTTGTTCACCAGCATTGTTTTCACCTCGATTCAGACTTTGATTTTCCATACAATCGGAACATGGGTTCGATATACTTTATTTTACCAAACAAAGTATTTTCTGTCTAAATATAACGTCAAAAAAAGTGATTCATCCTCCATTTAACCTTCGCTTGCATCGCATAACTACGGTTTGAAGATGGGGGTTTTCTCGCTGATTTTTAGATAAAAATCTTAAATCTAAAAAGGATTAGACAAGAATAATGTCTAATCCTTTTTAGATTTATGATAATTTTTCGCATTATTTCTAATATAAATATTGTATGCAATGAGCGCAAATGCAATCAGAAAAATGACGATACCAGGTACATAAATGATACCTGATAAGTCAAGTACCATAATAATAATGATAATTGTCAATAATGGAATACGTATTTTGTTGTATGACAAGCTATTCCCTCCTATTAATCGCTTTCACAATTAATTATATCATAAGTTTTACGTATATCCATCTACTACGTATTACTTTAACCAAATAATGTCATCTTCGCTTTTTCAGACATAAGTGACGGATTCCATGCAGGGTCAAAGACTAAGTCTACCTGCACATCATTCACTTCCTCTAATTGTAATAATCGTTCTTTTACACCATTTACAATGCTGTCATGCAAAGGACAGCCAGGTGTTGTTAAAGTCATCTTGACATATGCTTTATTTCCTTCACAAGTCGCTTCATATATTAATCCTAAATCTACGATATTGATACCTAACTCTGGATCAATCACGTCATACAATCCATTTATAATATAGTCTGTCATTCATGTCATCTCCTTATTTTTGCAAAACATGTAGAATCGATAGTGTGTAAACAATTGTCGTAATAGTGAGTATTACCTGGGAAATAATCAAAATAAACTGATTCCCGATTAAATAAGATAGAACAAATAGACATATCGAACAGAAGAAACTAACAAATAGTATTTTACCCACTCTTTCATTAATCATCTCCTTCAGGGTTGGCACTTTTACCTTGCCGATTTTCATAGAGTAACTATATGTCCACCATAAGAATGGTACGATTTTGTACAAGTAACCGATAACACTAAAAATAATCCAACAATAGATATAGAGAAAAATAAGTAAGCTCCAAATTTTTCGATCTGATACCATACTAATACTACAAATAAGCGCAACAATATGAAGTATATTTCCATTTACTAATGCAATAAGTGTAAAGAAAAAAGATGTATCTAATTTTCTCTTTAATCTCTTCTTGTATATCTTATAAATGTTCATTGTGAAAAATGTAAATCCCGCTGCCAATAAGCAAAACCCTACTATTGTTAAAATGCTTCTATCTATCCACACTGAATAGATAAGTGTAAGCAATCCAATACTATACAGACAATAGGCCCATTTAGCATAAGAAAAAGTGAAATCATGTGATAAACTGAACATAGGGACTAACTTTAATGAAAACCCAAATATTAAAAAGGTAAAAAATCCGATAAGACCTACAATAATATGTGAGTAAAATAATGGTTCATGAAAAGACAAACCACCAATTGCAAAACTGTAACTTAAAAGGAGTCCTAATAAGATAGTTATAAATAGACAACATAATGCTGTAACAATATATCCAAACATGATTGTTATATTTTTTGATTGGAAGATTGTGACTAACATTTGAATAATAAACAATGTAAAGCCAATAACAACTAGAAGGCCACCAATAATCGCATTAGATGGATTGATGCCAATCAATATAGAAAATAAAATTACACCGACAATTGTTATCGTCATTTGAATATAGCTAAAAGATTCTCTCCATATTTTTGTTAAAAACACAACAGGAACAAGTTGGTACATTGCTCCCATCACTACTAACATGGCAAATCCTAACACTAACACATGTGCTCCCATCCATATTTCAGGTACTCGAAAATTACCTATAAGTAAATTAGTAGAATGGATAAATAAAATGATTTGAGCAATGGAAAAGGCTAATGTTCCCAAAATAATGTATGTTAGTGGTATTTTAATATTGGTTTCTGATTTTAACTGAATCACGTGACTCACCGCTTCGTAATAATTATTTGATAACTTCCATCTTCATTTGCTGTTGTAACATGTTCAAATCCTAATTCCTCTAATTCTTCATATAAAAACATTGGTCTTCTGTCATTAATAATCGCTAATTTTGCACCTTTTTCTAATGATTCTAATTTCTTTAGTGTACGCATCATTGGTTGTGGCGGTTGTAATCCTCTATTATCTAACACTTCCATTACTCTTCACCCACTTTCTTTCTATATGTGATTATCCAATGCTTTTTTTCTTTCTTTTCTGCTTCGTAGGTAAATCCTTTTCTTCCAAGAACTTTGTGCAACGGGATTGGATTAAATGGTGCGTGAAGTACAAAAGCTTGACCATTCTCCAGTTCCTTCACTGCTTTCATAATTTTATCGAATGGTTCTTTCTTTAAAGCTAAATCTTCTCTTACATCTAATTCAACAAATGGTTCTGACATACTTAAACCTCCTTCGTGCTCTTTTATACTATTATGATAATCATTATCAATTAGTATTGGTGTGATTCCTATCACAACAATAGGTGGAAATCAGACACAATCTTCCGTGTATAAAACACATTAATTGAAAATTTATTAAAAATATTAAAACCCACATATATCTACACATGTGGGTTTTCAAAACGATTTAATTTTACACATAGGGCATTACTTCTTCTGTCAATAAATCTATTGTTTTCTTTACAGACTCTGTTGATTGTCCACCGAAATCTACTTGGGCATAAAAACGTTGATGTTGAAACAAGCTTTTTTGATACTGGATTTTTTCAATGATTTGTTTTGGTGTACCTACAATTAGAGTAGATTCCTTACTAGTAACAAACTCCAAGTCGCTACGTGCCACACCCATTGCACCACCAATCCCTTGTTTTGTTAAGTGTTCCCAATAAGTAGCGTAGTATGGGTAAAATTCTTTTTCTAATTCTTCTTCTGTCTCTCGAATAAATGTGTGTCCTGCTATGGAAACAAATGGGTGTTCTCCCTCATAATGCTTTCGATATGTATCTACTAATCTCTTATATTTCTTTACAATACCACCAATCATAACAACAGTTAGACCACACTTATAATTTGCAGCTCTTTCTGCACTTTCTAATGTACCACCAACACCAATAGAAATTGGTATGTTTTTTTGCATTGCTCTTGGTGCAATTTCTGCATTGTTTAATGAAGATCGATGTCTACCTTTCCACGTTACAATAGATGTATGATTTAATTTATTTAACAATTGTAGATGTTCTGCAAATAATTCGTCATAATCTCGTTCATTATATCCGAACAGTGGGAATGCCTCGACAAATGCTCCTCGACCAATCGTTAATTCACTTCTACCTGCTGATAACAAATCAAGTGTCGCAAAATCTTCATACAATCTAACAGGATCTGTTGTATTCAATAATGATGTAAGTGCAGTTAACTTAATCTTTGAAGTCTTTGCAGCGATTGCAGCTAACACCATTTGCGGACTTGACACAGCATAATCAAGACGATGATGTTCTCCTAAACCAAACACATGGATGCCTTTCTTATCTGCATATACACCATATTCTACTAATTGATCTATTCTTTCTTTAAATGTAAGGATATTCTTTGTAAATGGATTAGCTAATCTCTCTGTTAATGAGTAAACACCATATTCTAACATACTCTTTGTGACTTCCTCTCGTATTATAAAATTGTATTCTTTCCTCACATCATAGCAAAAAGAAATGCAAAAAGAAAAGACTCATCATGTGAGAGACTGCTAAATTATTATGGTAAAACTAATCTCATCAAAATTTTAGTTACTTTATATATAAAGAAGCACCATGTATTTTCACAGTCAGTATGAATAGAAGATAGAGTGAACAAGTGCGGTATGTCTTCCTCTGTTCATTAAAAAAGATGCCACTAAACTCCTTTTGGAAGTTTAGTGGCATCTTTTTTCACTCCAGAAACTAGGTGACTTCACGCATCAACTTTCAATAAGTCATCATCGGTTCGCATGCTCTCCGTGATTCCTTTATTTCTGTTACTGCATTCCAGCCACTACGTTTCTACCGGGCGCTTTCGCTTTTGTCTCATCCAGCTACTGCGCCCAGAAACTAGGTGACTTCACGCATCAACTTTCAATAAGTCATCATCGGTTCGCAAGCTCTCCGTGATTCCTTTATTTCTGTTGCTGCATTCCAGTCACTACGTTTCTACCGGGCGCCTTCGCTTTTGTTATTACTCAACGATTAATGTTGCTACCATATCTTCGTGTCCTGTACCACATGGGATGTTACAACGGATTGTATATTCTCCTGGTTCTAATGTTGCTGTTGCATTCCCTTCTGAATCAATGGAAATGTCTGTTCCTTCTACATCGATACCGTGGTATCCATCTTCATTCGCTAAATTGATTGTTACTTCTCCAGCAGGAACAGTATATTCTTCTTGATCAAATTGCCAATTCGATGCTTTGATGTTCACAGTTTCTCCATCTCCAGAAGCTGCATCTCCTCCGCTATCTTTGTCATCTCCACCACATGCTGCCAAAACCATTGTTAATGTAAGTGCCATGAATACGAATACTATTTTCTTCATTGTTTACTCCCCTTTTCAAATTAATTTACTTCTTTACCCATCTTAAATGTTCTTTCAACATTACGTATTGATATATATCACACTTTTATCGTGATTAAACTCACAATACAGTGTTACCAAATACGGTAATCTTTAATCAACCAAACTAAAAGGAGGGGCTGATGTATGGCTAGCGCGAAAAAAAACACCCATCAAGATCATTCTGCAAAAGGAACAATTGCTTCTGTATCCATTGTTGCTATTGTAATTGTATTAATGTGGATTGGTGTCTTTTCATTGTATATGGCTAGAATATAATTCTACCATAATTATGCCGATAAGTATATTTTTTTGGCTAGTTATAAGTTACATTCTTCACAATTTTTTCACAATCAAACTTGATAGGTTGTAGGAAGAAAGGGGTTAATCTAATGGGAAAATTAGAAGAAACTTGGATGATTGTCAGTGTCATTATTCTGGTTATATTCATGGCAATCGTTGGTTATCAGACATTTGCACTTGGAATGGGGCCTCCAAGTAATAAAGACATTATCGATCCACAAAAAGTTGATGAACAAGCACCTTTTGATGAACCTGGTGTATTTGAAGTCGGAGAGAATAAATATGAAGTCGTTATGACTCTAGAAACATTTGCATTTAATCCTGGTGATATCGAAGTACCAGTTGGTGCCGAAGTAGAATTTATTATGACTTCAAAAGACGTATCACATGGTATCCAAATTCCAGGAACAAACCTTAATGCAATGGTTTTACCTGGACATATCCAACGAATTACTCAAGTATTCAATGAGCCAGGCGAATATCTCATTCTATGTAATGAATATTGTGGTATCGGTCATCAGGCGATGTTTACAAAAATCACCGTGAAGTAAGGAGGGAAAACGGAGATGGAATTAGTCAAAAATGAAACAGTAAACCAAAACAAATGGCTCAAACTTGGAGTTAATCCAGAAGATGCACTTATATCAAAAACATATTTTACTATAGCGTTTGCCACACTTTTGATTGGTGGGATATTAGGCTTAATTCAAGGACTAGAACGAGCAGGCCTCTATTCATTACCCAGTGGCTTTAACTATTATCAAGTCTTGTCTGCACACGGATTGTTATTGTTAGTTGTTTTTACAGCAACATTCACAATGGGGTATCAGTTAGCCAACTTATCCTATTCATTCGGCGGGCTATTGCCTATTGCTAAAAAATTAATTTGGGTTGGTATTGTATTAAAAGTAATCGGTGTTGTGATGGCTGTGACGATGATTGTTTTAAATGAAGCATCTGTACTTTATACTTTTTATCCACCACTAGCGGCACATCCGATCTTTTATTTCGGTTTAGTTGTATTAGTTATTGGTATTTGGGCAGTCTGTCTAGCTGTTATTTTGAACTATAGACACTGGCGCAAAACACATCCAGGTCAAACTACGCCAATTCTTGCATTCTTTGCTATGGGTGTCTTTATTCTATGGTTCTTCGCGAGTCTTGGTGTAACAATTGAAGTATTTATGATTATCCCATGGGTACTTGGCATCACAGAAACAATCAATGTGATGGTCACTAGAACACTATTTTGGTGGTTCGGTCATACACTTGTGAACATTTGGTATCTCGTAGCAACAAGTGCATGGTATATTATTGTTCCAAAAATAATTGGTGGTAAACATTTCAACGAAAAATTAATTCGCTTAGTTGTTATATTATTAGTTATTTTAAATATACCTGGTGGATTCCATCACCAAATTATTGATCCTGCCATTTCATTAACGATTAAATTCTTGCATGTATTTATGAGTTTATCTATTGCAGTACCATCATTAATGACTGCTTTTGCGATGTTCTATGTAATGGAGAAAGCGGGAAGGAAAAAAGGTGGCAAAGGCTTATTTGGTTGGTTTAAGAAATTGCCATGGAATGATGTTCGATTCCTTGCACCGATGATTGCAATGATTGCATTTATTCCAGGTGGTGCAGGAGGAATTGTAAATACAAGTAATCAAATGAACCAAGTAATCCATAACACCATGTGGGTTGTGGGTCACTTCCACATTACTGTTGGGGTGTCTGTGGTACTTACATTCTTCGGTATATGTTATTGGTTAATACCGCACTTATCCAAACGTCAATTAACGAAGCGTATGAACAAAATCGGCGTGATTCAAACGTGGATTTGGACTGCAGGCATGGCAATTATGGCTTTCTCTATGCATATTGCAGGATTAATCGGAGATCCACGTCGTACATCTGACACGACATATGGGGGTATGGAAGCTGCACTAAATTGGTTCCATTATGAGTATATCTTCGCAGCTGGCGCAACATTATTAATGATTGGTGTCATCATTCAAGTATTTGCAGTTTTCCACATGATGTTTTTTGCACCAAAAGGAACGACAGAGTATCCTGTTGCAGAACCCGAAGAAGATCAGCCATCTGTTCCAATGTGGACAGAACGTTGGGGGTTATGGTCGATTTTATTACTAGCAGTCGTAGCAATGGCATATGTCATTCCGATTGTCGATATGATTGTAAACGCACCTCCAGGTTCACCGCCATTTAAAACATGGTAATTGTGTATGGGACAATTTGCTTGTCCCATACCAGTTATACTAAAAAGAGGCGATTCGAATGACAAATAAACAAATCGTACGTGAAGTGATCGCATGTTTTGTTGTAATCATTATAGGTTTTGTTGTCTTACTTCTAGGCACAGATAACTTTCGTGCATTTACAGCAGAACAAGCAAGAACCATTGCTTTAAAAGAAGAACAACCGATGATTCCTAATGTTGTTTTAGAGGATAGTAAGAACCGAACATACCCTCTTGAGTCATTCCAAGAAGATCGTTTGTTATTTGTCACATTTATGTATACGAATTGTGGTACTGTTTGTCCACAATTAGAACGAAATATGCAAAAGGTCTATGAACAATTACCAAGTGAATATATTGATTACAACATTCGTTTTTTAAGTATTAGTTTTGATACAGAAACAGATGATCCTGATACTTTAACGAAATACCAATCTTATTTTAATAGTGACGGAGAAACATGGCGTATGGCAAGAGTACAAAATGAAAACGAACTTAATCACCTATTAGATACACTTGGTGTGATTGTCATACCTGATGAGTATGGCAATTTCCAACATAACACAGCTTTTTATTTAATAGATTCATCTAAAGAGTTGATTGATGTATTAGATTATACAGATATTGATGGTGCTGTTAAGAGAATTACAACTTTGATAGAGGAGGAGCAATCATGAAGCAAGCAAAATATGGTCTTGTCCTGTTTATTCTTCTAGCACTTGCTCCTGTTCGTTCATTGCTTGAATCGATGATGATTTTTCATATGCATACACAAATGCCGTTAATCGTATTTTCAGGTTTTCTCATCGCACCATTCTTCCAACAAACATTTCCTAATTTTTTTAGGAAATACAATTATACTGGTTTACCAGGTATTCTTTTAGTCATTCTAATTTGGACATATTGGCAAATGCCTCGTGCAATGGATGATGCGTTAGTCTATCCACATATAGAACTTTTTAAATTTATAAGTTTATCATTATTAGTTGGAGTACCTTTACGAGATAGCTTTCCTAAGTTAAAAAAAATCTATCAATTTCTATTTTTTCTTTATTTATTTTGTTCGTTATTAGGCCTTGGATTTATTTATATATGGATTGATGAACAAATTTGTAACAATTATTTAGTTATTGAACAACAGACACTCGGTTGGAGTTCTCTAGCCCTTTCGTTTTGTGTCTTACTATACATTGCAATGCAAATGTTTGAAAGTAAAGAAACAAAGACATAACTAGCTTCTTTTCATAATTCCGTTCATATAGTAAACTATGGAGTATCATTGTTTTAAGCAGCAGGAGGTACCTTCATCATGTTAAAAAATTGTTTACTAACTTTCCTCATTCTTTTATTTGTTCTAACTGGATGCGGAACAGGAACATTAACGGAATTAAGTGACACACTAGATACACCGACAAGTTCCAATCAAGAAGAATCTAATGTAGATGTAGAAAGCAATCGTACAAAAGCAGAAGTCGTACGCGTAGTCGACGGGGATACGGTACAAATTGAATTCAATCAAAAAAAAGAAACGGTACGCTTATTATTAGTCGACACACCTGAAACAAAGCATCCTGATTTACCAGTACAACTACTAGGTCCAGAAGCATCTAATTATGCTGAAGAAATGCTATCAAATAAACAAATTGAACTAGAATTTGATGGTCCTAAACGTGATAAATATGATCGTTTACTTGCATATATATGGGTAGATGATCAAAACTTCAATCAATTATTGTTAGAGAATGGTTATGCCCGTTATGCTTATGAGTATGACCCACCATATACGTATCAAGAACAATTTAAAGAAGCGGAAAAAAAAGCTAGGGATCAACAAATTGGTATATGGGAAGTGGAAAACTATGTAACTGATAAAGGCTTCTCCATTTCTTACACTTCTGAAGATACAATAGATTCACCAAGTTCTAATGAATCAAATGATACGATTTACTATAATAACTGTACAGAAGCACATCAAGCAGGTGTGACACCATTACACAAAGGTGATGCAGGATATCGAGAACAAATGGATGGCGACAAAGACGGTGTTGCTTGCGAAACATAAGAAAGAGTAAAAACGTGCAAGAAGGACGTATAGCCATCCTTCTTGCACATTTTTTAACCTTAATTAAGCTTGTAAAATTCCTCTGTATTTCTTGTAACTGTATCTATAACAACTTCTCTCTCTATTTTCTTTATTCGTGCAATCTGAGCTATTACATCTTTAATCATATATGGATGTGTACTTTTCTCTCGAGGCCCTTCAAATTGCCATGGTCCGTCTGTCTCTACCATCATAAGTTCCAACGGATAAAAAGCAACGATTTCCTTTATCTCTTCTTCATACATACAATCAGGGGTAATAGATATTCTATAGCCACGTTGTATCATGCGTTTCATGATGTCCTTACTTCCTTTAAACCAATGGAAATGCGCCTTTTTTACGTCAAATTTTTCTAACAAATCACAAATAACTGTTGCATCTTCATAAATAGCATGCAATACAATCGGTAGTTCATATTGCTTTGCTAATTGAAAAAATTCAGAAATAATTCTTTTATAATCAGATAATTGGATAGACGAATTCTCTTGCTTTAAATAATATGGTAACCCTACTTCGCCGATTGCAACGATTTCCTTATGATGTTTCCTAATAAGATTCATAATTGCATTTAATTCTATCTGACTAGGTAATGGTTGTTCAGGATGCCATCCTAAAGCAGGAAATATATTTGCTGTTTTATTCGATAATTCCAGAACTTTTTTACATGAAATCAAATCACTGGATACAGCAACAACTCCCTTTATACATTGTTTTTTTAAGTCTTGTATGATTGCATCTTGTTCTTCGTCAGGATACCAATCTAAATGAATATGTGCATCATACATGACTTATTCGCCTTAACTTTTTGTAGATATTTTTCTTACTTGCTAAGAATTCTTCTGTTAATGTGATGGATTCTTTTCTTGGTCTTTTAAACGGTACTTCTTGTTCATGAATAATACGCTTTTCTTGTTCGCCTAATACGACAATACGATCAGATAAATAGATCGCTTCTTCTATATTATGTGTCACGAATAAGACGCTTGGCCGCTCTTCTTCCCATATAGATAACAGCCAATTTTGCATATCTAATCTTGTCAGTTCATCTAGAGCCGAAAAGGGCTCATCTAAACAAATAAATGATTGTGGACTTAATAAACTACGAACAAATGCCACTCGTTGACGCATCCCACCAGATAATTGATGCGGAAATGCATGTTGATAGTCGATTAGACCTGCCCGCTCTAACATTTTGATTGCTTTTTGCTTGTCAGGCTTTCCATTTATCTCTTGTGACAATAATACATTGTCAAGAATAGTTCGCCACGGAAAAAGAGAAGGAGTTTGTGGCATATAACTAATCGAACCACGCTTACCAGTTATCTCCTTATTATCAATATAAATCGAACCCTCATCTGGTGTAAAAAGTCCACCAATCATATGAAATATCGTACTTTTTCCACTTCCTGAAGGACCTAATAAAGCGACAAATTCACCCTCATGCACTTCCAAGTCTAATTTGTTCAGTATTTGCTTGTCTCCGAATTGCTTAGATACTTGCTTGATGTCGAGTGTACTCATTGGTGCTCCTCCCTTCTCCATTTAAGGAAGTGTCTTTCTAATAAAAGAATAATCGCGAAATAAACAAAGCATAATAACATAATAAACAATATCGCTACAAACACTCGGTCTGTTCTAAAAGAAGAGGAAGCTAATGTCATGTATACTCCTATTCCTTCATTTGCACCCAACCACTCAGAAATCACTGCACCCATCACACTATATGTTGCTGAAATTTTTAGCCCAGAAAAGATTGCAGGTAATGCATATGGTAATTCAAGCTTTAGAAAAATTTGCTTCTTATTCGCACCTGCCATTTTCATATAATGAATCAGTTCTGGGCTTGTCTGTTTTAACCCGTCAATTGTGGCGACGGCAATCGGGAAAAAGCAGACAAGTATAATAATTAAAAGCTTTGGTGTTATTCCAAATCCAAACCAAATGACTAATAAAGGTGCAAGGACAATGATTGGAATATTTTGTGACACAATAAGAAGTGGATACAACGCTTCTTTCCATTTTGGTAACAAGTGTAAAATCATCGCAATAACAAAGCCGATTGTAATGCTTGCAAAAAATCCAATTGTCGCTAATTTTACTGTTGCATAGATATGATGTTCATAATTAGACCAATTCTCATATGCTTCCAATAAGATGTTGGTAGGAGCAGGTAAGATCCATTTAGGAATTTCTAGTACGCGTGTACTTACTTCCCACAATACTATCATGAACATAATGAGCAGAACTGGTGATGTTACTCGCTTGATCATCGGCAAGCACCTCCATCTATTCGGTATTAATCGTATTTTGCAGTTAAGTCATCCATCGATGCTTGTTGATCTGCTCTTGTATAAACTTTTATTTGAGAAATATTACTTGGACAACCTAGTTCTAACATTTTTATATTCATTTGTTCTACAACGTGAAGTAACTGAGATAATTCCCCTTCCATTGTCGTTTCCAATGGACCAACTTTATACTTTACACCGGCATTTTGAATTATTTCGATTGCCTTATCAACATATGGAATCACATCTTCTCCATTTGGTGTTTTAGGAATGATTTGAATACTTACTAATGCTTGTGCCATTCATTACTCCTCCTCTGGTAAAAATTCATTTGTAAATGCTTGTTGTACATCTAGTTCTTTGTCTAATAAACCATTATCAAACATCCACGTCGCATAATTTTGCCACACGGATTTACTTTGTATTCCCCACTTTTCGGCATCGTCTATATATTTTGACGCTAACCATTCCTGACTTGCCTTCACTAATTCAGAGTCCAAATCTGGAACTGCCTCAATTAATATGTCCGCTGCTTCTGTTGGTTGATTTATTGCAAATTCATAGCCTTCCGACACAGCTTGTAATAACTTACGAACGGTCTCCGGATTTTCCTCAATCATTTCTTCGTTTGTCGTGATTACTGGTGTGTAGTAGTCTAACTTCTCAGAGTAATCTGTTAAATAGAGCATATCTAATTCTACCCCTCGCAATTCTGCTTCAATACCTGTCCATCCATAGTAAATCCAAGCAAAATCGATATCACGTTCCACTGCTGTAAAGAAATCTGTATTTCCCATATTGATAATCGATACGTCCTCCACAGATGTGCCTTCTTGTTTCATAAGTGAGTCAATCACAGCTGCTTCTACTGGCGCACCCCAACCACCATATGTTTTTCCAACAAAGTCTTTTGGTGATTGAATTCCTTTTTCAGTAGGTGCTGCAAATCCAGATGTATTGTGTTGAATAATTGCAGCAATGGACACAATCGGAATGTCTTGCACCCGCGCCTCTGTTACTGCTTCTTGCGCGCTGATACCAAATTCAGCTTTTCCTGATGCAACCGTTTGATCTGCACCAGCTTCTCCAGGTAAGATAATTTCGACATCTAACCCTTGTTCCTCAAAGTATCCTTTCTCCTTTGCTACATATAGACCTGTATGATTTGTATTCGGAGTCCAATCTAGCACTAATGTTACTTTCTCTAAATCAGCATCTTCTTCAGTTTGTGTTTCTCCATCATTACTACATGCAGAAAGCACGGCAATCGTAATAATCAATAGATAAAATATTTTTTTCATTTAAAATCCCCCTAATATTTTTAAAAATATGTATAGTATATTTTTTTACGCATAAAAATAAGCTCTAGACATCAGTCTAGAGCGCATATAGTTATAATTACTATCCATATGTTCCCTACGCTGGTGCTAGCCAGATCAGGTTCTAAGGGTCAGTATCTATTAAGGACACAATCTCAACTGGCCACACCAGTCCCCCTACATTCCACTTATAAAGTTGTATACCAATACTTTGACACATATCAACAAAATGTTCAAGTATTTTATAAGCATTTCATTCGCTTTCAGTGAAATGAATAGGTATGATGGTGAATGTCTTGAATTTGAGATAATGTATATTTTTATCTTTTCAAGAGACGATAATATATGTGTACAGTTAGTGGAAAGGGAGTTTTTTTTAATGACAAAAGTTGCAGTTATCTATTACAGCTCAACAGGTACAAATTATACACTTGCTAATTGGGCAAAAGAAGCAGCAGAAGAAGCTGGTGCAGAAGTAAAAGTAGTACGTGTGCAAGAAACAGCACCAGAAGCTGCAATCCATTCAAATGAAGCATGGAAACAACATTTAGAGGAGACGATGGATGTTCCTGTTGCGACATCTGATGATATAGAATGGGCAGATGCGATTATCTTTAGTATGCCAACTAGATTCGGGAATGTTCCATCACAAATGAAACAATTCATCGATATGCAAGGTGGGCTTTGGGCATCAGGTAAGACAGCGAACAAAGTAGTTACCGCAATGTCCTCTGCTTCTAATCCACATGGTGGTCAAGAGGCAACATTACTTAACTTCTATACTACAATGATGCACTGGGGTGCAATTATCGTACCACCAGGTTATACGGATTCTGTTACTTTTGGCGCAGGTGGTAATCCATATGGTACAAGTGTTACACAAGCACCTGATGGAACACTCGTTGAAGATGTGGAAGCAGCTGTCAAACATCAAGCAAAACGTGTCGTGGATGTTGCTACTAAAATGCACGGATAATAAAACAAAGAGCCTGTTCTTTCTCAATTTGCAGAAGAACAGGCTGATTTATTAATTTTCATTTTTGACCTTTTCCATCTTCATTGCAGTACTTTGTCCGGGATATGATTCTGCAACTACACTATACGTAACAACAACTTTATCACCTAATTGAAGTGAATTTAAAAACGAATCTTCTAATTCTGAGACCTTGAAATAGATAGCATTCCCCATTTTTTCATACATCTCTTCTTCTTTCAATTGTTCCACATTTGTTTCTAAATACTTTTCAGTGACTAAAATTGTATCATCCGTTATTTTTGCAATGTATCCAATCATTTCGTCATTGTTCTTGACTTCTCCATCTGAACTACAAGCAATTAGAGCTAAAGACAACAATATAAAAACAATCATTTTCTTCATAGTATATTTTCCCCTCTTTATTTGTATTATTTGTCGGTTAGAGATAGGAAAAGTTACAATTATCATTCATATATTGTTTAAAAATACAATTATTTTTGATTAATTATTTACTAATTTATGGCCACAATTTCCACAAAAGTTCATTCCTTCTGTTTTTGTACCACAATTTGGGCAGAAATTAGAAATAGCTTGTGTGCTTTTAGTTTCTTTCTTATCATTATCGCGAATCATTTCTTTTGCCATATTCATGCCCATCATCATTCCAGCGATATCGGTTGCAGGTGAGCCTCCACCATTTTTTTCATTTGAAAGCGAATCTGCAAAGGCCACTTCTTTATATCTATGCATATCACCAATCATACCATGTGAAGCTGATTTTGTTATCATTTCTTGTATTTCTTTAGGATAATTAAAGCTCATAATGTTAAATCTAGTTATTGTTAATCCATCATTCAGTAATTGCATATCTAAATCTTCCTGTATTCCACTTGCAATTTCGAATGAGTTAGCCTGTAAATTAAACATATCTTTGCCTTCTTTAGAAATCCACTTCATCAACAACTGATCAAGTATTGCTGTAATGCGTAACTTCACATCTTCAACAAAATAGTTCTCTTTCACACCTACAATCTCATCAATTAATTTTACATAATCCGTTACTTTAAATTGAAAAGTACCATTTGCTCGTATTGGTAATCCACCTGGGAGCTGTGGTGTCGGTATATGAACCGCACTTTTTGTCCCCCATTTAACTGTAAATTCTTTTGTATTTACGAATAATACTTCTATACGTATACCACTATTAAAACCAAATTTGAAACCTTTTAATGTTGAGAGTAATGGGATAATTTCTGATTCTATTTCGTATTCACCGTCGTCTTTAAATACACCTTCAATTTTCCCTTGATTAAAAAAAACAGCATCTTGACCTGGGCGTATAATTAATTTACTACCTTTTTTGATTTCATTGTTGTTCCACTTCCAAAAAATCATGTCATCTCTAAATTCTTCCCATTCCACTACATTCGAAAACTGTCCCTTGAATAAATTAAACATCCTATTCCATCCTTTCTTCTAGTTAAAAACTACCTCTACTCCCAGTATGCGAGTGTCCACCACTAGTTACACCGCCACCACCAGAGTTATTATCATTCTTTGGTATCTTCGTTCTCGTGACTGTTTTATATGTAAATACATCACGCTTTGCTTTTATTCTCGAATTATCCACATATGTCTGGTGTGACACGGTGACCTTGCCACCCATATTAAACAACATTATACCAACAATCGTAGCAGCAATAATTAGTGCAATAATCAATTGGAACCATGTTTTTAAAAATATATTATTAGGGCTTATAGGCATACCGATATGACGGTCTACTTCCTTAATAAATTGTTCTATTGCTAAATCAAATTTGTTCTCTGAGAGAAATGGAGTAATATCTTCTCTTATTTCATCCAATCGACTATTCGTCAAATACTTTTGATAATCTCCAAAGCCTGCTAAGTACACTTCTCTTCCTTTTAAATCAATTGTCAAGATAGCCGTATTACCATATTCTTTTTCATAGCCAAACTTATATTGATCATATGCATCTTGTGTATACTTTTCAATATCTATCCCATTGCCTTTAAGATTTTCTTCTATTATGACAATAATATCTATTTCACTCTCTTGACTGATTTCTTCTGCTAGTGAAGACAATTCTGAATATTTATCCTCTAATAGCAAGTCTGCATGGTCAAAAATTAATTTCCCTTCCCCTTGAACTGGTAATTGAAACAAGAAAAGCAAGAGAAATAGATACACCCATTTGAACTTTTTCACCATAATGCACCACCTAATAATAACGCAATAATCTTCAACACTATAAAACTACTTGAAAATAATCCCAAAAACCACAAACTTACTTTTTGCATACTAACTGGTGGCTTTCCCACTATTTTTCCTGTTTGTGCATTCATCAAAAAGTTATGTTCTTGTTTCTCTAAATCATAATAAATCATCCAAATAGGCAAAAGCACATAATAGCTATGTTTTTGTTTTGTATTAATATTCTTTTGATGGTACTGAACAGAGGTATACCCATTAATCGTAGAAGTTATATAGTTATCAATATAAGATTTCACTTTATTTTTTACTCTAGGATACAATTGTTCATCATTATAATTGTATTTTTCAGCGAGATATCCTGCTAAATATGCTGTCTTAAAAGGTTTAAGGTCATTATAATTATATGGTTCTAATTTATCCATTATTTGATCATCTAATTTCTCTGAAGCATCTACAGGAACCTTTGCATAATCTATATCTAATTTACGATACACATCATAATGACTCGTCTCTGTTACTTGATACTCGCCACTTGTGTATGTACGTACTTTTGTTGCTTTTGCATGCACTTCTACATCATTATTTAAATCATACATCCAAAACGGGACATACATTCCAGTAATATTTTTCACTCTATTTGCTGTCATAAATCCTTTAGGTGTTAGTCTACCATTACGGCACCATTTCTTAAAAGCTTGCATAGCTTCTTCCTTACTGATTGTAAATGGGATAACTTGTACTGGTGCTAATTCGCCTGATAATCTATCAACTAATATAACGGCACCCCCACAAAAACTACATGAAGTAGCAGTGGTATCTTTATCTGTAACTACAACAGCGCCACAATTCTCGCAATGGTATTCTCTCGCATCATCTTGTTCAAATGTCTGTGTCAGCTTAATATCTTCTAGTTGTTCGACAGAGTGATTATGGCCACAACTATCACATGACAACATGCCTGTTTCACTATTAAAATTCATATCTGCCCCACAATTTGGACATGTATGATGAATAAGCATTTTAACACCTCTCTATTCTTTATCGATCTAGTGTATTTTTCCTTAGTTCTGATAATGCTTCAAGTTCAGCTAATTCTCTTCTCAATTTTTCTTCTTGATAATCTAATCCTTCTGACTGGCTTGTTTGATTACTCTTCCATTCTAGTTCTAATTGATTCATTTGATCTATTTGTTCTGATAAACGTGCATATGTTGCATCGAATTCAAATATATGTTGTTGAATGATTTCTTTGTCTTTTTGTAATTGCTGATATTTACGTTCTGTTTCTTCTAATTGATGCTTCGCTGTTTGTGCGATTTTTAAGTCATTTGTTTTATCGATATATTTTTTTAGTTTCTCTATTATGGTCACTTGCTCAACTATCTGCCGATCTATCCTTAAACGTTTTGTATATAATGTATCTACTTTAGATTTTAATTCTCGTAATAATTGATTTCTATCTTTTGTGTCGTCATTTTTACTTCTACTATTATCTTTTATTATGGATTTTGCTCTTTTAAAAAGTCCCATTTTATTCACCTCACTATTTATTCATACGTCTTTGCATATAAATAAGTTTCAACATTCTGCAATCTTTCACAAAGTGTGATAATCCTAACATCCAAATCTGCCATCGAATAGTATGATAAACAAAACTGGAGGTGTACACATGGTTCGTGCATATATGGATATGAATTGTATTAGTCAAGTAAAAGAACTACTTTATCAGCTAAAAGGTGATGTGCAGATTGAAACACTTCGACCAATATTCCAGCATTTCATTCAAACAATCGACAAATTAGATCTATTACTTATTTTGAATGAAATCAAGCAGACAGATGAAACCATAACATATGACATAATTAAGAATTTCACATATTTTTATAATGAAATATTGGATGATTCATTATTAACAATAGATATACCAGATAGTGAAAATAAGAACCATCCTATCCAACTATTTCAGAGAGAAAATGACCTCTTGCACGTGATTATTACTCAGGTTAGACAAATGATTCCAAAAAATATAAGTGACAGTTATGAAGCACTAGTTCAAGAATTACATCATTTAGAGGATATTTTCAAACATTATTCTAGAAAAGAAAAACTATATTTTCCGATTTTAGAAAGGTACGGGATTTATATTCCTCTACGAACAATGTGGGCAAATGATGACCGTGTTCGTTCACTATACAAAGGAACCAAACATATGGTTATCCATATGAACAAATTAGATTATTCCTACATTGAGCAAACATGGGAAAAGTTAGAGGAAGCATACATTGATATGATTCGTCATGAAACTTATTTTTTATTGCCTATTACAAAATTATTATTTAAAGAAGAGGATTGGCTAGCAATTTCTAAGGAAAGTAAAGCATTTGGGTATGCATTCATGGATGAAGTGGAAGAATGGTCGCCTAATTGTTGCAATACAAGTATAGAGGAAGAGACAAAATTAGCAGAAGAGGAACATATTCGCTTTGGTGGCGGATTCTTAACGATATCTGAAGCGAACACGATATTGAATAACTTGCCTGTGGAGATAACATTTGTCGATAAAAATGGTATTTTCAAATATTTCAATGAAGTAGTAGAGGCTTCGGATATGATGTTTATACGAACACCTACCTCTATTGGTAGAAATGTCGCCAATTGTCATCCACCAAAGAGTTTGAACAAAGTTTTGAATGTGATTCGCGAATTGAAATCAAGAAAACGGTCAACTGTTACAATGTGGTTTAAAAAGAAGAATCAATTTATCTATGTCACGTATAAAGGACTTTTTGATGAGAATGATGAGTATTTAGGTATTTTAGAATATGTACAAGATATTCAACCATTCTTTGAATTACCACGCGAGATGAATAGAGATGTGAAGTGACATTCGTTTAGATTGAAAAAAGCCGAACTGTTCAAATAATTGAACAGATTCGGCTTCTTATATTCTTTCATTGTCGTGTACAGCTGAAATCACTGTTTCATTAGTTACCTGTTTCAGCAAACAATTGAATACGCTCACCAATTTCATCACGCACTCGTTGGAACACTGCCCACTTTTCTTCATCTGTTCCTTCTGCTTTTGCTGGGTCATCAAAGCCCCAATGTTCATTTCTTATCCCTTTTGGAATGACAGGGCAGTTATCTCTAGCATCTCCGCATAATGTCACAACAAAATCTGCACGATTCAATATGTCTGTATCGATTTTGTCAGAAGTTTGATCAGATATATCAATATCGACTTCATTCATTGCTTTTACTGCATTGGGATTTAATCCATGACGTTCAATACCAGCGCTATACACATTCCATTTATCACCTAGATATTTTTTGCCCCAACCTTCTGCCATCTGACTTCTGCATGAATTACCTGTACATAAGAAATAAATTGTTTTTTTATCCATTCTGCATTGCTCCTTTTAAATAAATAATAGTGTAATATACAATCCAACTAATGTAATAAACAAGATTGGAATCGTTAAGATAATCCCTGTTTTAAAATAAGTCCCCCATGAGATTTTGACACCTTTTTGTGCTAATACGTGTAGCCACAACAATGTAGCAAGTGACCCAATTGGCGTAATTTTTGGACCTAAATCTGAACCAATTACATTTGCATAAATCAATGCCTCACGTATGACGCCAGTAGTATCTGTTTCTGCAATAGCCAATGCATCTATCATCACTGTCGGCATATTATTCATGATAGAGGAGAGAATTGCTGCAATAAATCCCATAGAGATTGTTGCAACAAATAAACCTTGTTCTGCACTATATTGAATTACTTTTGCTAATAATTCTGTTAATCCGGCATTCTTCAAGCCATAGACAACTACATACATACCAATAGAAAAGAAAACAATTGCCCATGGAGCACCTTTGATTACTTCTCTCGTATTCACCGCATGACTTCTTCTAGCCATTAGTAAAAAGAATATTGCAACAATACCAGCTATAATGGACACTGGAACAGATATAAACTCACTAATAAAGTAGCCTACTAATAAGATTGCTAGGACAAACCATGATAAATGGAACATTCTCTTATCTTTCAATGCTTCACTCGGTTCTTTCAATTGTGTCAGATCATATGTTTTTGGAATAGATTTTCTAAAATAAAGGTACAAAATAGTGATTGTAGCAACAATAGAAAAAATATTCGGAATCATCATATGTACCGCATATTCTACAAACCCAATTTCAAAAAAGTCAGCAGATACAATATTAACTAAATTACTAACGATTAACGGTAAAGAGGTCGTATCTGCAATAAACCCACTTGCCATGATAAACGGAAAAATCATTTTTTCTTTAAAATTCAGATTACGAACCATCGCTAATACAATAGGCGTTAAGATTAATGCTGCACCGTCATTTGCGAAGAACGCCGCGACTACTGCACCTAATAAACTAATATAGACAAACATTCTTAAGCCATGACCTTTAGCAAGACGTGCCATGTGTAATGCTGCCCATTCGAAAAATCCAATCTCATCTAAAATTAATGAAATAATGATAATAGCGATAAACGCAAGTGTGGCATTCCAAACAATCCCAGTCACTTCCCATACATCCGAAAGAGTTACGACACCTAATAAAAGTGCAAGTAACGCACCTGCCATTGCCGAGTATCCAATCGATACATTCTTTGGTTGCCAAATAACAAAAATTAATGTCGTAATAAATATAATAATTGCAAGAGCTATTTCTAGCACATGTGTGTCCCCCTTAACAGCATGAAATTCGCGTGCCGTTTTTCTCTAATTGTACTAATTTTTCTTTTTGATCTGGTAATTGTTCTAAGATAGATTGTAGTAAAGGATAATGTTCAGATTGTTTATTAAGTGAATAAAAAATCCACTGTCCTTTTCTTTCTTCTTTTACAATGTGCGCATCTCGTAGTTTTCGTAAATGTTGACTTATAGAAGGTTGGCTCATTTGAAAGATTTCTACAAATTCGCATACACAACACGGTTCATCTTCTATTAATTTTAGCATGGTTAATCTTGTTTTATCCCCTAGTAACTTACATACAATAGCGGCTTTTTCTATCTCCACTCCATTCATCCTCTCCTCATTCACAAATATAACTATATAATAATTTACTTATATAAGCAACAGGAAAAACGCCTGTACTATCTATACACAGGCGTCGCAACAATTCTATATTACGTTTTCTTATTTCCTATAAAAGCGATTTTTAATAAGTATCCACACATAAAAATGGTTATGACTAAATAGATTGCGCCAACAATTTTTTGTTCATTAATCAAATAATTATTACATATTTGTATTGGCGTGTCTAAATAGAGCCATGCAAAAAGGCCACACATAGATACTAGTTGTGTATAGATGAATGCTAATGTCATCTCACTTAAGTGACGCCACGACACCTTCCACAAATACCCTATTAGTGGTAATGAAATAAATTTCAAAATCTCTGTATAGGTATTTACAAGTGCATCATCTAGCGTTCGTGGAACCATCCAAAAACTTAAAAGCCCAAGTACAAAAATGATATTACTCCATATATGACGAGTTTTGTACTCTTTCCTATTAGGAAACAACATACCTACAGCATATAGTAACGGTAATTGAACAAACATGTGTGTGACCATATATGATTCTAACACTTCACGACTAATTGGTAATATGAGGAGAAAGTAAAGAAGTAAAGAGAGTCTCATTTCATCTCGCTCCCTAGTAATTCGTTATGCAAAAATGCCTGCGCACCTTCTATATCTTTATAATCAAGTACATTTGTAAGTCGTCCATTCTCATCTACATAATAAAATGCTGAATTATGAGTAAAACCTCCATATTGATCAGGCAAGAAGATGACACCAAATGCGTCAAGCAACTCTTTCAATTCTAATTTATTTGCAATTCTAGCCATTCTCCAAGTCTCTCCATCACTACCGAAATATTGTCGATACGTATCAAGTACTTCAACCGTGTCACGATCTGGATCAAAAGATATAGTGAGAAACATTATTTTCTCATCTAATATTTCTCGCGGAAGTGATTCATATACTTGTTGCATATTTTTTTCTAATTGAGGGCAAACCGTTCCGCAACTTGTATAAATAAATGTTAGAAAGAGTCTCCTTCCTTTTAGTTCATGGAACGTGTACATCCTACCTTTACTATCTTCTAATGTGATAGGCATAATCATTGGCTTTTCTTCAATCAATTTATTTACTCTGGCTGTTTCTTGTGTAAATGCAGTAAAACCATCTGTACCAATCCACCATATTGTTATCACAATGAGACATACTACGAATAGAGAAATACTCTTACTTAACACTTTCATTATCCTATGAATCCTTCGTACTATTCTTGTAAAAAAAATAATTCATAAAATGATAGATAAATATACTTGTTGCAATCATGACAAATATCCCTGCTATTCCTCCAAACAAAGCTGGTCCCATCCATTCTGGTATATGTGTTGCCCATCTTCTTGGTGTACTGATTGCACCTGAAACTAAAAATTGCATGCTTACTAAAAACATAGAAATCAAATAACAGTACAGTGCTGCCCAATCTAATTTCGTTATCGGAATTTGTTTATCTACTTTTGTTAAATAGTACATAAATGCAAATAACATCACAACAGCACCAAGTCCCATATACATATGGAAATGTCCAGGTACCCATTTCGTATTGTGCATCACATGATTCACAACAATCGTAGCGTCTACAATTGCCGGAACGACACCAATTGTCCAACCAAACATCGCGATAAATGTTAGTCCTGAAGCAATATCCCATTTGATACCTGATTTATAAACAATCATCAATGCTCCATATGCTGTAATCACTAATACGGGAAGCCCATTGGCATAAGATAATACTTGACCTGTGATTAACATCCACCTCGGCATCACACTATCCATTAATAGATGGTGCGTATAGATAATAAGCGTAAAAAATGTGGACATTGTCCATGCAATTAAGAAGACTTTATTTGCTTTCCATTGTCTATTTGTGTATTTAGAAAGTAATTCATATACAACGATAACAGACATATAAATAATTGAATTCGCAAACACGTGACCAAATGCATAGGTGAAATTTTTGGCAAGTAAAGGATCAAATGTATACGCCGGATTGATTGTATGAATAATATTCATCATGAGTACAGTAGCTCCGACCAGTAATGCTACTACATCCACAATTGTTACCATTGTTGCAGCAACAATCGCAACATGCGGGGCATCCTTTTCGCTCTTTTTGCCACTTATGATATCCCAACCTAGTCCTTTAGCAAGACTTCCTTGTTTTTTTATAATTGCTCTTCCGATATCTAAAAATAATAGTAAAAAGCCTATTCCGATAATTAACATACCGAATAAATAAAGTAATGCACCGATTGTACCCCATGCTTTAGCTGATAGTGTTGGTAATGGATATAGAAATGTCCAAGCACTTGCATAATCAAATGAAAACACACCAACAATAACCATCACTACACCAATAAGAAAACATATTAAATTAGTAATAAATATCTTTTTTGATAAAACGACATGCTTATTTAAGAAATACCACATGACACCAGATGCCGCTAGCGCACATGCTCCAATCATTCCAGTACCATGAATAGTTAAAAACTGATAAAATGTTGCAGGACCAAGTTGTATGACACCACCTTGTGTGAGTAGCATCATGACACCAAATAACATCATAACAAAAACAATCAATCCTCCAATAAATAAATAATTCGCAATTAACTTATTATTTGAATCTGTCTGCATGTTCATCCCCCTCTACTCTACTACTGTTATCTCGTGTGTCATTACATGATGCGCAAGCCCACAATATTCTAAACATAGTACACTATACGTACCTGGTTTGGTGAAGGTAATATAGACAATGTTTGTATAGGATGGCATTGCTTGTGTTTGTGCAATAATGTTCATTTCTTCATCATACAGCCCGAAACCATGATTGACATCTTGACTAGTAACATGGAACTCAATCGGTTCACCGACTTCAAATTCCGATTGAGAAAACTCCCAACCAAATTGGAGTGCTGTAACATTTACTATAGTAGGATTTTCTTCTTTACTATAAATCGGTTGATCATATGGTAGCTCTCTTAATGTATAAATCGTGAGAATGAACATAAGTACAATTAGTGTGATTCCATAGAAATTACGTGCTTTGTACCATCTTTTCTTAATTCGTTCATATGGTCTTTTTTCTTTTGATTTCATAAATACGTAAAGAAACACAAATGCAACGACACACATAAATACTAGACTAGCAATCCAAGCAACGGTTTGAACCATGTATACGCCTCCTCATTCTTGTAATCCCTTCCATTACTTTATGAAAATACCAAAAGAAAAAGCGTGATAGAAATCACACTTCAGTATATTTTTCTTGACTTTTATGTTCTAATTTAATAAAATTACTAATTAAACTTTTTTATATGTATAGTAAAAAAACGTGGAATATATATGAAGGTATAATGAAGTGGAGTACCTCTCTACTATTTAAAAGATGCCACAAAATTCTTATATAGAATTTTTGTGACATCTTTTTTCGCTTTTGATTCGGCTAGCTCAATCCACCAGAAACTAGGCGACTTCGCTTATCAACTATCAATAAGTCATCATCGGTTCGTTCCTCTCCGTGATTCCTTTATTTCTGTTGATTCACTCCAGTCGCTACGTTTCTGAACGGTGGCTTTCACTTTTGATTAATATTCTAAGGCTTCGTTTAATACTTCTAAATTGCGTTCCATTAATGTGAAGTAATCTTCTTCGTTGGATACATCTTCTTCTGTTAACACAGATATATTGTGTAATTGCAATGATTCAACATTTGCTTCTTCTTGAATGACGCTCGCTACTTTTGGTTCAATATTTTGCTCAAACAATAAGTATTTGATTCCATGTTCTTTTACTCTTTCAATGATTCTTTCAATTTCTTTCTGTGATGGTTCATCTGATGGTGAGATTCCTGAAATAGCCAGTTGCTGTAATCCATAGCTTTGTTCCCAATAACCGTACGCTGCATGTGTAACTAGTATTTCTTTTTTCTTTGCATTGTCAATGGTTGTATGGAAAGAAGTATCTAATTGTATCAACCTTTCTTCTAACTGATGGAAATTCTCTTCAAAATAATCTGTTTGTTCTGGCAATAATTCAATCAATCGTTCTTTTATATTCTCTGCTAACTGAACAGACTTAAGTGGATCTAACCAAATATGTGGATCAACATCACCGTGCTCATGATCACTTTCATGTTCATGACTGTCCTCCTCATGTGCATCACTTTCCTCTATGTGAGCTGTCTCATTATGTGAATGTGCTTCTTCACTTTCACTTTCTGAATTCTCATGATGATGTTCTGTTAATGAGATGCCATCTGCAGCTTCTAAAATCGACACTTCTTCTTGTTTCAATGCATCTTCCATCGTCTTTGCATAAGATTCCATATCTGCACCGTTATAAATAAAAAGGTCTGCTTCAGCAATATCTACCATCATTTTGGAAGTTGGTTCAAAGCTATGTGGATCAGACCCTTGCGGCAAAATTGTTTGTACATTTACAAACTCTTTACCGATTTGTTTCGTGAAATATTCTAATGGATATAATGTTGTATACACAGTAATTGTATCTTCATCTGCTGTACCTTGTTCTGGATTTTCTTCTTGACTACATGCTGTTAACAAGAATATAGTCATACAAAAAATGAATAGTAATAGTTTTCGCATTTTATTTTCCTCCATCATTAAATTATGTATATGATAAATAGTAAAGATTACGATTTACTTTTCATATTATAGCATGAAAAATGATTTTGTAAATAGTAATAGTTACGATTTATTATTTTTGTCATTGTTTGTTCATTGCATTTAGCATTAGTTAATTGTATAGTTTGTATGATAATAATAACTACGGAGGATATAAAATGAAAAAACTATTTATCATTAGTTTGGTTTTATTTTTTATAACTGCATGTGGCAATGAGCAAAATAATGAACATGCAGAGCAAGAAGAGATTAAAGGATTAAAAACAGAATTTGAACTACCAGAAAGCGCAGATGTGAATCAGACAATAGAATTAAAAGCTACTGTCTATTATGGCGAAGATCTTGTAACAGATGCAGATGAAGTAAATTTCGAATACTGGAATACAGAGGATTCAGAAAGTACAACTACTGTAGAATCAACTAATCATAATGATGGCACATACACTACTGAAGTGACCTTTGATGAGCCAGGTACATATGAAATTTACGCACATACGACCGCACACGAACTACATGCAATGCCTAAAAAATCCATTACCATAGAAGGTGAAGCAACAAAAGAGCATGAGCACTCTGTCCAACATGACGAAGAAGAAGAGCATCACCATAATGAGAATCTAATTATAAATATGCAACCAATAGAAACACCACAAATTGAGAAGAATGTATCTATTGCTGTAACACTCACATTAAATGAAGAACCATTAACAGAAGCAAGAGTCCGTTATGAGATATTTAATGAAACAGAAGAAGTACATGAATGGATCGATGCTAAAGAAGAAGAAAACGGAATGTATACCGCTGACCATACATTTACACAACATGGAAAATATACAATAGTTACACATGTCAATAATGAATCAGGACTACACGAACATTCAGAAACAGAAATTGAAGTTGTTGAGTAAATTTAAAAGCGAAAGTACCCGGTAAGAAACGTAGTGACTGGAGTGAAACAACAGAGATAAAGGAATCACGATGAGCTTGCGCATCGATGATGACTTATCGATAGTTGATTCGCGAAGTCACCTAGTTTCTGGGTACTTGAGCTGGATAATACAAAAGCGAAAGTGCCCGGTTAAAAAGGCGACATTAAATTTATTTATTGAATTTAATGTCGCCTTTGTTGGTATGGGTATTAATATGAGTATCTGCCTTTAGCGATAGTTTTCTTGGATGATATCTGGCTTATCACCCTTTCGTTACAACTTATCTACCTATTTCACATACAATTCAGGTGATATGACATGATTTCTCCCTTCTACTCATATCTTTTGGGTGATATTTTTGTTTTGGGAGGTGATATCATGCTTTATCCCCTTTTGGCAGTAACTTAATTTATAGGCTACCTCGTTTTATTATTTAATAAAACGAATAACCATAGGAATACGGTAACGCTCACCTTGATATGCTTTTACAGCAGCAATGATTGTAAAGACAAGTAATAAGATACTAATAATTCCTAATAGTACAAATCCAATTAATATGATTACTAAAATACCTGAAATAATTCCATAAATTGTAAAAGAAATTAAAAAGTTAAAATATTCTTTCCCATGATAATCAATAAAGTCCGACTGATCTCTTTTCAATAACCAAATTAATAACGGTGCTAAAACAGGAAAAAATAAACTCAATACATACAATAACATTGCAAATAACCTTTCATCACTCTCATGCATAGTCAACCGCCTCCTCTTGAATATTTATATGCCTCTATAAGTATACGCACAATATTTATACGTATGTAAATAGAAATAAGTTTCATTAATCGCTATACTGTTTTATATATAATGATAATCAGTGAGAAATATTTCACTTAATAATAACCAGAAGGAGCTCTCATATGCATACACCACTTTATGATTTAATAGGTATTGGTATTGGTCCATATAATTTAGGTTTAGCTGCATTAACGGAAGAGAATACAGATTTACAAACCATTTTCTTTGAACAAAATGGCGAATTCGCATGGCATCCTGGAATGTTAATTGATGGTTCTGATCTACAAGTCTCTTTCTTAGCTGATTTAGTGACATTTGCTAATCCTACTAGTAAATATAGTTTTGTGAATTATTTACATTCACAAAATAGACTCTATTCCTTTTTCTTTTATCACAAACTTGAAATTCCGCGTGAAGAATATGCGGCATATCTTGAATGGGTAGCGAATCAGTTAAATAATTGCTTCTTTAAATCAGAGGTTGTGGATGTCGTTGATCACGAATCTTATTATGAAGTAATCGTCTATCATTGGGATCAACAGGAGCACACATCTTATTACGCTAAGAATATTGTATTGGGTACAGGCTCAATCCCTCTCATACCTATAGATACAGAGAATATCGACGTAGAGTCTGTCTATCATTCTAGCCAATATTTATACCACAAAAAGCATACACTGCACGCAAATCACATTACTGTCGTTGGTTCAGGCCAAAGTGCATCGGAAATTTTTTATGATTTATTAAAATTACAAGATACCTTTGATTATCACTTAGCTTGGTACACTCGTTCACCAGGATTTTTACAACTCGACTCTTCTAAATTAGGACAAGAAGTATTTACACCTGATTATGTCGACTATTTTCATACATTATCATTTGATGCTCGTATAGAGTCTCTTGACCATTTAGGACAACTTCGTAAAGGTATCGATGGTGCAACACTGCAAGCAATCTTTGAATTACTCTACCATCGTTCTGTTCGAAAAAATGTATTACCTGTCACCATCCAACCATTAACAGAAATTAATGAAGTAAATCATCATGACAACGGTCTAAGAGTTCACGCAAAACAATGGCAACAAAATAAGAAAATGACATTTGATACTGACAAACTCATTCTAGCAACAGGATATAAACCAAATATTCCACAATGGTTTTATGATCGGTTTAGTGAAAAAATCAAGTGGGAAAATGATAAACTTTTTAAAATAGATGAGACTTACAAAATCGAATTCCATGATAATAAGCGCTCACACCATTTTTATACATCAACAAATTTGGAACATTCACATGGTACTGGTGCAACGAATCTAGGTCTGGCTGTTCATCGCAATATACGTATTATCAATGAAATTGCAGGGAAACAAGTATATAAACCTCAACAAAACAATTCATTTACAAATTTTAGTGAATAGACTACAGACAAAAAAA
Source organism: Gracilibacillus marinus (assembly GCF_042651725.1). Taxonomy (NCBI): domain Bacteria; kingdom Bacillati; phylum Bacillota; class Bacilli; order Caryophanales; family Bacillaceae; genus Gracilibacillus; species Gracilibacillus marinus. The sequence continues at coordinate 855,297 of NZ_JBHSDV010000001.1, read as the reverse complement.
ATACCTACTCAAATAAAAGCGCATACGTTTGTACGTACGTGCATTTATTTGAGTAGGTTATGCCCGAAAATCGGTAACATTCCTTTCACATAAAAATGATTATATCACTATATTAAATCGTTTACAAGTTCACAGAACTCTATTTTATAACCATATACGTATAAGTTGAAACTTTACATAAAATCAAAAAAGTATCTGATGACATGGAAGAATATTGGTGACGTGTATGTAAGACTGTCTATTCTACTAAGGTATCTTCCTTTTAACATTTCTGCCTTTTCTTTATTTCCAATCAACATATCTCGCTTTAATACAGAAATGGTAAGACTTCCAATAAACCCTGCTACACTTATTAACACCCCTGAAATAATGCCAAATTTCCATGCAAATGGTGTAAAGATGGGATAAATCAAATAACTAATACACGTTGTACCAATCACGCCAAAAATAAAGCCTTCCCATGATATATTCGGATTTGCTGATGGAACAACTTTTCTTTTGCCTAAATATAATGAAATAATGTACTGAATCACATCATTCGCTTGCGTCAAAATAATTAAAAAAAGTAACAAATTCGATCCATACTCAGGTGTAGCAAATTGATAATATGCCAAGTGACTAAGTCCAAATACCATCAACATTAATCCCCATTGTGTTACGCTAACAGAACGGAGAAAACCTATTGTGCCTTTACGGATAATGCGCGGCAATGGTAAGAATAAAAACACATAGACAGGAATAAATACAATAAACATGCCATACCATCCGATATAAATCCAATAATACTGGATAGGAATCATTATGTATGCCCATAGAAATAAACGACGATCTGACTTTCTTGTTTTCATCATCTGAAAATATTCTTTTAATGCAAGATACGATACCCCCATTACAGATAGCAATGAAAGTACTGGACTAACTAATGTAGCAAGAAAAAATATCAGGAGCATTCCCCACCATATCTTCACACGATATTTAATTCCTGAGAAATCTTTATTTGGTTGTTTAATTTTTACAATATAGTACAATAGGGTAGCTGTTACGATAATACATAATAAGATTACTAGATGTTCCATGGCTTCTGACATATACCCTCCCCCTTTTCTTCTCTAAATATTTATTTTACAATAAATTAAGCTGGAATACAGGTAAGAATTAAAATAGAATACTAGCCTTTCTTGTTTAATTCGCTCATTTCTTCCACCAGATATAGAAGGAGAGAAATTTAAACTAATATTGAAACAGTTATGGCAACAAACTATTAACTAAATTATTTAGTATTGTGGAGGTGTAAAAAATAGGATGAGCTCCATTTACATTATGCTATCAGATACAGGTACACTATTTACCACTGTTATTAAAACATATACGAAAGCACCATACAACCATGCATCGATTGCATTTGATGCTTCGTTAACAGAAATGTATAGCTTCGGAAGGAAAAAACCGAATAATCCATTATACGGTGGATTTGTGAAAGAAGATGTACGTAATGGAACATTTAGCAAATATCCTAATACAACTTGTGTGATATATCAATTAGATGTAACAGATAGAGAATTAAAGAAAATGAAACGAGTGTTAGACATATTTATCAAAAATAACCACCGCTTTTTATACAACATTCTAGGTGTTATTGGCGTTTCTTTAAAAGAACCGATTGAATTTAGTAATTCTTATTTCTGTTCTCAGTTTGTTGCTGAAATGTTACATAGAGCAGGGATTAAGTTATGGGATAAGCTACCTGCAATGGTGACACCAAATGACTTTAGACAATGTACACAATTACAATTGATTTATGAAGGAAAACTAACAGATTATGAACCTATCCTAAAAATAAATGAAAATAACATTTCCTATTAAGGTTGAGAATCAATTGAAATGGGTACACTTTTAACAACACATAGAAAGGAATGGCACATTGAAATTACTTAAACTTCTCGCATTTCTTTGTATAGTTGGATTTATCGTATACTTTTTCTATGGTGAAACATACCAAGATGCAGGTCTAAAGGGCGTCCAAGAGGAGATATCCAATGATTTTGTTCAACTAAAAGAGAATCCTAAATTACAAGCAATAACAGATACAGTCAAGCAAGAAATTACATTATTCTATAACCAAATAATGAATAAAGAAAATACGGATACTTCTTTTGAGAATGGCGAAACCGTCAAAAAACCAACACTTCATTCACCAGAGCAACAAGACTTCTCGATTCATAATATTGAAATAGGTGATAACAAATCATTTGTCGAAGGAGAACTGGGGAGCTCTAAACGAATCTCGATGAATGAATATGGCATCAATTGGCATACTTATCACCAAAATTACCAAAACTTTTTGATGGTTGCTTATAATGACAAAGAACAAGTCATTGGACTTTACACTAATCAAGATTTACTCACTTCTTCTTATCATTTAACAATGCAGAACAATCAAGAAGATGTACGCGAAAAACTAGGAAAACCAATTGAAGGCATTAGAAAAGGTTTTACGATATATCAGACAGCACACAACAATGAATATGACACATATCTCTTTGATCAGAATTATGTAACTATTTTTTATGATTTACATCAAGAGAATAAAATAACTGGCATTCAAATTATCACGGAATCAATGGAAAAAAGAAAAGATGGTTTTTATGGAAAAGCATCAGACCAATTACGAAACGGTTTAGAGTATCAATTGTTTGATCTGACAAATGCGAGTAGAGTCGTACATGGAAAACCTATCTTAACATGGATAGATGAAGCGCAAGAAACAGCACGGGCACATAGTAAAGATATGGCTGTCAATCAATATTTCTCTCACGATAATTTAAGAGGTGAATCCCCATTTGACCGTTTAACCAATGATGGTATCTCGTATAGAACAGCTGGTGAAAATTTAGCATCTGGTCAAACAAGTAGCATATTCGCCCACGAAGGATTAATGAATTCAAGTGGTCATCGAAAGAATATCCTACACAATGATTTCAAACAACTCACAGTCGGAGTAGCCTTCGACGATGAAAACAAACCATACTACACAGAAAATTTTATAACAAAGTAACAAAAGCGGAAACTCCCGGTTAGAAACGTAGCAACTGGAATGCATCACTTGAAATAAAGGAATCACGATGAGCTTGCGAATCGATGATGACTTATTGATAAGTGATTCATGAAGTTGCCTAGTTTCTGGGAGTTGGAGCTGGATGATACAAAAGCGGAAACTCCCGGTTAGAAACGTAGCAACTGGAATGCATCACTTGAAATAAAGGAATCACGATGAGCTTGCGAATCGATGATGACTTATTGA
>NZ_JBHSDV010000001.1:770542-851901 GCF_042651725.1 Gracilibacillus marinus | reverse complement strand
ATTGATAAGTGATTCATGAAGTTGCCTAGTTTCTGGGAGTTGAAGCTGGATGATACAAAAGCGGAAACTCCCGGTTAGAAACGTAGCAACTGGAATGCATCACTTGAAATAATAAGTCACCACTCAAATGACTAATTGTGAAAGGACTTGTGTGCGCTTGACTCGCTTCGGCTTGCCCATTCCCCTTTCCATGGATTTTTTTCTTCAGCTAACTTTTCCCAGCACAAACCGCTTGGAAAAGTGGATCTTCAGAAAAAAAGATTCCATAGGAGTGGGAGTGGGCGCCTACGCTCAGTGAAGTTCTACAATGTTTTCGAGTATTGGCATTTTGGTTTATTAAAGATAGAAGCTTATTTTGATATATAGTCTAGAGACAAAATCATAATTAATATGGAATAAAGCCAATGATTTTATGATTATATTCATTGTAGAGTATCAAAAAGGGAAACAGACAAACGGGAGCGGTTGCCAAGCACATATCGAAGCTTAAAATTGCTAGATAATATTACATCTCACTTTCCTTCTAAATACGCACAAAATCCAAACGATTCGGTAAAATGCTTTCGAACCGTTTGGATTTTTTTCATTCTTTATTTTTTCAATCTAAACACAAGAATATAGCCATATTTGTTATCTAAACAAATCTAAGAATCTTTCCCAAATACCTTTTTCCTCTTCTTTTTCTTGCTTTTCTTCATCTGACTCTTCTTTGTTCAATGCTTTTGTAGTAATAACAAATTGTACTGTTCCAATTTGTTCATTCTTATCTGACACAAATGATTGTGCTTCGAAATCTGATTTATCATATTCAGCAATCATTTCATCTATGCCGTCTTTCATTTGTTCAGGTAAATCCGCTGTCTGGTTTGCTAATTCTCCTGTACCATCGTGCAATTCTCTAGCACCATCTGCCAATTGCGCTACACCATTGTCAAGTTCATCAAGACCTTGATGAATATCAGTATAACCTGTAGTCAATTGACTTAAGCCATCCACATACTCCTCTAATCCCTTATGAAAAGATTGATAATTTGTTGCTAAAGCACTTATGCCTTCTTGTAATTCTGCCATTGATTTCGTGATATCCATTGAGTCTATCGCATTTGCAATATTATCTGATGTGGTAGCTAATCCATCAGCCATATCAACTAATGCTTGGTTCACTGATGGTAAATTTGTCTTTACTGCATCAAATGCAGGCTTCACCTGTTGATAAGTTCCTTTTACCATATATGCAGCCTCATATGTTTCCAAAAGTTGTTGGACCACTTTTTCATCTACATCACTTTCTTTCAATGCTTGCATTTCCTCTTCCGTTAACTTTGTATCAGGAATAAGATGGATTGCATTAGTTAATGCATCATATGCTTGGGAATACTTTTCATCTAATGTCTTTAATCCCTCGGCAGTTTCTGTTAATCCACTACTAATTTGATTTAATCCTTTTGGTAATTGTACTAATTGTGATAAATCGACACTTCCTGCTTCTCCAGATAATGCCTGATTTAATTGTACTAACGCATCTTGAATAGAAGACGAAGCCGCTCGCAATTGATCTGATGATTGATTTAATTCTGTCATCCCATTCTTAAATTCATTCGATCCACCCAGTAATGCTCCCAATCCATCATTCAATTCATTGATACCAGATTGAAACTCCCCTACACCTTTATGCACATCATTAATTGCACTACTTAATGTTCCTAATTCATCTGTCATCTCATCTACGTTAGGCGCATCAATTGACATGGAAGAAGGTACTGCGGTAATATCAATGCCATCCATTTCAAAGTCTGTCACATCCGCTTTTATAGAAAACTCTCCATCATTCTCTGGCATTACAGTAAATGCCACTTGTTTGTTTTTTCCAGCATTAGCAATTGTAGCATTTTCTGCAACAATATTTTCAAAAACAGATGGCTGTAATGTAAAGGAAATCTGTAACAAGTAATTATTATAGAAAGTTTCTTTACTATCTTTATTTTCCTTTGTTGTGAGACGAATTTCCAATGCACCATCTTGCCCGATTAATTCCTTTGGCTCAATGATTTCTCCATTTAATAGATATTCTATCGTAATATCCCACGGCAATGACAACTGATCCAATTGACCTTGATAATAAAATTCATCCTCTGTTGCCTCGAATTGAATTTTGTCACCATCTAATTCAATTTCATTTAAATTGCTTAGATTCTTTACTTCCGTATAGTTTCCGTAGTCTACTACTGACCCTTGTTCGCCCATATCAAAACGATTAACAACATACATTCCTTCTTGATTACCCAATGCATCTAATGTCGCATAAATGACTTCATCTTTCGTCTTGATTGTTCCCGCGTCCGCTTTAGCTGTACTTACTACTGGAAATAGTAAAAATAAAACAACTGTATATATCATTATTTTTTTCCAACTCATACACTTAATTCTCCTTATAATAATTTGCTTTTAACGTAGTTTTTTGAATGAATTTATCCAAAAAGACAAGCATTGCTGGCAAGAAGAATATTACCATAATGAATGCAAGTAGCGCTCCACGCCCTAATAATAATCCAATGGAACCAACAACAGGATTAGAAGATGTCATCCACAATATAAACCCAACACTAGATAATATCGAAGCACTTATCGCTATAGAGAATAGTTTCTCATCTAATGTAAGTTTAATCGCTTCGATACTTGACATTTTCTTCCTGTTTTCCTTATACCCTTCCATTAGTAAAATCGCATAATCGACTGTTGCTGCTAATTGTACCGTACTTACGATTAAATAGCCGACATACACAAGGGAGAAATTAGTGAAATACGGTACTGATAGATTAATCCATACAGCAGATTGAATGGTTAGCAATAACACAATTGGTATGGAGATAGATCGGAATGTAATAATTAGTACAATCGCAATTGTAATGACAGTTAGCATATTTACAAGTGTATTGTCTTTTTCAACAGTATGTTTAATGTCATACAATGTCACACTTTCTCCTAATACATACGTATCTTCCTCATAATAATCTGCTGCAAGCTTAATAACTTGTTCTACTAAAGTAAAAGCTTTGTCACCCTCTGTATCTGTATCTCCATTAATGATAATACGACTATAGTAATCAGAAAAAAACTGATCGGTTATTTCGTCCTCTAAATACTCTGGCGGGATCACTGTTCCAACAGTGTTCGTGTATGCCAACACATTGGATACATCTTCTGTTCCCTCTAATTGTTGTACCAATGCTTCTTCTTTCGCTAAATCACCTTTTGGTACAAGTAAAACAATTGGCGTCAATTTACCAAATGTATCTTCAATTGCGATGATATCTTTTCCTACTCTAGATGTTTCTGGTTGGTCTCCAATACCATAAATAAAATTCGTATTACTTTGTGCCAAAAATGCAGGTACTAAACTAGTCAAAACAATGATAATACTGACATAGCGCCACTTCAATATGCTCCGTCCGACATTTCTAAATTTCGGAATAAGGGGTTTATGTTGTGTTTTGTCAATCCATTTGTAGCATAATAATGTCAGTGCAGGTAAGAAAATCATCACACTGATAAAGCTAAACACAATTCCTTTTACAAGATTAATACCTAAATCTGACCCGATTTCAAATTTCATAAATGTTAGTGCAATAAAACCGAAGAAGGTTGTTGAAGCACTTGCAGCAATCGCAGGAAAGGATTGCTTCATTGCTAATTTCATCGCTTCTTTTGGTTCATTGCCTTTTTCGCGAAAATCACTAAAACTATGTAAAAGGAAAATCGCATAATCTAGTGAGACGGCTAATTGTAGAATTGGTGCAACGGATTGTGTAACAAATGATACTTCACCAATAAAAATATTCGTACCGAGGTTAATAAGTACACTTACACCAATCGCTGTTAAGAAAAAGAGTGGCTCCACCCATGAATTTGTCGAAACAATTAAAATGATAATAATAATAGGTACCAATAACATGGCAGCATACATTGATTCTTTCCCTGCCATTGTCTGTGATGAAGCAGTATTAATCGCTTCTCCAGCCATCGCATTATCTTCGCCGATTACATCATAAATGGCTTCTGTTATACGTACCTCTTCCCCTTCACGTATCGTAAGAGAAATTAAAGCATGATTGTCTTTATAATATGTCTCAACAGTATCTTCGTCTGCTATTTCTAACGGTGCTTTTAAATCAATGGCATCGTCTAGCCATGTCACATTACTTACTCCATCAATTTCTTCAAGTTGTCTTTTATACACTAACGCTTCCTGAACGGATACGTCTGTAACCATCACTCTTGTATTTGGGACCGCACCATCAAATTCTTCTTTCATTACATCCATTCCAATAGTAGAAGGTGCGTCTTCAGGTAAATAATCGACCATATTATAATTAACGGATACAAAAAATTGTGTTACTGTACAAATAATCGCAACTACAATAAATGTAAGTACGACAATCTTTTTATTTTTGATAATAGAATTTACGATTGTTATTCATCCTCTCTTGCATTCCTGCATGACACACTTTATCATTATATAAACACAGTGTTGTTTATTCAACAAACAGTTTTATAACAAATGATAGTTATCCAACACTTAAAGTTAATTTGTTGGATAACTAATAGAAAAAGGTGATAAAATGACTAAAAAGATGGACAGAAGAAAGAAATATACCCAGATGGTTCTTAAGGAAAGTTTTTTATCTATTTTAGAAGAAAAGCCTATATCCACTATTACTGTAAAAGAGATTTGTTCTACAGCGGACATTAACCGTTCCACTTTCTATGCGCACTTTATGGATCAATATGATTTATTGAACAAAATCGAAGAAGAAATTATTGAAGATATGGATAATTATCTTACATTATGTAATTTATGCAAAGAAGATGAAACAATACAAATGACCGAGAAATTATTAGAATATATATTGGAGAATAAACCCGTTTTTGTCATATTATTAAGTGAGAACGGTGATCCTATTTTTCTCAAAAAAGTTATGGATGTGGCACATGCTCATATTGTAAAGACATGGATTAAAGATAGCCCATTAGATACCTCAACGACAACCTATTTATCGACTTTCGTTGTAAGCGGGAGTATTCATGTCATCAAAAAATGGTTGCTAACAGATACTGAATTATCTGCTAAAGAAATGGCATTTATGATTAACCAATTTACATTACAAGGACTATCTTCTATACAGTATTTTTCTCAAAAATAACAGGAAGGAAAGAAAGACAATGAAAATAGACAGTCATTTAGATGAAAGATTTAAAATTGCTAATCGAGAAGCACGAATCGGTATCATACTTGTCATTTTTAATTTTTTTTGGTGGTTCGGATTTGCTTATGGACTTGGAGATAAAGATCCGAGCGAGTATTCTTTTGTGTTCGGTTTTCCTGAATGGTTTTTTTACAGTGTAATTGCAGGAACCATTATTATGATAATGTTAGTATTTCTAGTAGTGACATTCTTATTTAAAGATATGTCAATTGATGATAAGGAGTTAAACGATTAATGAACATCATAACATCTGCTACATTTTTTGGATCTATTCTCTTTATTTTTTTAGTCGGACTTTTTGCAAGTAGACAAAAACAAAACAAGTCTTCTTTCATCGATGATTATTATTTAGGCGGTCGAAGTCTTGGTGGATTCGTACTTGCTATGACAATGACAGCTACATATGGAAGTGCGAGTAGTTTTATCGGCGGGCCAGGTATGGCATACAATGAAGGGTTAGGTTGGGTATTGTTATCTATTACGCAAGTCGCCACCGGTTATTTTACATTAATGATACTAGGAAAAAGATTTGCAATCGTAACAAAAAAAATGCAAGCTGTGACAATGGTCGATTTTCTTAAAAGTAGGTACAAGTCAAAAACGGTTGTAATTCTCGCATCGATTAGTATTGTCGCTTTTTTATTCTCAAGTATGGCAGCTCAATGGATAGGTGGAGGAAGGTTAATTGAATCACTAACAGGTCTTTCCTATGAAACGGCTCTACTCCTTTTCGTACTCACTGTATTAGTTTATGTGACATTCGGCGGATTCCGTGCTGTTACATTAACAGATGCGGTACAAGGAAGCATTATGTTTGTCGGAACACTTATTTTACTTATTGCTGTAATTATAGCAGGTGGAGGTATTCCGAATATCATAGCTGACTTACAAGCGGAGAATCCTAACCTTATTACACCATATGGACAAGATGGTACGCTAACACCACTATATGTATCTTCATACTGGATCCTTGTCGGTGTCGGTGTTGTTGCGTTGCCACAAATCGCTGTCCGTGCAATGTCTTACAAAAATACAAAAGCATTTCATAAAGCAATCATTGTCGGGACAATAGTTGTTGGTATGATTATGCTTAATATGCATTTAATTGGTGCATTTGCAAGGCCAATTTTACCTGGAATTGACGTTGCAGATAAAGTAATGCCGTTAATCGCATTAGAAGTATTACCGCCATGGTTAGCGGGTATTATATTAGCTGCACCTCTCGCCGCAATTATGTCTACGGTAGATTCCTTGTTACTATTGGTCAGTTCCACAATTGTGAAGGATATTTATGTGAATTATATTAAGCCAGATATTGATACAAAAACAGTCAAACGCATTAGTTTTTCCATTACTGCAATACTTGGAATCATTGTCTATCTTATCGCAATCAATCCACCTGATTTAATTATTTGGTTGAATTTATTTGCAATTGGCGGATTAGAAGCTGCCTTTATATGGCCAATTATTTTAGGTCTATATTGGAAAAAAGGAAATAAATATGGTGCAATCACATCTATGATTACTGGTATTACAACATATTTGATTTTCCAAACATTTTTCCCTAATCCATTTGGCATGCATGCAGTTGTGCCATCGATATTTCTTGCATTTTTAGGATATATAATAGCTAGTTATGCCACTCAATCAAAGGTTCGTCTCCCAATGAAAGAATGGAATTAACTCGATGTACATGGTCGCTCAATAGAGGATCATGTACTTTTTTATCTAAATGTACAATGAAGTGAATGGAGAAAGAATTAACTCGTCCTTGTACATAAAAACTATAGGTATTACTTTAAAAATTTAACAAACTTTGTTTTTCGATTATACAAAGTGTTAAAAATCTGTTATACTTTCATTATTAATGTAAATGGAGGTACTAATATGACTAAGAAACCTGTACAAAATGAACCATTAGTGACACACATTTATACAGCAGATCCTTCTGCACATGTATTTGATGGCAAATTGTATATTTATCCTTCACATGATTTGGATCATGATATGGAATCAAACGATAATGGTGACCAATATAAAATGGAAGATTATCATGTTTTATCAATGGAAAATGTAAGCGCTCCAGTTGTAGATCATGGAGAAGCATTGCATGTGAAAGATGTACCATGGGCAAGTAAACAAATGTGGGCGCCTGATGCTGCTTACAAAAACGGAAAATATTATTTATTCTTCCCTGCACGCGATCATGACGATATTTTTAGAATTGGTGTCGCAACTAGCGACAATCCTGCTGGTCCATTTAAAGCAGAAGATAATTATCTAGAGGGAAGCTTCAGTATTGATCCTGCCGTCTTAGTCGATGATGATCAAAAGAGTTACATTTACTTTGGTGGACTTTGGGGAGGCCAATTAGAAAAATGGCAAACAGGAGAATTCATACAAGATGCTGAAGGGCCAGACCCAAAAGCGCCTGCATTAGGTCCTAGAGTTGCAGAATTGAGTGAGGATATGCTCTCATTTAAATCAGAAGTGAAAGAAATTTCTATTGTCGATGAAGAAGGCAATCCAATCCTTGCAGAAGATGAAGACAGACGATTTTTTGAAGGACCGTGGGTGCATAAATATAATGGACTGTATTATTTATCCTACTCTACAGGTACAACACACAAAATTGTTTATGCTGTTAGCGAAAATCCAACGGGTCCCTTTACCTATAAAGGAACGATACTTAAACCAGTAATTGGTTGGACAACACACCATTCTATTGTTGAGTTTGAAGGTAAATGGTATTTATTCTATCATGATTGTTCACTATCTGATGGTATCAATCACAAACGTTCTGTTAAATTTACTGAATTAACATATAGTGAAGACGGAACGATTCAAACAATTGATCCATATGCGAATCAAGATTAAGAGCAAACATATACTAGTATCTAAAAATATATATTTGACATAAGAAACGAACCCTTAGCTTGTCATTCACTAAGGGTTTGTTTTTCTTATTGCAATTCTAAATTATTGTATATCTCATAATATTCACATGCTTGTTGTTCCCAGTTAAAATCGGCACGAAATGCTCTTCCCACGATTTCTTTCCAATATTCTTTATCTGTATCGAATATTTCCTTTGCTAATACGAGCTTCTCAAACATCTGATGTGCATTATATTGATTAAAAACAAAACCATTTCCTTTATTTGTTTCATTTGAAGTATCTGTTACAGTATCGGTTAATCCTCCAGTTGAATGAACTACAGGAGGTGTACCATATTTTAGTGCGATAATCTGACTTAATCCACACGGTTCAATGCGTGATGGCATTAAAAACACATCACTCGCAGCATAAATCTGTGATGCTAATTGATTATTAAAACAAATATGAATCGATGTATTACTAGGATACCTTTCTTTCACATAATGAAAAAAATCTTCGTATTCTTTATCTCCTGTACCTAGCACAATCAGTTGCATATCTTGTTCCATTATTTCTACAATCATCCGCTTAATAAGGTCTATTCCCTTTAATTCTACTAACCTACTCACCATTCCAATCGTAAATTTGTTTGGATCTAAATGATATTGTTCTGCAAATGCGGCTTTATTTTTTAGTTTAAGCTCATAGTTTGTTTGGTAATTTACATATAATCCTCTATCTATTGCAGGGTGGAACACTTCATAATCTACACCGTTTAATATGCCTTTCATTTTATAATGGACATCTCTTATCACACCATCTAGTCCTTCTGCAAAGTAGGCATGCTCCAATTCTTTTGCATATGTCGGAGAAACTGTTGTAACAAAATCACTAAAATATATTCCTGCTTTTAAAATATTACAAGCACCATGATATTCTAATTCACTTGTAATATCTTCTGGATAAAAACCTAACAGTTCAAATAAAGTATCCGCTCCATATATTCCTTGATATTTAATATTATGAATCGTCAAAATTGTCTTCATATAATCTGCCGAGCATAATTGATGATTATATTGTTTCTTCAATAACATTGGGATTGCCGCTGTTTGCCAGTCATTACAATGAATAATATTCGGGCAAAAATCATATATAGGAATAAATGTTAAGATTGCCTTAGAGAAAAATAAAAATCGTTCTGCATCGTCATAATACCCGTACAAACCTCCTCGGCCAAAGTAATAATCATTTTTAATAAAATACCAAAATACATTTTCATGAACAATATAATACAATTCACATTGCTGATTTCTCCAATTTAATTGAACAGTAAAATCACCTATTTTCTCCATTCTTTGTACAAACTCTTCTGGGATGTCTCCATATAATGGCATGACTGCTCTTATATCTACTTTTTTCTTTTTCAATGTCTTAGGCAAGGCATACGCAACATCACCTAATCCTCCACTTTTGGCAAACGGAAATGCTTCAGATGTAGCAAATAATATTTTCAATTACTACTCTCCTCTCAGTCCGATCTCTTTTTTATTAATATAGGTTCCGTTGTATGACTTGTAATAAATTCGCCTGGCCTTATTCTGACATTTTTATCAAGTATTGCATTAACAACGACTGCATCTTCTCCGACCACTGCACCTTGCATAATGATACTGTTTTTCACTTTTGCTCCATGTCCAATATTTGTATTTCGAAACACGATACTGTCTTCAATACTCCCATTCACTATTGCTCCACTAGCAACCATCGCTCTTTTTACTTTAGCTAGTTGTCCATACACAGTCGGATGATTGTCTTTAGATTTTGTATATATTTTCCTTTGATTCTTAAACAATTCTACATGTGTCGCACACTTAATTAATTCCATCGAACATTCATAGTATGCTTGTAAGGAATGAATCATTTTCACGTAACCTGATACAGGATAACTATGGATATGAATTTGATCCAAACATTGCTGTATTATTTCTATAAAATCTATGATTCTTCTTCTTTTTGCTTCACGTAACATGTTCAAAAATACGGTTCTTTTTATGATAAAAGTATCTATAAATAAATTCTGGTTCTGAACTTTATTAGAACTATAATAAATTTTTTTCACTTCATTATTTTCTAATTGTAAAAAGAGTTCTTGATCAAGCATATAACCTTGATAATTTTGTTTATACAACATCGTTATATCTGCATTAGTCTCTTGGTGTTCTTCTAAGATTTTTTCCATTTCTAGATTAGCAACAATATTACATCCACTAATAATAATGTTCTCTACTTCTTCTGGTAACTTATCAAAGAATGGTTCATTATCTAAAAAATCTTGCACGGACAATCTACCAACTGGTGCAATTTTTACTGATCTGTCTCCTTGTAACACTAGTAAATCATTACTCTTACGACTTAAGTTCCAATCTTGTCCTTGCTTCAGATGATCCACTAATGAACGATAATTATAAGAACCAATCACTCCAATATAGATATCTTCATTTAAATTCACTAGATTAGATAATGGAAAATCTATTAATCTGTATTTTCCTCCTATCGGTATTGTGTGTATACTTCTGTGTCCAATTAAGCCATCGAGATTCGTCATATTTGAGCTATTTGTAATAATACCTACAGTGCGCTTCATGACTGTACCTCCCTAACAAACAATGTTACATTGTCCGATTGCACATCTCCGATTCTTGCATTTTCTTCAATTACTGCATTATCTGCAATAATCGCTTTCTCAATAATAGCGCCTCGTCTCACTTTTACATTTCCTAATAGAATAGATTCTTTTATAATCGCATCTTCTTCTATGATAGCATCCTGACTAATAATCGATTGCACAATATTTCCATTAATATAGCATCCATCAGCGATTAAGCTATTATGTATCATTGCATGCTCTCCAATAAAATGTGGTTCTCGATTCGGGTTATTGGAATATACCCGTAAATGTTCACTTGTCAAATTAAAATCGTCTCTATTCTTAAGTAAATCCATATTCGCTTTATAATAACTATCTACTGTTCCAACATCTCGCCAATATCCATGAAATATATGCGCAAAAACACGTTTGTTATCCGTAATAAGTTTTGGAATGATATCGTGCCCAAAATCATTAGATGAATGTTCGTTGCTGTGATCTGTCAGTAAGACATCTTTTAATACCGTCCATTTAAATACATAAATTCCCATTGATGCAAGATTGTTTTTTGGCTCATTAGGTTTTTCTTCAAAATCAATAATTCTATTCGTTTCATTTAATTCCACAATGCCGAAGCGACTAGCTTCTTCTAAAGCTACTTCACGCGTGCATATAACCAAATCAGCATTCGTTTCTTCTGCTTGTTCGATCATTTTAGAGTAATCCATTTGATAAATATGGTCACCAGAAAGGATTAAAACATATTCAGGCTCAAACATTTCAATAAACTCAATATTTTGGTATACTGCGTCTGCTGTTCCTTTATACCATTCTGCATTATTTTCCCTCATATATGGTGGCAAAATATACACACCTTGGTTCATTTTATCCAATGCCCATGCATTCCCATTTCCAATATAGCGATTTAATAACAATGGTTTATACTGTGTCATGACTCCAACTGTATAAATCTCTGAATGAAAACAATTGCTTAAACTAAAATCAATAATTCGATATTTCCCCCCAAACATCACACCAGGTTTTGCGTTATTGATGGTTAAATCTTCTAGTCTCGTACCTTGTCCACCCGCTAGTAACATCGCTATTGTATTCGCCTTTTTCATCAATGGTACCCTCCAATATTCGCATTTTGTTCTCGCCACAAATAGTATTTATAATCACTTACAATGGTAAATATGCAGAAAAAAATACCTTGCAGCTTCTGGGTGGTATAGAAATAGTTGTGTTTTGTATCACTTGTTGTACTTTTCGCATTGTGTTCATGTCACAAGCGTGCGTATCTATTTCTAGTTTCCAATGATAGTATTCTGGTAATTGTGGCAATTCTACTTTATGCTCTTCCCAATGACTATTTATCAAGATATATGCGTATATATCCACTGTGTTCTCTCCATCTCTACCTGCAAACATGACA
Source organism: Gracilibacillus marinus (assembly GCF_042651725.1). Classification (NCBI taxonomy): domain Bacteria; kingdom Bacillati; phylum Bacillota; class Bacilli; order Caryophanales; family Bacillaceae; genus Gracilibacillus; species Gracilibacillus marinus. The sequence goes on along the minus strand of NZ_JBHSDV010000001.1, from coordinate 839,678 downwards.
CCAGCAACTCTTTCTTCTTCCCAGTCACTTAACTGCCACGGATGAATACCATGTTTAGAGAAATGAGGATAATGACTTTGTGCACTTTTTGTTTTTCTTCGTACAATGGGATACTTTTTACGCAAATGGATTAAGTATTTTACAAATGCAAACATTTCTTGATTTTCTTCAAACAAGGTCCAATCCACCCATGAAATCTCATTATCTTGACAATATGCATTGTTATTACCTTGTTGGGTACGTAAAAATTCGTCTCCTGCTAAAATCATCGGTGTGCCCCTGCTCATTAAAAGAATTGTAAACGCATTTCGTATCATTTGTTTTCTTAATTGGTTAACTTCTTCATTGTCCGTTACACCTTCTATTCCACAGTTCCATGAATGATTATGACTCTCTCCGTCTTTGTTATCCCATCCATTTGCTTCATTATGCTTATCGTTATAACTATATAAATCATGTAATGTGAACCCATCATGACATGTAATAAAATTCACCGACGCACTATTAAATCTAGTTTCAGGTGGGTACAAATCAAGTGAGCCACCAATTCGATCACAGACTGTATGCGCAAGTCCACTATCTCCTTTTAGAAAAGATCGCACATCATCTCTATACTTCCCGTTCCATTCTGACCAACGATTCCAATCTGGAAATGTTCCTACTTGATATAAACCTCCCGCATCCCATGCTTCTGCAATTAATTTTACATTTGAAAGAATAGGATCAAATGCTAAATTCTGTAGAAGTGGCGGATTATTCATAGGCGAGCCATCTTCACTTCTTCCTAAGATGGAAGCTAAATCAAATCGAAACCCATCGATTCGGTACTCAATCACCCAATAACGTAAACAATCGATAATCATTCGTCTTACAATAGGATTATTACAGTTTAATGTGTTGCCACAACCACTGAAGTTAAAATAATGTCCATCAGGCGTTAACATATAATAAACACTATTATCGAACCCTTTTAAATTAATACTTGGTCCTTGTTCGTTGCCTTCTGCTGTATGATTAAATACAACATCTAAGATTACTTCTATTCCATTCTCGTGCATTTTCTTAACTAAACTCTTTAGTTCGGTACCTTCTTTATTATGTTCTTGATTGGAATTATATGCGGTATTTGGCGAAAAGAAAGAAATAGGGTTATATCCCCAATAATCGTATAATTTCTTTCCATTGTGTATTCGCATGCCACTCATTTCATCAAATTCAAAAATTGGCATTAACTCTACTGCGTTTACTCCTAATTCTTTTAAATATGGTATTTTTTCTATTAAACCATCAAAAGTACCGCCATTCTTCACTTCAGAACTACTATGTTTGGTAAAACCTCGTACATGTAACTCGTAAATGATTAAATCTTCAATTGGAAGATGTGGTGCTTTTGTTTTTTTCCAATCAAACACATTCGCAACAACTCGAGCACGATAACTCATCCCATATGCCGGCTTTTGTCCCCATTTGCTTTGTCCCGTCACTGCCTTTGCGTATGGATCTAAAAGGTAATTGGTATTATCAAATATTAATCCTCGACTAGGATGATACGGACCATCTACAATATATGCATATTCAAATTCTTCTATGTCTAGACCAAATACAATCATCGAGTATACATTGCCAACACGGTAATTATCAGGAAACGGAATAATAGCGTAAGGATCTTCTTCTCTTGGTTTAAATAATGCTAGCTTAAAACTAGTTGCATGCTGAGAGTGCACAGTAAAACTAACTCCACCTGGAATCAATGTCGTCCCATACTCATCAAAAAATCCTGGTCTTATATCAAATCCCTCAACCTTATCTATCGGTACAAGATTTTTAACATATTGATCTAAAAATATCTCATATGGTCTTAGCTCATTATTCTTCATCATGGGTCCCTCATATCTCAAGCAATTTTATGATTTTTTTGTACGTTTCTTCTTTATTAATACTCCTTGCAACCCATCTAGTGAAATTGTAATAGACTGTTCAAAGTTGTGCATTGGCACTTCTTCTGTCTTCACATATTTTATTTTTGTTTTCCGAAATGGTTCATGCTTTGTTTCAAGCAATATACGATATTCCCCTTCATATGGCACACCAATTCGAAATTCATCATATCCAACAGGTGTGAAATTTAAGATTACGATAATGAAGTCTTCTTTGTTGTAATAACGAATATAACTAAAGATACTTTGACTACAGTTATCTGCATCAATCCACTGAAAACCTTCATCACAATAATCTTTTTCATATAGTGCCTTTTCCTGTAGATACAGTTTATTGATTGTTTTGATGAAATGATGAAAGCGTTGATGTGCATCATATTCTAACAAGAACCACTCAATTGGTTCGTAATATCGCCATTCTATAAATTGTGCAATTTCATTCCCCATAAAGTTTAATTTTTTACCTGGATGCGTGATTTGATAGAGCATCGTCAACTTTAATGTGAGAAACTTATCCTCGTAACTTCCAGGACATTTATCAATCATGGATTTCTTTCCATGCACTACTTCATCATGTGAAAATGGTAATAAGAAATTCTCACTATTAGCGTAATGCATTGAAAATGTGATCAAGTCATGAGATCCTTTTCGAAATAGTGGATCCATTGAAATATATTGTAACGTGTCATTCATCCAACCCATTTTCCATTTCAAATTAAAGCCTAATCCTGAATCTTCTACAGGGGCTGTCACAAGCGGCCAACTAGAAGATTCCTCTGCTGCCATGATTGCATATGGATATTTCTTAAAAACCTCAGTATTTAATTCTTTTAAAAATGCAACACCATGTAAGTCTTCACCATTCCCATATTCATTTACATATGTTTCATTGTCTAAGCCAAAATTCATTTGTAAAATGGAAGTCACACCATCAACTCGAATCCCGTCAATATGATATTTTTCGAAATAAAAGGAAGCATTGGAAATAAGAAAGTTCCTTACTTCACTTCGATAGAAATTAAATTTCTTCGTACCCCAGTTCGGATGATCGATACCATCATATAATGGCGTGCCGTCAAAATATAGCAGTCCATGTTCATCTCGGCAAAAGTGTCCAGGTACCCAATCAAAAATAACGCCAATATTAGCTTGGTGACACGTATCAATTAAATACATTAAATCTTGAGGTGTTCCGTATCTACTTGTCATACTATAATAACCAGTCACTTGGTATCCCCAAGATCCGTCAAAAGGGTGTTCCATTAATGGCAAGATTTCTATGAAGTTATAATGCATTTCTTTTAAATATGGAATTAATTGGTCTGCGATTTCACGGTAGGAATAAAAATACTTCGGGTGTAGTGATTTATATATGTCATCTTCTAATGTACTGTTTTCTTTAACATTCCATGATCCAAGATGTATTTCATAAATATTGATTGGTGAAGTGAGAGGATTATATGCTTGTCTAGTTTGAAGGAATGAGGAGTCATTCCAGTTGTATTGATTCAAATCAACAATGATCGATGATGTACCTGGTCTTACTTCTGAATGGAAAGCATATGGATCTGCTTTATATATATGTCTCCCATCAGGCAAAATTAACTTATATTTATATTGTTCTCCCTCTTTTATACTCGGAATAAACAAGTGCCATATTCCATTATCATTTAATCGTTCCATCTGATGAATATTGTCATCCCATTCATTAAACGAGCCAACAACAGATACAGCTAATGCATTTGGTGCCCATAATGTAAAGCGAACACCTTTTCTTTCTTTTGCATGTATCATGTGTGCCCCAAAATATTCATAACTGTTATAGCATTTGCCAATGTGATAATTGTCTAAATATTCTACTACACTTTTTTCCAGAATCATTTACATTCCTCCTACAAATGAAATAGCAAAGCTAAAATGGATTAAGAAAGTTCTTATATATGAAGAGGTGTCTAGTTTAAATAAGTAACATATTTATTCTATTTCTATATTACTAAATTATGATAGAAAAAAAACAATTTAAAGAAAAACGTTACATTATTTAACATAAAATTAACTTTTTAATACAAAAGCGTAAGTGCCCGGTTAGAAACGTAGAGACTGGAACGCATCAACTGAAATAAAGGAATCACGATGAGCTTGCGAATCGATGATGACTTATTGATTGTTGATACGTGAAGTCTCCTAGTTTCTGGGCACTGGAGCTGGATGATACAAAGGCGTAAGTGCCCGGTTAGAAACGTAGAGACTGGAACGCATCAACTGAAATAAAGGAATCACGATGAGCTTGCGAATCGATGATGACTTATTGATTGTTGATACGTGAAGTCTCCTAGTTTCTGGGCACTGGAGCTGGATGATACAAAAGCGTAAGTGCCCGGTTAGAAACGTAGAGACTGGAACGCATCAACTGAAATAAAGGAATCACGGAGAGCATGCGAATCGATGATGACTTATTGATCGTTGATTCGTGAAGTCTCCTAGTTTCTGGGCACTGGAGCTGGATGAAGCAAAAGTGTAAGTGCCCGGTTAGAAACGTAGAGACTGGAACACTTATTTTTACTATATAAATTCCTATAAATAAATATTAAAAAAATAACTAGCATTTCTGAAAAATCGTGCTAATATTATATTGTTCTAGATTTACTTTTTTTCACAATTTAATAAGATGGGAACATGGCGAATGAAATTATTATCTTTTAATCCTTTTCGTACAATTGGCATACCTGGTGTGAAATATATTAAACCAGATCATATGTTTAAAGAGATGCAAGCAATTCGAGAAGCAGACCTTATTCTATTTCCCGAAACATGGCAAGTACCAACACTTGTTTATGGATTAAAAAAACAAATATTCCCAAGTATTGAAACAATGCAACTTGGTGCAAGTAAAATCGAAATGACTAGAGCATTATGGTCAATTGCGAATACACATATCCCATACACAGAAATCCATTCAAATAATGAGACAAATAGAAAAGCGATATTAGAAACATTCCCTTTTCCGTTTGTTGCAAAGGAACCTCGTAATTCTATGGGGAATGGTGTATTTTTAATTGAAAATGAAGCACAATTTCATAATTATGCGAATAGAAGTGATGTGCTATATGTTCAAGAATATTTACCTAACGATGGGAAAGACTTGCGCATTTGTTTTGTTGGTGATCAAATTTTTGCGTCTTACTGGCGTGTTGGTCAAGAAGGAGAGTTTTTGCACAATGTAGCAAGAGGTGGCGACATATGCTACAACTTCATTCCAGAGGAAGCATTAGATATTGTGACAGATATTGCTACAAAACTGAATATTAATCATGCTGGGTTCGATATTTTAGTGAGTAATGGCAACTATTACATCCTAGAATTTAATGTGTTATTTGGAAATCAAGGATTAGGTAATCAAGAAATAACTGTAGAACAAGCAATCTATCAATATTTATTAAGTCATTTTTCTCCATCATTTCCTACATCACCTTCACCAGGGAAAATTATTTCGTAATGAAATGATTTATGTGCTTATACCCCCTCCGGCTTGCGCAATCCTCTTTCCATGGATTTTATGATTACTTTCACTGTAGAGTAAACATCCACGGAAAGGGAAACGGACAGGTCGGAGCGATTGCGAGCACATACAAAAGCTCCAAATAACCAAATAGAGTTATCTGGAGCTTATCTTCTAATACGCAAAAAATTCTTTTGTTCAAACCTCAATTTCTTCATCGATTCCTATAACTCACTAAATATTCCTACATAATTCGTAACATTACCTCCAGCATCCTTTAAGACACTAATAGATAACCACTGTGTGTATAATTCCCCACCTTTTCTCTTATTCGTAATCTTACCCTGCCAAATTTCTTTTTCTTTTAACTGCATCCACATTCGTTCATAAAAAGAATCTGTTTGGACACCAGAGCTTAAAATATTTGGTTTCAGACCAAGTATCTCTTTCTCTTTATATCCAGTAATCTGTTCGAAAGCTTTATTTATTTTTGTAATGTTTCCGTTCTCGTCTGTGACTAAAATTCCTTGACCAGCATTGTTTACAATATAATTCGATACATTTAATTTATCCGTATAATACATCCATATAATGATAATTAAACTAGCTAGTGCAAATTGAGATAATGCCATAAAACCTATAGCATAATGTCCATTTATATCATGGACTGTTGTTAGAATGATTGGCGGAAAAAAACCACCAAGTCCTCCCATCGCAGCCACAATGCCATTTACAATTCCCGCTTGCTTTGAGAAATATAATGGCACTAATTTAAAAATGGTACCATTCCCAATCCCTGAAAAAAAGGCAACAGACAAACTACCGATTGTATACAACAAGATAGTTGGCGAGAAAGAGAGTACTACACCGGAAATCGTTAACCCTGCAAAGACAATCATCAAAATCTTAAATGGATTAAAACGATCACCAAGATAGCCTCCAATAGGTCGCATCAGTGTACATAGAACAATAAAGCCAGCTGTTCTTAATCCTGCATCTACCTCTGATAATCCAAATTCAGAAACTAAGAAATTCGGTAAATACACGGTTAACGCCACAAAAGAGCCAAAAGTTAAAAAATAAAAGAAACTTAAAAACCATAACTTGTTGTTTTTGTACACACCTAATACTTGACTTTTTAGTGATGTTTGTACTTTCGTTTCTTTTTTATCACCAAATGCAACATTCAAGATAGCAAAAAGTAGCAATGGAATTATAAACGTAAATACAGCAATTCGCCAACTATACATACCTGCAATAATTGGCGCGCCGAATGATGTAATTGCTGTACCGATATTACCTACTCCATATATCCCATTTATAAATCCGTGTTTTTCTTTCGGATAGTATTTTGGTAAGGATGTTACACCAACTGAGAATACAGCCCCACCAATTCCAAGAAATAATCCTGAAATAATTAAATCAATTAAACTATTTGACATCCCCAAATAGCCAACAGGGAATATAAGAAAAAGTAAACTTAATATAAATAGCCCTCGTGCACCAAAACGGTTTGTATAATAACCGAGTGGTACACGTAATAGAGATCCTAAGATAACTGGAATTGCTGTTATTAATGAAATTTGTCCAGTTGTTAAAGTAATATCTTGTTTAATGAAACTCATCAATGAAGAAAGTAAAACCCATACCATAAACCCAACAACTAAACTTAATGTTTGTAAAGGTAATTGTATTTTTCCTTCCTTATTCATCTGAGATCTCCTTTCCTACTAACGGAAAAATAGCTATGATTTATTCTTTGTCGAATAACCTACTCTTGATCGATATTGTTGCGGTGATCTCACCAAATAGTGTAATGGTGCACTATAAATATGCACTAAATGTGTAAAAGGGATAGACGCAAACAAACCAAAAGATGCGATAACATGTACTTTAAATAATAATGGAACATCTGACATCAACTGATAATTAGGTTGAAATGCAAAAATACTACGGAACCATGGTCCAATCGTTGTACGATATTCATAATGCTCGACTGTTGTATTATAAATAATTGTCATGTATGTGCCTATTCCAGCAACAATAATTATCGCAATCACACTGAAAAAATCAGCAAAAGTGGCATGTATTCTTACTTTATCAATTGTTGCTTTTCTAATTAATAAAATAATCGCTCCACTGATTACCATTAATCCAGCTAGACCTCCACCATAAACTGCTCCGAAATGATAGATGTCATCAGATACACCTATTGCCTGATAAAAGCTTAGTGGAATAATCAAACCCATTGCGTGTCCAATAATTGCTAGTAATATACCATAATGAAAAAGTGGGGAACCAATTCGTAGCCACTTCTTTTCCAGAAATTCTGTTGATGGTGCTGTCCAAGTCTTTTGCCGATACATGTAACGATACAAACATCCAACAATCATAATCGATAGCGTTACATAAGGAAATATCACCCACCAAAATATATCTACCATCTGTTCCACTCCTTCAATTGTACATAATTGGATATGGTAATTCTGCTAAATCAGTAGTTTCACGATTTCTCTCCATTTCTTCTAGTTCTTTATCAGATGGCGCTTCAAATACATATGTCATTAATAATTCAAAAATGGGGAAATAGAGATTTGTCTTCGGAATATTTTGATAGATCGTTTGAGTTACAGTACCAAGCCTTTTCCATAATCGAATCGCATCGTCTGTTTCTTCCATTATTGCTATTAACTCATATAGCATCGGTATATAATCTGCTAGTTCTTTATCATTTCGTTCGAATCCCGCTTGATTAATTATTTTTTGTAATTGGATAAGACTTGCTCCACGCTTATTACTATCCCCTACTTCATATGCAGTTAAGTACAATCCTATTTCTGCTTTTAAATCAAATGTATTTACATAAAGCTTCTCTAGTTCAATAAAAGACATCATTTGAAATGGTCGAATAAGTAATTGTAATTGATTTCGTTCCATTGACCAATGATTCGAAGTATTTATCCACTCTTGCACCATTTCTATCGTCTGTTTACTTGGATAATCTAATAAATGTGCTGCGACTAATAATAATTCCGCTTCTTTTTCTCTCATACCTTCTTCCTTCTTTCAAAAGGATATGTGACCATGCCTTCAGGTGGTGCTAAATCTTCAATACTACAAGCACCTTGCCTGTAATGAAGGTCTTCATGCATTTCACGTCTTCCTGTCGGTATAACAAAGCGATCTTTATATTTAGCAACACCTAATAAATACGCCATCTCTTCCACATCTAATTCTGTCATTCCTGCCTCTTTTAACAAGTTACTTTCTCGTAATGGGTCAACTCCTCCAACTGTTTTTTGACGCATGTGCACACGCATCGTTGTTAGTTTTAGTAATACTTTTCTTATTACTTTTGTATCACCAGCAGATAAAAGAGAGGCTAAGTATTCAACGGGAATGCGCATTTGGTCAATTGCAGGAATATAGCCATCTGTATTTAATTCTTCTTCATTTGTAATATGATTCATAATCGGGCTAAGCGGCGGAACATACCATACCATTGGTAACGTTCTATATTCTGGATGTAGAGGTAATGCGATTTTCCATTTTATCGCCATTTTGTATACTGGGGATTCTTGTGCACCTCTAATCCATTCATCATTAATCCCTTCTTCTCTTGCTTTATTGATAACTGCTTCATCAAATGGATCTAAAAAACAATTCAACTGTGCTTCATATAAATCTTGAGGATTTTCTACAGATGCAGCTTCCTTTATTTTGTCAGCATCATACAATATCACACCAATATAACGAATTCGACCAACACAAGTTTCGGAACAAATGGTCGGTAAGCCTGCTTCTGTTCGTGGATAACAAAAGTTACATTTTTCGGCTTTATGTGTATTCCAGTTATAGTACACCTTATTATATGGACAACCGTTCATACAAAAGCGCCAGCCACGGCACTCGTCTTGATCTACCAAGACCACGCCATCCTCATCTCTTTTGTACATCGCACCCGATGGACATGATGCAACACAAGAAGGATTTAAACAATGTTCACAAATTCTAGGTAAATACATCATAAATGTCTTTTCATATTCCATCGCAATGTGTTCTTGTAACTTTTGCACATTTGGATCCATCGGGACAATTTCACTGCCACCAGCTAAATCATCATCCCAGTTAGAACCCCATTCAGGCTTATCGATATATTTACCAGTAATCATCGATTTTGGACGTGCAACAGGTAAGCTATCTCCTTTCTTTCTATGAATTAGATTTTGATAATCGTATGTCCATGGTTCATAATAATCTTCTAATGTTTCCATATCTGGATTAAAGAAGATATTCTTTAATTTTGCTAATGGTCCCCCTGCACGCAGTCTTAACTTTCCATTAGAATACTCCCAGCCACCTTTGTAGCGATTTTGATCTTCCCATTGTTTTGGATACCCTGGCCCTGGTCGTGTCTCTACATTATTAAACCACATATATTCCGCTCCAGGTCTATTCGTCCATGTGCTTTTACATGTTACAGAACAAGTATGACAACCAATACATTTATCTAAGTGCATAACCATTGCTACTTGTGCTTTAATCTTCAAGCCAATCGACCTCCTTCATTGGTTTAATAATTGCCATCGTATCTCGTTGGCTACCAGTCGGACCATAATAGTTAAACCCATAACTTAGTTGAGCATATCCACCAATCATATGTGTCGCTTTTGCTGTTATTTTTGTAACACTATTATGAGTACCTCCACGATTTTTTTTGCCTATTGTCGTTCCAGGAACCCCCATTGTCCGATCTTGGGCATGATACATGTACACCATCCCCTCTGGAATACGATAGGTTAAAACAACTCTAGCTGCAATCACACCATTGCGATTATATACTTCAATCCAATCATTATCTTTCAAGCCAATTTTATGCCCGTCTTTTTCATTCATCCACACAACTTGCCAACCACGAAATAATTGAACCATTGGACTTGCTTCTGTGAACATTGTATGAATTCCCCACTTTTGGTGTGGTGTTAAATACCTTACAGTAAGTGACTTTTCATCATGTAACGTTTCCTGTTCTCCTTTAATATAAGGCCCATGTGCAAGTGGTGGTAAATATATTGGTAATGCTTCGCCAAAATCTAACATCATCTCATGGTCAAGATAGAAGCTTTGACGACCTGTTAGGGTGTGCCATGGAATCGAGTACTCTTTATTCACAGTAAATGGAGAATAACGTCGATGTTCTTTTTCAAGCCCACTCCAAACAGGTGTCGAAATCGTATGTCTAGGCTGCGCTGTTAAATCATCAAGAGTAAAAGCTTCTTCCTCTCTTGTTTTAGCAATATCCTCTAACTGTTGTCCTGTTTTCTTTTCTAATGATTTCCATCCTTCTACTGCACGCTTTCCATTTGAAGCACCTGACATTAATAGAATCGCTTCAATAGCATCTGTATCTTTATATAATTCAGGATGACCTTTTCCTATCCCTTCTCGCTTAGATGTGCCTAATCGATGTTTTAATTCCTCATAGACTTTTTCGCCCGGATAAGATACACCTTTCATACCATATCCATTTTTTAAGCTATCTCCAATTGTTGTCATTTTATCGTATGTTTTGCTGTATTCTCGTTTTACTATATGCATATTAGGCATTGTCTTTCCTGGTATTGCTTCTGTTTCACCTTTTCGCCAATCACGAATTTCACCATTTGGTTGCGCAATTTCACCTTTAGAATAATGACCGAGTGGTGACATCATTAATTCTTCCGTTGTTCCAGGTAAATGCTTTTCTGCTAATGTAGAGAATACTTTTGCAATTTCTCTAAAAATGTTCCAATCACTTTTGGCTTCCCATGGTGGATTTACGGCAGCATTAAATGGATGAATAAATGGATGCATATCTGTTGTCGAGATATCATACTTTTCATACCATGTTGCTGCAGGTAAAACAATATCTGAAAATAGACCTGAGCTTGTCATTCGAAAATCAATACTAACAAATAAATCAACCTTACCTTCTGCACCTTTATCAGCTAGTTGCACAGATTCTGGTTTCCATGAGACATCATCATCTGCTAATACTTGATCATCCCCACCAATGAGATGCTTCACAAAATACTCATGTCCTTTACCACTATCACCAAGTAAATTGGAACGCCAGTTAAAAAACACTCTCGGGAAATTATTAGGATGATCAGGATGCTCAATTGCCCAATCTAACTCACCTTTTTTAATCTTTTCTGTTACCATTCCGATAATTTGCGACTCTGTTATCGCACCATCTTTCTTGGCATCTCGGATGATATCAATACTATTTTGAGTTAATTGTGGATAGGAAGGCAACCATCCTAACCTTGCCGCTAAAGCATTGACATCAGCTGGATGCATTTTTTGATATTTGCTATTCCATTGACCTTTTTCAGTATCAGGTTTTTCTTCATATCTAAATTGATCTGTTGCAAAATAGAAAAAAGATGTTCCATTTTGCAGACGTGGTTGGATTCCCCAATCTTTTGCAAATGCTACTTGTTGCCATCCTTCAATTGGCCTTACCTTTTCTTGACCAACATAATGTGCCCAACCACCGCCATTCACGCCTTGGGAGCCTGTTAATAGAATGAGATTAAGAATAGAGCGATAAATTTGATCGCTGTGGAACCAATGATTTGTTCCTCCTCCCATTGCTATCATAGCTTTCCCTTGTGTTCTTTCAGCAGTATCTGCAAATTCTCTCGCTACTTGTATAACATGTTGACGTGGAACTGTTGTAATACTTTCTTGCCATGCTGGAGTATATGGCTTTGGATCATTATAATCTGTTGGATAATCACCTGGTAATCCTCTATTCACACCTGTGTGTGCCATCATTAGATCGTAAATTGTGGTAACATATTGTTTCTTTCCATTGGACAGTATCATTTCTTTTACAGGTACCCCGCGTTTTACGACATCCCCGACCTCTTTAGCAAAGTAAGGAAATTCCACTTCGATAATGGTCGAATGATTATGCAAAAAACTCAATTGAGGATCGATTTCGCTACCATCCTCTTTAGTCAATTGTAGATTCCATTTATTTGAACTATCCCAGCGATGCCCTTGTGTTCCATTAGGGGTGTCAATTGCATTTGTTACACTATTCCAAACGACTGGCTTCCATTCTCCCAATTCATGCTCATTGGATACATCACTCGCATGTAAAAATCGTCCTGAACGATAGCCATCACTTGTCGGCTCCATACAGACAACAAAAGGCAAATCCGTAAATCTTTTTGCATAATCAATAAAATAAGGTGTTTGTCTGTCCACATAAAATTCTTTTAAAATTACATGTGTCATTGCCATTGCAAGTGCACCATCTGTCCCTGCTCGTGCAGGTAGCCATAAATCTGCAAATTTCTCATATTCAGCATAATCAGGACTTACCCCTACAACTTTTGTACCGTTGTATCTTGCTTCTACCATAAAATGTGCATCTGGCGTTCTTGTTTGAGGTAGATTCGTCCCCCAAATAATAAAATATTTTGAATTATACCAATCTGCACTTTCTGGCACATCCGTTTGATCTCCCCACACTTGTGGAGAAGCAGGTGGTAAATCTGCGTACCAATCATAAAAACTTAAAATTGTTCCACCAATTAATGATAAGAATCTAGATCCTCCCGCATAACTTACCATTGACATTGCTGGTATTGGACTAAAACCAACTACTCGATCTGGACCATATTTTTGTATTGTTGCAATGGTTGCACTCGCAATCATTTCACAAATATCTGTCCAATCTGCTCGTACAAATCCACCTTTTCCTCTTGCTTTGACGTATCTTTCTCTTTTTTCGCTATCTTTTGTAATGTTAATCCATGACTGTACAGGATCAAAGCCTTTTTCTTTTTCTTCTTTCCACATCGCATATAAATCTCCACGTACATATGGATACTTCACTCGTGCTGGGCTATACGTATACCATGAAAAACTCGCTCCTCTTGGACAGCCTCTTGGCTCATACTCAGGAAAGTCTTTACCTGTTGTTGGATAGTCTGTTTGTTGAGTCTCTGAAGTAATAATCCCATCCTTCACATATATCTTCCAACTGCATGAACCGGTACAATTTACACCATGTGTAGACCTAACGACTTTATCATGTGCCCAACGGTCTCTATATGTTTTTTCCCAATCTCGACTTCTTTTGCTTTCCTCAGTAAAACCTTGATTTATTTTGTTTCCTGGAGTTAAGAATTTGAGGTGTTTAAATAATGGATTATCTGTCATTTGAATCACCCTCTCTTTTTAAATGTGCAACCGGATTGAAACGTTCACCTACTAACTTAAAAGAACGATTTCCCTCATACATTTCTTCTATAAAAAGAGATAGTGTAGGAACATTTGCGGCAACTAGAATCAAACGATCGATTGTTTCATAATCTTCTATTGTGTATAATTGTTCTTCTAGTTCAGGGGGGAGTTGTCCAAAACGCATGTATAAAATCTCAATTAAATCTTGTCTATCTTGGCCTATCTGCATTTCTCGTTCATAAAAAAACATCACATTCCCTCGCTTCCATATATTTTATTGGATTTGCTTCCGTCATACTTACTTGTAAAGATATACTCTCAATTCATCATTTTGAAATAATCTTTTAACAAAGTTTCTTTACAAGATTCCCCAATCTTTTCACAAAAATCTAAATAGGATTGATCTACGTTCTTTTTTATATGTGATGAGAAAGTAACCTGCTGCTTTTGTTGAAAACTTTCACCGTAGTAAGCAATAATTGTGATTTTATCTTGTTCCTCTAAAGCGTATATTTGGATATCAAATGAATGAATGTTTACTTTTTTTAATGTATCAATTAGTTCTTGATATAGATATGGTGAAACAGTGAGAAGCGGTTGTTGTGCGGACATATTATAAACACCACCTTAATGATTTGGTAGAACTTTCATTTCATCTGCGTTATGGTATTCATCTATAATAATTAATGTGTGAAGTTGTTTTATACTGTGCTCAGTAATCCCATTGTGAATAAGTTGATCTTTCAGCATAGCAACGATTCTACGCATTAAGTCATGATCACGGATTAATTGCGTAATGATTCGTTTTTTTTCTTCTGATTCTGATGCAATTTCTAAATATAATCCCTCCTCCTCTGCCTCGGCATGTGCTAATGTTCTCGTTTCCCAGTGTTCAATAGCAATAAGTGCAACTTGTAAAGCTCGCTCACGATCATTATTTTTCATTAGATTTTCAATAATGTTCGTCAGCTCTCTTGCTTCTTGTAATGCAGCGTCGTGAATTGCTTCATGACTCGTTACTTTTCTTAAAGCGGGTCCAGACATATGCTCATCTCCTTTACTAAATTGAAATGTTCACAAAAAATTCATAATTTTACCTATCACTAATGTAACTAAATTTCACTTTATAGTCAACTACTTGTAAGTAAGCGTAATCTTTACCATTACATCCACTCAAAAAAACATTTACAGTATGCACTTCTACACCATTTCTTAAACCTTATAATTTTAACCTACTTCTGATTTATTAATTAATTTATTCAAATGAGAAATAATTTAAAGCGCTTACACTTAAAAGGCTCAACAATTCCTTTATTCACTATTCTTGACATTCATTTTCCCTTTATTATAATGAGTATAGATTAATAATTATTTTATTTGCATGAATTTCTGCGAATGAAATAATACTAAAGAAAATCAATTCAAGGAGGACAATTACATGTCACTAATAGGTAAAGAAGTACTACCATTTCAAGCAGAAGCATTCCGTCAAGGAGAATTTTTAACAGTATCTAACGAAGATTTCAAAGGACAATGGAGCATTGTTTGTTTCTATCCTGCAGATTTTACATTTGTATGTCCAACTGAGCTAGAAGATTTACAAGATCAATATGCTGCATTGAAAAAACTAGGTGTGGAAGTATACTCTGTATCAACAGACACACACTTTACACATAAAGCATGGCATGAAACTTCTGATGCAATCGGTAAAATTGAATATACAATGATTGGAGATCCATCTCATATCATATCTCAAAACTTTGATGTATTACGTGAAGAACAAGGTCTTGCTGATCGTGGAACATTCATTATCGATCCAGATGGCGTGATTCAAGCAGCTGAAATTACTGCTGAAGGTATTGGTCGTGACGCAAGCCAATTACTTAACAAAATTAAAGCAGCACAATATGTACGTAACAATCCAGGTGAAGTATGTCCAGCTAAATGGCAAGAAGGCGGCGAAACATTAAAACCAAGCATCGATTTAGTTGGAAAAATATAAGAAAAGAGGGTCCACACATGCTTGATCAAGAAATTAAATCACAACTACAAGAATATTTGAAACTATTAGAAAGTGAAATTGTTATAAAAAAACAAATCGGTTCTGATAGTGTATCAAAAGAAGTAGACGAACTTGTTCAAGAAATTGCAAGTATGTCTGATATGATTTCGATCGAGGATGGGAATTTTGATCGTACTCCATGTTTTAGTATTAACCGTACAGGTGAGGATACTGGCGTAGCATTTGCTGGTGTCCCACTTGGTCATGAATTCACATCACTCGTTTTAGCATTACTACAAGTAAGTGGTCGTGCACCGAAAGTAGAACAAAAAGTTATCGAACAAATTAAAAAACTTGAAGGTTCTTATCATTTTGAAACATATGTGAGTTTATCTTGTCAAAAATGTCCGGATGTCGTTCAAGCTTTAAATATTATGAGTATTGTACATCCTAGCATTACACATACAATGGTAGAAGGTTCTGCTTTCAAAGAGGAAGTGGAATCAAAAGATATCATGGCTGTTCCTTCTGTATATCTAAATGGCGAGCAATTTGTTGATGGTCGTCAAACAATCGAAAGTATTTTAGAAGCTTTAGGTAGCAGTGTAGATATAAACGAATTAAATGAAAAAGATCCATTTGATGTATTAGTTGTCGGTGGTGGCCCTGCTGGAGCAAGTGCTGCAATTTACGCTGCTCGTAAAGGGATTCGTACAGGTATTGTTGCAGAACGCTTCGGTGGACAAGTACAAGATACACTAGGTATTGAAAACTTCATTACAACACCTTACACAGAAGGCCCTAAGCTTGTTGCAAACATGGAAGAACATGTTCGTGAGTACAATGTAGATATTATGAACTCTATGCGAGCTAAAGCATTACACAAAAAAGATGTATTTGAACTTGAATTAGAGAATGGTGCTGTGTTAAAGAGTAAAACGATCGTGCTTTCAACAGGTGCTCGTTGGAGAAATATTAATGTACCTGGTGAAGCAGAGTTCAAAAACAAAGGGGTTGCATATTGCCCACACTGTGATGGTCCCATTTTTGCTGGAAAAGATGTTGCAGTTGTTGGTGGCGGGAACTCTGGTGTGGAAGCAGCCATTGACTTAGCTGGTATCGTAAAACATGTAACAGTTGTAGAATTTCTGCCAGAGCTAAAAGCAGATAAAGTGTTGCAAGATCGTTTGTTTAGCTTACCAAATGTTACTGTTATTACAAACGCAAGAACTTCAGAAATTTACGGTTCAGATAAAGTACAAGGTTTAAAATATGTAGATAGAGATACAGAAGAAGAAAAAGATATTGCACTTAGTGGTGTATTCATCCAAATTGGTTTAGTACCTAATACAGAATGGTTAGATGGTACTGTAGAGCGTAGCAAATTTGGTGAAATCATTGTAGATAACCGTGGAACAACAAGTATTCCTGGTGTATTTGCAGCTGGTGACTGTACAAATAGTGCTTATAAACAAATCATTATTTCAATGGGTTCTGGTGCGACAGCTGCATTAGGCGCATTCGATCATTTAATTAGAAATTAATTTCCCACCCATTCGTTCTAATATAGAGCGAGTGGGTGTTTTTTTATGAATAAATCTAGCAATTCTAGAGTTTACAAAACGATTACACTTGACATATTTATAGTAATATTTCTCAAGTTCCCCACATTTTATAGTGAACATATCTAATGTTAATTTTTTCTGCCTCTTGTCGCTCCTACTATTCTATCATCAGGAAATTTTTTCATACTGAAAGTTTATGTTACAACTGCTAGTCTAGTAATTAGATCATCACAGGGGGTAAGCATATGTTTAAAAAGGTAAAATTTACAACACTCGCTTCAATCATTTTTACTAGTTTACTATTATTTCCATCTGCATCACATGCCTATACTGTAAAATCGGGTGATTCTTTATGGAAGATTGCGACAGAGCATGGAGTCTCATTAAAAGAACTCCAACAAGCGAATCATTATAATGGTACGACTATTTATCCTGGTCAATATTTTAAGTTACCTGATACCATATCTGATCAAGACAAGGCATTAATGGCACGATTAGTTCATGCAGAAGCAAAAGGTGAACCTTATGCTGGAAAAGTAGCTGTAGCAACAGTAATACTAAATCGTGTTGATCATGCTGACTTTCCAAATAGTATTAGTGGTGTAATTTATGAAACATATAACAATGGTGTACACTTTGCTTTTAGCCCTGTAAAAAATGGGTCAATCAACCAACCAGCAGATAAAGCAGCATTAAAAGCAGTAAATGAAGCGATTGCTTTTAGAGGACAAGGTCAAGGATCTATATACTTCTACAATCCAAATACTGCTGTTAACAACTGGATTACAACACGTGAAACGACAATTAAAATAGGTAATCATGTGTTTGCTAAATAATGAATTCAAACTGAAATACGCAGAAACGTAGTGATTCTGATACGTTTCTGCGTACTTTTATTCTTTTCACTTATATATACTTGAAGGAATCACAATTTCTTGATTTCCTGAAACATATGGTGCGATTTCGTACTGTTGAAATACTAATACAATCCCATCATCTGTAAAATAGAAAGCAGTGTCTTTTGTTAAATTAATATCTTCTTTCTTTAAATCTGGATAAAAGATATCCGGTCTCTCAATGGCATATTCCCATACATAATTTGTTACTGCATTGATCTGTTCCTCTGTTGTCAAAATATCAGTTAAATATATCCGCTTCTCTTTTTCTTCACAATAATTAAATGATTGTACAACAGTATTCCCATGCGCACCTCCACCGAATGCATAATCACTTGTAAGAACACTCAATTTCGGTTTTGTATTATATTTCACTTCATATGTTGTCACATATTGCCCTTCAAACCCAAATTGTTCTGCTTGTTTCATTATTTCTTTATATTGTTTATATGAATTCTTAATATATTGATCAAAATCTTTATTGATTTTCTCTTCAAACTTCTTCTTTTTCATATCACTTACTTGGGGATACTTTAAAAATTCCTTATCTTTATACATATGTGTCGTTACAGTTGCTGTATTTCTTTTTTCGGAAGCATAAAGACTACCACATACAAGACAAGAAAGGATTAACATAACAAGGATTAACATCCAATTTTTCTTTTTCATTTTACACACACCCTTTTTGCTTTTAGGATGTGATAAATCTTTGTATTCATACATCATGTTTCTTATAAAAATTTATGGGAATAGTTTAATTAGAAGGATGGTGTTAGAATTGGAATTGATTCAACTAATTATTTTATTATTAATCGGATATATAGTATTTACCATTGACACAAAACAAGAAAATTTCCCTGTTCCAACAGTGTTACTCTTAATTGGTATGGGATTATCTTTCTTGAGTTTTTTTGGTTCTATTAAAGTAACAGAAAATGTGATTTATCATATTTTTATTCCTGCATTGTTATTTATTTCTGCATATCAATTTCCTATAAGTGGTTTGAAAAAAAACAAACAACTAATCACATTACTTGCTACAGTGGGGATTGTGCTCACAGTCCTTCTATTAGGTTCTATCACATGGGGAATTAGTTTGTTATTCATGCCTCTAAGTTTTGTTAGCGCGCTCGTTATTGCCGCTATCCTCACACCTACAGATCCTGTTTCTGTTGTATCGATTATCAAAAAGGCTACTGGAAATGAACAACTTGCAAATACTGTAGAAGGAGAATCGATGTTAAATGATGGGACGAGTATCGTTGTCTATACATCGTTAGCAGCATTATTGCAAAAATCTACATCATTTCATATTACTGATTTTTTTGTTGATTTTGCTATTACTTCCATTGGTGGTATTACTGTTGGATTAATTTGTGGATTTTTGGTAACAAAAATGATTCACTATTCTCATCATCGTCAATATCAATTAATGTTAAGTATTATTCTTGCATATGGTTCATTTATGCTTGCTGAACAGATACACGTATCAGGAGTATTAGCAGTAGTTGCAAGTGGAATGATGATTTCGAAAGCATATGGTAATTCAGAGAAGGAAGACCATTTTAGAGCGTCACTGGACGGATTTTGGGAAATAATCGAAGTAAGTTTATTAGCGCTGTTATTTTTGTTAATCGGCATCGAAATAACTGAATATTTGCAAGTATCTTATTTCGTTTTTGGTCTATGTATTTTTATTTGTACAATTATCGTAAGATTCATTGTTATTTATTTAATGTCTTCCATCGTACAAAAACATGATTATCGCTATAACTTACTTATGTCTTGGGCAGGGTTAAAAGGATCCATGTCTGTATTCTTAATTCTATCTTTAAGTGCAACGAATGGATCAAGTGATGTCACAGACAAAATTGTTGGTATCTGTTTTTCCGTCGTCATCCTATCACTCATTGTCCAAAGCTTAACTATTTCTCCCTTAGCAAAAAAAGTGCTAAAATAAAATCGCTAATACTATTTTGCACTTTTATGAAAACAGTAGGAGGATATCATTTTGGGACGTAATGGAAAAATGGGAGATATGGTAATCAATAGCACGTATCTTAATGAAGCAATCGAAGTAAGATGGTATCTTCCAGAAGGATTCACTCCTTTTAAGGATTATACTATTTGTTATGTACAAGATGGCAATGATTATTTTCAAATTGGCAGAATGGCAACAATAAGTGACAGATTACATGAAGAAATGTTGATTGAACCTACAATATTTGTCGGTATTCATTATCAGAATAAAATAGATCGTCGTAAGAAATATCATCCAGATGGCGAACTTCATGAAGCATACGTTACTTTTTTAATGAGAGAAGTTATTCCACAAGTAGAAAATCATTTACATGTAGAGCCTGTTGCTAGAGCATTAATGGGTGATTCTTTAGCAGGTACTTTCGCATTTATTGTTGCAAGTATGTATCCAAGTACATTTCAAAAAGTCATTATGCAATCCCCTTTTGTTAATGACATCGTACTAGAGCAAGCAAAAACAATGGATCATACTTCTGTTGTAATATACCATTCCATTGGACTAGAAGAAACCATTGTACATACAACAGATGGACAAAAATCTGACTTTTTAACACCGAATCGTGTTTTAAACCAGATTCTAAATGAGAAAAATTTCACCTATCATTATGAAGAATTTAATGGTGATCATACATGGACTTATTGGCAAAAAGATTTAGCAAAAATTATAGAATGGATGTTTAGAGAGGTGTAGGGATTGAAACTTTATGTAGTCGAAAATGACAAACAATTAGAAGATGCTTTTCAAGTGCGTCGAGAGGTGTTTGTAAAAGAACAAGGCGTGCCTATTGAATTAGAAATTGATGACAAAGAACAAGATGCTACACACTTTATCGGATATGTTGAAGACAAACCAATTGCAGCTAGTCGGGTTAGATTCGGGGACGATTATGTGAAATTAGAACGTATATGTATTATGAAATCAGTTCGTGGGAAACACTTCGGAAAAGATCTAGTACTTTTTATGGAATCATATGCCAAAGAAAAGAATATAACTAAATCAAAATTACATGCACAAGTTTATGCAATCCCGTTTTATGAAAAATTAGGATATGTGGTCACATCAGGTGAATTTGATGATGCTGGTATCCCACATGTTTCTATGAAAAAAGAATTTAACTAATCCTTATTATTACGTATGATTCCCCTTCTTTTCGTCAATGATGGGAAGAAGTATAACTTTTTGTTATTGGGGGATTTACCATGCACTACGGATCTATTTTTGTAGAAACATTGTTTGGATTTGTTACATTATTTATACTAACTAAAGTGTTAGGGAAAACTCAAATTAAACAATTAACCGCATTTGATTTTATATCTGCATTAATATTAGGTGAATTAGTTGGAAATGCATTATATGATAAAGAAGTCGGTATTTTGGAAATCGGTTTTGCTGTATTATTATGGGGAATTCTAATGTACATTACAGAATTTGTCACACAGAAATATAAAAAGTCACGATCATTGTTAGAAGGTCAACCATCTATCGTTATTCATAAAGGTAAATTACAACGTGAAATAATGAAAAAAGGTAAATTAGATATGAATCAATTGTTACATTTGCTTCGTTCAAAAGATGTATTTACTGTACAAGAAGTCGATTATGCCATATTAGAAACGGATGGAACCGTTTCTGTTTTAAAAAAAACGAATTTCCAAACACCTACACGTAAAGATTTACAATTGCCTTTGGAAAATGTCGAGTTATCATTCATGATTATCAATGATGGAGAAATCATCTATGATAATTTAACAGAAGTCGGTTATGATGAAAAATGGTTAACAGAAGAATTAAAGAAACAACAAATATTCTCTGTTCAATCAATCTTTTATGCAGAGTATTCAAAATCAAATGGACTGTATGTGCAAAAGGCTTGACTCTAGCTCCATATTAATAAAGACAAGTGCCCGATCAGAAACTAGTAAACTTCACTACGTTTCTAATCGGGCGACTATAGTTAATATTTACTCACGCTTCTGCAATAAAACGTTTCCCTTTTCCAGTGATATTCGCATAGATTTGTTGATTTTGTTCTTTAACAAATGTTAGTTTTTCTTTATCAGGAAGTTCCATTTCATTGTTATCAGCTTGTGTAGAATTACTTCGGGTAAACTCTTCTTCTGTATTTTTATAATGATATTGTTGTTGAAACGGAATCGGGTACAATTTTTCAATTGGAAAAGGGTCTTTCTCCTCTTTCGTAACACGTTCTTGATATTTCTGGTATTGATAATTATCAATTGGCATGATATAACCCATGTTACACCCTCTCCTTTGTTATATTGTTATACAACAATATACCCGTTTCATGTAGTTATGAAACATTATAACCAAGAAAATGGTGGTCTATCATCATGTTTTTTTTCCTCATGATCATCATGATCGTGTCTGTGCTTATTCTCATGTTCGTCTCTTTCTTCATCTCGATGATGTGTACGTTGTTCTTCCACGTCTTCAACCCTTCTCTGTCTCCCACCGAAAAAAGGGTCTCGATGATGAGATGATTCTATGATGACATTATCTGCTTTGATTACTAAATCCTTCACATATATTACTTTCTTTTTATCAGACATTTTCTTTCTCCTTCCTAATCTAAAATATATCCATAGTATCTTATGCGACTCACGATATTTTTGGGAACAAAAGATTTAAAAGCCAACAATATTTATTTCGTTTATTTGATCTATTGGAACGGCCACTTCATCAATTTTACTTGCTGTTTTTATCATAACCATACTATTTTGATAACCATGAATGAATCCTACATATTTTCTTCTTTCTGTGACAACCTCACATCTGACACGTGGTAAATGAACAGGAATCGATGCAAAATACTCCACTTTATCCTTAACAGTCATATCTCTAAATCTTTTCTTTTCTTTATCTAATACTTTTTCAGTTGTTTCATCATTCAAAGTAGTAGTTTTAAAGACTCCTTGCATTTGTACGAAGGGTGATTGTAGTTTTGGTTGATGAATATATAATTTTGGTGATGGATTGTTCTCTTTTACAGAATCCATGATACTAGCCTCCTATTGTCACAAATCTATATAGCATTGTATGATATGTGCCTAATTTAAGTGCATATATGTGCAAACATTCCAAACAAAATATCTAAAAATAAATGCTATATATGGCATTCGTCTATACACAAATCTCCTTATGTCATAAAGTATAGTGTTAACGAAAACTTAACTTGAAGGAGTGTTAATATTTATGGGAAAACATGGACATTGTGATGAGGTAAGTCCAATAACTTCGAATGATTGCGTATGTGATGTGGTACGTGCGATTGCAGACGCTCAAGATGCTGTAGTAGATCAACACTGTGATGTAAGCTGTTCTCAATCTATCCGTAATTTAGTATCTCCAACGACAACAAATGGATATGATACTGTACCATTTATTCTTTACGGAAAAACATTAAAACCATTTAAAGCTTCTGGTGTTGTTGTCTCTAATCAAGGTGGTAGCAATAACACTAAATTCGAATGTGTGGAGAGCTTTATCTTCCGCGTAAATGAAGTGAGTGACGATTGTTGTGCAGTATTAGAATTACTTGCATTTGATGGTGACAGCAATGCTTGTGATGAGCCTTGTGACCAACTAGATAATGAAAAAGTAGAAGATTTAGAGCGTACTGGCATTTGTATCACAGTAGATTTATCATGCTTCTGTGCGATTACTTGTCTTCCAGCAGTATCCGTATTGTAGTATTCGTACAATTTAAATAAGGACTTTCTCTTCCTAGAGAAAGTCCTTTTCTTTTGAAAATAAATCCATAATTATCCTATTTAAAAGTATATTATTTGCTTTTCACTCTATATCTTTGTTATGATGGATAACGTTGTATTTTAAAAATGCATGATTACTCTTAAATAAGGGTAATGTATAAATGCACTGATAATAAAGACAGAAAGGATGATAAGATGAAAAAGGTATCAAAAGTTTTCTACATTTCATTAGCGATTTCATTACTATTTATACTGTGGGGAATTATTCCTGAGAAAACTTTACCTGAATGGAATCTAAATCACGTAACCTCGTTAATTCAAGGATTTCTTGTGACACGTTTTGGTTGGTTCTATTTATTAACAGCAACAGCATTTTTAATTTTTGCAATTTTCCTAATTGTTTCCAAGTACGGAAACATTGTTTTAGGGAAAGATGATGACAAACCTGAATATAATTTCTTAACATGGTTCGGGATGTTATTTAGTGCAGGAATGGGAATTGGTCTCGTATTCTGGGGAGCAGCAGAACCAATTTCACACTTCCACACACCTCCATACACTACAGAAACGGAAGCAGAGGCAGCTCGAGTTGCATTACAATACAGCTTCTTCCACTGGGGATTCCATCCATGGGCAATTTATGCAACCATTGCTTTAGCATTAGCTTACTTCCAATTTAGAAAAGGTGAACCAGGATTAATTAGTAGTACATTAAAACCACTATATGGTGACAAGATGAATGGTGGATTTGGTACATTAATCAATGTAATTGCTGTATTTGCTACAGTATTTGGTGTGGCCACATCACTTGGTCTTGGTGCCCAACAAATTGGTAGTGGGATCGAATATATAACTAATTTCAGTAATTCGATTAGCTTACAGATGATTATCATTATTGTTGTAACAATACTATATATGCTATCTGCATTAACTGGCTTAAATAAAGGGATTAAATATTTAAGTACGACTAACGTAGTTGTTGCCATTTTATTAATGTTATTTTTACTATTTACAGGACCAACAAATTTTATTATGAATTTCTTTACAACAACACTAGGTTCCTATATCTCTAATTTACCTGAGATGAGTTTTCGAATGGCTCCATTTAACGAAGACAATGCATCATGGTTAGAAGGATGGACGATCTTCTATTGGGCATGGTGGATTGC
This sequence comes from Gracilibacillus marinus, assembly GCF_042651725.1. Classification (NCBI taxonomy): domain Bacteria; kingdom Bacillati; phylum Bacillota; class Bacilli; order Caryophanales; family Bacillaceae; genus Gracilibacillus; species Gracilibacillus marinus. The sequence goes on along the minus strand of NZ_JBHSDV010000001.1, from coordinate 814,594 downwards.
ATGGGCACCATTTGTCGGTATGTTTATTGCACGTGTATCAAGAGGGAGAACTGTCAGAGAGTTTGTTACTGGTGTATTATTGGTTCCAACTATATTTAGTGCATTATGGTTTAGTGTATTTGGTGGATCTGCCATTCATTTAGAGATGAATCAAGGAATTGATATTGCCAGCATTATGAGTGATGGTGGCACAGAAACAGCACTATTTACTGTATTAGAGAATTTCCCCCTATCTGTAATCATGACAGGTTTGGCGGTAATTTTAATTAGTACTTTCTTTATTACTTCAGCGGATTCTGCTACATTTGTATTAGGTATGCAAACAACAAATGGTGATTTAAATCCAAATATGACTGTAAAAGTAATTTGGGGACTTGTTCAATCAGGTACTGCAGCTGTATTACTATGGCAAGGTGGATTAGGCGCACTCCAAACCGCCTCCATAATCGCCGCGTTCCCATTTGCGATTATATTAATACTAATAGTCATTTCTATTATCAAAGCATTTAGAGAAGAAGCAAGAGTCTCACCATTAAAGAGAAGAAAAAGAGAACATTAAAACAAAAATCAAAGCTACAAGCAATTGTATAATAACGTAGCGAATAAAAAACGAACATACAGGTCTACTATGGCCTACATGTTCGTTTTTTTATAAAGATAATTATTCATTCTTTAAATCGTTCCTTCATGCCTTTAGTTGGTAACATACAAGAATCTTTCTTACCAAACCACTTATATCGATTTTTAGCAATATATCGATAGAAAAGATCTCTAATTGGTTTAGGAATGATTATAAAGCAATAGAGAAGTGGATACATTCCTTTTAATTGTTTAGCAATACGTAATGCCGCAGTTGACTCCACATAATAATTTTTTCCTTCTATCAAGACAACACTATCCGTTTTGTCTTGGATATTGTATTCTTTTCTCAATTTTTGTCCTATATCACTTTGTAAAGAAGCAAATTGAAATTTCGCTTTTGGATCACGCTTTATAATAAATTGGACAGAGTGATTACACAAATTACATATTCCATCAAACAAAATAATACGTTCCAATTTACCACCCCAATCATTTAATGTATAAAAAAGAGAACAACCAATAATTTGGTTCTTCCCTTTAGAATTTATGATAAACCTAATATATTATAACCTGCATCTACATGAATGATTTCTCCTGTTACACCTCTTGATAAATCACTCAATAAGTAATACGCAGTGTCTCCTACTTCTTCTTGTGTAACAGTACGTCGTAATGGTGCTTCCTCTTCAATCTTTTTAGTTACACTATTAAAATCACCGATACCTTTTGCAGATAATGTTCGAATGGGTCCTGCTGATATTGCATTTACGCGAACACCATTTTTTCCTAAATCATTTGCTAAATACTTCATAGTTGCATCAAGGCTTGCTTTCGCTACACCCATGACATTATAATTTTTAACAACACGTTCGCCACCTAAATAAGTTAGTGTGACAATTCCTCCACCTTCTGTCATTAGTGGCGCACATGCACGACTAACAGCAACAAGAGAGTATGCACTTATATTGTGTGCTAATAAATAACCATCTCGACTTGTATCAACAAATTCCCCTTGTAAATCTTCTCGATTAGCAAACGCTATACAGTGTGCTAATCCATGAATGGTGCCGACATCTTGTTTGATTTGTTCAAATGTAGTAGCAACTGCTTCATCATCTGTCACATCACATTCATAAAATAATGCATCTTGTCCTTCTAATGTAGATACTAAATCCTTTACTTGTTGACTGAAACGATCATTTGCATAGGTGAAAATCAATCGTGCACCTGCAGCGTGTAAAGAACGCGCAATTCCCCATGCAATGCTTCGTTTATTCGCAACACCCATAACCACATACGTACGACCTTTCAAAGAAAAATTCATTCTCAAGCCTCCCTGAAATGTTATAACTAGTTCTATAACTTAGCATTATTACCTGATACTATATTAACTAATCTTTGGTAATTGCACAACATATTTTTACACATATTCTAATAAGCGTTGTAATTCTTGTACATACTCTTGAGACCCTGTTACGATTAACCGATCGCCTAATCTTAATTCTGTATCTCCATGTGGAACAATTGAATCTTTCCCTCTAAATATTCTAACCATGATCACATCACCAGTAAACGGAAATTCTCGAAGCATGATGCCATCATAATGGCTATTATTCATATTAATTTCATATAATGCACTGTCTTGTTGGGTAAAAATATTCACAACATTAGGTGCTTCAATTAATGCTTTTAGCAGTGTCTTGGAAGAAAGTAATACAGAGAAGACATCTACACCAATTGCTCTTAGATTTTTTTCAATGGATGGTACTTCAATACGTGCAATTACGCGCTCTACACCTTTATTTTTTGCATATGTAGCAATTTCTTCATTTTTTCGTTCGTCACCTGTTGATACAACAACAATATCATGATTAAATACACCAGCATAATCCAATGTTTGCACATTATAATCGGCCATTTCATTAATATCGAAAATTGATCTACTATGCTTGTCATCAATATTTTCTTGTTTTGTATGAAATAAATGCACTTCAAATTCATTAGTATCTAATTCTCTAACAACAGGAATGGTTGCTTGATTAATGCCAATAAACGAAATTGTTTGCATATATTCCACTTCTTCTTGATTAACGAAGAATTTTTTAAAAAAGGATGGTGTAATAATACAGGACAATACCGCAACCATGACAAGTGCTCCATTCATCTCACTTGTTATAACACCCAGTCGCTCACCAATTGTTGCTGCTGCAATGACTAATGATAATGTGGATGTTAGTAACATACTTGCTGCAAAAACTGTTTTTGTATCATACCATTTTTTTAATAATGCTACTGGAATGACTTTTGATATTAATAATGCAATGAATAGAAGTGGAATGAGTAAAAGTACTTTTGGTTCATCAAATAATGCCCATAAATCTAACTCTACACCTACCATTACAAAGAAAATCGGTATCAAAAATCCATAACCAAAACTATCTAATTTTTGTACTAGATCTTGATTAGGCGCAAGTAATGATACGAGCGCACCTGCTAAAAAGGCTCCTAAAATATTCTCAGCACCAACAGATTCTGATAAAGCGACTAAAAAGATAATCAATGTAAATACTGCTCTTGTCCCAATTTGAATCGTACCTTTAGACATCGCTTCTAAGAAAGACTGATTTCTAAAGTACTTGCCGACAAAGTAAAGTAGAAAACCGACACCGAATAAGATTAATAGTAACCACATATTTCCTGAGCCTTCACCATAGAATGACACAAATACAGCTAATAAAATCATTGTTGCTAAATCTGCAATCACCGCAATCAGCAAGATAGTTTGTCCAATTGTTGTCTGCATTGCTTGCGCTTCTTTCAATGTGGGCACAACTACACCTAAAGAAATGGTTGAAATAATCAATGTCATTAAAAAGATATTATCTATAAATCCAAATAAAACAAATAAGTATGATAATCCAGCTGACAAAATGAAGATTGCGATAAAGATAAGTGTTGCAATCATTACTGGATTTGGCATGTTTGTCGTTGTCTTATTCTTTCTTCGCTTATTTGAAAATAGTGTGAAATCAATTTCTAATCCACTTAGAAACATTAAAAATATAAAACCTAGTGTAGAAAGTGTCTCTAACCAACTGCTTTTATCAACTAAGTTAAATCCTGTCTGTCCAATAATTAAACCAACAATAATCTCAGCGACTACAACAGGTATCATTTTTAATTTAAATCGATGTAAGAGGATTGGTGTTAAAAATGCTGCAATAACTACAATTACTAAAGAGCTTATTGATTCTCCATGTTCCATCTATTCATCCTCCTAATAATAAATTCATAAATAGTGTTGCAAGTCCAAAATATATAAACATAGATATAATATCATTTAATGTAGTAATAAATGGACCTGATGCAACAGCAGGGTCTATATTAAAACGATGCATCACAAGTGGTACAAATGCTCCCGCAATTGTAGCAACAATTAATGTTGCCATAATAGAGATGCCCACAAGTATACCTAGATATAATTCACCATACCAAAATGCAACGATGAGTGTAATCAGAACACCACATGTTGTACCAGTTATGACACCAGTTTTGGCTTCTTGCCACATAACTGACGCCTTGCCAATCTTATCTATATCGCCTGTAGAGATACTTCTCACTGCAACAGCAAGTGCTTGTGTTCCAGTGTTCCCTGCCATTCCTGCAATAACTGGAATAAATGCAGCTAGTAATGCAACTTGGTCTAAAGTATGTTCAAAACGACTTATAATACTTGCTGTAAACATACCTAAAAATAATAATGCAATTAACCATGGTAGTCTTTTTTTCGCTGATTGTAGTGCTGTATCTCCAAAGCTTTCTACATCTGAAATACCAGCAAGTTTCGAATAGTCATCACTTGCTTCTTCTTCCATAACATCCATAATGTCATCGACAGTAATAATCCCTAATAAATGATTTTGGAAATCGACGACAGGTAATGCTAGAAAGTCATAATCTCGCATCATTTGTGCAATATCCTCTTGATCTTCACCTACCGGAACAGAAACGACGCGCTCACTCATTACTTCTTGAATTAGCCAGTCTCCTTCCGCGATAATTAAATCACGTAAAGAAATGACACCAACTAATTTCTTAAATGAATCCACAACATAAATATAATAAATTGTCTCTGCATCTGGTGCTTCTTTTCTTAAATGTCGCATGGCTTCTTTCACTGTCATTTCATGATGAATAACAACAAATTCTGTTGTCATAATACTACCAGCTGTTTTTTCTTCATAATGCAGCAATTCTTTTATCTCTTCTGACTCTTCTTTATTCATAATTGTTAAGAAGCTTGCTACTTTATTTTTATCTAATTCATTTAATATATCTACAGCATCATCTGTCGACATTTCCTCAAAGACCTTTGCCGCAAAAGCTGGTACCATTTCAGCGATGAATGTCGTCACTAAATCTCGATCAACATGTTCCATAACCTCTGCCATCTCTTTTGGTGATAAATATGTGTATATTAAGAAGCGAACTTCTCCATCTTGTTCCTCAAAAATCTTTGCTTGATCATATGGGTGCAATTCAAGAAAATCCGCTCGGAACTGATCAATTTGTTCATTCATTAAAGCTTGTTGGATATTTTCCCATATTTGCATGCGTTCGTGTTTTTCTAATTGTTCCATTTTTCTTGCCCCCTTGCTTCAACAACACAATTAGTTTTCTTTTTTAAAAGAATAACATACCATACTTCAAATTACGCATAATTTACATTAATTTTAACTTACTTTTTCCTTATTACATTATTTTCATTTCTCAAAATGTATGAAATACTCTATACTATGAATAGAGAATTATATCAATAGAAAGGTACGTATACATGTCTGAAGAAAATACAAATTCAAAAATTGATTATATGCTTATATTTATCGTTATCTTACTTGGTGTCATTAGTGTTTTTACATTATATACACTTGATCCATTGCTTGCGCAAACAAAATATGGAGATGGCTATTATTTAAAACAAATACAATGGTATATTGTTGGTGTTGTCGTTATAACTGCAATTATGTTTGTAGACTATGATAGATTACGGCAAGTATCCTGGCTTTTTTATGGTTTTGGGATTATTACATTATTGATGTTATATTTTCATTTCCCTCCATATATTGCTCATAATGTAAATGGTGCTTGGGGTTGGTTTAAAATACCTGGATTTGGAACCATTCAACCAGCGGAATTCATGAAAGTATTTCTCATTATTTTTCTGGCACACATTATTGTTGCACATAAAGAAAAATATCCTGAACATACTGTGAAAATGGATTTACTTTTATTAGGGAAAATTGCATTAACCGCTCTTGTTCCTATATTCTTTCTAGTAAAACAACCTGACCTTGGTGGTGTCTTAGTATTAACTGCAATTACTGTATGTATGATTTTAGTATCAGGAATTAAATGGAGAATAATATTTGCGATTGTGGGTAGTGTACTAGTAACAGGTGTGCTCATTGTTGGCGTGTATATACTTCTGCCAAATCAAATGAATGACTTTCTAAAAGCATCTGGTCTTGATCATGTGCAAGGTCGGTTTAATGCATGGTTGAATCCAGAGGAATATAGTCAAGGAGATGCCTATCAATTAGTTCGTGCAATGCGAGCTATAGGCTCTGGCCAATTGTCTGGAAAAGGTGTGCATGGATTCGAAGTAACCCAAGGAATACCTGAAAATCACACAGATTTTATTTTTACAGCAATTTCTGAACAGTTCGGTTTTATTGGAGCAAGTATTGTGATTACAATTTATTTCTTACTAATATACCGTCTCATACATGTTGCATTAAAATGTAAAGATCCATTTGGTAGTTACTTAATCACAGGTATTATAGGAATGTTTGCATTTCAAGTATTTCAAAATATCGGTATGTCCATACAGCTTCTACCAATTACAGGATTACCTCTTCCTCTAATTAGTTATGGAGGAAGTTCCTCTTTAACCTACTTAATTGCAATTGGAATTGCTTTAAACGTCTATTACCGATTAAAAACGTACATGTTCGATGAGTCTTAATTTATTTCTAATTAAGTGAGGAGATTGGATGAAACTCGATATCATTGGTGATGTGCATGGTTGTTATGAAGAATTATTGTTACTAATTAATCAATTAGGATATCAATTTGTTGATGGTATCCTTATGCATCCTAACAATAGGAAGTTAGCATTCGTTGGAGATTTAACAGATCGAGGTCCAAATTCTTTGAAAGTAATCGAGCTTGCATATCAGCTCGTAATTGAACAACAACTGGCATATTATGTACCAGGAAATCATTGTAACAAATTGTATAGATATTTCCTTGGTAATAATATAAAACTACAGCATGGAATTGAAACAACAGTAGAAGAATATAAGCAATGTCCAATAGAAAAACAAAAAATAATCAAGCAAAAGTGGATGACATTATACGAACAATCATCGTTATATGAGATAATCACAGAATTAAATCTCGTTATTGCACACGCAGGTATAAAGGAATCCTATATTGGAAGTTATTCAAACAAAGTAAAAACATTTGTACTGTATGGAGATATTACTGGAGAAACATTACCTGACGGCAGACCGGTACGAAGAGATTGGGCGTCTTCTTATCATGGAGAGAGATGGATTGTATATGGCCATACTCCTGTATTAGAACCAAGGTTTGTGAATCATACTGTCAATATTGACACAGGATGCGTTTTTGGTAACAAGTTAACTGCGATTAGTTTCCCAGAGCAACGTATTACAAGCGTTCCATCTAAACAACCATTTATTAAAGAGAAATTCCAATAACTAATACAGCGTGCATAACATCTCACTTATGATGATACGCACGCTGTTTTTTATCCATTATTTTTTAAATTCTGCTCTATCTGTTTGATGTCATCATGCAATCCTATTGTGAATACCATCCGTTTATTTGTAATAGGGTGCACAAATTCTAACTTAATACAATGTAATGCTTGTCTATTTATAACCTGTTTTTTGCCACCATATAATGTATCTCCAGCTAATGGATACCCTTTGTCCGAAAGATGCACTCTGATTTGATGTGTACGCCCTGTCTCTAAATTCAATTCAACTAGAGAGTGTCCTGACCAATAATTTAACACACAATAATGTGTGATAGCCTCTTGACCATCTTCTGCTACCATTCGTTTCAAAATGGAATTAGGATCTCTATTAATAGGTGCATGAATCGTTCCACTGCTAGGTTTTACAATTCCTTCAACGACTGCATTATAGGTTCGTTTCACTTCACCTTTTTGTTGTGAATGAAACAGTATCGCATGAGCATATCGATGTTTTGCAATTAACAAAAGGCCGGATGTATCTCGGTCCAACCTCGTAACAACATGGACAGTATATGGTAGCTTTTGTTGGTCATAATGATGTAGCACGCCATTTGCAATCGTATGATTCGGATGATGTATCGAAGGAATTGTTGCAATATGTGGCTGCTTGTTAATCACAAGTACATCATCATCCTCATAAACAATGGAAAGTGGAATAGGTTCTGGTTTCATATATGCACTACGTATCTCAGGTGGAAAAATCACTTGAATGATGTCACCTTTTGCAACAACATACCTTACTGTTTTCGGTTCATTATTCACTAGGATCTTACCACCATGATATTTTACTTGTGCTAACGTTCTTTTGGAAAAGCCACAAACGTTTCTTAAATAATCACGTAATAATGTCTGATCATGATGTGTATCAATTTGCCATTTCAATTTACTTACTCCTTACCTACCTCTGGTCTGTAATAAACGAATCATGTACTCTTTTCCAAAATGGAAATGAACGGAATCGAGCAAATCGGATTTTTTTTTCTGATACTCGACATTCGATTGTATCAATGTTCGTATATGAACCTGTGTGATGATCAATTGTAATTAAAAAACATTTATCATGATGAAGTGGTTTTAAATCACATACATGATGTTTCGGTAATATTAAAGGGGAGCCAATTGTACGAAACACCCGATTATTTATCGAAGCCATTTCTGTAATTTGATAGGCGTCTAGTGATGGGTGAATAATGGCACCACCTAATGCTTTATTATATGCTGTACTTCCTGAAGGTGTAGAGATACACAATCCATCACCTCTAAATCTTTCGAAATGAGCACCATTTATAAAGAAATCCATTACGACAGTCCCATCCGTAGATTTGACGGACGCTTCATTTAAAGCGAGAAATCTTTGTGTTTCTCCACTATTCGCTGGATGAATAAATATATCTAATAGCGGATATTCTACAATCTCATAAGGGTTCTTAGCAATCTCAATAATCAATTTTTCGATTTCATCTGGTAACCAATCTGCATAAAAACCTAAATGACCTGTATGCACCCCAATAAATGCGGTCTCTTCCAATCGATTTTGATATGTATGAAAGGCTTCTAGAAATGTTCCATCTCCACCGACAGATATAGCAAGATCTGGCTCTTTTTCATCATATACTAAAGAGAATTCTTCTAAATACTGGCGCATTCTACCTTTTAATTTATCTGATTTCTGGTCACCTTTTGACAGGATACTAAAACGCATTTCAAACCACCTCTATTATGTATGATTTTCTTTATTTGAGTGATATACTCGTTGTGCTTCTAATATTTCATCTTTAATTTTTGACATTTCTTCATCTAATTTGAAAGCTGCTTCTGCTGCATTCTTCAATCTTGCTTGCACTTTTTCTGGCATTTGACCAGCATATTTATAATTCAATGAATGTTCATTTGTTGCCCAAAAATTCATCGCTAATGTGCGTATTTGTATTTCTGCAACTAGAAACTTAGTTCCATGAATGGTTTCGACAGGGTATTCAATAATTAGATGATAGGATCGATACCCACTTTCCTTTTTGCGTCTAATATAATCACGTTCTTCGATTACTACAAAATCTTGACGTGATTTCAGACGCTCTACAATATCATAAATATCATCAACAAACTGACATACTACTCTTACTCCCGCAATATCTTGTAAATCACTTTCTATTTTATCCATAGGAATATTCTTTCGATTCATTTTCTCTTTTATACTAGAAATAGGTTTCACTCTTCCAGTCACAAATTCAATTGGTGAATGATTTGTTTCATGTTCAAACTGACTACGCATGCCCCTTAATTTAACTTTTAATTCTTCTACCACCTGTGCATAAGGTGCCAAGAAAGTTTTCCAATTCATGCCGTGCACCACCTATTCTTTATCTATGTATATCTTACCATATTTAACAATTAGTTTACGAAAACTTCTTATCTTTCGAGTATAATTTTTGCATTTTTTTATAAATACACGCACAATAAGAATGAAGAGTGACTAATACTTTTTGGAGTTATTTAGATGAAAACAAGTAATGGTCTAATAAATATTGTAAAAGGAGGCATATACTTTGTCTCAAGAAATAGAAATTGAATATAAGAATTTATTGACAAAAAATGAATACGAGCAATTATTATCTTTTTTTCAAACTTATCGTTATACAGAAAGTACGCAAGTGAATCATTACTTTGAGACAAAAGATTTCTCACTAAAGAAACATGGTGCTGCACTTAGAGTTCGTCTAAAAAATAATATGTACATTGCGACACTAAAAGAGCCCAATCCAAATGGACCTGGATTATTAGAAACACACGAACAAATTTCAAAAGAAACATTTAACAATTGGATAACAAACAACATTGATTTACCAAAGAAAATTCTGATGCAACTTTCTGATATAAATACGAAGTTACTCAAATATGGCGGGAAATTAGAAACAATACGTATGGAAATCCCTTATCAGGATACATTAGTGGTACTCGATCATAGCAAATATAACAATAAAGAAGATTATGAATTAGAATTAGAAACAACAGATGCTGATTTTGGAAAAAAAGTTTTTGGCGAGATACTGGCTAAATTTCACATACCGAAACGTGATACGAAAAACAAAATTCAGCGTTTTTATGATTCAATCTAAGCTATAATCTAATACCTAACTGTTCAATAACAGTTCTTCTTTATAAACACTGTACTTTATCATGAATCACTTTATTTGCTAGTTTATCTGTCTAACTGTTACAATATAGTAACAATTATGAACTTTCTTTAACAATTTAAGAATTCATAAATTGTTAAGAGTATTACATGTTTTACCCATAATACGTGGATGAAAGGTTTGGAAGAAATGAAAGAAGCAGGATCTATTTATGAAGCTATTGGTGGACAAGAAAAAATCAATCAATTGGTAGAAGCATTTTATAGCAGGGTAAGTAAACATCCAGATTTAATCCCTATTTTCCCAAATGATTTCACAGAAGTAGCTCGTAAACAAAAGCAATTTTTAACACAATTTTTTGGTGGACCACCGTTATATATACAAGAACATGGACATCCAATGATGAGAAAAAGACATTTACGCTTTCCTATCACTCCTACAAGAAGAGATGCTTGGCTTTCTTGTATGGAAGGCGCATTAGATGAAGCAATGATTGAAGAACCAATTAGGAGTGTCATGTTCGAACGACTAGCACTCACAGCCAATCACATGATGAATACACCTGACGAAGAGAAAGGAGAATCAATGTGAATTGGAATTCTACAGGGTCTTGGCAACCTCAAGATCGTAATCATACGACACAATTTCGATTTATTGATGTGTTAAAAAAACCTGTTGAAATATATGTATTTGTTGATCCACTTTGTCCGGAATGTTGGTCATTAGAACCATATTTAAAGAAGTTATCTGTAGAATACGGTAGATTTTTTACGATTCGAACAGTTTTAAGTGGTCAATTAACAAATTTAAACAAAGACAAATTTGAACGTCCTCGTAAATTAAAAGATATTTGGGAAAAGACAGCGAATCGCACAGGAATGTGTTGTGACGGAGATATTTGGTTAGAGAATCCAATTAGTGAACCGAAACTTACATCTATTGCTATAAAAGCTGCTGAATTACAAGGTAAAAAAGCGGGGAAAAAATTCCTTCGAAAGGTACAAGAACTTGCTTTTCTTGAAAAAAAGGATATCTCTAGCGAATCAATCTTATTAGAGTGTGCGGAGTCGTTGCATTTAGATGTTGATGAATTTCATCAAGATTTGCATTCGCAATCTGCTAAAAATGCATTACAATGTGACTTAAAAATAACGAAAGAAATGGATGTAGAATACATTCCGACAATGGTTTTCTTTAATGAATCAGATGAAGCAGAAGGGATAAAAATATCTGGTATATACCCGTATGATATTTACGTGAAAGTATTAAAGCAAATGTTGCAAAGAGACCCATTACCTGCAAAAAATCCTGCTTTAATTGACTTTTTATCACACTATGAATTTGTAGCAACAAAAGAAATTGCTGTAGTATTTGATTGGTCTATTGAAAAGACAGAACGAGAAATGAAAAAATTATTATTAAAGCAAGTTGTGGAAAAAGTTCCAGTTAAGTATGGATCTTTCTGGCGATATAGCCAATCTTAACTATTTCATGCCATTATTTTTCAATATTACTAAGCAATAAAAAAATCCATGTTTCGCACATGGATTTTTTTATATCTATTACTAGATAAGGGATGGGAGAAAGTTTAGGTCAAACAAAGGGGTTTTGTTTGTAAACATTTCATACTTATACTATAGCAAGCATTTTTTATTTTTACAACACATATGTTCAACAATTCACAAAAGTGTCACACTTCTATTCTTCTCTCTTTATGCATAATGTAATACTAATTCATTACGTTATGGAGTGATGTCAGATGCGTATCGTTTGGACCATTTTGATAGTGTTTGCAATTGTATTAAATCTATTCGGGTTGATGCGTTTTATCCCTCTTTATTTCACAGCTCCATTATTATTTATTGTTTTTTATTTAGCAATCTATTACTCCTATGGGCGAAAAACATTTAAAGGATATAAAAAAAATGTCACCTTTCCATCTATAAGAAATCGATAATAAGTAATTATTTGATTGTTGGATGTGAATGTAAAATTAGGACAAAAAAATTCTTTAATTACACAAATCCAAATGATTCGAAAGTTATTTACCGAATCATTTGGGTTTTGTTTATTTTAGATATTTCTGTTTGGTTACTTTGGGATTTTATTTGTTTTTTGCAACTGCTTCAGCTATGATTTTGTTTTTAGAGTACGTATCATTATAAACAATATAAGCTCCTATTTGTAACAATCTAAAATATATTCACTTGCAAACATTGTAGAACTTCACCTGAGCGGGGTATACGTACATCATTCATTTTACAATTAATAATTAGAGTGGTGTCGTATCATCCCTTTATTACGAAACAATAAATGTGGCATCATTCGTATTTTGTGCGGTGGACAGACATGTGTATGCACCTATTTCATTATAGTGTGATGCGTTACGCGAATGTACGTTCTACACACACTATACAATATGCTACAAGATATGTATAGCTATTTCAAGTAACTTTACATTAAGTTTACACGTACATTATGCTGAATTACATAAATAAGAAGTCGAGTGTAATATTCGACTTCTTATTTTCTGGATTAATTCATATTTAATTCTTCCAGCAACTGTTCCATCTCTGTTAGTTTGTCCTCAAATACTTTTAACGCATTGATAACAGGTGTCTTTTCTGTCATATCCACTCCTGCACGTTTTAGTACTTCAATAGGATAATCACTACTTCCAGCACTTAAATAATCAATATAGCGTTTTACAGCAGGTTCTTTTTCATTTAAAATTTGATTCGCAAGTGATTGTGCACACGCGTAGCCTGTAGCATATTGATAGACATAGTAATTGTAGTAAAAATGAGGGATTCTAGCCCATTCTAGACCTATTTCTTCATCTATGACTAAATCTTCACCAAAATATTTTTTATTTAATTCATAATACATAGTTGTTAGGCTCTCTGCAGTTAATGCTTCTCCGTCTTGAGCATGTGTATGAATCATATGTTCAAATTCTGCAAACATTGTTTGTCTAAATACAGTTCCTCTAAAACCTTCTAAAAAGTGATTTAGTAAATATAACTTTTCTTTTTTATCTGTTGTTTTTTCCACAAGATACTCATTTAATAATGCTTCATTGCATGTAGATGCTACTTCTGCCACGAAAATAGAGTAATTACCATAACGATATGGTTGGTTTTCATGTGTATAATAACTGTGCATAGAATGACCTAATTCATGTGCAAGAGTAAATAAATTATTTAAATTATCTTGCCAATTCATTAAAATATACGGATTTGTAGAATAAGAACCTGACGAATATGCGCCACTTCTTTTACCTTTGTTTTCTTCTACATCAATCCATCTATCTGTAAAAGCTTTTTTCATAATAGATAAATAATCTTCACCTAAAGGTTTTAATGCTTCTAACACCGTTTCTTGTGCTTTCTCATAACTAAATTTCATATCAATATCATTAACGAGTGGTGTATATAAATCATACATGTGCAATTCATCTAAATTCATCACTTTCTTACGTAAGGCAATATATCTTTGAAGTAAGGGTAATCCATCATGTATTGCTTCAATTAAATTATCATAAACGGACTCTGGAATATTGTGTTGATTTAATGCCGCATGACGCGCAGAATTGTACTGACGTATTTTCGCATAAAAATTATCCTTTTTTACAGTTCCTTGCAATGTAGACGCAAATGTATTCTTAAAGTTTCCAAATGTTTGATACATTGCTTTAAAAGCATCTTGACGAACACGACGATCTTTTGATTCGAGAAAATTAATATATCTGCCGTGTGTTAAATCCACTTCCTCTCCATTCTCATCTTTTATGCTAGGGAATGTCAGATCAGCATTATTTAACATACCGAAAGTTTGCGATGCATTATCAGTCACTTCTGAAGCTTCTGCTAATAAAGCTTCTTCTTTCTCTGAAAGCACATGTGGACGCTTTCGATTGATTTCATCCAATGTATGTTTGTACAAGTGTAATGGTTCGTATTGTTTCACAAACTCAGTTAGCTTGTCTTCTTCTAATTGTAAAATCTCAGGCACAATAAAACTCATAACACTAGACGCTTGTGTAATTAAATTCTCTGCCTTACTATTCATTGCTTGGTAAAAAGCATTTGTCGTATCTTGATCGTATCTCATATGTGCATATGTATATAGTGTACTTAAACGATCAGATACTTCATCCTGTAATTGAAATAATTCAAATAATTTCTGAGCTGATTGACTTAATTGACCTTGAAAGGAAGAGAAACCAGATAACAATTCCTTTACATCTTGCCATTCCTTATCCCACAATTCATCTGTTGCAAAAATATCTTCTAATTTCCATGTAAGTTCTTCAGGTATCTCTGTTCGTAATGGTAATGATTTTTGATTTTTGGCCAATCTCATTTCCTCCTTTGGTATCTTTTGTCTACTTCTTTATTATAACTTACAATCAGCATAATCATACAGTCACACGAATTACTTCATACATATTTTGTCCATTACTTCTTAAAATACCTATACGCTCAAGTAATTGAAAATATTCCGCAATGGGATGGTTATAGAAGGAGAGTAAAGGAAATTCAGATGGGTTGATAAGGTGTGTGCGTAGTAGATGTTCTGCTTCATTTAGTGTGAACTTTTTCTTTTTTACTATTAGTTGAATATATAAGCGGCTTTGCCAGACCCATGGGGGTAGTTTGAAGTACATTTGATTGGCTATTGGTAGATGCGTATAGTATGGGAGTGTGTGGACAGAGAAATGATTCAAGTACAACCATTGTCTAAATGCCGTTTCCACTCTGTTGTGAAAAGGCACAGGCCTATTTCTCCAATTAGATAATTCATATTTCCAGGCTTTGACTAATTGACCTTTGTTCAGTTGTTTAACTGTGAATAATTCTTTCCATGTAGCTTCTTGTAATGGATAGATTGTCATATTTGCAATGACGTTAGATGCGGATAAATAATGAATGTCTCGATAAAGAAGAAATAATTTTTGTTTACTACAATAATAATAGAGAGTATGTGGGAAATTTTCATGGAATTGGTGAATATAAGTAGCATCTAACTTAGAAATTCTTAATTGATTGTTACTAATTCGCTTTATTCTGTTGCCACCTAATATCCATATTGGAATAATGTTAATTGCTCTATATTGATTGGATCGTTTGATCATTTCTTTTGTCGAAATTGTTGCACATTGATATTCAATTGCAATTGTTTTAGATCCTAATTTCACCAATAAATCAGGTCTTTGTTTGATTTCTTTTAAATACACTTCTAACATCACTGGTATCTTTTGATTACGGAACCACTCAAACAAATCCATTTTACCATTCTCATGATATGCCCCTTCTCCACTATGACAACAAGCCGTTTTTGTTTGATGTGCAAAATGAGGAATGACTTTTTCACCCGCCTTTATAATTACTTCATCTTTACACTCTGGACAATAAAAAGATTCCTGTTGTTTCAATTGGCTAATCTCTTGCTTGGTTAAGCGAAATAAAGCTATTTTTGATCCGTCTGCTAACTCTGCTTGTAACAAAAAAATCACCTCCATATCATTAATTCGACATGAAGGTGATTTTTCCTGCTTAATTAGATAATTTTCCTGGTATCGAGTTTTTAATATAGAATGCTAAAATAAAACCACAGATTGCAATAACACCCGCAACAAAGAAGGATATATTCACACCGTGTAGCATTCCTTCTACTCCATTATTTGGTTCGGCTTGATTCAACATAATGGAAACAAGCAGCGCAGTTCCTAAAGCTCCTGCCATTTGTCTCATTGTATTATTCATAGCAGTGCCATGCGAAATCATTTTGTTTGGTAATTGATTTAATCCTGCTGTAGTCACTGGCATCATTACCATCGCAATCCCGAACATCCGAACTGCATTCACGAGAGTTAAGTATAAAAAGGTTGTCTCCGTTGTAAGAAAAGAGAACATAAATGTTGTAATGACAACAAGCCCTAAACCAATTATTGCCAACCATTTCCCACCGAATCGATCAAATAATCTACCTGTAATTGGGTTCATTAATCCCATTAGAATTGCACCTGGCAATAGCATGAGACCAGATTCAAATGCACTAAATCCTAAATAATCTTGCATCATTATTGGCAATATAATTGCTCCACCAATCATAGAGAAAAAAGAAACCATTCCGATAATTGTTGTTAATGTAAACATTTTGTATTGAAAAATTCTAAATTCAAGTATTGGCTGAGACAATTGATACTGTCTCTTAATAAATAAAAATAATGTGATTGCTCCAATAAGTAATGGAATATACACAAGTGGACTTGTCCAACCATGATTCACGTCACCTGCAATACTAAAACCATACAATAATCCACCGAAACCGAGTGTGGATAAGATAATGGATAGAATATCAAGTTTAGGATTCGTCTTTTTCGTTACATTTTTTAAGATTTTATATGCAACAACGATATCAATAATTGCAATTGGCAAAACAACATAGAACAAACTTCTCCACGGAAAATGTTCTACTAAATACCCAGATAATGTAGGTCCTATTGCTGGTGCAAATGCAATGACTAGACCAAACATTCCCATTGCAGATCCTCTTTTGTCAATCGGGAAAATAAGAAACATAATTGTTTGCATTAATGGCATCATTATCCCTGCACCGCTCGCTTGTAATACTCGACCAATTAACAATACATAAAAACCTGGGGCAATTGCACAAACAAGTGTACCTAAAGCAAAACTACCCATTGCTGTTAGAAATAATGCACGCGTAGAGAATTTTCCAATTAAGAAAGCGGTTATTGGTATCATAATCCCATTTACTAGCATAAAAATAGATTGAAGCCATTGCGCTAAACTCGGTTCAATCTGCAAATCTGAATAAATATGAGGTAATGCTGTACCAAGTAGTGTCTGATTTAAAATAGCAACAAAAGCACCAGAAATAAGTACAGCCATTAATGGTATTCGATTTATTTTTTCTTCGGTCATAACTTTGATTCCTTTCTGTCATACTTTATGTTACGTCATTCTTTTGCTTTTTATTCCATCATCACTTCTCTATAGTAACACAAAATATTTCGTAACCCGAAATATTTGTATAAAAAAGGTGAATTAAAAAATGGTGTAACTTCTTATATCTTACTGGGTGTGAAAATAAGTAGAATTTCTTGATGTGGACATTGGACACATTCAAACCCTCCCACTACAAAAAGGAAAAACTAGGTATTTCGTGGAGAAATACCTAGTTAACAATTAAAATGTTCTTTCATTTGAGTTAATGCCTCTTCTTCAAAAATGACTTTTCCATATTCCTCTACAATAAACATTGTCTCACTTGATTCATTACCAAATTCTAAAATTTGGCTAATCAAGTCTTCTTGTTCATCATCAGATAAATATTCCTCATCAAAGCGTGTAATTAACATATATTTATTTTTATAATGATATAAAGACTCCCCCATGCCTGCTACTGGTTCAAATACATGGCTTAATTGGATAATATCTTCTAAATCATTAAAACTAACAACAACAACAAAATCATGTCCATAATGATCTTCTACTTCAGGTTCGTTTTTATGCAATGGACCAAATTTCTCTTCCAATAATGACTCAATTTTGTCATCAACTGGCATATCTACTGTTTTACCTGACTCTGTTGGTAATTTTAGATTTTGACCATCTTTTGAAAGTTGAGCCTTTGTTACAATAATTTCTAGTCCTTTTTCTAATGCCTGTACTTGGATCCATAATGGCCCGTCTATTTGAAATTCTTCTTCATTATAATTTACTTCATCCATCACTTGCCAAAACAACTGTTCACTTTTCTCACGGTTATACCAAATCTCTTCTCGATCAAATCCTCGATCTTCGATATCCATATAAGAAATATAAAATTTAATCGTGTTCTCATTTATTCTTTCAATTTCCATTACATAACTCTCCCTTCTTATTAAGGTAGTTGGGTTGGAAGGGAATTGCATTATTTATATCTAAACCCTTTTGTTCTCATACCCTACATCAATGATTTACAACAAAATAGTTAAGTTGTTATTTCTATTGTATGACATTCATGGCTTATTTGAAAACATAAAATCTTAAAATAGGTATTTAATTTTCAAATGATTTGTAATATAAAGTTGTATTTATTGATTGTAGCTTATTCTATACAATTTGTCATTTAATATCTTATGATAAAATATAAAAAGCAGATCTATTTATACAGATCTGCTTTATCAATAATTATCGTACTTTTGATTACGATAATTTCTAGCCACGGCCATGTTCTACTCATTAGCGTATACTATTGCATCGCTATATATAACTTCGCATGAAATCAACTATATTCACATACTAATTCAGCTAATTAACCATTCGCTGTGCTTCACGAAGTTGGAATGTTCTTACAGTACGTGGTAAGAATCTTCTGATTTCATCTTCGTTATAACCAACTTGAAGTCTTTTCTCATCTAATATAATAGGTCTTCTAAGTAAACCAGGATTGTCTTGAATTAATTGAAACAAATCTTTCAATGGTAATTGATCAAGATTTACGTTAAGTTTTTGAAAAACTTTTGAACGAGTAGAAATAATCTCATCCGTACCATCCTCAGTCATTCGCAATATTTCTTTAATTTCATCAAGCGATAATGGTTCTGAGAAAATGTTGCGTTCACGAAATGCAATATTATGTTCCTCTAACCACGCTTTCGCTTTCCGGCAAGATGTACAACTTGGCGAGGTATAAAGTGTTACCATGTAACTTCACTCCTCAAATGGATTTAATTTATAATGCAGATGTTTTCTATTACATCCTTTATTACATTAAAATTAGTATAATCTACTAACTATGTACTAAGTATACTACAACTTACAAGGGAATGATAGAGTATTACGTGATTTTATTCACTTTTTCCACATTCTTTACTTATATTGTAGTATTCCCTCTCTAACCTTTAATAAACATAAAGTTTACTTATTTTTTTTAAAGGTTTCATTTAAAGTTTTAAAAATATCATCTACTTCTCTTTCTTCGCCATATGTTAACACTTCATCAACGGGTTCATATGCTTTTCCATACACTTCCGTATCTTTATATGTGTGAATATCCTCATACATTCTCTTCATTTGTTCGTAAATCTGTTCTTCATTTTCGCCTGTTGGAGACCAATATAGTATTTCAAGTGTATTTGCTTCATTTGTTGCTAATGACTTTCTTGTATATCCAATCGAAAGTGCATGTTTGAACCCTTCTCTTTGATAAAATCGTAAACGTTTGGTCGAATCTGTATCCTTATAATCATATGGTTCCACTTCTAAAATAATTGGTTTGCTTTTACTTTTTAATTTTTCAAATAATTGGTGTCCGATTCCTTGCCCTCTTGATTCTGTAGAAACATAAACATAATCAACAAAAATAAATGTTGGAAATTCGGCATACATTAACACATGATGTGGGCCTTCGTCTTTGTAATACACATCGCCTTTTTCCTTTAATAATAATTCCATATGTTCTCTTGATTTCATTTCTTCTACTGGAAAGTATTGATTCAATTTCTCGTACCAGGTCAAAAAAAGCCCTCCCGACTAAAATTCTACATTCTATTCTTCTCTATTATCGTCATTACTATTCCCTATCTTAATAAAAGCTAAACGTAAATGATACCAAAAGCTAAAAGTGACCGCTTAGAAACGTAGCAACTGGAGTGAATTCATCAAAATAAAGGAATCACGATGAGCTTGCGAATCGATGATGACTTATTGTAGATGAATTAACGAAGTTGCCTAGTTTCTGGTCACTTGTGCTGGATGAACCAAAAGCTAAAAGTGACCGGTAGAAACATGAAAACCCCACAATGTGTGAGGTTAATCAAGTGGTGTATAATCTACACCTTCTGTATACGTATTTCCTGCATTCCAAATTAAAAATTCTTTAATTCCATTCTCATTTAATGCTTTTATTTGAGCTTCCACTTCACTTTTTCCATATTGGAATGTATTTCCGCTATATAACCAAGGTGCTTCAAAGTCTTGAATCCAAGGTCTTGAAACTGGTTTTGAATCCAAATTACCTAATACTTCATTCTCTACTTTTGCATATTCTGTTACTAATCGATATGGTTCCTTATCTGGAAAGTCAATACCGAAGTAAGATGTCCAATGACTTGGATAGATCATCGATGAAATCACATCTACGTTTGATGAGATTTTCGAAAAATTCTGTCCTATTCCTGGCGCTTCTTCGATTGTTGCAGCATATCCGAATATATCTACAGACACATCTACATCATAATGTGCTAATTCATCTTTTGCGTATGCAACGAAATCAGTGACTGCATCTACTCTTCGTTTGACATCGCCTAATTCTGAGTCTTTGTAATCTCCAAGGTCGTATGTTAATTCTTTGTCTCGCTTTTCAAAGCCCTCAGGGAATCGTACGTAATCAAATTGAATTTCTTGAAATCCCAATTCTGCAGCCATTTTTGCAATTTCTACATTATATTCCCAAACTTCTTTCTTAAATGGACTAACAAAAGATTCATTTCTACTATTTGCCCATACTTCTCCATTTTCTGTGAATGATAAATCAGGTCTTTTATTAGCTAACTCAGAATCTTTAAAAACAACTACGCGTGCAATTGGGTATATATTCTTTTCTTCTAACTTCTCAAGCAATTTACGCGCATCCTTTATGTAATTTAAAGAGATATCAGCGTACGGAGAATTTTCATCAACTTTGAATGTTAGATTTCCATGATCCTCTTTTACATCAATCACCATTGCATTTAAATCTGTTTTCTCGATTAATTGCAAGAGACTACCCATTTTGCTTCCACCAGCAGAAGGGCCTGTAACATATATGCCTCGAACCGCATCAGGATATGTAAACTGTAATCCAGATTGAAAAGTAAATCTAGCAAAACTTTTAGGAATTGTAAATTTTTCTAGATTTGATTGCTTTGTCACATGATGCTCCGCTTTTAATGAATCATTAGATTCCTCTGCATTCAAATGAATGGGTATCCACCCGACTAAAATCATAATCATGAAAACTTTTGTAATTTTCCTGTTGACTTTCTGCATTTTACCAAACTCCTAGTATTTTTTTGACTTCTATTATTTATTATATAGAAAATACTGTACAATTTGTGAGGAAAAGAGAAATTTGTATTATTTTTTTCTTTTTTGTCAGTTTATCTTAGAGAAACCAAGTTGTTATAATGATATGAATCCATTTAAAAAAAGTGCATTCATATATGTAAAGAACTGGTGTAATTCTAATTACACCAGTTCTTCCATTAGTTAATTATTTAATTAGTTGTTTGTACTCTTCTTCTGTGCACAATACCCAGTGACCTTCTTTAACTTCTCTTAGTTCCGAATTTGTCGGATCATATTGATCTTTGTCAAAAATAATTCGTTTTCGATTTCGTTCATAATCAGGATCTGGAACTGGAATTGCTGATAATAACGATTTTGTATATGCATGAAGTGGATTATGATACAACTCATCACTATCAGCTAATTCCACAATTTTCCCTGCAAACATTACAGCAATTCGATCACTTATATATTTAACCATCGATAAATCGTGGGCAATAAACAAATACGTTAAACCACGCTCTTCTTGTAATTCTTTTAATAAATTTACTACTTGCGCTTGAATCGATACATCTAATGCAGATATCGGCTCATCCGCAATAATAAACTCCGGATCTACTGCCAATGCTCTAGCAATCCCAATTCTTTGGCGTTGTCCACCACTGAATTCATGTGGATATCTAGAAGCATGTTCTTTATTCAACCCAACTGTTTCTAACAATTCATGCACTCTGTTAGTTTTTTCAGCATCATTTTTAACTAATCCATGAATTTCTATCCCTTCAGCAATAATATCTTTTACTGTCATTCTTGGATTTAATGAAGCATATGGATCTTGAAAAATCATTTGCATTTGTCGATTAAATGCTTTCAGTTCTTTTTTGGACTTCGTTCTGTGTACATCTGTACCATTAAAAATGACATCTCCACTCGTTGCATTGTATAAACGAATAATCGTACGACCTGTTGTAGATTTACCACATCCAGACTCACCCACTAATCCAAATGTTTCTCCTCTATATATATCAAAACTAATCCCGTCAACTGCTTTTATTACACTTTTATTATCAGTTTTAAAGTGTTGCTTTAATTCTCTTACTTCCAATAATTTTTCTCTTGTCATGATTGTTCTCTCCCCTCAGCAGCAATACCTTTCATTCGTCTTTTCACAGCTTGTGGAGGTTCGATTTTTGGTGCATCTTCATGTAACAACCATGTAGCAGCATAATGTGTATCTGATACTTTGAATAACGGTGGTTCTTCCTCAAAATCAACAGCTAATGCATATTCATTTCTTGCAGCAAATGCATCCCCTTTAGGTGGATGTATTAAATCAGGTGGCGTACCTGGAATTGCAACCAATTTCTCATCTGCACTATCTACTGTTGGCATTGATCCTAATAATCCCCATGTATATGGATGTTTAGGATTATAAAATACTTCATCAACCGTTCCTACTTCTACAATTTTTCCTGCATACATGACAGCAACACGATCAGCAATATTTGCAACTACACCTAAATCATGTGTAATAAAAATAATCGATGTGCCCATTTTTGCTTGAATGTCTTTCATTAATTCAATAATTTGTGCTTGAATTGTTACATCTAAGGCAGTTGTTGGTTCATCAGCGATTAGTACTTGTGGATTACATGCTAATGCGATTGCTATAACAACACGCTGTCTCATCCCACCTGAGAACTGGTGTGGATATTGATTGATTCTTTTTTGAGGCTCTGGAATACCAACAAGTTCTAGTAATTCAAGTGCTCTCTTTGTTGCAGCTTGTTTACTTAGTTTTTGATGGAGAATTAACCCTTCCATTATTTGTTTGCCTATTTTCATTGTTGGATTTAATGATGTCATTGGATCTTGAAAAATCATCGACATCTCTTTTCCTCTTACCTTTTGCATTTCTTTATCTGATAATTGTACTAAGTCTTTTCCATTAAATAAAATTTCACCTTGGGGAATCCTCCCTGCCGGTTTTGCAACGAGACCCATTAATGCTTTTGTTGTAACAGATTTACCCGAACCTGATTCTCCAACAATTGCTAATGTTTCTCCTTTCTTTAATGAAAAGTTCACTCCTCTAACAGCCTGTACACTTCCACCATACGTATCAAACGTCACATGTAAATTCTTCACATCTAAAATAGTTTCCATTTTTGCCACCTCACTTTCTATCGTCTCATTTTCGGATCTAATGCATCACGTAAACCATCTGCTAAGATGTTAAATCCAATCATTAATAAAGATATAATCACAGCTGGGAACAATAGCATATACGGATAAACTCGATAATCATCGAAAGCTGTATCGATTAATGAACCTAATGAAGCATGTGGCGGTTGTAACCCTAAACCAATAAAGCTTAAAAATGACTCGAAGAAAATCGCACTTGGAATTGTAAACATTGTATTAATAACAATCACACTCATCACATTTGGAATTAAATGTTTCATTAATATTCGCTTGTCATTAGCACCTAATGTTCTAGCTGCTAATACAAATTCTTGATTCTTTAATTTTAATACTTGTCCACGCACAATTCGAGCCATACCAATCCAACCAGTAATCGTTAACGCAATCGTAATTGCCAATAACCCTGGCTTCAAAATCATAATCATTAAAATTACGACAACTAAATTTGGTATACCTGATAATACTTCTATAATACGTTGCATCACATTATCTGTTCTACCACCGTAATAACCTGAAATACCGCCATATAACACACCAACAACCATATCAATCATTGCTGCTAAAACACCTATATATAAAGAGATTCGTGTTCCTTCCCAAATACGTGTCCACAAGTCTCTCCCCATATTATCAGTACCAAACCAAAAGTACTGATCTTCTAATCCATTCGCTGCATACATATCGACATCTAATGAGACTTTAAAATATTCAATATCATCCCCATTTGGTTCTTCTATAACAGTAGAATCTAGTACAAATTCTTTATCAATTTCGTATCCTTCTAATCCGCGAGTAATCGCATCGTCTACAGATGTTCCTTGTACTTCAATTGTCGAAATCCCATCAAATCCTAACCACTCTAACCCTTTTACTTTTGGTGGTAGATACGCCGCATCATAATTCTCATCATTCATGCCATAACTGTTTAGAAATGGACCAATAAATGCTAACAAAAGTATGACAACAATTAAAATAAGGCCTGTAATGGCACCTTTATTCTTCAATAATCTTATCCAAGCATCTTTCCAGAAGGATAATTGTGGACGAGCTAATTCTTCACTTAACTCTTCTTTCACATGGACACGTTGAAATTTATTTTCATGTAAGTTGTTTGATTCTTTGTCCATCAATTTTTCCCTCCTTGCAATCTGATTCTTGGATCAATCAAGCCATACAATAAGTCTACAATTAATATAACAACAACAAACAGTACTGCAAATAGAATAGTTGTCCCCATTATCACAGGGTAATCACTCGTACTAATAGATAAAACAAATTGCTCACCAATACCTGGTATGGCAAAGATTTGTTCAATAACTAATGTTCCTGTCATTAAACTTACAGTCATTGGTCCAAGTACTGTAACAACTGGTATTAATGCATTACGCATTGCATGTCTAAACATAATGCTCGAATTCTTAACACCTTTCGCTCGTGCCAATTCAATATAATCAGACCCTAACACTTCTAACATTTCTGTTCGCATGAAACGAGCACAGATTGCCATAGGGAAAATCATTAGTGCAATCGTTGGCAAAACAGTATATATTGGCCCTTCCCAAAAAGAAACGGGGAACAGTTGTAATTTTACTGCTAAATAATATTGCAATAACCCCGCAAAAACAAAGGAAGGAATGGAGATACCTAATACTGCAATAATATTCGAGCCATAATCAATCCAGGTATTATGCTTAATTGCTGCAATCATACCTAGAATCACACCTAATATTGATCCTATAATTAAAGCTTGAGCTCCTAAATGCGCACTTGGTCCAATTCTATCTAGTATTATGTCTGTAACTGGACGATTATTATATTGAAATGACACGCCAAAATCACCTTGCACCATTCCCGTCATATATTTAAAATATTGTACAGGTAATGGTTGATCAAGACCATATTTCGCCTCTAAAAGTACCCTTTGTTCATCGGTCATTTTGCCACCTAAATTATTAAATGGCGAACCAGGCATCATTTTCATGAGGAAAAATGTTGCTGTAACGATAATAAAAAGCGTTATCAGCATATATATGATACGTTGAAAGAGATACTTCCTCATATTCTCCACCTCCTAATATACTTCAAATGAAATTGCCGCAAAATTTGAACAATTCATTTAATAGGGCAAAAGAGAGTATAACTCATATAAATCATGGCTATACTCTCTTTCTATAATTTGATTCATCTAGCTGATTTATTTTTGGATATCTACATACTTGAAGCTATAGTTGTTTCCAAATGGATTCATTTTCTCTAATCCTTTTACATAACTCTTAGATAAAACAGATGTTTTACGTTGCATAATTGGCGCAATTCCTGCTTCTTCTAATAGAATATCTTCCGCTTGTTGTAATGATTCAAAACGTTTTACTGGGTCATTAAACAATTCTGTTTTGGCTGCTTTTACTAGCGCATCGTATTCTTCATTTGAATAACCAACATCATTATTCTCTCCACCAGTAACGAAAATATCTACAAAAGAAATAGCATCTTTATAATCAGGTCCCCAACCAGAAACTGCTAATTCATAATCACCTGAACGCATTAAATCTAATTGTTGTGCCCAAGGAACGTTTACTGTTTCTAATGTCAATCCTGGTAAATTCTTTTCTAATTCTGTTTTCATTACTTCACTTATTTTTTTAGCAACATCAGAATCTCCACTTAAGAAACTTACAGATACTTCTTCAAAGCCTAATTCTTCTTTTGCTTTATTCCAAAATTCTTGTGCTGCTTCCACATCGTACGCCAATGCTTCATTTCCAGTTTGGAAGTCTTCACCCGATTCTGGATGTTGAACAAATTCATATGGTACTAACGTATCTACAGGTACAGAATCATTTCCATAAGCTACATCAATATATGCTTGTTTGTCAAATCCTTTTGCAATTGCCTTACGGAAGTTCACATTTTGCATATATTCACTTTTTTCAGTTGATTCTTGATTTAATTTCACATAGAAAACACTTGATTCTGTTAGTGACATAAATTCAGGATTTGTACGATTTTCGTTAACTTGTGAACCTGATAATGTTACGCGATCTAAGTCGCCAACTTCATAATTAGAAAGTGCTGTGTTTGTTTCTTTAATTACTTTTACATTAATAGCATCTAATGCTACATTTTCAGCATCCCAATAGTCTTCGTTTTTCTCTACTGTCCAACCATTGTCTGCTTTCCATTCAGTAAGTTTGAATGGACCATTTGATAAAATACTATCAGGAGATAAAGAGAACTTGTCCCCTTGTTCTTCCACAAATTCTTTATGTGCTGGTAAGAAGTTAGAATTAATTACATATGAATCAAAATACGGAATAGGAACTTCTAATTCTACTACAAATGTGTAATCGTCTGCTGCTTTGACACCTAACTCTTCTGGTGCCATATCTCCTGCAAAAATTTCAGTAGCATTTTTGATTTTACCACTCATTAAGTAGTTACCGTAGAATGATCCGTTAGCTGGGTCTGTCGCACGTTGCCAACCATATACGAAATCATGTGCTGTAACCGGATCTCCATTTGCCCATTTCGCATCTTCACGTAAATGGAATGTATATGTTAATCCATCTTCACTTACTTCAGTTTCTTCAATCTTTGCAATACCTGATACTATTTCGCCACCTGGTGCTTGACGATAAAGTCCTTCATAAATTGTATCAATCCATTGTGTCGATACATTATCCTCTGTCATGATAGGATCTAATGTAGGGATATCTGAAGAAGACGAAATATTTAATACTTTCTCTTCAGAAGTATCATCTGCTGCTCCGTTGTCTTGTGCACTGTCATCGTTTCCAGAACCACATGCAACAAGTGTCATTGTGAATAATGTAACAAGCAATAAGTAAAGCCATTTGCTTTTCATAATTGTTACCCTCCTAGAAGTTTAATGTATTGAATGTAAAGTTTTTGTTAAAACTCATGGATATTATTATACATTCATCTTTTTTTATATTCATTATTTATTTGTTATTTTCTGAATAATTGAATCTTTATACTTATTAATACCCCTACTAATTAACTATTTTCACGAAAGTATTTTGAATACACTTTATATTGGCAATAGTCTGATTATTATAAAAATTCAAAGAAAAATTACAATTAATTGCCCGACACCCTTTACAATAGGTATACTAGTACAAAAGCTAAAAGTACCCGTTTAGAAACGTAGCTACTGGAATGAATCAAACAAAATAAAGGAATCACGATGAGCTTGCGAATCAATGATGACTTATTGATGGTTGATACATGAAGTAGCCTAGTTTCTGGGTACTTGTGCTAGACGATACAAAAGCTAAAAGTACCCGTTTAGAAACGTAGCTACTAGACAATATCTGAATTAAACTTTTCGATTAACAAGAATTAGAGTGAGGTAACTATCAATGAAACAGCTTAACTATTTTTTCATTCATATAATAGTATGTGCCGTATTTGTATTTTTAATTTATCAAGATCTACGTTTTATCTATTTTATTAACATTACTTTTTTTGTTGGAGGCGTATATGTATGTATAGGGTTATTCCTTTACGTGACATATCGACAATTCTTTGATATTACTGTAAGCAGTTTTCAAAAAGTCTTTCAATCAAAGAAAAAGCAATTTGAACAGTCTTATATTGAAAATAAAGCAATGTCTGATCATGTTCGTCCAAGTACCATCAAGTTTTTTATCACTCAAGGAATTGGACTACTTAGTTTATCCATTGTGCAATTGGTGATTTATTATTTATAATCATGACATACTATAGTAATTGAAATTTCACTAATATAAATCTTGAAACTTAATATTTTTCTATACTTTAAAGAGGTTTGTTAAATGAAGGAAATACAGAATATATAGTAATGAGAGTCATACAAAAAGCGGGTAATTAGCATCGGATTAATAATCCAATACTCCCTAACTTCATAATTCATATACATATTCTAATAATGCATCAGAGCTTTCACGTATCCGAAAATACTCTTCCATTGAGACAAAATGATTATGATATTGGTTCATCTCCATTCACCCTTTTTTTAGTGTACTTTCTTGTTTTATTTTAATAGTATTTGTTAAGCTATACACCTCTTTATTTATGTTCATTTGACAGTATCATTTACTTATTAGTTGTCTTTACTATGTATCAGGTATTGCTTTTATGCTAAACAATATATATAATATAAAAAAGTAATATGACTAGCTATGAAAAAGGCGTAGTACAATAACCCGCTGATTTTTAGAGAGCTTGTGGTTGGTGAAAACAAGCATCAAGGTGAATTGGAATTGGACTTTGGAGCTAATTTAGATTTGAAGTGATTCTGCATTTGCGGAATAATAAGGGTGGCACCGCGGTTCATTCGTCCCTTTCTCTAGGGAATAGAATGGGCTATTTTTGTGTGAATTTTTAATAATTCTTTAGATGAAAGTAAAAATCTTATTATTTGATGAGGTGAAAAAATTGAAAAAGATATTTTCAGGAATTCAACCTAGTGGCACATTGACATTAGGTAATTATTTAGGAGCAATGAAACATTTCGTTGATTTACAAGAAGAGAATGAATGTTATTTTTGTGTAGTTGATGAACATGCAATCACAGTACCACAAGATCGTTTAGAATTACGACACAACATAAAATCATTAGCAGCATTATATATCGCTTCTGGAATTAATCCAGAGAAATCTGTATTGTTTATTCAATCAGAAGTACCTGCACATACGCAGTTAGGCTGGATGCTTCAAACAGTCAGTTACATTGGTGAGTTAGAGAGAATGACTCAATTTAAAGACAAAGCAAAAGGTAAAGAAGCAGTATCAGCAGGGTTACTAACATACCCACCATTAATGGCTGCAGACATTTTATTGTATCAAACAGATATTGTACCAGTAGGAGAAGATCAAAAACAACATTTAGAACTAACGCGAGACCTTGCACAGCGATTTAACAACCGCTACAACGATATTTTTACTGTGCCAGAAATTAGCATTCCTAAAGTAGGAGCACGTATTATGTCATTACAAGACCCTACTAAGAAAATGAGTAAATCGGATGAAAATCAAAAATCAGCTATATATATGCTCGATACAGAAAAACAAATTGAGAAAAAAATAAAAAGTGCCGTAACAGATTCAGATGGCATTGTGACATATGATAAAGAGAATAAGCCAGGCATTAGTAACTTATTAACCATTTATGCAAGCTGTACTGGTGAATCTATTGCATCTTTAGAAGCAAAATATAAAGGTAAAGGTTATGGGGAATTTAAGCAAGATACAGCAAATGTAGTAATCGAAACATTACGACCAATTAGAGAGAAATACAATCAACTTATGGAATCAGAAGAACTTGATCAATTACTTGATGAAGGTGCAGAAAAGGCAAATTTTGTTGCAAATAAAATGTTAAAGAAAGCCAAAAAAGCAATGGGATTAGGAAGAGTAAAAACAAAAGCGTAAGTGCCCGTTTAGAAACGTAGTGACTGGAACGCATCAACAGAAATAAAGGAATCACGATGAGCTTGCGAATCGATGATGACTTATTGATCGTTGATTCGTGAAGTCACCTAGTTTCTGGGCACTGGAGCTGGATGAAACAAAAGCGTAAGTGCCCGTTTAGAAACGTAGTGACTGGAGTGAACCAACTGAGATAAAGGAATCACGGTGAGCTTGCGAACCGATGATGACTTATCGTAGGGAGGTTTACGAAGTCACCTAGTTTCTGGGCACTGGAGCTGGATGAAGCAAAAGCGTAAGTGCCCGTTTAGATGACTGCGTTGAACCCGCTACGGCTTGTCCATTCCCCTTTCCGTGGTTTTTTTCCTTAATAGTGGAAATGGACGCCTATGCTTTTTATATTCTACACCTTTTGTAAGTATAAAAATGTTGCCTATATTCCATATAGACTATGATTTAGTTATTTAATTACGTATCATAATGAACATAATAAGCTCATATCTGTAACATCCCAATATATAAGCACCTTCAAACATTGTAGAACTTCACTAAGCGAAGGCGAAGGCGCACACTCCCACTCCTATGGGATTCTTTTTCCTGAAGATCCACTTTTCCAAGTGATCTTTGCTTGGAAAAGTTAGTTGAAGAAAAAAACCCATGGAAAGAGGAGTGGGCAAGCAGGAGCGATTACAACGCACATATAAAGATTCAAAATTACCAGTTAGAGTTATATACGCACAAAATCCAAACGGTTCGATAAATAGTTATCGCATCGTTTGGATTTTTTAGATTAAAAGTTCTTTTACCTAATCTCATTAATTTACTGTTTTTGAAATTTGGCCATTTTGCTCTGACTCAATGATATTCTCATAAAAAGATTGACCTTTCATGATTTGTTGGCAAAATTGTTCGTGATTTACTGACCATCCAGTTACTAAATCTTGATAAAGTTCATTCCAAGCTGTTTTGAAATCCATCTCTTTAATCATTATATAATCTTCTGGTCTCCACTCTGTTAACCAATACCTTACTTCCTCTATACATTCAGAGACTTGTAATTGATCTAACGCAATCATTAACAATTGTTTTAATTGACGTTCTTTTCTCGTTAATCCAATCATTGCTTCAGGTGATAATGATAAGATGTGGTATTCTTTTTCCTCTGTATCTGTTAATTCATATATTTTAGGATTCCTACCTTCAATCAAATCTAATACTAACCGTTCCTGTCTCGGAATTAATCTGCTCTTTCGAATTGGAATATGATATCCCATCGTGTCAAATGCTAATATGGATTTTCCATTTGTCACAATTGCTGCATATTCTAATACATTACGTTCTTGATTTTTTCTTACATATGCCCGTTTATAAATTTGGTCTAATACTTCTTTCGGAATATCGTGTAAGTCGTTTTCAATGGAATGATATGTTTTATTATCAATATAGAGTACCGGAATTTGATCTAATATTTCTATACCATCAGATGTTCGCCACTCATGAAATGGACATATGTTATAGCCATTTTCTTCACCTTCAAACCAATTCACCCACACATCATGTAAATATAACATAGGAAAACCCTCACTTTATCCAAATTTCTTATCCATCAGTATGACCAAATCAGACTTAATTATTCTTTTTATGTTATTATTTTACAGACATAACTGTTAACTTATTTAGCGCAATCCCCATTAAAATAATGCCAATTATAAAAAAATAACATTCCATTCTTGTTTGAATAACAGATAAATAATCAGCAAACGGTAAACCTGCAGGGATAAAATTTAAATACAATATAATAGAAACACCACCTGATATAGCAAAACCAAATCCAAGTAAAAATAATAGAGCATAGATCATTTCTTTCACCTGCTTGTCCATTTTTTACGTTAATGTTGTCCGTTTAATCCAAGGCCGAACCGATTTGAAATCACTTAGTAGAACATGTATGTAAATTCTCACTAATTATTTCTATATATATGAATACATTTTTTATTTTAGTAAACAAATAGACAGAAAAAAGCGAAGAAAGTTTTTATACTTTCTTCGCTTTTAATTCTGTTATGTCGTTAGTTTTGAAATTTCTTGAAGATAAGTGAAACATTATGTCCACCAAAGCCCAATGAATTACTTAATGTAACATTGATTTCTTTTTCTTTCGCCTCATTAGGAACATAATTCAAATCACAATTCTCGTCTGGTGTTTCATAATTGATTGTTGGTGGTGCAATAGATTCCTGAATCGCTTTAACGCAAGCAATTGCTTCAATTGCACCTGCTGCACCTAATAAGTGACCTGTCATAGATTTTGTAGAAGATACATCTAATGCATATGCATGTTCACCAAATACAGACTTAATTGCTGCTGTTTCAAATGAGTCATTGTATTCCGTACTTGTACCATGTGCATTAATATAATCGACATCTTCTACATGGATACCCGCATCCTCTATTGCTTGTTTCATTGCTCGTGCAGCACCTTCTCCTTCTGGAGCTGGTGATGTAATATGATAAGCATCACCTGATGCGCCATACCCAACGATTTCTGCATATATTTTTGCACCACGTTTTTGGGCTGACTCTAATGATTCTAATATGATAATTCCTGAACCTTCTCCCATTACAAAACCATCGCGATTTTTGTCAAATGGTCGACTTGCTGTTTTAGGATCATCATTAAATGATAATGCTTTTGCTGTGGAGAATCCTGCAAATGACATAGGTGTTAAAGGCGCCTCTGCACCACCTGTAATCATGAAATCCGCATCTCCACGTTCAATTACTTTGTATGCATCTCCAATGGAATTAGCACCTGAAGCACATGCAGTTACAGAACAATTATTAATCCCCTTTGCACCTAGTTGAATAGAAACTTGACCTGAAGCCATATCTGGAATCAACATCGGTACGAAAAATGGACTTACTTTTTTATACCCTTTTTCCATGAATCGTCTGAATTGTTCATCATATGTTGCCATTCCACCAATACCTGAACCAATCCACACACCGACACGTGGAGCAATGTCATCTGTAATTTCAAGATTAGCATCCTCTACTGCCATTCTAGCTGCTGCGACAGCATATTGCGTAAACAAGTCCATACGTTTAGAGTCTTTACGATCCATATATTTTGTTGCTTCAAAATCTTTTACTTCTCCTGCCACTTTGGCTGGGAAATCATCTTTATTTACTTTTGTCACATAATCAATACCAGATACGCCTGATTTTAAATGATTCCAAAATGTTTCTACATCGTTACCAAGTGGTGTGATGGCACCTAAGCCAGTGATTACTACTCTATTATTAGCCATTCTATTTCCTCCTTCAATCCAATTTCTTTATCTTCCCCACTTTATTGCAACAGCACCCCATGTTAAGCCGCCGCCAAAACCTACTAATACAATTAAATTATCATCATTAATTTTACCGTTTTTTACGCTTTCTGACAAAGCAATTGGAATAGATGCTGCAGAAGTGTTCCCATATTTGTTCACATTTACTGCTAATCTATCTTCAGGGATTCCTAATCGTTGTCTTGCAGCTTCCATAATACGAATATTTGCTTGGTGTGGAATCAAATAATCAACATCTTCTTTAGCATATCCTGCCTTTTCCACTACATGCACAGATGATTCTGGCATTTGTCTTACAGCAAATTTAAATACTTCTCGGCCATTCATTTCAATATGGTTATTCTCTTCCGCTAAGTGTTTTCCACCAGATCCATCAGAACCTAATTCAAAAGAAAGAATACCTCTCTCTTCACTTACCGGCCCCATTACTGCAGCACCTGCACCATCACCGAACAGAACACAAGTATTACGATCTGTCCAATCCGTAATTTTGGATAATTTGTCAGCTCCGATAATGAGTACATATTTATATGCGCCTGTTTCGATAAATTGCTTTGCTGTAATTAATCCATACATAAATCCAGCACAAGCTGCACTAATATCCATTGCAGCAGCATGGGTTGCTCCTAATCGATCTTGTAATTTACACGATACTGTTGGAAAAGATTGATCTGGTGTTACTGTTGCTACTAAAATTAGATCTAATTCTTCTCCTTTTATTCCTGCTTCTTCTAATGCATTACATGCAGCCATATAAGCTAAATCAGAAGTATCTTCATTATCACTTGCGATTCGTCTTTCTTCTATACCTGTACGTGTACGAATCCATTCATCACTTGTATCTACTATTTTTTCTAAATCAGCATTTGTTAATACTTTTTCTGGTGCGTAATGACCAGTTCCAATTATTCCAGCTTTCATATTGATCCTTCCTCTCAAAGGAATTAATAGCAATTATTAAGACTTGGTACTAATTTTAAAATATTTTCTCAATAATTTCAAGTACTATATTTTCTCCTTTTCTTGACAGAAACCACTAAAAAATATTTTAAAAGCAGTTATACTTCATCTCAA
The DNA here is from genome assembly GCF_042651725.1 of Gracilibacillus marinus. Classification (NCBI taxonomy): domain Bacteria; kingdom Bacillati; phylum Bacillota; class Bacilli; order Caryophanales; family Bacillaceae; genus Gracilibacillus; species Gracilibacillus marinus. The sequence goes on along the minus strand of NZ_JBHSDV010000001.1, from coordinate 779,904 downwards.
CCATGTAATATCGAAGCTTTATTTAATACAAAAAGCGAGAAGAATCAAAGTTTCTTCTCGCCTTTCACTACTATTTTTATTGTATTTGATGCGGTAATAACCCTGTTTCGATATATGTCTTTATATACGTATCTATTTTATCTTGATATTGCTTTGGAATACGTTCACTATATGGTCCCATAGAAATGACTTCTTGTTGAAAACCATAATTATATATACCTCCGGCAAGTTCCTCATTCATTATTTGCTCTACGGCATAAAGATATAATTTATCAACATGTTGAATCGTACTAGTTAAAACAGAATCTCCACCGATTGATTGTTGATCATTTACATATCCAATAGAATAAATATCGTCTGCTTTGGCTGCTTCTATTAATTGAATACTATATGCATCTCCTGCTGGGTAAATCACATCGACACCTTGTTCTACCATTTCATTATAATACTCTAGCGCTAATGGAGACTTATCCCAACTATATACATACTTTATTTCGACATCGACATTCGGATTTTCAAATGCTACACCTTCATAGAAACCTTCTACTTCAGGTTGCCATTCGTATGCAGCGATAATGCCAACTTTTCCCGTTTCCGACATTTTACCTGCAATCATTCCAGCGAAAAAACCCATAGATAGAGAATTAAAATTTAGACTTGTTAAATTCTCATCTGAATATGCACCATTTACATATAAAAATTCAATATCAGGATATGCCGCTTGAAGTTTATGAAAATACTCTCCATATATACTACTATGACCAATGATTAATTGAACACCGTTATTTACAAATTGCTCTACAGCATAGTTTACTTGTTGTTGTGTGTTCACACCTTCTTGAAAGAACACTTCGACATTATGTTCCTCTTGTATTGCAAGTAGTCCACGATACCCTTTATTTCCCCATGTCTGATCATTGATAGAATGCTCAATTAACATGCCAACTCGTGTAATATCACTACCACCACTTGCCTTCATACAACCAGTTGTACTCACTAAGAACAAGATTAGTATTAAGATAATTCCAAATCGCTTCTTCAATGTATGCACTCCTTGGAAATGTTCACAATTTTCTTTATAGGACTATTTTAACGTTTTCCAGCGATAACGTAAACATAGAAAAGATTACAAAAAGGTTACAACTGTAAATCAGAAATAATTATTTATTTTCTTTAAAACATTTGGTAAGATATAAGTATATGTTTTATTTACAGAATGAATGCAGCAAATACATAGATTTTGAAGAGAATATGAGGTGAACATTATAATGAAGTATGTCATGACAATATTTTGGGCACTACTTATCAGTTTAGTTGTAGGATATGTATTAGCAAGTATGGCTGGTGATGCGATGAACATTCCTGGTACGTTAGCTGTAGCAGCAATTTTTAGTATCATCGCAATCATTTTAGGTGATGGAATTTTAACTGAAGAAAATTAAGCCCTTACGTCTACCCCTTGTCAGCATGATGGCAGGGGGTTTACTTATACAACAAAAATAGAACCACTTATTTTGTCGTACACTTACGCTAGAACTCGCCATTAGTGTTGGTTAAATTTGTCCACACGTGTTTATTTTATAAAAAAGGGGGATATTCTGTTGATTGAGCAATCTATTGTACGTATTTTACATGCGATACCTATTTTTAAAGAACTGAGTGACTATGAAGTAAATGCATTAAAGGAAATTGCTCATACAAAAAGATACAAAAAAGGTACCCATGTGTTCATGCAAGAAGAACCATTAACAAATGTCTATTTTATTCTTGAAGGTACAGTAAAGATTTATCGTACAGATGTGCAAGGTAGAGAACAAATTGTGAATGTGTTAAATAAAGGAGATATGTTCCCACATCAAGGATTCTTTCGAAATGATGGCTATCCAGCACATGCTGAAGTGACTACACCAAGTTTGTTAGTCTATATTCCCAAAAAGCAATTTGAACAATTTTTAATTCAATACCCTCAAATAAGTGTAAAAATATTCAAAGTATTAGGTGATATTATTGTTGATTTACAACATCGCCTAGAAGAACAAATTTTACACACGACATACGAACAAGTAATGATGTTACTATTAAGATTAGTTAAAAAAGACGGTAGAGAGCAAAAAGATGGTTCCTATTTATTAACAAAACATTTCTCCAATCGAGAATTAGCGAACATGATTGGGACAAGTCGTGAAACAATCAGTCGTACTCTTAGTCAATTAAAAAAAGAAACATTTATAGAACAAAAGTCCAATCAAGAATGGATTATACATGTAAATAAATTAGAAGATAAGTTGTTTTTAGATTAAAACTAATAGCATATAGTTTCTGGCTTAATTGCACTAAAAAAATCAATACTGCATTTTTATGAACATACAAAACCCCCATTTGACTAGGAATAGACAAAATGGGGGTTTCCAGTGCTGATTTGATTACAAAGCGTTATATTAATCCGGAATACCTAATGCAATCTTCGCATATCGTGACATACGGTCTTTTGACCATGGGGGACTCCAGACAATATTTACAACTGTTTCTTTTACTTCAGGAATATCTTCCATTACTCTTTTCACATCTTGTTCAATATGACCAGCTAACGGACATCCCATTGCAGTAAGTGTCATTGTAACAGTACAAATACCTTCATCATCTAAATCCACGCCATATACAAGGCCTAAATTCACAATATCAATACCCAATTCTGGGTCAATTACATTCTCTAACGCACCCATTAAATTTTCTTCAAGCGCTTGATCCATTCATAACCCCTCCTTCTTCTCTCTAAAGATACTTTTATTATAAACGATAACAATATGTTTGGAAAATGATTTTCATCACAGCTTGTATTCTAACCAATTCGTAAATTCTACAATCGCAAGTCGACTTACTTTGTGTCCTCTATTTATTTCTTTAAGAAAATGAATGTTTTCTGGATTTTTGTAATCTGGGATTATTTCTTCATAAAAATCATAGGAATGTGCAAAAGGCACGACATCATCCTTTTCCCCATGCCAGAAAAATATTGGACGTCCAAATATTTTATCTTTCTGAACAGATAAATCAATTTCAGTTAATTCCTCTAATAATAGTGTTATTTGTTCATCAGGTACTGGAAAATTAGGTACTGATGCTTTCATTTTTTCAATCATATCTTTTGCAAATAGCGTTAATTTTGGTGTACCCATTAAGATACCAGCACATGTAACCCATGAAAATTGTGTAAGTGCAGCAGCGGTAGTAATACCACCCATACTCGTTCCCGCTAGACCAAATCGATCCACTTCTACTAATTCATTCATCACTAAATGTTCGTAAATTGTCTCAATGTCGTCTAAGTTTTGTTTTACAATATCAAAAAATTGCATTTGTAATGCTTCGGAAGAGATATTCTCTTCTCTCTCCCCATGATGCATACAGTCAGGTAAAATGACACGATATCCTTTCTCTGCCAATAAATATGCAATTGGTAAATTATGTTCTTTCGCACTTGTAATACCATGTATGTAGGTTAATGTTGGTAATGCCTCTTCTTTCTTTTGTTGATCCACCACATGTAACACAGGGATATTTGACCAGTATTCTTTCGTTATAGTAATCATTACACAATTCCTTTCCTTCCGCTTGTCTATCTCTATGATATAACTTCCTAATATTTCTTGCAAAAAAATGATACTAAACTATACAAGAACTTTACAATCATCCATATCAACTATAGACTATACTACATAATGAGGTGATAAATAATGAATTTTAAAAAGCATTTAATCGCATTAGATTTAGATGGTACTTTATTAAATGACAATAAGACAATTAATCCTTATACAAAATCCATTGTTGCCAAAGCAATAGCTGAAGGCCATATTGTTGTTATTGCTACAGGTAGACCCCATAGATCTAGTATTCGATATTATAAAGAATTGGGATTAGACACTCCTATGGTTAATTTTAATGGCGCTCTCATTCATCATCCTACAAATCGTTCATGGGACGTTGTTCATTCCCCTTTACCGAATCGTACCGCAAAAAAAATCATTCAAACATGTTATGACTTTGAAGTACATAATATCTTTGCAGAGATTCAGGATAACATGTATTTAGACAAATTTGACCAACATATCATTGATGCATTTACAGAGCCAGATGAGCGGGACCTCATCACAATTGGTAGTTTAAAAAATCATTTACAGGCTGATCCCACTTCTATTCTCATCCAACCGAGTGATCACCATATCGATGAATTACGTCAATATTTAGATGATGAACATGCATCTATGATTGAGCATCGCAAATGGGGTGTGCCATGGAATGTGATTGAAATTGTTCGAAAAGGAATTAACAAATCTGTTGGATTACATAAAATCGCACATTATTTCCATATACCTAAAGAACGGATTATTGCATTTGGTGATGAGGACAATGATTTGGAAATGATTGAGTATGCTGGAGTTGGTGTTGCAATGGGAAATGCAATCAAAGAATTAAAACAAGTTGCAAAATACGAAACAGCCACAAATGAGGGTGACGGAATCGGTCATTTCTTAGCAGAATATCTGTCGTTACCGAAAAATGTGTCTCTTGGTAATAATTAAATTGTATGAATTATAAGGAATTTCTCCATAATAAGCTTGACCACAAATAGTTGGTCTAGCTTATTTTTTCGTCTAACAGATTGTTGAAAAAATAAGCATACAATGCCTAATTGTAACTCTAAGGAGGATTCTTATGCAAAACAAGATGTTTGAACAAGCGAAAAGTGCTGTAGCGAATTTAATGAATGGAAAGAATTTAAATGAGAAAGACAAACAAGCAGCACAACAAGCCATTCAATCTGCATACACAAATGCAACAGCAGAAGAACAAAGAGAATTACAACAACTTGAACAACAGTTGCAACAAGAGAACGAATTGAAATAACGAAAGTCATCTTAAGCAGTGGGGATTATACCCCACTGCATTTTCTAATATTTCTATGATGAGACACGCCCTCTTTCCCATTTTACTAATAAATACATACTCAGTCCATAAATCACATGCGCACTAAACCATAAAATGATTGCAAAAAAATCATTGATTGCAGGTGTTGCTTTTATAGCCACTATCGTTAATGGAAAATAACTAATTCCTGCCACTATTCCAAGTAACACTGAAAAATAAAGTCGCTTCATATTGTTGCCTAATCGACACCATAAAAGAAGATATATCCAGACGATGATAAAAGAAATAATAAGATGGAAAGACCATTCCACCAATAACGGGAGTTGTTTACCCTGAAATATTGGAATAAAATCCACATTCATTAATAATACATATATTTTTTTATGAAATAGAATGTCAAGTCCATATAATATTCCTCCTAATAACAAACCAGAAATTGTCCCAATTCTAACAATTTGAATGAACATATTGTCACATCCTTCTATGTTTCTTATTATTGTAAGCTCTATAAATTAAGTTAATAAAATGAAATACTTTTTTAATCCTCCTTTTTTTGATATGATAAGGTTAAAGTACGGGAACAATAGGAGGAAATAAGCATGAGCATTCATGTAGAACCAACACCAAATCCAAACGCAATGAAATTTACAAGTGACAAAATGATTTTCGAAGGTAACAATAGTATATCTGTAATGCCAGGACAAACAAGTGAACATGATATTCTAAATGATTTAATGCAAATTGAAGGTGTTGACAATGTATTCGGTTTTCAACATTTTATCACAGTTAATAAAAAGATAGATGTAGAATGGGAAGTACTAACAAACAAAGTAGAAGAAGTCATCACAAACTACGGTTATTAAAACCAAAAGCGACAGTGCCTGCTTAGAAACGTAGTGACTGGAGCAGAGTAAACAAAATAAAGGAATCACGATGAGCTTGCGAATCAATGATGACTTATTGTAGGTGACTATGCGAAGTCACCTAGTTTCTGGGCACTGGAGCTGGATGAACCAAAAGCGACAGTGCCTGCTTAGAAACGTAGTGACTGGAGCAGAGTAAACAAAATAAAGGAATCACGATGAGCTTGCGAATCAATGATGACTTATTGTAGGTGACTATGCGAAGTCACCTAGTTTCTGGGCACTGGAGCTGGATGAACCAATAGCGACAGTGTCCGCTTAGAAACGTAGAAAACCAATAGATTAAAAAAACTCGACAAATTACGAATCTTTTTCGTGATGCCGAGTTTTTCTATATAGTTTTGTCACATTACTTTTACTTCTGTCTATTGAAACAATTCTAATTGGATTGGTAACTGTACAGAACGATTTTCATTATACAAGAAAAGAATGAGCGCGCCATTTGTTGGCAACTTATCTTCTGATATAGAAATCTCTATATCAAATTCTGTCCATTTATTATTGGCTTCAATTGGTATTTCTGTTGCGTCAATTAGATATTGATGACCATCTTCTACTTCATAAAAAAGTGTTCCAATTGCTCCATGAACTTCTCCACGAATCATATATGCACCATTATCTCCAGTCACTTCAACATTCTTTATCATATCCTCAGGTATCTCTTCTTCTTGATTCGATGTGTCCGTAGCTTCTTCACTTTCTATTTGAAGACTACCAGTAGTTGAAAACTTTTTTGCATCTACTTTCTCTTCATTTACTTCTGTAACCAACAAATGAATTTCTACATCGTATTCTCCACTTGCTAATGATTGATCATACTGCCATTCCTCTTCTAAGACTAACTGTTCGTTACTCTTTATGGTTTCTTCTGTTATTGCTTGTGTAAACATTTTATCTTTGGAATATTGATACACAATAGTGTCATCTTTAGAGACGATTATTTCATACTTTTGTGATGAAGGAAAAGTAAGTGTCACATCTTTTTCTGTTTCATTACGCAATGTAAGTTCAAAACGAACCATATCCTTTTCTTTTTCGCTAGATGCTGAGAACGAAAGCATCTCATCAACATCCATATTTGCCGAATCTTGTTCATTTTGTTGATTCACATCTTTGTCAGATGATTCGTTATTTGTTCCACAGGCTACAAGCGATATAGTACTTAATAGTATTAATGACATCATCACTTTTTTCATCATAGACATCCCCTTTCTTTTTGTACAACAATACACCGATCCACTACTTATAAGTATAGTCGAACAACAGCGGGAAAAAGTTACTCCTGTTAATCATTCCTTCTAAAGAATCCATATACGCCTGCTGTTTGTATGACATTTGTAAACGCATGTTCATCTACCTCATGAATAATTTTTTCTAAATCATACAATTCATATCTAGTTATTACCAAATATAACATGTGTTTGTCTTCTTTTGTATAGGCTCCTTTTACTGGCAAAATAGTAATACCACGAACCATTTTATCATGAATTGCTTGTTGTAATTCATCTGCTTTCTTAGTGACAATCATTGCAGTGACTTTCTCATGTCTAGTATGAATACCATCAAGTACTCGTGTCGTTACATATAACCCAACAAGAGTGTACAATGCATTCTCTGGCTCATTAATCAAACCAGCTATTAAGATAATTAGTCCGTTAATAATCATTAAATAGCCGCCAATTGGTTTATCTTTCATACGTGATAATACCATTGCAATGATATCAGATCCGCCTGTAGAAGCACCCCACTTTAAGGTAATCCCTACACCTACACCTGCTATCACACCACCAAATACGGCGTTTAACATAATGTCATTCGATAATGCAATCACTGGTAATATTTCTAAAAATAATGTCGTAAAAATAACCGATAAAAAGCTATATATCGTAAAACCTTTTCCTACCTTGAACCATCCTAAAATGGCAACAGGAATATTTAAAATTAATAATATAATACCTGTACTAATATTCATAATCCCTAAATATTCTGTAAATATAGTGGATAAAATTTGTGACATCCCTGTAAATCCACTTGCGTATACATGTGCACTAATTAAGAAAAAATTCAGTGCAATTGCATTTAATAACGCACCAACAATGACAATTGCGATACGTTTTGCTTCCATAATGAACAATGAAATCCCCCCGTAATAAAATCAAGTAGGTGTTCATTTAATATTACCCTCAAATGAACCTTATTAATCCTACATGATTCTTGAGTATTGTGCAATCATATTTTTAAATGTACTCGTTATCGTAATAAAGTTGTGAAATGTACCGTCCTTGCTCAGCAATTATGAATCTACTTCAAAAGTCTCACATTATCTTTGACGAATATAAAACTTATGCTTAAACTTATACTAAACAAATAAGTAGAAAACAATACATTTTATTATAAAGAGGAGGGATTTTTATGGCAATTAAGATATTAGCAGATTCAGCAAGTGACTTAACTCAATCTGATTGCGAACAATTTGGTGTAGAAATGTTACCACTTACAGTGCAGTTAGATGGTGAGAATTATGAAGATGGTGTTACCATTTCTTCAAAGAAAATCTATGATGCAATGCGTGAAGGGAAATCCCCAAAAACAGCACAAGTGAGTCCACAAGCATTCCAAGATGCCTTTGAAAAACATGCAAAAGCTGGCGATGATGTAATCTATCTTGCATTTTCATCTGAATTGTCTGGAACGTATCAAGCAGGGAAGTTAATGGAAGAACAAGTGAAAGAATCTTATCCTGATTTCAACTTGCATGTAATCGATACAAAATGCGCTTCATTAGGTTACGGTTTAGTTGTATTAAAAGCAGCAGAAGCTGTAAAGAATGGTAAAACTATCGAAGAAATTTTATCAATAAGCAAGCATTATTATGAACATATGGAACATATTTTTACTGTAGACGATCTAGAATATTTATACCGCGGTGGTAGAGTAAGTAAAACCGCTGCCTTTGTTGGAACATTACTTAAAGTCAAACCATTACTACATATGGAGGATGGGAAACTAATTCCATTAGAAAAAATACGTGGTTCCAAGAAAGTGTTTAAACGAATGTTAGAAGTAATGGAAGAACGTGGTGAGGATTTATCTAATCAAACAATTGGAATTAGTCATGGAGATGCACTCGAAACAGCTGAAATGATTGCATCTATGATTAAAGAAAAATGGCAAGTTAAAGAAATAAAAATAAATATGATTGGCTCATCAATAGGCGCCCACGCTGGCCCAGGAACAATAGCAATATTCTTTTTAAATGATAACTCAAAAGCGTAAGTGCCCGGTTAGAAACGTAGTGACTGGAACGAACCAACTGAGATAAAGGAATCACGATGAGCCTGCGAATCGATGATGACTTATCGTAGGGCGGTTGGTGAAGTCACCTAGTTTCTGGGCACTGGAGCTGGATGAACCAAAAGCGTAAGTGCCCGGTTAGAAACGTAGTGACTGGAACGAACCAACTGAGATAAAGGAATCACGATGAGCCTGCGAATCGATGATGACTTATCGTAG
>NZ_JBHSDV010000001.1:557699-770446 GCF_042651725.1 Gracilibacillus marinus | reverse complement strand
GTAGGGCGGTTGGTGAAGTCACCTAGTTTCTGGGCACTGGAACTAGATGAACCAAAAGCGTAAGTGCCCGGTTAGAAACGTAGTGACTGGAGTAAAATAGGAACGTTATCAACGCCGAATGTTTGATAACGTTCTTTTTTTATTAAAAAATACATATCTTTCATATCTCTTCGCATACTACATGTAAAAAGTAGAGGTGTCATTATGCCAAAACAACAAAAGCAAGTACTACCAAAACAACATCAACAACGACAACCGGGTTTTGAATTTGAAATGACTCCATTGCCATTAAGCATTGGTAAAGATTACAAAGCTAGTAGCCGACTAAAAGACAAAGTTGCAGTGATTACAGGAGGAGATAGTGGCATAGGTCGTGCAGTAGCATTACATTTTGCTAAAGAAGGCGCAATAATTGCGATTATATATTATGACGAAGATGCAGATGCTACTGAAACAAAAAAACGAATTACTGATAATGGTGGAAAGTGTTCTTTATACCGTGGCGATATTGGCGAAAGCAATTTTTGTAATCAAACCATTCAAAATATTATAAAGGAATTTGGTCAAATTGATATTGTAGTTAATAATGCAGCAGTCCAGTATCCACAACAAAATTTAATAAATATCACAGATGAACAATTGGAAAAGACTTTCCGTACCAACATTTTTAGTTATTTTTATCTCACACGTGCTGCTTTACCTTATTTGAAACAAGGAAGTACAATCATCAACACTTCCTCCATTACCGCTTTTCATGGAAATGAAAGTCTCATCGATTATTCAAGTACAAAAGGTGCAATTACAACATTTACAAAGTCCTTAGCGATGTCTTTAGCAAGTAAAGGTATTCGTGTAAATAGTGTCGCACCAGGACCGATTTGGACACCACTCATCCCTGCATCATTTGATGAGAACACTGTATCCACATTTGGTTCAGATACAGAAATGGGGAGACCAGGAGAACCAGCTGAAGTTGCACCCGCATATGTTTTTTTAGCAAGTGATGATGCAAGTTATATCACAGGACAAACCATTCATATTAATGGTGGAAAAATTATCTAAGCTAACTGACCCCATTCTAATGAAGAGATTGAAACAAAAGAATTCTTTAATTGTAACAATTCAAACGATTCGGTAAATGGATTTCGAATCGTTTGGATTTTTTGCTTATTATAAGGAATAACATGTTTGATAATTTCGAGATTCATGTGTGCTTGGAAAAGTTAGCTGAAGGAAAAAGCCCATGGAAAGGGGAGTGTGCAAGCCGGAGCGAGGTATACGTACATATTCGTTTAACAATTATTAATTAGCATGGTGCCAATATCAATCTTTTATTGCAAACTAATACATAATGGCGTAGTTCGTGTTTTGTGTTAAGAACAATAGTTATGTCTCAGTCTTTTTGTTTTTTATTTTAAACATTTGTATTTCTTTTTCTTACTAAATGGTGTAAAGTATTATTCTTAATAAAAGAATTTAAGAAAGAGGATTTTACAGATGAAGCAAACAGACACAAAAAAATTAACATTATTTGCACTTACTTGGCCAATCTTTATTGAGATTCTTTTACATATGTTAATGGGGAATGCGGATACATTAATGCTCAGTCAATATTCTGATCACTCTGTTGCAGCTGTCGGGGTATCTAATCAAGTGTTATCTGTTGTAATCGTTATGTTTGGTTTTGTTGCAGCGGGTGCTAGTATTCTCGTCGCACAAAATCTCGGAGCAGAAAAAGACAAAGATGCGGCGGAAATTGCTGTCACATCCATCAGTCTTAACTTAGTTTTTTCTGCGATTATCAGTTTAGTTTTATTTCTATTTAGTGATGCCATTCTTCGTTTAATGGATTTACCTAGCGAATTAATGGATGAAGCATCTGTATATATGAATGTTGTCGGTGGATTTATGTTTGTTCAAGCATTAATCATGACAGTCTCAGCAATTCTTCGTAGTTATGGATTCACGAAAGATACCATGTATGTAACGATTGGGATGAATATCATCAATGTTATCGGAAACTACTTATTTATATTTGGTCCGTTTGGCGTACCTGTGCTTGGTGTAGAAGGTGTTGCATACTCTACGATGGCTAGTCGTTTTATTGGGTTCATCATTTTAACATTCATATTAATAAAAAGAAGTAATAAAATGCTTCCTTTCCAATCTTTTTATCGCTATCAAAAGAGACATGTGGTTGATTTACTCAAGATTGGTGTGCCTTCTGCTGGTGAGCAATTATCGTATAATACTAGCCAAATGGTGATTACTTACTTTGTGGCACAACTTGGTACAATTGCCATTACGACAAAAGTTTACGTTCAAAATATTATGATGTTTATCTTATTATTCTCTATCGCAATTGGGCAAGGTACACAAATTCTTATTGGACATATGATCGGAGCAGGAGATATTGATTCTGCATATAAGCGCTGTATCAAAAGTCTCAAAATATCTATTATAATCAGTACGTTAACAGCAATTGTAGTCTATTTATCCAGCGGGCCATTACTAAGCATTTTTACTAATGATTTATCAATCATTGAGCAAGGTGCATTCTTATTACTTGTCACTGTTATATTAGAACCAGGTAGAGCATTTAATCTTGTTGTAATCAATTGTTTGCGTGCGACCGGTGATGTTAAATTCCCTGTATTTATTGGTATAATATCTATGTGGGGTGTGAGTGTTACTTTCGCTTGGTTCTTCGGCATCTTCCTTGGATTAGGGCTTGTAGGGATATGGATAGGATTTATTGCAGATGAATGGTTAAGAGGCATACTCATGTTACGCAGATGGCGTTCCAAAGTATGGGTCAAAAAAGCATTCGTTAGAAGTTAATATACGTTATGATAACAAAAGATGAGATTCATACAAAAAAATCCAAACAATTCGTTAGCTTGTTACCGAATTGTTTGGATTTTATGCATACTAGATAACTTTATCTGGAATTTTGAGCTTTTATATGTGGCTCCGGCTTGTGTATTACCCTTGCCGTGAGTTTTTCTCCTAATTGGCACAATAAATATTAGTAATCATTAGCTCGCATTTGCTTTTTTTACTTTATAGTTATACGCAATAATAAACCCAATGAATCCTCCGAAAATGAGAATCATCATCGAAATAAATAACCAATTTAAGCCTGTGTCTTTTTCCACAATAAAGATATTACTTGATTCTCGATCTAATACGATTCGATGTGTTCCATCTTCTTGACTTCTTACAATATCATCATCTAAAGTTCCTTTTAGTTGAATCTCATTATTATTTAATGTGAGTGGAACAACTCTTGTTTCTTCATCATTATTAATTGCGATATACATCGTTTCAGATGTCGTTTCTCGTTTATACACAATCATTGCGCCATCTTCACCAACAATCTCTATATCCCCATTTTTTAATGCATCTGAATTCGCTTTAATTGCAGATAACTTTTCTACATGCTTAGTGATTTCTTCATCTGCTTTATTTAATTCTGCCATCCGATGATCTGGTTCAGCTACACCGTTATCCATCGGTACTTCTATACCTTGGTATAAGAAGGAAGAACCATTTAATGTGTATAATAATGTAGTTGCTAGTTTCCATCTTGTAACAGGATGGTAGCCTTCTTTCATCGTCTCAAATGCAAAACGATTCGTGAAGACAGATTCTAAATAATAGATTTGATTCGATTCTGTTGTCTGTTCTTTTATCAAATCTGTTAGCTTATTACCTGGTTTTTTAAGTATATCCACAGCTTTTTTTTGAAACGCATGATTCATTTGTGATGTTTCCTTATCTACATGATCCACAATTAATCCGGTAGTATTACCTAATTGTTCTTTAATACTTTCAAATAATGCTTGCTGTTGCTCATTGATATATACATGAAATCCATCTACTCCTGCATGATCTATCCAATACTGCATTGATTGAATCACATGATCTTTTGCTTCTTCTGTTGTTCTTAGACTACTTACTGTTGTACCAAATAATGAAATCTCCTCATCATCATGGTATGGATGATCTGGATGTACATATGCTAATGAAATGTCTAAAATGACTTTCATCTCTAACTCATGTGCTTCATCTACCAATTGTTTTAAATCCGTGACATTACCAAACTGCTCATCCATCTTGGCATATTGCATTGTATCAAATCCGTGATAAGATTCTGCTTCCATAATTGGACTTAAATTAATACTCGTTATCCCTAATTGCTTTAATTCTTGTACTTTATCTATGACACCTTTAATATCACCCCCATGATAACTTGTCGCATCATCAATATCAATCGTGATATCATTGGCACTATCCCCGTTCACATAGCGGTCGACAAAAATGTAATACATGTTATCATGAGTTGTCTCTGCATGTATATGTATACTTGGAATCGATAATATCGATACAATGAATAAAGCAATACCTATTTTTTTATACTGATTCATAAAATGTCCCCTTCTTTATCCTTAGTCATCTTCCATTATCCTAGACTCGATGGAAATGTCAATAACTAGACAAAGAAGAGGCTCATTTATCCGATATCATTAATCATCTCTTGTTGAGGAAAGTAATATGTGCTTATATTCTTCTCTCACCACATATAAACAAATAAGCACAAACAAAAAAATATATGGCATGATAATATAAAAAATAGACTCACTTGTCTGTGCGACATCTTTTACGTAATGTGCTCTACGATAATAGGATTCATCTGAAATCGCTAATTCCTCATGCTCATCTATTCCTTTTACTTTATACAGAATCGTCCCTATTGGATATATATTCGAATCCTGATTCGATTCGATAAATCCAACCTCATGCTCAATATCTTCGACTGTTATTCTTTCATCTGATACTTCATACATATGATGATGCCATATAATATATCCTAACTCATCCTTACCAAATGCAGGTGAAACAAAAAAGAATATGATAATACATAAGCAAATCACAGCCACTTTTTTCATCGATATTCACTCTACTTTCTTACATCATCTGGCGACTCGGTCTATCGATTTTATAGCTTTATTTTAATTTGATATGTTCTTAACCAATAATCCATTTGTGCTAAATGTGCTAATAGTTGTGGGCCTGTCATTAATTGGCCAAACCATGGTGCTTGAATATTTGTTGCTCTATCATTCACAAGTTGTTTGACTTGATGCCAATCTAATATTTCAAATAATGGGGAAGATTTGTCTGCTAGTATTTCTTCCATCCAAGCTACAACTGCTTCTGTATAACTCGGGTGATGTGTTTTCGGATATGGACTTTTTTTACGATAAAGCACTTCCTTAGGTAAAATTCCTTCCAATGCTTTACGTAAAATACCTTTTTCTCTATTTCCATATGTTTTTATTTCCCAAGGAATATTCCAAACATATTCTACTAAATTGTGATCACTGAATGGTACCCTCGCTTCAAAGCTTGCCCCCATACTCATGCGGTCTTTTCTGTCCAACAATGTTGGCATAAACCAATGCATATTTAAATAGAACATTTGTCTTCTAAAACTATCTTCTTGATTTTCTCCATCAAAGAGTGGTGTTTCATTAATTGTATCCAAATATTTAGCTAATAAATATTCTTGTAATGGTAGTTTACTTTTCATATCTTCTCGTAATAATTGTTTTCGAACTTCTTGTGAACGAATCCACGGGAAGCCTTCTCTTTCTAAATCTTCTTTTCTATAAAACCATGGATAACCTCCAAATATTTCATCTGCACACTCTCCTGACAACGCTACAGTTACACGTTTTTTCGTTTCTTTACAAAACCACAATAAAGAAGAGTCGACATCTGCCATGCCTGGCAAATCTCTATATTTAACAGCATCCTTCAATAAATGCACAAGTGAGTCATGATCCATTTCTAAATAGTGATGATTTGTCTTAAATGTTTCTACCATTTTTTCAATGTATGTCTTATCCTGCTCTGGTTGAAAAGCTGATTTCTGAAAAAATAATGCATTATCTACGTAATCAATCGAAAAAGTATTTAATTGTCCTTGATTCTTTTCTTTGAAGTAATTTGCGGCTATTGCTGTAATAGCACTAGAGTCGACTCCACCAGACAAAAACGTACCTAGCGGAACATCTGAGACTAATTGCCTCTCTACTGCATCTATTAATAAGCTTCTTATTCTCTCTGCTGTCTCTTCGATGGAATCCGTATGTCTCTCACTTTTCACATTCCAATAGCGCTTAATGTTCCAACCATGTCGATTAAATATAGCAACATGACCTGCTCTTAGTTCATGAATTTGATCAAACACCCCATTACCTGGTGTTCTAGATGGGCCAAGTGCCAATAATTCTGACAATCCCTCACTAGTGAGTACAGGTTCTACCTCTTTATGTGCAAGTATACCCTTTATTTCAGAAGCAAATAGCAGGCCATTTTGATGCATACGATAAAATAATGGTTTCACACCTAAACGGTCACGAGCAATAAATAGTTGTTGTTTTTGTTCATCCCATATCACAAATGAAAAAATGCCATTTAATTTGTCGACATGCGCTTCTCCCCATTCCATATAACTTTTCAACAACACTTCTGTATCAGAATGGGAATCGAATGTCCACCCTTTCCTTAGCAATTCTTTTCGAATATCTTCTGTATTGTATAACTCGCCATTATATACAAGCACATACTTTGATGTATTCTTTTCCTTTATCATCGGTTGTTTACCACCTACAGGATCAACAACAACTAATCGTTTATGACCAAGGCAAACATGTTCTGATTGCCAATATCCTGTTTCATCAGGCCCACGATGATGTAAGGATTTCGTCATTGCTTCTACATCATCCATTTGTTGATCAATTCTTCGTGTAAAATCTATCCAACCAACAATCCCGCACATACCAATCACCATACCTTCCATAGCCTAGTTGCTCTTACTACTCTATGCAACAACACTTAAAAAAAACACACGAGAAAAACACGCATTTGCTCATATTATGGCGAATGCGTGTTTTCTATCATGTGTCATTTCGTTTTATTTCTCAATCCAGATTACATACTTAAACGGAAGAATCCTAATACAATTGCAATAAGTAATGCAATGATTAATTGAATCCAAAAACTTTTTGCTTGTTTTTGTTTAGCTGTTTTCACGAGAATCATTTCCATTGAAATAATTACCCACAATCCTGCAAGTACTTTTACAATCAATTCTCCTAATTGCGGAAAGCCACTTTCTGCATACAATGCAAATAAATCTCCACCTGAATATAAAATCAATAAATAATCCAAGCGCAAAATCATATGTACGATTTTTCCTGCTTTACTTCCTTTTTTGTACATCGCATAGGAAATGAGCAATAAAATAATTGCTAATACCCATGATGTAATGTGTAAATGTGTCATTTCGTTACCCCCATTTTTCAAATTTATACTCTAAAAAGTATCATACCACGGACTGGCATCTTTTTCATGTATAAGCAAGTTCGATTACTCAATTGTGACAATTTTCTTTTGTCCCCATGGTGCAATTACAATTGTCACAAGTAATTCACCAGATTCTTCGTACATTTCTCCCGTATTATCTTCAATATAATAACGTCCTAATCCTAAGTCTACATGATACTTATTATCGAATGTATCAAACCACTCATACTTTGCTAATAATACCACTTCATTCTTTTTATTTTTTGGTTTAATTTGATTGACTTCCTTTATTTGATAGATATCATTAGCATTTTTCTCTAAAGTTAGGTAAATAGGATCCCCATAAGAAAGTTCCTCATCTATATCCCACTCACTACGTGTAATTCGCTCCACTTCATAATCTAAAATCAAGTAATCTCCATAAAAAGGATCTTGTGGGTCAATAGGAATTGTTTGTAATTTGATTTCTTCACCGAATGCATCCATTAAATAAAACGCACTAGCCATTCCAATTAGAAACAATGCCTGTAAACTGACAGTAATATAAAAGGCATACTTTTTCATTTGTCAGCCACCTCACTATGTTTTAATTCGCGACGTTTTCTTTCTAAAAAGTAGCCCAATAGAAATAGCAATATTCCACCAATGAAGAAAAATATAGACTTATCTAAGAACGCCCAAGCCAAATGGAAATAAGCAATAAATGTGCTAATTAAGAATGTGACAGACCCTAATGTGATTTTTTTCATATCTTCTACTCGATAACCTAGCATTAGCCAGGATAGCGACACAATGAAAAGTGCTAACATAGATAGATAATCACTATACTCGCCTGCATACGCAATCGGAATAAATAACAATAATGATGGTAAGTACATATAATGACGCCTTGTTATTTGTATCCCGACTGCAATGAGAAATAATGGAATCCATAGAAAAAAGTATATCCAATCTAACTCTATTCGTGCATAACGAAGAAATATTGTTTCAAAACATGTGAACACAAATCCAGCGAGAAGTGCAACATACTGAAATTCTTCTTTGATTCTATCTTTATTAAGAATGGCACCTGCAATAAAGAGTAGCAAGAAAATGTGTAGATAGATGTGATAATCATGGTCAGAAACTATAACAAAGACAATTCCCTGTACCAAGTAACTCCATCCGAACAAAAGGGAATAGAGCCTATTTGGTTCATGATACACATAATGTAAGCATGCTGCTACAAAGAATATAGCTAACAACCAATAAAAAGATTGATAGTTCATCCCATTGTAAATTTGTCCTATTGTTATAACAGTGACAGTGAATACAAACAATGCTGGATGTTTATAAATAACAAATAGACTAAATGCAGCAATCGACCATATTAGAAACGGTACAGCATGTAAATAAGAGTAATGATACATTTGACCTAATAGGAAAATACCCGCTCCAAATATAAATAAACCAATGATAAGGAGACTTAATCCAACTTTTGTAGATTTATAACGGTAAAAATAATTACCAATCACATAATAACCAATCATAAATAAAAGAATAATGGTTAAATTAACTAGATGTGGAATTACATGAAGATTCGATGCAACATATGTCAAAAAAACCAATCCAATAAACAAACTTGCAAATAAAAACAGTAAATATGAACGATCTTTCAGCTCATATCTATTCACAATTTTGTGAAATTGATCTTCTGTAATAATTTCTTCCTTTAGCCATTCTGTTGCTTCTTTCATAATCTCTTGTCTATTCATCCAATCATTAAGCCACCTTTCTTTTATTCGCTAGCTTTTCTTTATAAATAAAACTCCGCCACATCCATTCCATTGGTCCCCTTTTGTATCTTTTTAACCACATATAACTTAATCCTAATTGACATACATATACAACACATACAACAAGTACTGTTTCTAATGGTCCTAACTTGCCATATAAACGGAAACCAATAGAATAGAACAAAAAGACACTCACAATGGATTGAAGTAAGTAATTAGATAATGCCATTTTCCCTACATACGCAAACATTGTAAAAAATCGAGTCATATATGGATATAAGAGTGTAATAGAAAGCATGTAAAAAATACTTGAACTAATTCCTCCAATTGTATCTTGTAACAATGTGAACCAAAGTGGATTGCCAAATGCATATGGTCCTGCTTTAAATAAAACAAAGAGAACGAAGCTAATCACTAATGCTTTTATTAGTAATGGACGGTATGTAGTTACATCATGTAGCCATTTCTTTCTTGCAACAACTACACCTAAAATAAAAATAGGTAAAATATTGGAGAGAATAAAGATAAAATTAAAAGGATTGTTTGCATAAAACCAATCTGCTAAATTTTGCTTAAAAATATCTGACCATGAACCATTTCCATAATGTTGAAGAGATTGTGCTATTGCCACCCCATTACTTAAATCAGCATCTGTCATAAAGCCTTGTGCGAGGTAGAGAAGCCCTGTATATAATAATACAGGAATAAGTAAGATACATAGTGCTGTGATTAATAATGTTTGATTCTTAAGTGGGAAAAACAATAGTAAGATAAATCCAATTACACTATATGTTAATAAAATATCCCCATGCCAAATAAAAAATGCATGAATAAAACCAAACAGGAACAATAAAGATAATCTCCGTATCATGATACGATTTGGAGTTATATTCTTCCCTTCTAAGTTTTCCCAGATTATTTGCATCCCAAAGCCGAATAAAAAGGAAAATAAAGAATAGAAACTTGCTTGAAAGAATATATCTAATATCATTTGCCAAATGCTCGGCTCTCCTGTCCCCCAATAATTTTGGCCATTCCCATATAAAAAATACGGACCATTAAATGTTGGGATATTTACTAAAAATATACCGAATATGGCTATGCCTCTTGCTGCATCTATCCAAGGTAACCTCTTATTTTCTACTAATGGTCGAGCATGTTCACTCATTATTCCTACGTCCTTCCTTCGTTTATTCTTATATCTACATTGTATCGCAGAAAAATACTTTCAACTATATAAAAAAAAGATTCCTTACATAACTTTTTCACAAACCTTTCCGTTCTACATAAACTAATTCTAGATACCATCTTTATACGTTACTACAAGCGACCACTCTTCACTCCTATTAGGAAAGTTAGGTGAGAACATGCCCGCAATTGTTGGAGCTGTAAAAGTGATTAATATTGGTTCGTCAAGTATTTTCCACATTGGTGATGTGTATAAAATGGAACCATCTACACAAGCAAAAACATTTGCAGGTGGAGGTTCCTTTAATACAGGTAACGGAATTCGTATCGCGATTCAAAACTCTACTACAGGGTTTGTTGATAGCGATCAATTCGATCAAAATATTGTTGAAATATAGAAGGTGAAACATATGGAATTAACAATCAACCAATCTATTTATATTCATTTCTTAAAAGTGGGAAGTGTGTCAAATTCTTCGGTCTTACAAATTGGTAGTACCGGACAATTACATGCACTATCGCAATTATATAATACAGGTGGGTTTGCAAAGACAGCAGAAGATGTAGGTTTGGAAAGCAGTGTAGAACCATTAGTTCCATTAGCTTCTCCATCCTAAATATAGATTGCGAGTAAAGGAGGACATTATTTTGGATTATTCTCAGGTGATTTTTTATATCCAACAATTACAACAACAAGTACAACAACTCAATCTAAAAATAAACTCCTTAGAAACTCGAATACAACAATGTGAACTAATGGATCACAGTCCAAAAACAAATATAGAAAAGTTAGAGTATCATTTTGATCAACTAAAAATTGAACGTCTTGATGGCACTTTGCATATCGGTGTTACCCCTGAAGATCTAACAAAAACAGATGATTTCTCATTGCCATTACCACAACACCCTTCTGCTTCTTTGTATCAGGGATTACAACAGGCATTTGAATACAATTTACCACCATATATACAAACGTTAGAATCGGACTATGATTTCCAATTAACAGATGCTTATCGTCAAACATTATTGCAAGACATGAGAAAGCAATTGCCAAATCGTCTCACACATTATATGCAAAAAGATAAGGAACCAACAGACGAAATTATCCCTAAAATCCTTCACGACTGTAAAGAAGGTTTAATTAGATGGTTTGAACAACAAAAAAAGGAGTAGATTTCACATGCAATATCATTTTTATAACTGGAGTCTTGGTGTAGGAAATATCTCTTTACTTGGTCTCTCTGGCTCTTCTTTATTTATTGTCGGAGATTCTGAGAATATTTATTTGTCATCCCTTTTTGATACACCTCCAGAATCTTATATTGTTGGCGCCGAAATGCCTCCAATGATTGTTGGGGATGCATATGAACAAACGAACGACTAATGTGGATTGTATCGAAGTCAATAGCCTTAGCTATAGTTCCATCTTTAATATTGGAGATTGTAAATATATTGATCCAAAAGTCGATGCCATTGCTGTACAAAAGCAAGGTGGTGTGAAGTCGGATGCCGGATTTACTTTTGATCAATACCCCATTTTTAAAAGTGAATTAAAATTTCTTTCTGGAGGTCCACTAAACCAGACACATACACACTACCAT
Source organism: Gracilibacillus marinus (assembly GCF_042651725.1). Taxonomy (NCBI): domain Bacteria; kingdom Bacillati; phylum Bacillota; class Bacilli; order Caryophanales; family Bacillaceae; genus Gracilibacillus; species Gracilibacillus marinus. Next base: position 758,505 of record NZ_JBHSDV010000001.1, on the reverse strand, counting down.
AAGCAAATCACTGTTCCATATATCAATATTACTGCTGCCTCTTCATCTAGCATTATCCATCTTGGTAATGTAGACGATGTATGCGCAAAAACAAGGACAAAACATATTCGCATAATAGAGTCAGAATAATTTTTTCGTTTATGATCGACCTGTTTATTTCTAACCCACCTAAACGTTTCAAATGATGTATAGAAAGGAAGTGTGACATGCCATCAATTGTAGGTCCAATTAAAATAAATAGTGTAGGCGGAGGTATTATTAATTTTGGAGATAGCTTTTATATTTCACCATCTAGTACTTCCAAATCTGCTTCAGGAGCTGGCGCACATAATACAGGTGACTTTTTAAATACGAACACAGGATTTAATGTAACGAATACGATTGATCCAGATGTTTTTGATCAAATTTCTAATGAATAAGAATTGGGACAAAAGAATTCTATAATTACAAAAATCCAAACGATTTGAAAGCTATTTATCAAATCGTTTGGAATTTTTGCGTATTAGAAGCTAACTCTATTTGGTAATCATTTCACCATTAATAATTAGATATCATTCTTCTATTGCCAAACAACACACATGGCATAGTCCGTGTTTTGTGTTAAGAAATATGATGTCCTAATCTCCATCCTACTCTATCTATAATGACAACAATAGCGTTCGGTCAAAATAATAAACATATTTCTTCACAACAGGCTCATTCCATATCTGTTCTAATGCCTTACTATACAAATCCAGCTGTAGCTGATACTTGTTACGTAACTCGGTTTCAGTCATTTTGTCTGTAAGTTGGTCTGTTTTGTAATCTAACAATACCCATCCATCATCCACTTTAATTAAACAGTCGATAACACCTTGCAAAAAGATTCTTTCTTCATTTTCGTCTTGCCAATTTGGATAGACCTCTTTTGCTTTTAATGTCAAACTAAATGGAACTTCGCGTTCTACTTGTTCTGCGTTTTTCAATAATTGACCAATGTCTGTAGCGAAGAATGCGAGAATTGCTTGTACATTAATTACTTGGCCCTCTTCTCTAGTAAGCATTTCTTTTGCTTCTAGCATTGCTACAAATTCATGGAGACTTGTTTCATCCCACCCGCGCTCTAATGGAATATGTTGCATGACTGTATGCATTGCTGTTCCAATCTCTGCTTTCGTTAATTGCTTTTCCTTTTGCATAAATCGTGGGCGTTGTTTAATCGGTGCTCGAAATGGTGCAATAATTGCTTCATCACTGTAACTATCTTTTATCTCATGTTGGCGTTTCATTTCTGTTACAGTTTGCTTTGCCCTAAAATGAATCGCATCTTGAAATGGATACGTATAATTCAATCGCTTGTGAACCTCTTCTTGTAATTCATCTGCTTCTATATCCATCAGTGTCCATTTCTTTATTGCTGTTTCAACATCTTCTTTTTTTGTTCTATTTTGTTCATCGATTGTTTGGTACTTTCGATGATGAATACAAGTAATGGACCACTTGGACTCATCTGATATGATTTCGGTCGGTAATTGGACACTCGCACTTGTATCTTCGAATCGTAACAATTCGCCATCTTGATGTCTGACTAAACTCGCGCCGACCCAATCTAAGTAGGACATGGATTCCAGTCGGAAATAATTTGGCAATACCCACTCTGGATGGTTCGAAATTATTTCCCATTTCTTTTTTTGTTTTTCTAATGACGGGACTGTTCCAACTAATACTAGTTTCTCTCGCGCTCTCGTTAATGCAACATACAATACCCGCATTTCCTCTGCTAATAACTCTCGATGCATCTCTGTTTTTATTGCATGATAAAGTAATGTTGGATACATGACCCTTTTCACTGGATCAATATATTTTGTCGCAAATCCAAATTCTTTGTGTAATAAATACTTCTCACGTAAATCTTGTTGGTTAAACTGTTTGTTCATTGCACCGACAATAACTAATGGAAATTCCAATCCTTTACTCTTATGAATCGTCATGATTCTTACGACATCTTCTTGTTCACCTAACGCTTTTGCTGCACCTAAATCATCGCCCTTCTCTTCCATTCTTTCAATGAAACGCAAAAAGCGGAATAAGCCTCTAAATGATGTCGATTCATATCCTTTTGCACGATCATACAATGCTCTTAAATTTGCTTGACGTTGACGCCCACCAGGTATGCCACCGACAAAATCATAATAACCTGTCTCTTGATAAATTTGCCAGATTAGATGGGATAACGCTCCTTGTCTTGCTTCTTTTCTCCACTTCTTTAAAAGTGTGTAAAAATGATGCAATTTCTCTTTTAAATGTGTATTCTCTCCATTACGAAGGTATTGTTTGAGTGCATCATAGTAAGTACCTTTCTTATTCATTAAACGGATGGATGCAAGTTCATCCTCTTCTAATTGAACGATCGGTGATTTAAGGACTGCTGCCAGCGGTATATCTTGTCTTGGGTTATCAATTATTTTTAACAAACTAATCATGACTTGGATTTCGATTGCTGCAAAATAACCTGTCGATAGCTCTGCATATACTGGAATACCTTGTTTCTTAAACTCTTCCATAATCGTTGGTGCCCATGTCATTGATCGTAATAGAATAACAATATCTCGATATTCCACCGTTCTTTTTGAATTTGTACGTTTGTCCATTATTTCAAATGGTTCTTCTTCATTATGACCAATCCATGTTTTTATTTTTTTTGCGTATGCCCTTGCTTCTAATTGCGCTTTCTCTAAATCTTCTAATTGTTCTATATTGTCTTGTTCATTATCCTCGTCTTCTTTATCTTCCTTGTCAATAATTAATAATTCTGCTTCTGGTTGTTGCAATGGAACCTCATCATACGCATTATTTCCATAAATCAGTTCTTGATTCTCATCATATACAATATCTCCCACTTCTTGATCAAATAATTGTCGAAAAATGTAATTTGCAGCAGTTAATACTTCTTTTCTGCTTCTAAAATTTCGAGAAAGATCAATACGATAACCACTATTTTCTTCGTTACTAAATTGATTATATTTATGAATAAATAAGGTAGGTTCTGCATGTCTAAAACGATAGTAGGGTAAGCAAAAGGCGCCATATTGTATCTGTACAACTGGTCTCCTAATACTCCCCTCCGAACCGTACGTACTCTTCTCAGAGTATACGGCTCTCCACTTACAACACTCTATCTTCTTGCTAGTTATTTATCCATTTACATGATGCGATTGTACCTTTGCATATTTAAGGGTAGGTTTTCGATCGATATTTCTTTTATGGTTCATTTTTCGTTTTTTAAACCCTTCATTGTAAAACAAGATTAGCTTTTCTTCCGCTCCCGTGTCTATTTTCACTCCCCAATATTTTCCTTGTCTATATTTTGTTCTTATTTTCTTAACAGTAGACTTATATTTATTGGCAAGTGTCTTTAAACAACTGTATTCCATTACATGTTTCAATTGCCCCATCTTTTGCGAGACATTTTCCGCAATACAATAATATTGATATAATCCTCTTAATTCAGCATTATACAGCTGGATAATCTCTACATCTTTAAGATATAACAATTTCGTTCGATGAAGCATATCCCATTGCTTTGCCTGTATATCTTTAACCATTTTTCTATCAAGGATAAATCGTTCTATTGTTCTTTTAGAAATACGTAATTGCACTTCTCCACTTTTATGATTAGGTACATTGTGAGTCATCGTTGGTTTAATTGTGATTTCATAACCTAAAAAAGCGGTATTTTTTGAACTATGCACAATGGTGTTACGCGCTTCTTTCATTTCTAACTGAAGGTTCTCCCATAAATAATCACCAAGCATACTCTGTATTTGTTGGCAATCCTTTTTACTACCTTGTATGCCTATAAGGAAGTGCGCGCCATACCTCACATAATGTAATGATTTGTGTTGCTTACTATTATGAGAATGTGGCTGGCTCATGTTCCATTCTCTATTTTCTTCCAGCACTTTATTCGTTACATATTGGTCTAGTTCATTAAGGTAAATATTTGCTAATATCGGGCTTAGTCTTCCACCAACTGGTGTGTTACTATATGTCAGATTAAATCGCCATTCTTCTAAATATCCTGCTTTTAGAAATTTCCACATCAGTCGTATAAAACGTTCATCTTTTATCTTCTTACGCAAGATATGGATTAGAATGTGATAATCCATAGATGTATAAAAATCTTTGACTTCCCCTTGGATAAACCATTTTACCCCTTTACATGTTTGGTGAACTTGAACAAGTGCTGTCTGACAATTGCGCTTCTCTCTAAAACTATGGGAGAAAGCAGAGAATGTTGGTTCATAGATTGCATCTAACATCATTCTACATATTTCTTGAATGAGTCTATCTTGCCATTCTTTTTCTGTATCCCATTGATACGGTTGCTTTTTTGTGTTTACTTTCATGTTTCTGTTCAATGGTTGATAGGACTCATTCTTTAATAATGCAATCATCGCTTCGATTTTTTCTTCGCTAATCTGTTTATAATCGATTTGTTGTCCATTACTACCCTTACCTCTTACTACATTTTCATATGCTTTAATATAAAAATCTTTGTTATATAAATTTCGATACAACCTGTCCAATGGATATGATTCTTTGCTAGCTTGTTTCGATAGATTGTATAATACAACTTCTGAATTTTGCATAGAGCATTTCGCTCCTTTCCTCATTGTTTATACATTGTAAGCTGTTCTCCTTCGCCATGTAATAGGCTTTCCCTAGCTCAGACTACTACGAGAACTCCGTTGCCATATTAGATTTACGTCATTCATTCTAACTTAGGCAATCCCCATTTAGTATGTTACATACAGGCACAATAAGTTGTCGGAAGGAATATTCATCCTTTTCTATCTCTGATAGTGTGTCCATCCTATAAACAGAAACATTTAACATCTTTATCACAAGTATCTATTGTGTAAAGTAGAATGGATTCTAGGTAACAGACGGTTTCCTAGAAGGTCTTAACATTACCCCACTCGGACTATTCTTCAAGCAGTATAGCCTTCTTCCTCATACCTACATTTATACCTCGCCATTCAGTCGTAACAATGCCGTCTTTGTTAACTTATGACTTTACAGACATGCTACACTCTCTTTTTGGTTTCCCAATAGAAACTCTTATTCTCTATAAAAAGATAAGTCTGTCGGTATATAAACGGTTTCTGTCGTTTATTCACTGCCTATCCGTGAAATATGTAACACCCTTATGGGCGCACGATACTTTGTTTGACATCTCCTACCATAAACATATTTCCTTGACCAATTTGATTTGCAACACTTTGAACAATCGTTTCTTGTACTATATTTGTATCTTGATACTCATCAACCATAATTTCTTTATATTTTTCTTGAAGTTGTTTTGCAATTGCTGATGGTAATTTACTCTCTTTATCTTCTAATAGAATATCTAATGCAAAATGTTCTAAATCACTGAAATCAACAAGACCTCGCTCTTTCTTTTCTTCTTGGTATTGCTCGTGGAATTGTTTAATCATTTCTGTGACATGAGCTATGACAGGATATAGTGTACGCATATCTTCTAAGTGATTGCTTAGGCTTCTCTGAAACCATTCTTCACTTATTTTCTTCCAGCGTTTTTTCACATCATCTCTGATTGCTTTGACCGTTTCCTTCTTTTCTTCATTACAGTCTACCTTTTTTCTTGAAAGCTGTTGAAATTTACTTGTTGTAAAAATGGTTCGTGCTTCATCCCAGCTTATTGCCAATGCCCCTTTTGCTTGCATAAGCATTTCTTTATCTGCATCTAATTGATCCGCATAATGAAATGGGCCATCCGCTTCTTTGGTCAGTTGTAATGCTTCTTCTGTTCTTAATGTCATTACTTCTAATTGTCGTGTTACCTCTTTTTTCAAGATTGCTAACCACTCAGGCTCTGACACACTATCTCCTACATCATATGTGTTTTTTAATTGTTCTAGATATTTGTCTGGATTGGGATGTTGTATAGAGAATTCATGTAACTTTAATATAAGACTTTCTAAATCTAAGTCATTTCGATCATTAGAAAACCGATCCACCACACCGAAGAAAGTTGATTGCATATCCTCTGCTTCTTTTTCTCCATACCATAGTTCAAATAATTGTTCTAATACATCTTGACGAATTAAATCTGCCTCTACATCATCTGCAATTCGAAATTTTGGATCAATATCTAAGTGGTAAGCATATTTCCGAACCAATTCCATACAAAAACTGTGTAAAGTCGAAATCGATGCATGTTGTAGCAAGGAGAGTTGCTTTTTTAGATGATTCGATTTCGGATCATTTGCTAATGCTTCTTCTAACGCTTCACCGATTCGATTCCGCATTTCCTGTGCTGCTGCATTGGTAAATGTTACGACTAATAATTGATCAATATTTACTGGATCTTCTTTATTTAGTACTTTTTGAATGATTCGTTCTACAAGTACTGCTGTTTTTCCAGAACCTGCTGCTGCTGCAACTAAAATGTTCTTACCGGATTGATAAATAGCATCTTCTTGTTCTTTTGTCCATGTTGGCATTATTGTTCACCTCTTTTTATGCGTTCGATTACTTCTTCGTCTTTCCATTGTTTTAATCGACGATAATTATTTTCTTCCAGTGTTGGATCGAATTGACAAACAGAGCGATAAGAACAAAATGTACATGCAACATCATTTTGTTTTTGATATGGGTTTAATTCAATGTTGCCATCAAGCATATTTAACCCTGCATTCTTCATTAAAGTATGAATATATGCTTGTAAATCTTTAAATGTTTCTTCTTCCGCTACTTGTGAGCCTTTATAAAATCCACCTGTTTTACTAATACCTGCTGGGACGATATTACTTCTTCCGTATTCTAGTGACGTATCCATCATTTGTACGACAGATGCTTCATCTAATAACAGTCCCTTCATTTTGAATTGTTTAAATAATTCTTTCTCAATTTGGTCTTCACCAATTCGATCAGGAAGAGATAACATTGGATTATGCACATGAAAATACAAGACACCTGCTGGTATAGCTTTTTCTCCTAACCATGCTTCTGCATTTTGTAAAACGACATCTAAGTATGCAAGCATTTGAAGCGCTAAACCGTAATATACCTCGACTAGACTTAGTCCTCTTGCACTTGATTTATAATCAATGATTCTTAGAAATAGTTGTTCGTTTTCTCTTGCTTTATCTACACGGTCGATTCTACCTCGTAATAACAACATATAGTCATCATATATAGGTATTTCTAGTGGCTGTAATTGGTTCTCATAACCAAATCCCACTTCTAATCCAACAGGTGCGAAATTGGACTTTCTTGCTTGTTCACTCAAAATATATGTTGCTCTAGCAATCACTCGTTCTAATTTCTGTTGGATATATTTATAACGATTCGAACTATGCAAAATTTGATGCTGCAACACTGGCGCTAATGTACGCATTGCTCGATGGGCATATGCTTTCGCATCTTGTTCATATAAATCACTAAACTGCTTCTTGTCTTTGTTAATCCACTCCGTAATGTTCTTTAATGCTTCATGGAATAATTGACCTATATCTGGTGCATCTAGCTTATACGTTGCTCGTTCTTCTAATAATAAATTGTAGCGTGAGAAATGTTGATAAGAACACTTATAATACATTTCTAATCGAGATACACTTGCTTCAATTGCCTTTGGATACATTTGAGTTACCGTATTTTTAGCAAGTTTTTTTGGTTTATTTTGATAGAATAAGCTACGTAATACATGTTGATTCGTTATTTTGTTTTCTTCTGTTGCAATATACCAATTCAACACATGTTTCCATATTGAATCAATCGGATAACCTCTAAAGAAACGAGCTAATTGTGCTGTTAGTGCCCCTCTCGTCTTTGATGGTGTTGTAACAAATCGCTGTGCAATCATCATTTCTTCTGGATCTTGTAACACAAGCCGTTCTAACTGATGCGGGAACAGTTCTTCTATTCTTTTTATATACGGAGAAGGTGCTTTTGTCTTCCCTTCTTCATTACTAATCGGGTAACTAATCCACAAGTACTCTGTTGGTAACGTAAATGCTAAATAAACATAAAAACGATCATCTAATAATTGTTGTTTACTTCCTTCTGCTAATGTGAGACCAAAATTTTGTAGTACGGTTCGTTCTTCTTCAGATATCAGTCCTTCGCCACCTTGCTTCATTGGCCATGTTCCTTCATTTACACCTAATAATAATGCACATTTAATCGCCGACAATCTAGATCTATCGATAGATCCTACAACCACATGATCAATACTCGGCGGAACATGAGAGAATTGTAATGTCTCAAAACCTGTTTCAATGATGTTACGAAATGACTTTAAATCAATCGTCTCTTCTCCAGCTATTTCTGTAATTTCTTCTAACAGTTGTAGAATGGCACTCCAGACTTGCTCTTGTTCTCTACCTTTTTCTATCCTACCGTCTTCATCATACACATCTCGCATTCGTTCTAATTGTGCAGGAACATTCATTTCTTCAAGCCATTCATAAAGTACAATGACTTTGTCTGTAATCGAATGAGCTTCTCTCCATTTCTCATCAATTCTTCCAATAGTATTCGCAACTTGTTGTTTATATTGATTGATTCTTTCTTGCATGTTTTTCTCACGATCTGTTTGTGCAGATTGATCGAATCCTCTAAACCGTTGAAAGATCCATTCTTTCTCTGATAACCATCTACTACGGCCTCTTATTCCATATTCAAGTACGTAATTCTCTAATTCATCAATCGCTTCCTGTGTTAATGGATTTTCTTCATTTCCATTTGGTATAAAGCCTGTCTTTAATAATCGGAATACAGCATCATATCGCCAATCACCTTCCACCACATCTAATAGAGATCTAATACATTCAATAAGTGGATGATGTAACATCGTACGCTTTTCATCAACAAACACAGGGATATGATATTCTTCAAAAATGGTTGTAATTAAATCATGATAAACATTAGGCTCTCTTAGTAGAATGGCAATATCATGATACCGATAGTTCTCTTCCCTTACTAATCGAATGATTTCTTGTGCTACACCTTCTACTTCCGCTCGTGGATGAACTGCTTCTGCTAATTGAATTGGAGCAACTTCGGTATAAGGTATCGCTGGACGGCTATCAAAATATTGATCCATATGTCTAAATGTGGATTCTATTTGCGGATTTGTCTGTACTCGTTCTATTTCTATCTTTTTTCCATGTTTTTCTGCTAGCATTTTCATTTGTATATATGTTTCTCTTGTTACATGATAGATATTTAACGGATCATTTAGCCCATCATTTTCTTCATTTAATGTTAATGTAAGATGCATTTCTTTCCCTTTTTTCAAAATCACCTCTAATACTCGTAATTCTTGTGGTGTAAAGTGATGGAATCCATCTACATATACTGTTGTATTTTGAAGAAAATTAGTATTTTCTAATTTATCAATAAGTAGCTCTAATCGATCTTCATTATCCATATAAGCACCACTTAGCTTATTTATTAAGTTGTGATAAATATAATACAAATCTTCTAATTTATGCTTTAATGCTTTTTCTGTAATCGACTGATGCTTATATATCTCTATTGCAGCAATTTGCTCTGTTATCATCTCTGGAGTAATACAATACCGTTTAAATTCAGTAATCATGTCTTCCAATTGATCAATAAATCCTTGCTTTTCTATTGCTTTTTGAAATACATGAAAATCACTTGCTTTCTCATCAATGATTTTGCGTAGCATCATTTGTATCCCTGTAGATGTAATGAACTTTTTCGTTGCCCCACCTGTTAATTGCATCACTCGCCATGCTAATCGAGAAAAGCTAAACACTTGTGCACGTATTGAACCATTCATCTCGTCATCATTTAGCAAGGCATATTCTTGTTGAAAAGTCATTTGATCTGGCACCAAATAAATAATCGGATCCCCTTGAGGATCTTCTCTTAACTTTTGCTTTATTTCACCAATACAAGTTTCACCCTTATTCGCCGTCGAACTTCCTATAATAAAGCGCAGCAAATCAAACACCTCTAATCTAAAACATACTTTAACCAATTATAACAAACAAAAGCACTTTTCGCCGTTTAGAAACGTAGGAACTGGAGAAAATGGACTGAAATATAGGAATCACGGTGAGGGACGAACCGATGATGACTTATTGTAAGTCCATTTTCGAAGTACCCTAGTTTCTGGCGAAAAGTGCTGGCCGAATCAAAAGCACTTTTCGCCGTTTAGAAACGTAGGAACTGGAGAAAATGGACTGAAATATAGGAATCACGGTGAGGGACGAACCGATGATGACTTATTGTAGGTCCATTTTCGAAGTACCCTAGTTTCTGGCGAAAAGTGCTGGCCGAATCAAAAGCACTTTTCGCCGTTTATAGATTTTTTCGCATTTAAAAATCACTATCTGCCTGTATCGCATCTCTTCATGCTTCACAAAGCAGTTAGTGATTTTCAATAGTAATTTAATAGCACTTATAAAGTAAGCGCTTACGTAATTTATTTTGTTAAATGAAAGTTTAGTTGTGATACTGGCCAATACAATAAGTCCACTTTACCCACTACACTACTTTCATCAATAAATCCAATATCTCTACTGTCATAACTTTTTTGTCTATTATCCCCTAGCACAAACAATTTTCCTTGTGGTACCTTACGTTCACCTGTTAACATCTCTAATTCAAAGTCATGTGTTAAAATCTCTTCTCCATTTCGATAAGAAGTAAGATAGGTTTCTTCTACTACTTCTCCATTTAAAAATAACGTATCATCTTTATATTCAATATGATCTCCAGGTACCCCTATTACCCTTTTTACATAATCTTCTTCTTCATTTGCGTGGAAGACAATGACATCAAAGCGATTTATATTTTTCCAATCATAAATCATCTTATTTACCATTAATAAATTGCCATCATGTAATGTAGGCTCCATAGATTTACCATTCACTACATAACTTGCAAATAAATAGGATCGAAAGAAAAAGGCTAATAAAAGGGAAATAACAACAATTCGGATGATTGACCAAATTCTCTTCTTGTTCATTGGATTCCCTCCGACTTTTTATTACTAATTTACCCCTTTTTTCCTTTGTGTAACCCCTATTTCCAATTTTTTTCTTCTGCTTTTCTGTGTAAATATTTCTCTATATACTTACCAACCAACCAAAAAATTAAAATACCTATTGCAACGATAATTGTTTTAACTGGATTTTGGGCAAATGAAGTAATAGTATCTCCAATATAGGACACTGTAAATATCATTACTGCTTTACCTAATAATACTGCTAGTGTGAATTGATATAGGCTAATTTTTGATAATGCTGCAACTAGATTGATAACAGCAGATGGCGAAAACGGAAAACATAGCAATAAAAATAAGGGTCCAAAGCCATGCCTTTCTAACCAATTCATCACTTTTGTTACTTGTTTGTTTTTTCGGATAAAGCGAAAAAATCGAACATCTTTAAATCGACGTACAATAATAAAAACAACTACAGCTCCAGCACTTGCACCTAACCATGACAAGAGAAAACCTTCTAACAAACCATATGCTGCTGCATTTGTAATAACAAAAACAACTAAAGGCAAAAAAGGCAGGAATGCTTCTAAAAAAGGTAATAGAAAGCCAGGTATAGGACCTAAACTTTCATATGTGCTTAGTAAGAATGTCACAAGTTGGTCATATTCATTTGCTTCAATTAATTCTTTAATTTCTTCTATATCTATATTTTCGATATTACTAATATTATATGTAATCATCTTCAGAAAGAACCCCTTTTATACACGCTTATTACTTATTTTAATACTTTTTACCTTATTTTGCTAATGATTAATAAGCTATTGCATTTTATTATTTCCTTGCATATAATAGAACATATGTTCCTTTTAAGGAGGGTACCTACAGTGCGATATTTAACAGATGAAGAATGGCAAATCGCTTCACGTTTTTTATTTCTTTCATTGGCTTTACAAGTCATTAAACGTGATATTCAACAATTGGAAAGACAATCGCCATTCAAAATTACAGAACCATATATCGAATTGCTGTTACGGATTGAAAAACAAGCGACAAAAGAATCCCATTTACTAAGAAAAGAAATGTTGAAAGAAAAAATCACGATAACGATAATTAATCGTGAAGATACATTTACAACTTATTTATTTAGATGTAAAGGCAAAGAAGAAAAACGCAATTACTTTAATCCAGCTATTCGGAAAAAAGTCGAAAATATTTTGCATGAATTATTTCAAACAGTTAAGCAAGAATGCTCTTAATACTACTATATACCCTTTTTTCTATAAGCTAATACAACACCTTTCCAATACTACAAATAAAATTGTTGACCTTTTTTTAGATGAAGAGTAATATGTTTCGTAAGGGAAACTTTTTGAAGCATAGTGCATATAATTAGGTTAGCTAATTCATTCACTATATAGGGAGAGGTGTTACAACACATGACGGATCCACATGTCATATTACTTGCATTTGGTTTAACGTTGTTGGCTGGACTTGCGACAGGGGTTGGAAGTATTTTAGCATTCTTCACATCTACAACAAATACAAAGTTTTTATCATGGGCACTAGGTTTCTCAGCAGGTGTAATGATCTATGTATCTATGGTAGAGATATTCTTTAAGGCACAAGATGCTTTAGTTGCCGCAAAGGGAGATATGTTAGGTCAATGGTTAACAGTTGCTGGTTTTTTCGGTGGTATGATTTTAATTGCATTAATTGATAAATATATCCCTTCACAAGGGAATCCACACAATATAAAGAAAGTAGAAGATATGAACAGTTCTACTTCAGGCAATGGAGATAGTGCTTTATTAAAAATGGGTACATTCACTGCTTTAGCTATTGGGATTCATAACTTTCCTGAAGGGATTGCAACATTTACAGCAGCAATTCAGGATCCTGCTTTAGGTGTAGCCATTGCGATTGCAATTGCAATTCACAACATACCAGAAGGGATTGCTGTATCTGTACCAATTTATTATGCTACAGGAGATAAAAAGAAAGCATTTCGTCTTTCCTTCTTATCAGGATTAGCAGAACCTGTTGGTGCAATCATCGCATTTTTATTCTTAATGCCATTCTTATCTGATATGTTATTTGGAATCATTTTTTGCAGCAGTAGCTGGAATCATGGTATTTATTTCACTTGACGAACTATTACCAGCAGCAAAAAGATACGATGAAACACATAAATCGATTTACGGTTTAATGACAGGAATGGCAGTAATGGCAATTAGTTTATTGCTATTCATTTAATATAAGAAGAAAACGCACCATGCTCAGTTAACCAAAGCATGGTGCGTTCGTATTAGTTATCATTTTCGAATCATTTTGTAAATAAATACTACTAATGCAATGACAAGTAGGACATGAATAAGTCCACCTGCAAAGTCTAGTAAAAAGCCTACAATCCAAATTAATAATAAAATTCCAATAATTGTCCAAATCATGTTATTCTCTCCTTTTTTTTTGTTTCGTGTATTTACTCTATAAAATACCCAAAGGGAAAAAAGATAAACTTTTTTTGATAAATTGTTGCATCTACACATAGAGATTGTTATAATTAGAAACATCATTTTATTAATTTTATGTAAATTTTTGTTGAGTTTTCTCTAACTTAAAGAAAAATGTGTGTCATTTATGCGGGTGTAGTTTAGTGGTAAAACCTCAGCCTTCCAAGCTGATGTCGAGAGTTCGATTCTCTTCACCCGCTCCATACATAGGTGTGAACGTAGTGTTTCGTTTTAAATGAAGCATTACGTTTTTTTAGTTGAAAAGAAAACTCACTTGTATGTATTGTAAATTAATCTATTAATTAGTATGATGGATAGTTAGAAAGTACGTGTTTTTAGAGTAGGAGGAATTCATTTGGCAGCAAATGTTGAAACATATATCACAAAAATCGAAGAACTAGATAAAAAAGGGTCAGGTAAAGCAATTGTTTGGCGAGATACAGGTGAAGTAAATCCAAAAAAACTTAAATTGAATATTCCACAGACATTAGTAGGCGAAACGGTGAAAGTAACAGTAGAGAACCCTGAACGCAAATGGGCTATTGTTGCTGCAGATGAAATCATCGAAGAGCATCCTGAACGTGTCGAACCACCATGTCCACATTTTGACCGATGCGGAGGTTGCGTGTGGCAACATTGGTCATATACAGGGCAATTAGAAGAAAAAACAAACCATGTAAAAAAAGTGATTGCACAAGAAGGATTTGATCCATCTTTAGTTGCACACGCAATTGGAATGAACGAAGAGTGGCACTATCGAAATAAAATGGAATTTACATTTTCAAAAGATGGCTCATTAGGATTACATGAACAAGGAAATTTCAGAAAAGTTATTCCATTAGAAACATGCTTAATCGCTGGTAACGACATGGTCGATGCCACAATGGAAGTTGTAAAATGGACAAAAGAACATTGCTTGCAAGGATATGATAAAGATACACACGAGGGACTTCTACGGCATTTAATGGTACGTCAATCTTTTACAACAGGTGAAATGATGCTAGGAATATTTGCAACAGAATCACCTAGTGGTCCATTAACTACAGCCGTAGAGGACTTAGTAAGCAGAATTACAACAATGTATCCACAAGTGAAAAGTCTTCTTTGGTTAGAAAATCGAGATTGGGCTGATAGAACACAATCTGAGAATACCCATGTATTAGCTGGAAGAGACTTCATATATGATGAAATGTTAGGCTACCGTTATCGTTTATGGTTTGATACATTTTTTCAAACTAATCCAATCCAAGCACAAAAATTAGTCGAGTTGGCATTAGAAATGGCACAACCAACTAAAGACGATAAGATGATTGATTTATTCTGTGGTGTAGGTACATTTTCTTTACCATTCGCAGATAAAGTTGGCTCACTTGCAGGAATAGAAATTGTTGAAGCATCCATCGAATCAGCCAAACGTAATGCAAAAGACAACGATGTAACAAACACGTATTTCTTAGCAAAAGATGCACGAAGAGGGATTGATGAGGTACTAGAAACATTCGGTATTCCTAACCTATTATTACTCGATCCCCCTAGATCCGGAGCTGGTGGAAAGGTAATGCGTCGAATTGGCAGGGCACAACCAGATAAAATAGTATATGTGTCATGTAATCCCGATACATTTGCAACAGACATAAAAGAATTGGAACCATTTGGCTATAAACTAAAACAAGTTCAACCTGTCGATTTGTTCCCACATACTATCCATGTGGAGCTTGTAGCATTGATGTCTAGAGAATAAATAATGATATAACAACGTTCTTAAGACGAGACATCTATTTTGTCAACTTGACGAAATGGATGTCTTTTTGTTTGTGGGAACAAATCATCATACTACAAAATAAGAATATGTTGAGTTGACAGAAACAATGTTTAACTAGGGAGTGGACAGAATGGATATTGTCTTTCATTTTAACGGTCAACCATTTGAATAGATACGCTAATTAAACATAATTATGTTATAATAAAGACATGATTATGAACTGAAGTGGAGGGGTTATTATGCCGGAAATTAGACCAATTAAAGACTTAAGAAATACAAACGAAATTTCAGAACTTTGTCATGAACGTAATGAACCCGTATATATTACGAAAAATGGTTATGGTCATTTAGTTGTCATGAGTATGGAAACATATAAAGAAAAGTTGGCAAAAGCAGAGCTATATGAAAAGTTAACAGAAGCAGAAATGGAGCTTAACAATAAAGATGAACTTTTAGATGCTGAAGTAGTGTTTGAAAGGATCAAGAAGAAGTATGGTAGAGAATAATTATTCTGTCCATTTTACTAACGTTGCAATGAATGACCTAGATGACATATACTGTTATATTTCAGAAGAGTTATTTGTCGAAAGTGCTGCAACAGAGTTATTGGATCGAGTAGAAAATAGTATCATGCAATTAAAGGAATTTCCGAATTTAGGTACTCGACTCACTGATGAATATCTACGATTGAAAGGTTATAGGAGAATCATTGTTGACTCCTATATCATCTTTTATATTTTAGATGAACAGAAGAGAAAAGTGATTATTATGTGAATTTTATACGGTAAACGAAAATATGAAGATTTGCTCTGAAGAAAAGAATTATAAACTTTTCGTAAACCATGTTCTTACGATATTACGAACAAGTATTTTATAAATATAAGAAATGTAAAAGAGGGTATACAAATGAATTTGATTAATTCATTTTATAAAACAATAGCAGAAATGGGTATGGAAATACTTGAAAAGCCCGTTTTTCATATCAAGCACCTGTATGATATGTTCCCGCAGACGAGCATTTTGCTAAAAACGCAAATACATCCATTCCATCCACTCGTCGCATGTGGAATGTGTAGCAATTTTAGAAAAAGAAAGCTAATTTTACAATTTTCTAACCTATAAAAAAATGCAAGTTGGATTTGTGAAAGTAACTCCAACTTGCACTTTTGTTGTTTCATTTGACTAAGTTATTTCTTTTGATAAGAATACCAATCAGCAATTTGATACGCCTCATCTAGTTCCATTTCTCTTATTGTAATATGACGTCCGACAAATTTATTAAGGATAGCTATATTAATCGAAGCCAATTGTTGCTTTCGATGCAAAAAGTGTTGTTTCTTTTGCATTGATTGGATACGAGAATGTTTAACGATGACTGTATCTCTACTTAATAGTCTACTCTGCACAAATAAATAGTCTTTTTCTAACTGGAATTTTACTGTTTTGTACTGCCAATATCCGAACACTGCCGCTAGAATCGTTGCAATAATAGGGATATAAACCCACTCAAGTAATGTAAATGCAAGAATAATTGTTGCTAGAAGCGGAAAGAGAATAGATCTAATTAAATAATACGGTAACGACCTTTTTGGTAGTGATGTTGGTTGGTCGATTGTATAATCATATTCTGGTAATACTTCTTGCAAAAAGTCTTTTACTTTAGCTTTTTTCATTAGTGGAAAGAGTAATGTCGTTGTTTCTCCATTTTGACTAATTTCTCCACTAGCTATTTCTACATACAAGGATGCGTAACCTAGTGGTTGACGTAAGATTGATTCTTTCATTCCGATTGCTTGAATTCTCTTAAGTGGAATGGTAGATTGTTTCTTCTCTATTAATCCTCTTGTAATATACAATTCCTTCTCGTATCTAGTAACAGTGAAATCCCAATATTGAATAAGTGTCGTAACAATTCCAAGTACCCATATAAAAATGAAAACAACAATAGCAAGAGCAATCAATACTTGCAACGCTTGCGCCATTACCCATGCTGTAGCCTGATTGTAGAAATGGTCTGGGATAAATGTCTCAAGCTCAGAAAATCCGATTGCGAATAAACCAAGAATAATTCCAAAACTGCCAGAAGTCGAACCTGCAATAATAAGCGCTCGTGGAGTAACTTTTTTAAACGGATGAGCAGGCTGTTCTTTCATTTCTAAATTATGTCCTTCTGCCTCATCAGACAGCTGCTCTTTCATTTGTTTATTGTATTTCAATTGATCATGGACATAGCGCCCTTCTTCCATTGTGACAGCATGTAAAGATGCATCAATGTTATGATCACTACCTGCTGTTTCAATCTGGACCTTCGTCAATCCAAAGATACGATGAATCAAATTTTGGGATAAATCAATCGACTGAATACGGTGTTTCGATATCGTTCGTTTTTTTCTAACGATAATTCCTTGTTCAATCCTAATTTGGTCTTCTTCTAATAGATATGTATAGCGCCACCATGAAAGGAATGTGTATACTAACAAAAATACTAGAATAGCGATTGCACCAATCAGAATATACATCCATTGTTTACTACTTATAGCGATAATAAGAAGCGGTAAATAACTCAGTGCAGTTTGTTTTATTATCTTAAAAATAGACAAAAGCATACCAATTGGATGGATTCGCTTTGGTTCAGACATCATCTTGTTCCACCCTTGCTAACGCAGAGATTTGGTCACGTAAATCTGCCGCTTCTTCTTCTAGTAATGCAGGAATCTCATGCTTCGTTGCAGCTGTTGAAATTTGTAATGTTGCTAACCCATATTTCTTTAAAATCGGTCCTTGCTCTGTATCAACATGCTGTACACGAATCATCGGGACAACTGTTCTCGTTACTACAATAATGCCATGTTGTATGTAGATTTCTTGGTCATATATTTGATAACGCCATCTTCTCCATCTCAATTTCGGTACAATAAAGCAAGTGATAATCCATTCCACTATAGTGATACTTATAGCAATGATACCGATCCAATATGAAATAAAGTCAAAGAAATAAGCCGCGACAAATGCAGCAATACTTACAATTAAGAAAATAATAGCGGTTAAATGTGCTGTTATTTGCCAGGCTTTAATAGCATCTTTTGCTATTCTTTCTGTTGGTTGTTCTCTCATCATGTCTCCCCCTCTTATAAATATGCTAGTATGTATACGCAATGCGTCTACCATATGTTTCAATTATTTTATAGTAATTTCTCAAAAGTTACAATTCTTGTTGCAACATGCCCTAATAAAGCTTGGTCATGACTAATAATGAGAACACCAATATTTCTGGAACGAACATACGATAAAAAAGCTTTCCAAATTGTCACTTGAGTAATAGGGTCAAGCATTGTTGTCATCTCATCCGCAATAATATAACTTGGATTCGTCATCAATGCTCTTACAATACATATTCTCTGTAATTGTCCTCCTGACAATTGATTAGGAAATCGTTCAAGCCAAGCTCTATCAATTTGAAATAATGCAAGTAAGTCTTCATTAATTGGTCCTACTTCTGTTAAAATTCTTTTTATTCTCCATTTAGGATTTACTGCTTCTTCTGGATGTTGCCAAATTAATTGGACTGGGTGCGCCTTTCCTTTCTCTTGTGTAATGGAAAGATGACCAGCGATTGGACGTAAATATCCTGCAATGATTTTTGCTAATGTGGTTTTTCCTACACCACTTCTCCCAATTAATCCAACTATTTCGCCTTGGTCAATAGCGAAGGATACATGCTCAAAAACAATTTGGTTCGATCTATATTTATAAGATATGTCAGATAATGTTAACATGAAACCCCTCACCTCTTTTGAAAGAATAGCCATTTTAATATAGATTACTTCACTCACATGTGAAAGATTGTTCAGGTAGTGCACGCCAAAGAGCTCTTGTATATGGATGGCTAAACGATTCATCCGTAAATGCGCATCCTTCCCTTACGATACAATCTATCACACTACCATTTTTTAATACGACAATTTTATCCGCTATTTGTTGTGCAGCAAGAAAATCGTGTGTAATGAAAAGTAAGCTTTTTTTCTGCTCTTTTATTTTCAACAATAGTTGAAGCAAATCTTGACGTGCTTCCATATCTAACCCTGGAGTAGGTTCATCTGCCACCACTAATTTTGCATCACTTACTAGTGCCATAGCAATCATGACACGTCTTCGCTGACCACCCGATAATTCAAAAGGATAGCTACGCATAATCGATTCTTCTAAACCTAATTCCAACAATGTATTCTTTATCTTTTGTTTATTATTTGTTAGAGTATGAAGTTGTTTTCCAATTTTCATTAATGGATTCAGTGCTTCTACAGATTGTGGAATAAGAACAAGATCTCTCCCTCTCTTAGCTTTTGTTAGCGCTTGGGCCTGAAACGTTATTTCTCCTGACATCTTTAAATTTTCTGGTAACAAGCTAAAAATCGATTGTGCTAATAAACTTTTCCCTATACCACTAGGTCCAAGTAATGCAACAATTTCTCCATGTGGAATCGTAAAGTTGATTTCGTTAAGGATTGTATTATCCGATTTAGGATGATAAATAGATACTTGTTTAAATTGAAGTAGTGGTTTCATATGTATGGTCCTTTACCAATATTTTTTTCCATCTTGTTGCACTACTTTGCAATAACAAGATAATGATACATAACATCGCACCAGGGAAAAATGCAAGCCACCACATCCCTGTAGACAAATATTGCATCGATTCAGATAATATCACGCCGATTGCTGGCATATCTTGAGGCAAACCAAATCCTAGGAATGTAATTGCAGCTTCATGCAAAATCGCATGTGGGAAAATCACTGTAAAACCAACCAACAAATGTGGGAGTACATGTGGCAAATAATGATGGAGTGCTCGCCACCAAAATCGTTTACCCAATCGTTCCGAAAACTTAACATATGTGGATTGTTTAAGTTGTAACATTTCTATACGTAATATACGGGTAAGGTTAGGCCAATGTGTAAGCACTAATCCTATAATCACACCTTTCATTCCTCCACCTACGACAAATGAGATAAGTAGTAATGTAACTAAATGTGGCAAACTTAAGCAAACATCAATCAACCAAGAAATGACGAAATCTATTTTACGGTGAAATGTCGCAATGATTGCTAATAGAAAACTAATTATTGTTGACAATACTGCAGTCAAAAGCCCTACATTAATACTAAGTTGTAATGCTTTTAATGTACGAAAAAACATATCTCTTCCTAACCAATCTGTTCCAAACAAATGGGCTATACTTGGAGCAGAATTGCGCGATTCTAATTGCAGTGTAATAGATTCTGAATCGATCGAAATAGATAATAGATAAATGAACAAAAATAAACTAATTGGCCACATTACTTTCATACGCTTCACATCCACCCCTCATTTCTTAACCTCGGATCAATGAGGGAACTAAAGAAATCTGCAAGAAAATTACCAATAAAAACGAAGCAGGCACTAATTAAGACAATTCCTAATAAAAGTGGTATATCACCATTTAATCCAGCGTCTACAATTGCTTGTCCCATTCCAGGATAACTAAAAACTTGCTCTGCTAATATAACTCCACCGAACAATTCGCCAAATGATGCAAAATGTAATGTCATTACCGGAATAATCATATTCGGAAAAGCTTGCTGACGGAATAATGTCCACCCACTTAATCCATTTGCACGTGCTTGTCGTATGTATGGTTGATTCATTACTTCAAGTAATTTTTCTCTTGTATGTAAACAAATACTAGATACACCAATAATACTTAATGTTAATGCAGGAAGAATCGCATGATAGATTCGATCACCTATAGATACTTCCTCTCTTGTTAATCCAATCGGTGCGCTTAAACCAACAGGTAAAATATCGAGCCAAACAGCAAATAACATTAATAACACTAAGCCTAACCAAAAGCTAGGTGTTGCTAATAATACATAACAATATCCTTTAATCCATTTATCTATCCAACTATCTTTCTTTAATGCTGCAATAATACCTAGAACAATTCCAATCATACCTTGCATTACCCAAGCTAATGCCATCAATATAATAGATGCAAAGAAGCGATCTGCAATCACATCGGTCACTTCTGTTCGATAAGTAAGCGAAACACCAAAGTCTCCTGTCAATAAACTACTAAGCCAGTGCACATATTGAAGAAACATTGGTTCGTTCAATCCCCAATATGCTTCAATATTAGCCTTTTGCTCTGGACTTATCACTAATAGATCTGCTCCTATATATGCTCGAATCGGATCGATTGGGGATAAACTAATTAATACAAATGTAATCATACTTACTGCAACTAATAATAGAAGAAATCGAATTGTCTTTTTTAATAAAAATCTTACTAGTTGCATGTTATGTTCCTCATTTCTTCTTATCAGATGAATCATGCCATTCTGTAATAAAATCAGTAATTGGCCATCCATGACCATGTGGTTGAATTTTTTGTTGACCAATATCTATTTCTTCATTTATATAGTAAATGTGATTTAAGTTAACAAGCCATACCCATGGTGCATCTCCCTTCGCACTAACACCTGTGTTCCCATCCCATTGAATAGATTGCCAATATTGATTGGCTTCCACATCAGACGTTGCATGGATTGCTTTGGTGAGATATTCATCCACCACTTCATTCTCATAATAATTACTATTATAATAATCGATACCTTTCATTTCTGAACCGAATAAATAATATAATTCGATTGGGTCATGACTTCCCCATCCCATCATTACAGGATTTGCATGCATTAATTTATCAAGTTCATTCCAACTCTCAGAAGCTGTCTTCACTTCGATACCAAACTGGTTCATTTGATCAGCAAATACAAGAGACAGAGATTGTCGCATTTGATCACCTGATGGATAGTATAATGTAAAACTAGCGCGCACCCCATCTTTCTCATATATCCCATCTGCTTTCTTATCCCATCCTGCTTTATTCATAATAGTGTGCGCTTTTGTGACATCATGTTCTATTCTTGCTTCATCTGTTCCCCATGGCAGTTGATCTACACTTGAATATGCTTCCGTACCTTCCCCATTTAATATGCCGTCAACCATTGCTTGACGATCTACTGCATAATTCATTGCTTGTCTTATCGCAATATCTTGTGTTACTACATTTCCTATTTCCTCATTTTTCTCATTTACATAAGGTGCCGTTGTCGGTAACATCACACCTCGATTGTCTACACTCTGAAGGGATAACCGCTTCATTCCAGTTATCTCTGTTTGGGCATAACTAATCGGTAATGATAAAACATCTATTAGTCCTGCTTTTGCTTGTGCTAATGCTTGATCTTCTTCAGCAAATAGGAATACTAATCGCTCAAATTCAGGTTTTTTCCCATAATAATATGGATTTCTCTCCACAATTAGCTGTTCTCCTTTACGCCATTCTACAAATGTATATGGACCAGAACCTATTGGCTCTTCAGCATAAGTTTCATCATAGAGATGCGCCGGAACAATTCCTAATGTTTGTAAGACTGTAACAAATGTGGATTGTGGTTTCTTTAAGTGAAATTCTATTGTATATGTATCTATTTCCTTCATCTCTGCTAAATTAGTTAAGTCAACAATGGATTGTGAATGCTTTGCTTGATTAAATGTGAACATCACATCTTTGATTGTTACATCATTCCCATCGGAAAATTTAGCATCTTTTCGTAATGTGATTGTCCAGATTAATCCATCATCAGATACCTCATATGCAGTTGCTAAATCTGTTGTAATTTGTAAATCTTGGTCTCTTGATAATAATGTACTTTGAAATAGAGGACTTCCATATCTTCCCCAACCCGTTGTTGGATCAAATCCTTCTGGTTCTCCCCCGATAGCTAAGACTAGTTCTTTCCTTTCATACGCTTGTGATATTTCCGGTGTTTTCTCTGTACAACCAACAATAAAAAGAAGTACGAGAAATAAAAAGACAATATATTTTTTCATTAAAAACATCCTTCTCTCAACACATCTAAATGAACTTATATAATAATTGCATATATTAATCTGACAACAAAAATACATCTTATTCATTTAATTGCTAAAAGATAAGATGTATAAGCTAAAATCACGTTCTCTTATTTGCAAGTCGATGAATCAAGATTGCATTATATGCGCCACCAAATCCGTTATCAATATTTACCACGCTAATTCCTGATGCGCATGAATTGAGCATCGTAAGCAATGCAGACAGTCCTTGGAAGTTCGCACCATATCCAATACTAGTAGGCACTGCAATAATTGGATGTGAAACAAGCCCACCAACAACACTAGGTAAAGCACCTTCCATCCCTGCAATGACAACAGATACAGTGGCATCACGAATCTCATCGATATGTGCAAATAATCGATGAATACCAGCAACGCCTACATCATAAAATCTTCTCACTTCTACACCAAAGGCTTCCGCTGTTTTAGCAGCCTCTTCTGCTACAGATAAATCCGAAGTTCCCGCACATACGATAGCAATATATCCATCTAACTGATACTCTAGTTTCTCTTGATACCGCCTTACTAATGTTCTGCTTATTTGATCATATTCAAAAGATGGGATTTCTTCGCAAATAGCAGTCGCTTTCTCTTCCGATACTCTTGTAATTAATATATTTTCTTGTTTATTCATCATTGCCCGGGAAATATCGATAATTTGTGACGCACTTTTCCCTTCACCAAAGATTACTTCTGGAAATCCTTGTCGTTTTTTACGATGATGGTCCACTTTAGCAAATCCTAAATTTTCAAATGTTGCTAATTTTTCTTTTGCTTCTTCTGGTGATAGTTCTCCATTCGCTACTTGATGTAAGATATCTTCTAACATGATTAACCCCCGTTTAATGATTCAAAAGTGGAAACACCCGTTCAGAAACGTAGAGACTGGAACGCATCAACTGAAATAAAGGAATCACGGTGAGGTACGAACCGATGATGACTTATTGATAGTTGATACGTGAAGTCTCCTAGTTTCTGGGTGTTGTAGCTGGATGATTCAAAAGTGGAAACACCCGTTTAGAAACATAGAGACTGGAACGCATCAACTGAAATAAAGTGAGACTTCCATTTTTTCTCGTGACATTTTTTCACAAGTATTCATCACATAATTTTCTAACCAATCAAAAAAATTTCTCGATGTCTTTTGCGATGTGTTGATATTTCACAAAAATACGAGCATATTGTTCGTGATTTGTAAGGTTTGGTTGGACAACCTTCTCTATTGGAATATGTTGTTTAATTTGTTCAAATGACTCCACTTTATCCATTGCAACTAATGCAGTCCATGATGCTCCCCACGCAGCACCATGATGGGTACCTGATAATTGAATTTCTTTTCCAAATACATCTGCTACAATTTGTACCCATAATGCAGATTTAGAAAGCCCTCCATTTACAGAAATACTTGTCGGTGGACCAGCAATTTCTTCTAAAGATTGGCCAATTTGATATAAGTTAAACACAATCCCTTCTAATACTGCACGAACGAGATATTTTCTTGTATGTATAATCGACAAACCATAAAAATTCCCTCTTGCTTGTTGATTCCATACGGGCGCGCGCTCCCCGTTAACATACGGAACAAAAAAGAGTCCATCTGCTCCTACTGAAACTGTGTCCGCACCTTCTAAAAATTGCTCATGCGTTCCTTCAAATTCCACCATATCTTTTAACCATTGCAGTACAATTCCGCCATTGTTCGTTGGGCCTCCAACAATAGAAGTCGTATCCGTAAAGGCATAACTAAATGTTTCTCCATTATCATTCACATGCTGTCCATTAATTAATTGCCTAATTGCTCCACTCGTTCCAACAGAAATCGCTACTTCTCCAGGTTTGATTGCACCATCACCTAAGTTAGCTAACTGACCATCTGCTGCACCAATTACAAGTTTGGTACCTAAAGGCCATTGTAAATCTCTTTTGATTTCTTCCTCAACGTCAGGCAAAATCGCTGTTGGGGAAACAATTTCACTTATTTGTTTTCGCTCCACACCTGCTAACTGAAGTGCATCTTCATCCCAGTCTAATTTATGGATGTTCATAAGCCCTGTTGCAGAGGCCATGGAATAGTCTATCCAACGTTTCTTACACCATGTATATAACAAATACTCTTTCATGGACATAAAGTACGTTGCTTCATGATATTGTTGAAAATCATATTTTTTCATCCACATCAGTTTTAATAATGGTGACATTGGATGGATTGGTGTACCTGTTTTTTTGTATATTTCTTTCTTCACATTCTCATCCATTTCGTCTGCAATCTCACTACTTCTACCATCAGACCAAATCAACATATCTGTGAGTGGATTCCCATTTGCATCTACACATATCAGAGAATGCATCGCACATGACAATCCAACAGCTAATACATTACAATCTGTCGTATTTACAAAAGCTTCCCGAAGCACTTTACGTGTACTTCGTTCAATATCAAGCGGCTTTTGTTCCACATATGTTGGATTTGGATAATATGTATGAACGAAGTCTTCAAATTCTGTAACAACGTTTCCGTTCAAATCAAAAACTACAGCTTTTACACTTGTTGTACCAATATCTAATCCAATTACTACTTCTTTCATGATACCCTCCTGTACATCCAATCGTTAAGTTAATACACGATTCATGCTACCACTCTTATATCCAATTAAATCCATAGTAACAAATTTATAGCCATAGCTTTGCAGTTGTTCCGTGATACGAGTATGATGGTTTAGTAGTATATGCATGTCTTGTTGTTCTACTTCAATTCTTGCAATATCTCCATGTGTTCTGACTCTTACTTGCTTTAATCCAATCGTTTTTAGAAAGGCTTCCGAACGGTCTACCTTTGTTAACTTTGCTTGTGTTATGGTTTCCCCATACGCAATTCTTGAAGACAAACAAGCAAAAGAAGGCTTCTCCCATGTTGCTAAACCAAATTGCTTAGATAACTGCCTGATTTCTTCCTTATATAAGTTCGCTTCAGCAAGTGGTCCACGAACCCCATGTTTCTTTGCTGCCTTCATACCTGGACGATACTCACTCATATCATCTGCTATCACACCATATACCATATTTTCGAATTGATGCTTTTGCATAATTGGTAAAACATGTTCAAACAAACTATTCTTGCAAAAGTAACAACGATTCTTATTATTTTCTGTATAACCAGGAATCGCAAGTTCGCTTGTTTCGATTACAATATGTTTTGCTCCAATTGCAGATGCTAATTGTTTTGCTTCTTCTAATTCACTTGAAGGATATGTCTCAGAATCTGCTGTAACTGCAAGCACTTTCTCTTTTCCTAATGTGTCAACAGCAACCTTTAACAAAAAGGTACTGTCAACACCACCAGAAAATGCCACAACAACATTATCTAAATCTCGTAAAATAGTTTGTAACTGTTCATATTTTTCCTCAATCATCATGTATTCCTCCTTCATAGGAGATTTCTTTACTTGTACTTGCATAACTTATATCGTCATACTTCCAAATCCACCGTCAACACGGAGAAATGTACCTGTAACAAATCCACTAGCTTTATCTGATGCTAAATAAATTGCTGCACCTTGCAATTCTTCCGGTTCACCAAATCGCTTCATTGGTGTATGATCCATAATAGATTTCACTCTATCTTCACTTAAAATTTTACGGTTCTGTTCAGCAGGAAAGAATCCTGGGATAATTGCGTTCACTCGAATATTATGCGGTGCAAATTCACGTGCAAGAAATTGGGTCACGCTGTTCATCGCTGCCTTTGAAGCGGAATATGTGAATACTTTAGATAAAGGTGTCGTTGAAGATACAGATGAAATGTTAATAATGCTTCCAGAACGGTTTTCTTCTATCATTCTTTTGGCAAAAATTTGTGTAGCAAATACGACTCCTTTTAAATTCACATCCATAATTTTGTCCCATTCTTCTGTTGCTAAATCAAGAAACGGTGTCGTACTGTTCATACCAGGCGCATTTAATACAATATCCCAGCAACCTGCCCATGCTTCAATTTCTTTTGCGACAGTTGCCACTGTATTTAAATCGCTTACATCTGCGTGAAATGCTTTTGCCTCGCCACCACTTTCCCGAATGTCAGCAACAACTTGTTCTGCTGTCTCTATATTTCTCCCTACAATCGCCACTTTCGCACCATGTGTCGCAAACCCTTTTGCAATTGCTCCACCTAATGTACTGTTTCCTCCTAACGCAACTGCAACTTTACCTGTTAAATCAAATAATGTACTCATCATGTATCCCTCCAATTTATTATACTAAATCATCTGAACAATCAAAAGTGAATTCATATAAATCTGAAATTCTCTCTAAATACGGATGTTTCTCTATATCTTCTAACATATTCTCTGAAACTTCAATTTCTCCAATTTCCAATGTATTCTTTATTCTTACAACTCTTGCTTTTGTAAAATCTAAAATGTTACATGTTTTGATTGCTGCTTGAATGGCAGTTTTGTCATTTGTCATTGCTGTAGAGATATGCGTCGGTCCAACGACTGTTGATGTTAATCCATTAGCATATGTTACTTCTCGATTCATTTTGTCAACTAATTTTTGTGTTGTAAAATCGGCTGTTCCTACTCCATTTGCGTTTCCTTCTGTTTGTTTTGTTAAATCCAATACAACCATTTTACTGACATCTGGACCACCATAAGCATAAGGTGTTGGATACCTTCCTGTTATATTCGGATCCATCCCATCTCCACTAATATTTTTTCCTATTTCGTCAATGACAAGGACATCAATTTGGTCAAAGAATAACTTTGGTAAAGATTGTTTAGCTATTTTTTGTAATTCAGGTTCCCTTTGTTCTATTTCTTCAGGTAACAACACTTCCAGTAAAGCAATTCTATCAAACGCATTCTCTACTGTTGCTACTGCAAATAGAATTGGCATTTTATCAATGATAATTTTGGCCATTGCCGGAACATTCTCTGCCATATATTTAAAACCTAATTGATGACAAGCCTCTGCGCCTTTTTGTTTACCTAAACCAATACTAATCATTTTCATAATACCACTCTCTACAGGTCCACGAAAGGCTGTATGTGGCTTGACGCGATTAATTACGACAATTCCATCGGCTTCTGAAGCAAGCTTATCGACATAAATTGGTAATCCATTCTCTAATTCATCAATCTGAATGACTTCCATTGAAGAACGAATCTCTGCACCTACCGCTTCTTCTGTCACTCCTAAATGCTCTAACACCGCTTTTTGTCCATGGCTAGTTGCTCCACCATGACTCCCCATACATGGTACAATAAAAGGACGAGCACCATGTTGTTTCAGATAATCTATCGTTACTTTCGTCGTCTCTACTAATCTATCTAATCCACGACTTCCAACAGCTACAGCAATCTCCATATCTTTCTTAATACCTTTGTGTACTTCTTTCTTTTGGAGTGCTTCTTGTAGCTGTTTTGTTACATCTTCTATTTGTTCGTTATCAAAATGTTGTTTTACTTTCACCATTTTTGGAATAGGTATGTCTTTTACTAAATCATACAAAATACTCATGTTACATGCTCTCCTTTTATTAGTTTAAAATAGTATTTGCGCTAAATAGACTGTCGCTGTAACGGTAAACATACTGACAATAGTAGAAAACAAAACTGTCTGTGCTGCTAAATCTGGATAACTATTATATTCTTCTGCTATCACTGCACTATTCACAGATGTTGGCATTGCAGAAGCAATAAACAATGCTTTTGCTAATATTCCGTCTAGTTGAAATAATTGAATCAAGAAATAAGCGATAATCGGGCTACCTATAAGACGCAATATGGCACTTATATAGACAGCTTTTAACCGAATATTGAACTTCAAACGTGCTACTTGCGCACCTAAAGTGATTAGTGCAAGCGCAACCATTGCATTAGATATATATGTTGCAGAAACAAGGATTGGATCAGGTATCGCTAGGTTTAAAGTATTACATAAAACACCAGCAAGCATTGCATACAAGACAGGCATTTTAAAATAACCAAGTGCTGCTCTCCATTTACCTTCCCGTTGTGCTCTTAATGAAAATATACCATAAGAGAAAAGAAAAATATTTTGTAATGTTAAAACAATCACTTGAACAGACATTGCAAATGGATCACTCTTAAATGCTAAATCATTTACAGGTACACCATAATTACCAGAGTTAAAAAATAAGACACTATTCGTGAAAGTTAGCTGCTTCCCATCCTTGAATTTCATTAAAATTGCAAGTCCAGCTGCAATAAAAAAGAGTGCAACAACAAGTAAGACGAAAAAAAGCAATATTTGTACAAATAAATACCATTCAAATGTAGCTGTATATAATTTAACAAAAATAAATCCTGGTACAACAAAGTAAATGTTTAACTTTGATAGTGTTGCAATATCTAAAGTGAACTTTACATAAAGAATATAGCCAATGACTAATAAAATGAATACAGGTAAAATAATATCTTTAAAAATAAGTAAAACCTCTGTCAAACACTCACCTCTTCTAATTAACAACGTTGTTATTATTATCATATCACACTATAGATGAAAAAGAAATACGTTATATTTAGTTAAAATTTGTTCACATTTATCGTTCCTTTCCATTGTCATATATCCTGCTCGTTGACTTCCATATCATTGCAATTCATAATATAAATAGAAAAGAATACTATCATGTAAAAAGCATAGTGATAGTTCATTCGTACAAGACATCTAGGTAAAGGAAGGAATTACAGATGGTACAAGAAGGACATGAATTAAAACACTTAAAAGTAGACTTAATTCGATTTATGATGGCATATAAGTTCGCATTAGAAGAAGTGAACACAAAGTTTCATATATTACAGGAAGAATTTCAATATATGCATGAGTATAATCCAATAGAGCATATAAAATCTAGAATGAAATCACCCGAAAGTATCTTAAAGAAAGTAAAGAAGAAAGGATTGGAATTATCTATTCCTTCCATTCAACATCATATAAGGGACATTGCTGGCATTCGCATCAATTGTTCCTTTACAAAAGATATTTATGAAATTTGTAATATGTTAACAAGTCAAAAAGATATTACATTAATAGAGGTAAAAGATTATATTAAAAATCCAAAACCTAATGGATATAGAAGTTTACATCTCATTATTCAAGTTCCTATTTTTATGTCGGATCGGGTTGAAAATGTCTATGTGGAAATTCAGATACGTACAATTGCAATGGATTTTTGGGCAAGTCTTGAGCACAAAATTTATTATAAATATAACAAAGACGTGCCCAGCAAGCTAAAAGAAGAATTAAAGGAAGCTGCAGAACAAGCTACATTATTAGATCAAAAGATGGAAAAGTTACACATGGAGATGGATAATATTAAAGCCAAAGATTCCATAGTAAATGAAGATACACTATTGTTTCCTGTTGATATTTTTCAAGCAATGTTAAAAGGTTAATTCTTGTAAACATAACAAGATGTCGAATTGTGAAATGTATATATCCACATTCTTTTTACAGTAGCCAACATCTTGTTATGCTTTTTCTCTATACTACTACTTTTCTCTTTTCATTCCTAATCTTTCTATTTCAGCTAATCTTGCAATTCCCGCTAATCCTAATGTTACTTCTGTTTCTTGGATGAATCGCTCGATTACTTTCTCTACGCCTACCTTACCATGTGCTGCTAAACCATATAAATATGGTCTCCCTATACATACCGCATCTGCTCCTATTGCTAATGCTTTTACTGCGTCCACTCCTCGACGGACTCCACTATCAAATAGTATAGGTATTTGTTTATCTATCACTTCTTTGATTTCAGCTAATGCATCAATCGAAGCAATCACTCCATCTAGCTGTCTACCACCGTGATTCGATACAATTATTCCATCCACACCATATTTTACTGCTAGTAGTGCATCTTCTTTATGCAAGATACCTTTCAATATAATAGGTAACGTTGTACGTTTCTTTATCTCAGCAATCGCATCCCATGTTAATTGTGGATGTTGGATATGTGTGAGAATTTCTTCTATAATTGATTGTTCTTCTTTATCTTTCAGTGATGCCATAAAGACAGGATCTGTTTTGTAATTACCTGACCCATACCCTAATGATAACGGAGAAAATCCTGCTTTCATATCTCCTTCTCTCCAGCCTGCCATCACTGTATCCACCGTTACAACTATTGCCTCATATCCAGCTTTTTCTGCTCTATGGATCATACTATAAGATACTTCAGGGTTTTCATGCGACCAATATAATTGAAACCATTTCGGACCATTTGACACTTCTGCTACTTCTTCTATCGAGCAACTAGAAACCGTACTTAATATAAATGGAACCATGAATTTCTTACATGCTTGTGCCGTTGCTATCTCTCCATTAGTATGCGCTAATTTTTGCATACCGATTGGTGATAATAAAAAAGGGCTAGCATACTTATTACCTAATAATTCGGTAGTTACATCCACTGTGGATACATCATTCAACATCCGCGGTATGATAGACCATTTCTCTAATGCAGTGCGATTTCTTTTTGCTGTTTCTTCACTTCCAGCTCCTTTAGATACATATTGATATCCACCTGTAATCATCTTTTCTTTAGCTACATCTTCCCATTCCTTAAATGTTAAAGGGAATGCCATTTCATTTTCTCCTATTTCCTTCATCAACTTATCACGATTTTCCAAGTTATTACCCTACTTTCTTTATATATAGCAACTATACTCATTCAAACTACCACATAATTAAAAAACCATACCCCGATTGAGATATGGCTTTCTATATACCCTCATGCAACCTGTGGATTCTATCTCAAAACGGCCTCAGATTTTATCCATGGATTGCTAAGTATAATGCACCTTTTACACCAGCTTCATCTGTCAATCCTGGTGGAACAATATATTGATCGATTTCTTTCTCTGTAAGGTACGGAGAACTTACATATCCATTTAGCATCTCTAAAACATTTTTTCTGATTAACGGAAATAATTGCGCTTGCTTCATTACTCCCCCACCCATAATAATTCGTTCAGGTGATAAGATATAGATATAATTAGTAAGTGCTTGTGCTAAATAATATGCTTCCATTTCCCATACTTTCGCATCATCTGCTAATTCATGCCCTTTCTTTCCCCAACGTTTTTCTAATGATGGTCCTGCAGCGATTCCTTCTAAACAATCACTGTGGTATGGGCATGTACCTCTATACGTATCATCAGGATGGCGTTGGACTTTAATATGTCCCATTTCTGGATGCGATAACCCTTTCAATGTTTGACCATGGAAGTAAGCACCAGCGCCAATACCTGTCCCAACTGTAATGTACAAACAAGTATCTACATCTTTTGCATTTCCCCATTTTGCTTCTGACATTGCAGCAACATTCACATCCGTATCAATCACAACAGGAACACCCAATGTATCTTTTAACACATCTCCTAATGGATAATCTACCCAATCCACTTTAGGTGTTTTTTGTAATTTACCATATGTATCACTATTTTTATTAATATCAATTGGTCCAAATCCACCTAATCCTAAACGTTCGATTCCCTTATCTTCAAAAAATGCGATGATTTTAGGAACAGTGATTTCAGGATGTTCAGTCGGGATTGTCAGCTTGTCAAGAATTTCTCCAGCTTCATTCCCTACACCTAAAACAAATTTTGTTCCACCTGCTTCAATTGCGCCTAACAACATGATGTCATCCTCCATTTCGTCTACAACATAATATAAAACTATTGTAGCATAAAATTTGCAATTCGCTATCATAGATTTACAATCCATCTATTCCTTTTACATAAGTTGGTTTCTTTAAGAAAGCAATGTTTTCTTTTTTCTGATATAATGACTTCACACAATTTCATAAGGGAGTATTGCTACAGATGATCAAACAATTTTTTTCTTACTACAAGCCACATAAGCGGCTTTTTATTATTGACTTCTCTAGTGCGGTATTTGTCGCATTGTTAGAACTTGCTTTTCCTCTTGCAGTTCAATGGTTTATTGATGACCTATTACCAGGAAAAGATTGGAATGTAATTGTAACTGTTTCTATTCTTTTATTGCTCGTATATATATTAAGTACTTTCTTACAATTCATTGTTAGTTACTTAGGGCACAAACTAGGAATTAATATAGAAACAGATATGCGCGAAGAACTATTCACACATGTCCAAAGACAATCCTTTCGTTTTTTTGATAATACGAAAACAGGACATATTATGAGTCGAATCACGAATGATTTATTTGACATTGGAGAACTAGCACACCATGGTCCAGAAGATGCTTTCATCTCTATCATGACTTTTACTGGTGCATTTTGGATTATGTTTACCATCAATCCTGAGCTTGCACTAATCGCCTTAGTCATGGTTCCTTTATTAATTGCACTCGTGACATTTTGTAATTTTGCGATGAATCGTGCATGGCATAATATGTATAGCAATATTGCTGACGTCAATGCACGTGTAGAAGATGCAGTCTCTGGTGTCCGTGTCGTACAATCTTTTACAAATGAGGAATTTGAGATTAACCGATTCAAGATAGACAACGGGAAATTTCGTAAAGAAAAGATTCATGCATACAAAATTATGGCCGCAACGCATTCTAGTATGTATATGATGACACGATTACTTACACTTGTCGTATTGGTTGTGGGCGCTTGGTTTGTATTTACTAACCAATTAAACTACGGAGAATTAGTTGGTTTTGTATTGTATACAAATGTATTGATTAAACCAATCGATAAAGTTAGTGCATTACTCGAATTGTATCCTAAAGGGATGGCTGGCTTTAAACGTTTCCAAGAATTAATCAAAAAAGCCCCTGAAATTATAGATAGACCAAACGCAAAGAAAGTCGATCACCTAACTGGAAATATTCAATTTAATCAGGTTAGTTTTTCTTATGACAAATACCAAACCGTATTAAACAATATCGATTTACAAATAACAAGCGGAGAAACTGTAGCATTTGTTGGACCCTCCGGTGCAGGAAAGACGACAATCTGTTCATTAATTCCTCGTTTTTATGATGTAGATGATGGTGCAATAACCATTGATGGAATAGATATAAGAGATGTAACAAAACATTCTTTACGCGCCCAAATTGGAATTGTACAACAAGATGTATTTTTATTTACAGGTACTATTAAAGAAAATATTGCGTATGGGAACAGAAATGCAACAGATGACGAAATTTACCTTGCAGCTAAAAAGGCGCATTTAGACGAAGTCATTCAACAATTACCTGATGGATATGATACGCAGATTGGTGAGCGTGGACTAAAATTATCAGGTGGACAAAAACAGAGATTAGCGATTGCTCGTACTTTCTTAAAGAATCCACCAATTCTTATATTAGATGAGGCAACATCGGCACTCGATACTGAAACAGAACGTCTTATTCAACAATCATTAGACGAATTGGCTACAAATAGAACAACACTAGTGATTGCACACAGACTAGCAACAATTAAGGATGCGGATAGAGTTGTTGTCGTTACAAAAGATGGCATTGCTGAACAAGGAACGTATGAAGAACTTCTAGCGAAAAATGGCATATTCGCTAGATTACATGCAATTCAATATACACGCTAATGATTTAATGACTTGATGATAAAAAATTATAAATCTTTTTACTCATTTTCTTGTCATTTATCTTGAACAAAAAGTCCCTGCTAGTTATAATTAAATACGTTGCATCAACAATTAACAAGATAGAGCTGATTATCTTTAGCGAAAATCAGCTCATATTTTTTTGTTGTCAAAAAAGAGATTATACGATAGAATACAATATATAGATTGAAAAACAAACAACGAATCAATATATAGTATTGTTTGCAATTATTCACTTACTATTACCGCTCTGCGAATAGAGCGCTTTTATTATGTATATGGAGGTTTTTTCACATGACAACAGATGTAGAATCGATCAAGCAAAGTGTGGACGAAGCACTTAAACAAGCACAAGAAAAATACAATCTTGACACAACAGAAATTCGACAAAAAATCGAGGCTTCTACAAAATCACACCTAGACGCAACACAAGAGGCTCTATTCTATTCCTTAAATCGAATCTCCATGGATCAACCAAAATGGACATTTGTTGCTGCACACTTTCATTTAACACAATTATATGAAGAAGCAGCAAAGAACCGTAACTATCATGCTTCTAATAAATACGGGAATTTATATCAATTGTTACAGGCATTAACAGAAAAAGGTATCTATAATGCTGAATTATTAGCTAGTTATTCTGAAGAAGAAGTGAATGAATTAGAAAAAGCTATCGTACCTGAACGCGATGAATTATTTAATTATATTGGTTTATTCCTTTTAGCTGATCGCTATTTAGCTAGAGATCACAATCGTAACTTATATGAATTGCCACAAGAACGATTTATGGTTATCGCGATGACGCTTATGAAAAATGAAGCAAAAGAACAACGAGTAGCATTAATTAAAGAAGCTTACTGGGCATTAAGCCATTTATATATGACAGTTGCAACACCTACTTTATCGAATGCTGGGAAAAGCTACGGACAACTTTCTTCTTGCTTTATTGATACTGTAGATGACTCATTAGACGGTATTTACTTAAATAACTGGGATATCGCACGTTTAAGTAAAGACGGCGGTGGTATAGGTATTTATTATGGAAAGGTCAGAGCATTAGGATCTGATATTAAGAAATTCAAAGGAAATTCATCTGGTGTCGTACCATGGATTCGATTGATTAATGACACTGCTGTTAGTGTGGATCAATTAGGTCAGCGTCAAGGTGCTGTTGCTATTTACTTAGATGTATTCCATAAAGATATTATGAATGGTTTCTTAGACCTTAAAACAAACAATGGGGATGAGCGCCGAAAAGCACATGACATTTTCACTGGTGTATCCATACCTGATTTGTTTATGGAACAACTTCTTACAAAAGACGAAGCAGGAAAAAGTATTGGAGAATGGCATACATTCTGTCCACACCAAGTAAAACAAACCATGGGATGGAAAGATGCAGAAGGAAACGCACTCGGTTTAGAAGATTTTTATGATGAAGTAGATAACAAATACTTCTCAGAAAAATATTGGGAAGCAGTAAATCACCCTCTTCTACCAAGAAAAACATACCGTGCAATGGATATTATGGCACGTATTATGATTGCTCAATTAGAAACTGGAACACCATATATGTTCTATCGTGATGAAGTAAATCGTCAAAACCCAAATAAACACAAACGTGGAATTGGTCGTACATCTATTTACTGTAGTAACTTGTGTACAGAAATTGCACAAAACATGTCACCAACAACGATTTCTAAAGAGTATATCGATGAAGATGGAAATATCGTTATTATTCGTAAACCTGGCGATTTTGTTGTATGTAACTTGTCATCCGTTAATTTACCAAACGCTGTACGTAGTAACGTATTAGATCGATTAATTAAGATTCAAGTTCGTATGTTAGACAATGTTATTGACCTAAACACAATTAGTGTCGGACAAGCTGAAATGACGAACAAAAAATATCGTGCTGTTGGTTTAGGTACATTTGGTTGGCATCACCTTCTTGCATTAGAGAGTATTCACTGGGAATCAGAAGAAGCTGTTGCATATGCTGATAAAGTGTATGAAGATATTGCTTACTATACAATCAAAGCATCTATGGAATTAGCAAAAGAAAAAGGAGCTTATTCTGAATTTGAAGGCTCTGAATGGCACACAGGTGTCTACTTCGATCGTCGTAATTATGAATCAGACCGATGGAATGAATTAAGAGAAGAAGTAAAAACGAACGGAATTCGCAATGGGTGGTTAATGGCTGTTGCTCCGAACTCTTCTACTGCTAAAATTGGTGGTTCAACAGATGGGATTGACCCGTTGTATGCTGTTGAATTTGCTGAAGAAAAGAAAAACTTTAAATTTAAAGTTACTGCACCAGACTTAGATCATGTAACATACAATTATTATCGTCGTGCACGTCATGAATTGGATCAAGTATGGAGCATTAAACAAAACGCCAAACGTCAACGTCATATTGATCAAGCAATCAGCTTTAACTTCTATGTACGTCATGATATTAAAGCAAAAGATTTATTAAATTTACATGTTGCTGCATGGGAAAATAAACTAAAAACAACTTATTACGTTCGTAGTACATCACAAACAGAAATTGAAGAATGTGAAGCATGCCATAGCTAATGTTATGGCTTTGCTTCTCCCTTAATTGAACGAATGCACCATTTTTTTCGAGTGTAATAAAGGAGGATTCTACATGGCTGACATTCATCAACCATTATCAAAAATTAAACTATTAAACCCTACTTATCCAAATAAATCAACAGGTATTATCAATGGAGAATCTTCTGGTTTATTAAACTGGAATGACATTGCTTATCCTCAAATGTATGATTTGTATCAAACATTACTCTCTAACTTTTGGAAAGCACAAGAAATTAATATGCAAGATGATATTAAACAATGGGATCAACTTACAGAAACAGAAAAAGATATATTCTTACGTATTAACACACAATTGGCATCATTAGACAGTCTACAAACACCAACAATGACACATGTTATGGATTATGTAACAGATTCTAGTTTTAAATCTATATTTGCTGTCATTGCTCAACAAGAAGCTGTTCACAATGAGTCTTATTCTTATATTCTCAGTTCCCTTGTTCCTTTAAGAGAACAGAATGAGCGCTTTGATCAAGCAAAAGATGATCCAATCGTTCGAAAAAGAAATCAATTAATTCTAGATAGCTATGACGCATTTCGTGAAGAGCCAACTCCACAACGCCTATTTGAACTAGCTATCAATTCTATCAATTTAGAAGGTATTTATTTCTATGCAGGATTCGCCTTCTTCTATCATCTTGCTCGTCAACAAAAAATGTTAAAAACAAGTACCATGATTAGTTATATCCAACGTGATGAGATGCAACATGCTTACTTTATTTCTCAATTTGTTCGTATCTTATTGACAGAAAATCCTGAATTGAACACGGAAGAGAACATTCAATTTGCATATAAAACAATTGACCAAGCTGTTCAATTAGAAAAAGAATGGGCTAATTATATTTTAAAAGATATCGAAGGCATTGACCTTGAAGAATTCCACGGTTATGTCGAATATCTTGCAAATAAACGTTTCCGTCAAATTGGACTAGATAATTATTATGAAGAACGTAATAATCCAATGGAATGGATTCATGTATTCAGTGATGAAATGATGAATGAAACCAAATCAGATTTCTTTGAACAAAAATCACGCACATATACAAAAGTATCTTCATCTAATGGATTTGATGAACTTTAATTATTACACTACCAGGAGGTTCAAGTGATGAAAGCAGCCATTATATATTCATCTATTACAGGAAATACAGCAACACTTGCTGAGATTATTCATGAGAAAATGGAGAAGCAAGGATTGTCTACAGATTTAATTCCTGTCGATGAATTCAATGAAAATCAACTTTATGAATATGACGTAATTGCAATTGGAACGTATTCATGGGATAATGGCGAACTCCCGCTTGAAATGGAAGAAGTGTATGAAGCGTTCGAAATGCATGACACCAAACATATTATTACAGGAGTATTCGGTACTGGTGACAGTTTTTATCCATACTTTTGCGGTGCAGTGAATGTATTCCGAGATATGCTGTATGTTCACTCAAAATTAGCTGTAACATTAAAAGTAGAATTGACTCCACAAGAAGACGATATAAATCGTTGTGATAAATTCTGTGAACGTCTAATTAGTGAAGTAGTCGTACCAATATAAACCTAGACAAAACAGAGCATTACATCATATAATGCTCTGTTTTTTCATGTCAAAAAACAGAACTTGTGCTAGAATACGACTATGAGTGATGAATTACACAATATTACTCATATACATATGCTAAGTTAGAATATGAAATTACAATTACAGGGAGTTCATTCTATAAATGAATCATCTTATCAGATCGTTTGAGAGAGGAAGTACTATATGCAAACAATTTATTCAATACTTGTTGTTATACATATCTTCTCCGCAATTGTCGGCATTGGTCCAGGGTTTATTTTAACGACAATTGTAAAATCAGCAAAAACAATGGAAGAAATCCGACATGCATTTATATTAAAAACTAAGGTTCATGTCTTTGTTATGATTGGAGGAATACTTGTATTAGTTACAGGTTTTGCAATGGGACTTATTCGTCCATACCTTTTTAATCAAGGTTGGTACATAACGAGTATGCTTTTATATTTCCTAGCATTAGCACTAGGTCCAACTCTATTAAAAAAATACTCCTATCCAATTAAACAGATTATACAAAATAAAGATAGAAACGATGTTCCAAAAGAGTATTTCACTCATTTAAATAAATTATTAAAAGTAGAATATGTAGAAAATACGCTATTAATCTGTGTCATTATCCTAATGATTTTAAAACCATTTTGAAACAAAAGCGAAAGCGCCTGGTTAGAAACGTAGTGACTGGAGTAAATCAAACAAAATAAAGGAATCACGATGAGGGACGAATCGATGATGACTTATACTCACCAGTACAAGTGCGACTAAACCTCATGTGTCCACATGAGGTAAGTCTTCTATGTTGATGATTGATTTGCGAAGTCGCCTAGTTTCTGGGCGCTGGAGCTGGATGAAACAAAAGCGAAAGCGCCCGTTTTCTCTCGTGTTGGAAAAACCCAAGGAAAAAACGGACAAGCTGAATCGGTGGCAAAGCACATGTAAAAACTCATGATAACCTAATAAAGTTATCATGAGCTTTTTGCACAATCTATTCAATTCAAATCATACTATCCTCTAAATGCATACTGATTATACACACTGAAATGATTGAATTCGGTTTAAATCAATTCCAAAGTACACCCAATTGAATCCAGTCCAACGATAACCTGCCACAGATTGTCTCCCTACAAATGTCGGATAAAACCAGAAGCCTTGCCAACGATTTAGACGAATATAAGTATAACGATACAAACACCCTCTAATAGATCCAGGATCTACAGCTTTTACTTGTGGTCCACCAAATGATTGCATTTCAGGTATATGTTGTGGTGGCGGACCTAAAGGTGGTTGATTTGCTTGATTACCTGGTGGCTGCATTGGTGGTCCCCCTTGTAGGAAAAAGGAACCTCCACCTTGATTTGGTGGTGGATTACTTCCAGGAAAGAACGGAAAAAATGGTATTTGTCGATCATCATAAACATTTCCATTGTAATCATAATACTCTGTATGGGATGGATACATATATTCCATTGTGATTAACCCTCCTATCCCTACACTATATGATAACAAGGAAATTGGGTAATTTGTCCATATAAAAATAGGCGCATATCACAATGGTTTATTTATATTATTTCATAAATACTTCTTCACTACTTTCATACCATTCGTAGAGAATAAACATGGTTTCTCTTCCATTACTGTCTCCATATGGACATCTCTTCCCCATAATTTGTAAATGTATGGTAGTGTTTTCTCTAAATACTTTACATCCAATTCGACCCCCTCGAAATGATGCCTAATATACAATTCTCCATTACGCATATAATCCCCATCAATTACCGTTAAATAAGGAAAACCTCCATTCAATCGACTAGAAATGAGTTGATCTCGTACCTCTTCCCAATTTTTATCCACAATTTTATACTGGTGGCCTTTCTTTTGAAATACATATAAATCTTCACGTTCAACTAAATCTTTTGTTAAATAATTGCGCATAAAGGAAATATCCGACTCCAATTCTCTTACCTCAAATATCTTCTCACGTCCACTTCCTTCTTTAACACTTAGTCGTTTCATCTCATCAGTTGGATTGTTATATCTTTCTTCAATATCTTCAAACATCTTCACACCTAGATAATATGGATTTATATGTGTTTTTGCTGGTTGAACAACACTTGCATTTAATGAAGCAAAATCAATCATTTCATCACTAGTTAAATCTAATTCACGAATAATACGTTGGTGCCAAAAAGTAGCCCAACCTTCATTCATAATTTTTGTCTCTAATTGTGGCCAGAAATATAACATTTCTTCCCGCATCATTGTCAATATATCACGTTGCCACTCTTCTAGTTCTCTACTATGTTGTTCAATAAATAATAACAAGTCTTTTTCTGGTTGAGGTGGAAAGGATTGTTTCTTTTTCGAGGTACTCTTCGCTGACTGATTTGGTTCATCTAGTCCCCATAAATCGTCATACTCTGTTCGCTTTTTCTCGATAACTTCTACTTCCTCATTTTTTTCCCAATTTAATTCAGGCTTTAGAATCGTAGGATCAATATGTTCTTGAATTGCTAATACCGCATCTAGAAATTCTTCCACTTCTTTTATACTATATTTTTTTTCATAGCTTTGTACCCGTTCTGCGGTAGCTGCCATACTTTCGACCATATCTCTTTTTGTATTTTGAAACCGAACATTATTTTTAAAGAAATCACAATGTGCTAATACATGCGCTACAATTAATTTATTCTGAATTAATGTATTGGAATTTAACAAAAATGCATAGCAAGGATTCGAATTAATCACAAGTTCATATATTTTACTCAACCCTAAATCGTACTGTAACTTCATTCGATGAAATTGTTTCCCAAAACTCCAATGAGAAAAACGCGTAGGCATACCGTATGCCCCAAATGTGTAGATAATTTCAGGCGGGCATATTTCATAGCGCATCGGAAAATAATCTAATCCAAACCCCTTTGCAATCTCCGTAATTTCAGCAATGGCATACTCTAACTTTCTTTTATCCTCTTCTCGCATCTTCACACCTCCAACATATGGGACTGAACGTTACCACCACAACTCCTTACATATTGTCCACAAGTTTTAATTTTCTCATCAATAAAAACTATACTTGCACTTATACGGTGATAGATACATCATATGAAGAAAACAAGTGAAAAATACGTAATGGGTAGAACAAAAACGAAAACGTACATTTAAAAACGTAGTGAGAGGATGTCTACACTGAATATCGCTATTTCTTTGAATTTTGTCCACGAGCGTCGATTTTATAATTTTTTAATCGACAAAAAAGCCAAATGCTTTAAAATTATCGAAACATTTGGCCTTTTGTAATATGTTATTGTGTCATTGAAACTAAATCTTCCATTTCTTTTGAAATATGTTGGAAAGATTGATTTATATTATCTAAATAGGAAAAAACATCTTCCATTTCTCTTTCTACCATACTATTTTGTTCCTTCGAAGCTTGCATTCTGTCAACTAATTGTTCGAAAAAGTTATAAATTTGTTGCATCCGTTCTGTATTTGATGTAACAGATAATTGTACATCATCCACATATGAGACTACTTTCTCGACTTGATTATTTGTTTTCTCTATTAACCCAGAAACACTACTAACAGAGTGCTTTGTTTGTTCAGCTAATTTGCGAACTTCATCTGCAACAACAGCAAATCCTTTTCCTTCTTCTCCTGCTCTTGCTGCTTCGATTGCTGCATTTAATGCAAGAAGATTTGTTTGTTCGGCTATATTTGTTACCATACTTACAATGGATTCAATTTGCTTAGATATCTCAGCAAGACTCGCACTCTCCATTTTTATATCATTCATTTTAACTTCCATTTCTTGCATGGACTCTTCTTGTTTTTTTAGATCTTCACTTTGATTCTTAGATGCAATAACAACTTGTTCTGATGTATTAGAACCTGTATGAGCATATTCAGTTAGCGTTTCAAATTGGCGTATCATTTTATCTATCGATTGATTAGATTGTTCAAAAATACCCACAAGATTTTGGGATGTATCTTTTATTCGT
This sequence comes from Gracilibacillus marinus, assembly GCF_042651725.1. Taxonomy (NCBI): domain Bacteria; kingdom Bacillati; phylum Bacillota; class Bacilli; order Caryophanales; family Bacillaceae; genus Gracilibacillus; species Gracilibacillus marinus. The sequence continues at coordinate 715,496 of NZ_JBHSDV010000001.1, read as the reverse complement.
TCATGGATGACAGCTTTTTTACGTTCCTGTGCTTGATATTCTTCATCAATTTCCTTCTGGTATGCTGCTAACACAAGTTGTTGCTCTAGATTAAGAATTTTTGATGTAGCCGAAATGGCATCATAGAGAGAAATCGTGTCTTCCAATTCCTCTTGAAAAATGCGCATTAAGGAGTTGAGTAAATCTTGAAATGCACACATATACCATTTTGGTTCTAAGCCAATTTTGAAATGTATATATGCAATGCGCATTCTTTTGTTGTAGAATGCTTCATTAATCTCACCTGAGAACATTTCTTGGATATGAATATGTAATGTTTGTTGTAATTTACTTACAGAGCTATGTTGGTTAATGATATCTGTAAGACTGTTTTCAATTTCTAAATTTACATAAAATTGACGTACAATTGGCTCGATATGTTTGGTTACAATTGGTTGTAATTGTTGCAAAATGGCTAGATCATATGAAGTTAATGAAATCATTTGAATTTGTTTCCCTAAATCAGTCTTTGCATCAATTTCTAGTATCACTTTTGATGTGTCTAACTCAAAAGATTTATTTTCAGTTTGTTTTCGTTTATTAAAAAGTGCTTTTTTCATGTTGTTACCCCGCTTATTCAGTTCTTTTTTACTAATTATATCATAATATACACATAACAAAAGACCTAACTATCATTACAAATAGTTAGGTCTTTCTTATGCAAAATGTTCTAATTTCTTTTTGCATTTACAATTTGTTAAAGTATAACCTACAATTTCATACCCTTTATTTTGCAAAAAACGAATCGCTATATTTTTCTCTAGATGATCTGTTGCTACAATATGAAGTTTACTTGATGGAATTTCATTATGGTACCTTCTTAAATATGGTACTGGGATTACGATTGCACCATCAATTACATCATTGGATGCTTGTTGATAGTCTCGAATGTCTAATGTGACGATTTCCATGTCACATTTTTTAGTATTTTCAATACATGGGATTCCCTTTACTGGTGCATAACGAACATATATAAGTTGGATGAAAAGTGCTAGAAGCGCTAATCCAACAATAAAAACAATGAACATGAACTCGCCTCCATCTTCCATAATGGAATATACATCATCCATCATATACCCTTAAAGGTATTATTGTCAAACTATTTTTCTTGACTAAGTTTATTCCAATAATTTGCGATTGTTTGCATTCCTTGATAAAAATTCGTTAATGGAAAACTTTCATTTGGTGAATGTAGACGATCATCCGGTGTACCGAAACCTAATAATACAACTGGAATATCATACATTGCATCTAGCCACTCTACAACAGGTATGGAACCACCCATCCGTACAAAAACTGGATTTTTATGAAATGTTTCTGAAAAGCTTTCTGCTGCTAATTGAATGTAACGATGATTTGGATCTATCCGATACGCTTTCGCAGATAAAGGTTCACGCTTAATAGATACGGTTATTCCTTTAGGTGTATGTTTTTCAATATGGGCTACTAACAAATCTTGTATTTTAATTGGATCTTGTCCTGGCACGAGTCGACATGTTAATTTTGCTGTAGCCGTTGACGGAATAATTGTCTTAGTCCCTTCTCCTTGATAGCCACTATATAACCCGTTAATCTCTAATGTTGGTCGAGCCATTGTATGCTCTGTTGCAGTGAACCCTTCTTCTGATACCGTATCCTTTACACCTGTTGTTATTGCATAATCTTCTGAAGGTGCTTCATTCATTAATTTTCTTTCTTCATCAGATAATGGTTCTACATCGTCATAAAAATGGGCTACTTGAACCACTTCTTTTTCATCTTTCATGGATGCAAGTATATGAGCAATAGCCATTGCAGGATTTCTTATTGCACCACCATACATACCTGAATGTAAATCATTATCAGGACCATTCACGGTAAATTCAAGACCTGTAAACCCTTTAAGTCCATATAAAATTGTCGGTTGATCATTTGCAACCATTCCCGAATCCGAAATGACGGCTAAATCTGCTTTAAACGTTTCTTTTTTCTCTTGCAAAATTTCGTATAAGTTCGCACTCCCGATTTCTTCTTCACCTTCTATACAAACCTTTACATTAATCGGTAATTTACCTGTTGTTTTAAAGAAGGCTTTAAATACTGCTAAGTGCATAAATACTTGTCCTTTATCATCACTAGAACCACGCGCATAAATACGACCTTCTCTTACTTCCGCATCAAATGGATCGCTTTTCCATTGTTCTACTGGATCAACTGGTTGTACATCATAATGTCCATAAAATAATACAGTTGGTGCACTCTCACCTGCTTCTAACCATTCCGCATATACTAAAGGATGTCCTTTTGTTTCTTCAACACTAACTGTCTGAAATCCAGCTTCTTTTAAATAATCTGCAACAAATTTTGCAGTTCGGTTCACATCTTTTTTGTATGTAGAATCAGTACTAACACTAGGAATTTTCAAAAATTGTTTCAATTCTTCTAAATGTGTACTTTTATTTTCATCAAGGTATTCACTTATACGTTCTATCATGTATGGTCACATTCCTTTCCTTTTCTAACCAAATTATAGTGTATCACGATTCGTTATAAGAAAAAACAATCTTCACCAACATTGGCTAAAGATTGTTTTTTCTATTATGCATGTATTATTCCGCAAATACAATATGCCATTCATCTTTACCTTCAAGCATTTTTTTAGCGATTGCTTTTGCACCTTCTAAGCTATGGTTCGCTGCCCAACCACATTGTACTTCATTGCATGCTGGAACTTCCTCCGCTGTTAACACATCATGAAGTGTTTTCTCTAATGCGTCAACAACATCATCAAATGAGTCATTATTCAAAATAGCTAAATAAAATCCTGTTTGACATCCCATTGGTCCAATATCTAATACGTTATCCATATGATTTCTTATGTTCTCTGCCATTAAATGCTCAATCGAATGTAACCCAGCCATATCCATATGTTCTTTGTTAGGTTGACAAAAACGAATATCATATTTATATACTTTGTCTCCATGTGTACCTGTAGTCACACCAACTAAGCGAATGTAAGGTGCCTTTACCTTCGTGTGATCTAAATTAAAGCTTTCTACGTTCATTTTTTTTACCATCTATACCTCTCCCCTCACCTATGTATGCTTTATACATATCTATTTATATTTCCATTGTACATTATTCTTTTACAAATGTAATTTGATTGGATGCTAAAGATTGAATTCTTGCTAGTGATTCAACACGATATCCTTTTTCATGTAATAACTGACGACCGTCTTGGAATGATTTTTCGATAACAATTCCAATTCCAACGACTGTTGCATCTGTTTGATTAACAAGATCAACTAATGCAAGTGCAGCTTGTCCATTTGCAAGAAAATCATCAATAATGAGAATACGATCATTTTCTTCTATAAATTTACTAGAAATTGATATTTCATTTGTCTCCTGTTTTGTAAAAGAATACACTTCTGCTGTTAATAATCCTTCTGTTAATGTTAAAGATTTTTTCTTTCTTGCAAAAATGACTGGAACACCTAATATCAATCCTGTCATTACTGCAGGAGCAATTCCTGATGATTCTAGTGTCACAATTTTTGTAATACCTTCATTTTCAAATCTTTGTGCGAATTCTTCTCCAATTTGTTTCATTAACATTGGATCTATTTGATGATTCAAAAATCTATCTACTTTAAGAACCGTATCTGATAATACGATCCCTTCATCCATAATTTTTTGTTGTAATTTTTCCATATTGTCCACCCCTGTTGACTCGTTGTTTATAAGATAAAGGAATAACTTTCGACTGCTTTTTATATGAGTCTTATCTCATGTATAGATGAGTATTATGTATAATTATCTTTCCATTGTACCATGTATTCTTACAATATGTTATAAAAACACCCCCAAAAGTTCGTTTCATTAGCTCACTTTTGAGGGTATTACATATCACTCTTTAGGAAGATATCTCCTATTATGAAGCATTATCAGGAAATACGCGTTCAATCATATTTCCCATACGATTAAATAAACCTTCAATCGGTTCTCCACTATCTACATCTTCGCTATATTGATTGACTAAATTAAGGAAATCAGGGTTTGTTGAAATATATACTTTTTCAATATCATTATCAACAGATTTTACTGCCTTCACTATTTTTTCCCTTACTTCTTTAGACAATTCATTTTCGTTTTTTGTTGTATTATTGTCTTTATCCCATGACGCAGCCACATATGCATTATTATTTGTTTTCAATACATAGACATTTTGAATAGATGGAATTTCTTTTTCAATTCGTTTTTGAGCTTTTTCGGCTATCTCATATTTCGTCTTATCTTTTGTTGTCTTATCCGTATTTAGTGGCTCAATATTATTGACACTATCCCTATCACGTTCCATCATATTTTTATTTTCTCGATTCACTCTCGTGTCTGTATCGATATTGTTACGATTATAGGAACGATCCACCATTGGATCATTAGATGTTTGATTGTAACCAATTGGGCGTGTATTGTTCATTCCATTATATTCTTCACTATTTTGTCCATATTCATTTGCACCACACGCAGTCAAAGTGATTGTTGCAGCACCAATCAGTGCTAATATATGCTTATTCTTCTTCATCCATTTCCCTCCTTTTAGTTGTTCAAGCGTTCAATAATAGTATGGAAAAATGGCAAGAGAATATCCTTGATTGTCTGGATAAAATAATGGCAATTTGCCCACAAAACGTATTGATTCATTTTCGTTCATTACGTTCATAATAGGAATGGGGAAATAGATGATGCATCTGTTTTCACTCCATAATTTTAAAGAAATCAACTGTTATTTGCCCCTTGATTGCATGAATAATGAGATGAATTTGTTTAGATAAGGGGGATTATGATGAAGAGTATAGATTATGACAAAGCACTTTATTATACATTATGGGGGCATTGGGACGATTTGTTAGTTTTGATGGTTCGAACATCGGATAATCTTTTAGCAAAGAAAATCGAGCATTTTTTACATGCATATCATTATCCGGTATCAGAACAATGGCTCCATCAAACACATAATGAGTTGTTACATTATATTGACCACGCATTGTTAACAAACTTCGACGATGCAACAATATTAATGAGCACAGAGCGACTGTAAGAATGAAAAATGGTTGAATCAAAAGAATTCTTTCATTATAAAAATCCAATCGATTCGACTACTATTTACCGAATTGATTGGATTTTATTTGTTTGAGGTATTTCTATTTGCTTACTTTGATATTCCATAACTGCTTGAAACCACTTCGGCTTGTTATACTCTATTATCTATAACAAGCCAAAATGCTAGCACTTGCAAGCACTGTAGAACTTCACTGAGCGAAGGCGCACACTCCACTCCTATGGGCCACTTTTTCCTCTTAGATCCACTTTTCCAAGTGGTTTGTGCTTGGAAAAGTTAGCAGAAGGAAAAAGCCTATGGAAAGGGGGAATGAGCAAACCGTAGCGGAATATATGCACACAATTCATTTCCTACTTACTAAATAGAGTGGTGGTGTATCATCCTACTATTGCGAACAGTATAGTTCATATTTTTTTGCGAAGAAAAATGTTGATGTCACAATTTTATGCATACGATATTGTTTCATTAGAAATTATATTTTGTCTCAAATAAATCACTTCGCCTATCCCGCAATTGTCTTACTGTACCTGATTTCCGCTGGCGACGTAGTATTTCTAAATCTACATCCCCAACAACCACTGTTTCAATATTAGGATGACACTCGCCAATAATTCCATCTCTTGCAAATTCAAAATCAGATGGAGTAAATATACCAGATTGTGCATATTGAATATCCATATTTTCTACTTGAGTAAGATTTCCAACAGTTCCCGCAATCACTGTATATACTTGATTCTCTACTGCACGCGCCTGTGCACAATACCTGACACGTAAATAGCCTTGTCGATCATCTGTACAAAATGGAACGAATATAATATTTGCACCTTGATCAACAGCATAGCGAGTTAGTTCTGGAAATTGTATGTCATAACAGATTTGAATAGCAATTTTCCCACAATCTGTATCAAAAACATGTACTTTATCTCCTGGTTGTATTCCCCACCATTTTTTCTCATTTGGTGTCACATGAATTTTATATTGTTTTTCAATTGTACCATCACGTCGGAACAAATATGCAATATTATAGATATGCTCGTCCTCTTCAACAAAATGAGACCCACCAACAATATTCACATTGTATTTCACAGCTAAGTCTGTAAATAATGCGATGTATTCCTCTGTATATTCAGAAAGCTTTCTTACAGCTTTTGATGGGACTTTCTCATCTAAGAAGGACATGAGCTGTGTAGTGAAAATTTCTGGGAAAACTGCGAAGTCTGAACCGAAATCATATGCTACATCTACATAATATTCGACTTGTTTCGCAAATTCCTCAAATGATTCGATCTGTTTCATCATATACTGAATGACAGTAATACGCACAGGAAAGGATGTTTTAAAGTGGCGCTTCGTTCTTGGCCGATAGTCAATATTATTCCATTCCATTAATGTTGCATATTTAGCAGATGCCTTATCATCTGGTAAATAACCTGGATTTATTCTCATTACAGTAAAACCATTCATTGTTTGGAATGTCAGAACTGGGTCATAAATGTTTTTACTTGCAACCTCTTCCACATACTGTCTCGGTGTTAAACTATCTTCATATTTATGATAATTTGGTATTCTTCCACCAATAATAATACTTTTCAAATTCATTTTTCGGGCTAAATCTTTTCTTGCTTCATACAATCTTTTGCCGATTTTCATCCCTTGAAATTCTGGATCTACCATTACTTCAATTCCATATAAATTATATCCTTCTGGATTATGATTCGTAATATAACCTTCATCCGTAATGTCATCCCACGTATGTTTGTCATCATATTCATCGAAGTTAATAATTAATGACGAACAACTTCCGATAATTTTCCCATCATACTCTACACAAAATTGACCTTCTGGAAATATGGATAGATGACTCTCTAAGTGTTCTCTTTTCCATGGTGCCATATTTGGGAAACATTTTGCCTGTAAAGAAAATATTTGTTCAAAGTCATCTCGTGTAATATTACGGACAATTATCTTTTTCTCAAAATTAGAAAGTTCAATTTTTGACATGTTGTTCATCCTTTCATCTAATTATAGTACTTTAGGCTTAGTAAAAATGAAACTACTCATTAATAGTCTCATTATATAATATCAACATGCCAATATCGAAATATTTTATTCAGATTTATTGATTGAGTGTGGAGAAGGCTTTTCATTTTGACTTGAATGATGGTCCTTATCTTTATGTTTGTCTTTATTTTTTGGATGCTCAGGCTTTTCTTTTTGCTTCTTACCTGAATTAGGATGTTTTTCTTCATTGACTGCTTTAGGCCCTTTATCAGGTGGAGAAGGCACATCATTTTTTTGATGATGTACCTCTTTATTGTCACTCGATTTATTTTTTAATCTATTTGCCCGTGCTGTGTCACTTGCTTGTTCAGGTAAAGGAGGAATATCTTGATCTATTTGTTCATCCGTTTCTACAGGCTCCAACGTAGATACGTCTTCTTCCGATGGGATTGATTCATCCGTAGTTTCTTCTTCCATTATTGGCTCCGTGTTGCCCTCATTTTGTACAGAATCCGATTCAGTCGTTTCTTCTTGATTAGATGTGTCTTCTTCATGATAAAAATGGTATATAAGTTCTCTTTCTTCTTCATCTAACTCAGGAAGAGCTTCTGCTGATTCTGTACCCTTTTTTGAAAAAGACGGACTGTTCTCATCTAATTCATTAGCTGCAACTGCATTTAATGAGACTTGTTCTTCTTCCGCTTGTTCTCTTATTTCATCTGGTACTTCATATATTGCAACATCGTAAGATTTCTTTAAAAAGAATGACTCTAATTCTGTCACAACAACGGTTTGTTCACTATTGCTATTATCTCCTACATAACTAACTGCCATCAAAATAGGGGCATCTTCTTCTATTTGAAAATCTCGTCTTGCAAGTTCAATAATTTCCTCTGATAATTCAGGTAATGTCCGATTATCTAGCTGCAATTGATTTACGATTTTAATAGCGTCTTTATTCATTGGGAGAATTTCTAATACATCAAAACTTTGGTCAATAGTGATATTGATACTCGGGTTGATATCCATGCTAACAATTGCAAATGTCTCCTCATCTTCACTCCAAATATAAAATGGTGTAAAGATTAACAAACATAGTGCAACCATCGTGACAAACTTCATCTGATGTCTTTTAAAAAAAAGAAAAAAAACATCATACCTTCCTGCGAGTATTTCATATCCAACTTCCTCACCAACTTCATGTGCATGTAACTTTTTTGCTTTGTGAAACATACCAGTACGATCCATCACAATGGTATAGCGTCTTTTTTGTTCCACAATAATACCTTTTTTCACAAATCTACCCCCTCCAGGTACTCTCTTAAGAATACATAATCCCCTGTAAGGATAATAAAAATCGTTAAAATAAACTTTCGATTTCTTTCTAATGTTTTTTTGCTCACAGTTACAATTTTTAATAATTTTTTGATTGGAATCCTTTTTTTCTCTAATACGTATCCTCTTAATTCCTCATCAGCAACCAATTTTTTTGCAACCTCGATTGCAGATTCTCTAGCATCTTTATGTTTGGGAGAAATTTCAGTTAGTTCTTGAAAAGAGATTTTATACTGTCTTAATTGTTCAGACAATTCCATAATTTCTTGTTTACGATACCACGACTCTTCTTTTAATTGATGAATTTTCTTTGCTTCAGAGAACTCAAGCGGGCTCTCTACTAATTCTTCATTCTCATTAAAGTCTAATGATTGTACAGATGGTTGTCTTTGTTCCTTACGAATAAAATCAATTAAGCGTCTTTTAATAATTAATTGAGCAAATGTTAAAAACGACGCACCTTTGTCTTTAGAATAAAGCTGTATCGCTTCATGAAAAGCCATCAAACCTATACTAAATTCATCATCATTTCTTTGTATGTATCGTTTACACACATCTGCTACACATTTAGCGATATACGGATGGTATGCTTTAATTATTTCATTTTCTAATCGACGATCACCCCGTTGTATCCGTTCAATTTGATCCTCTAATGTATACTCTGTATCCATTAACTGGCTCTCCAACATATTTAGCACCACCAGTCTATATATTTATTCGAATTAAATTTATTATTTATGTCGTTTATCATATCATTCACCAGTTTATTTTTTTGCACTTTATACAGAATATATGAAAACATCCGCTCATATCTACCGTAATTAGATTACAAATAATTAAAGTTTATTATCAAAAACTAATACTTTTTTACTATTTTGTAATGAAACATAAAGAAGTGGAATATTATTCCGTTTAAAAAACTCCCCTCATTCCTGGAGAGTTTTTGATACTTCAAATACATATTCGATTGGAACAGCTAGACCTATTTTCCCGTGTTCTTCGCGATTTTGTGTTGCAAAAATTACCGCAATGACTTCACCATCTTCATTAACAACAGGACTTCCGCTATTTCCACGGTAGACTGGTGCATCTATCATATATAATGGTATATCCCAATTCTCTAAATTGGTTGTACCGATAAGTTCTCCTTCATTGGCAATTCCGTTAAATCGTAATGGATTACCGATAAATAAAACATGCTTGTCATCACTTTCTAGTTGTTGATTCAATTTATCAAAAAACGGTAGTTCTTCTCCGTCTACTTTTAGTAAAGCCAAATCGATGTCAGGAAATGATTCTACTACTTCAGCTTTGTATAATCCTTCCGATTGAAATGCAACTGTAATGGACTGCTGCTCTTCAATAACATGGTGATTCGTTAGTATATACCCATCATTACTTATAGCAAAACCTGTTCCTTTATTATTTTCCCCTTCAATAACGACAACAGCTTTTCTATATTGTTGTACGGTATCATCTTGTAGTAATTTAGCAGATGTCGTAAGAAAGTCTATTGCAGGGATAGAAAATGTCTGAGGTAAAATGGCAATGACTTGAATAAACATCGCAATAGCAATTAGCCATCCAATCCATTTTGGGAAAGACTTTTTTTCTTTTTTCTCATTTCGTTCTTTCTCTAATAATTTTTCTCGCTCTATTTGAACAAGCTCATACATTTCTTCTGGATCAATCTCTTCATACAAATCTTCATCAATAATATCCCAGTCTTTTCTTTCCATACGTCACCTCAAATACATGATGCGCTTTTCGTATAATTATACAATACATTTGATGAAATAACATTTTTCCGCTATGATTAATATGAAGCACATCATTATAGAGGAGATGGAAATATGTTACTAGATGACATTCTTGCATTTAACAAGAAATTTGTGGAAAATGAATCGTACAAACAATTTGAAACAGGCAATTTCCCAAACAAACGCGCAGTAGTGTTTACATGTATGGACACACGCTTAGTTGAACTACTACCTAATGCACTGAATATTAAAAATGGCGATGTAAAAATGGTCAAAAATGCTGGTGCTATTTTAAATGATCCTTATGACAGTACAATGAAAAGTATATTAGTTGCTGTACATGCTTTACAGGCTGATGAAGTATTCGTTATTGCACATCATGGTTGCGGAATGACGAATTTCGATGCTGGAAGTTTTCTTGAGACAGCAAAAGAACGTGGAATTAGTCAAGATGCGATTGATTCTTTACAAGTAAATCCAAATGATTGGCTAGTTGGTTTTGAGGATCCTGCAAAAAATGTAGAAAACTCTGTAAAAATTATTAAAAAACATCCTTTATTACCTGAAGGGACTCCAGTACACGGATTAGTAATTGATCCGGCAACAGGTAAATTAGATTTAGTAACGAATGGCTACAAATAATATTACATTTCAAAAAAAGAACTTTTCATACTAATTCGTATGAAAAGTTCTTTTTATTTTATAGTTTCTATTGCTCTGATGCAGCATAAATAATGTCTATTACTTTTTGCTTTGCTTCTTTAGAATGATATGTGCTCATTGTATCTTTTATTGTAAATTTGTCTTCTTTTAGCTGAAGTAACGCTTGTTTTAATGTCTCTGTTGTTAAATTTTCTTCTTCAAGTACGTTCGCATATCCTTGTTTACTGAATGATTTAGCATTTACAATCTGATCTCCTCGACTTGCTTGAAGGGAAAGCGGAATAAGCAACATAGGTTTATGTAATGCAAGAAACTCAAAAATGGAATTGGAGCCTGCTCGAGAACATACTAAATCTGTTATTGCTAGTAAGTCTTTCAACTCTTCACTTACATATTCATATTGAACATACCCTTGTCGTTCATACTCTTTGGCATAATTATTCTTTCCACAAATATGGATAATATGAAAGGAGTGTAATAATGTATCTAATCCATTCCTAACAGCTTCATTTATCTTTTGAGATCCAGCACTTCCACCCATTACGAGTAAAATATTCTTATCTGCCTTAAGACCTGTTAACTGATAACCTTGTTCTCTACTACCTGTAAACAATTCATCTCTCACCACAGCACCGATCGCTTCAGCCTTCTCTTTAGGTAAATAATTCACTGTTTCTGGAAATGTAGTCAGAACTTTTTTGGAAAAGGGAATAGCGATTTTGTTAGCAAGTCCCGGTGTATAATCAGATTCGTGAATGACTGCAGGAACTTTTCTTAATTTCGCTGCAATTAACACAGGTACGGAAACAAATCCACCTTTAGAAAAAATAACACTTGGGCGCTTCGATCCAATTATACGATACGCTTGTAATGTACCCTTCATTACTTTAAATGGGTCTTTGAAATTTTCTTTAGAAAAATACCTTCTTAATTTACCTGTTGAAATAGGATGATAAGTTACACCTTCTATTGATGTAATCAGTTCCTTTTCAATACCATTCACTGATCCAATATAGTCTACTCGCCAACCATCTTTTAAAAATTCAGGGATTAACGCAATATTCACCATTACATGACCTGCTGTACCGCCACCTGTAAAAATAATTTGTTTCTTTTTCATTTATATCTATACCTCGCTTTTTTACACTCTTCTTCACAAATATATGATATAATCTCCATTACTACAATGGAAGAAGGAAATGCATAATGTATCAAACAAAAAACTTCAAAGAAAAACTTAAGCTATTTATGATTATACTTATACCTATTCTAATCACGCAAGTAAGTATGTATGCGATGAACTTTTTTGATACGATCATGTCAGGTCGTGCAGGTGCAAGTGACCTTGCTGGTGTAGCCATTGGTTCAAGTATTTGGACACCAATATCTATGTGGATTGTCGGTATTCTAATGGCACTATCACCAATCGTTGCTCAAATGATAGGCGCAAGGGAAGACAAGAAGATTCCATTTGTTGTTCAACAAGGAATCTGGTTATCTGTCATTCTTGCAGTAGGTATTATTATTATTGGATTTATTGCAATAAATCCAGTATTAGAATTAATGGATTTAGAAGCCCGAGTACAACATGTAGCTAAATTCTATTTAATCTCAATAGGGACAGGCGTATTACCTCTATTTGTGTATAATTTATTACGATGTTATATCGATGCATTAGGCCACACTAAAACATCGATGATGATCTTACTCATTTCGACACCAATTAATATTGTATTAAATTATATCTTTATTTTTGGCAAATTAGGGGTGCCTGCATTTGGTGGTATAGGAGCTGGAATTGCTTCCTCTCTTACTTATTTTATTATGATGTTTTTATCCATTTGGATTGTACACACAATTAGACCATTTCGAGAACATAAAATTTTCAAAAAAGTTGTGAAACCATCCGTGAAAGAATGGGTGGAAATGATGAAAATAGGCGTACCGATTGGTTCTTCTATCTTTTTTGAAACAAGTATCTTTTCAGCTGTAACGTTTTTATTAAGTGTATATAGTACATACACCATCGCTGCACACCAAGCTGCAATTAACTTTGCCTCACTGCTTTATATGATTCCACTTAGTATTTCCATGGCACTGACTATTGCAGTTGGATTCGAAGTAGGGGCGAAAAGATTACAAGACGCAAAAACTTATGCTTATACAGGTATTGGTGTAGGAATGTTCATTTCAATTGTCAGTGGCGCGATTATCTTTTTATTAGATGATCAAGTTGCATTCCTTTATAGTGAGGAAAAGGAAGTATTAGAACTAACGAAACAATTTCTCTACTATGCGATTTTCTTTCAATTTGCTGATGGTATCGCTGCTCCGATTCAAGGTGTACTTAGAGGGTATAAAGATGTCAATATTACATTTTGGTTGTCACTAGTATCTTATTGGCTGATTGGACTTCCAAGTGGTTGGATTTTTGCAAACTATACAAACTTAGACGCATTTGGATATTGGCTCGGATTAATCATAGGATTATTCGCCGGCGCTATCATGCTATATAGCAGAATGTATTATTTACAACGAAAGTTAAAACAAAAGCTACAAATGGCCGATTAGAAACGTAGCGACTGGAGAGAATCAAACAAAATAAAGGAATCACGATGAGCTTGCGAATCGATGATGACTTATTGATGGTTGATTATCGAAGTCGCCTAGTTTCTGGCCACTTGTACTAGACGAAACAAAAGCTACAAGTGGCCGATTAGATGAAATAATTTGTCTGCGTAGAACCCGCTCCGGCTTGTCCGTTTCCCTTTCCGTGGGTTTTTACCCTAAGCTAACTTTTTTAGCAGAGGTCGCTAAAAAAGTGGATCTTAGGGTAAAAACATCCCACAGGAGTGGAAACGGACGCCTATGCTTTTTATACTCTACCCCTTTTGTAAGTATAAAAATGTTGGCTATATTCCATATAGGCTATGATTTTGTCTTTTAATTACGTATCATAACGAACAAAACAAGCTCATATCTATAACAATCTAAAATATAAGCACTTACAAACATTGTAGAACTTCAATGAGCATAGGCGCCCACTTCCACTCCTATGGGATTCTTTTTCCTGAAGATCCACTTTTCCAAGCGGTTTGTGCTTGGAAAAGTTAGCTGAAGGAAAAAGCCCATGGAAAGGGAAGTGGGCAAGCCGGAGCGGTTACAACGCACATATAAAAATTCAAAATTACCAGATAGAGTTATATACGAATAAAATCCAAACGCTTCGGTAAATAAGTTTCGAATCGTTTGGATTTTTGTAATGGTATAATTCTTTTGTCTCCATCTCTTTCTAGCTAACTTTATCACACACCTTATCTTAAATTCAGCACTATCAATTTCTCTTCTGTCATTTCATTAATAGAGTATTTTGGCCCTTCTTTACCATTTCCACTGTCTTTCACCCCACCATATGGCATTAAATCTACTCGATACTGCGTGCCATCATTGACCATAAATCCACCGACTTCGATTGCTTTTGCCACATGAAATGCCGTATCAATATTTTGAGTGAATATGCTGCCTTGTAGGCCATAATTAGAGGCATTTACCTCTTTTATACAGGCATCTATATTTTCAAATTCCATTATCGATACTACTGGGGCAAAGATTTCTTCACAAACAACTTTCATCTTACTACTTACATTTGTCAAAACAGTTGGTTCTAGTAACGCATTCGTTCTCTTACCACCATGAGCGATTTCTGCACCATTATCCACAGCTTCCTTAATCCACTCTTCTGCTCGCTCTGCTTCTTTTACAGAAATCATCGGACCGACATCCGTCACTTCTTCATTTGGATTACCAATATGAAGCTTTGAAATTTCGTGCAAGAACGATGCTAAAAATTCTTCTTTTATCGATTCATGTACATAAATTCGTTGCACAGATATACATACTTGACCTGCAAACGCAAAACATTGACCAGCTAACGTTTTTGCTGCAAATGCCACATCCGCCTCTTTATCAATAATTACAGGCGAATTATTACCAAGTTCTAATATCAATTTGTTTAATCCCGTTTCTTGCTTTAACTTTAGACCAACTTCTGCACTACCTGTAAAAGTATACAAATTAATTCGTTTATCCTTCATCATTTCATTTCCTACAGTAGATCCTGAGCCAACTACAACTTGCAGCAATCCTTTTGGCAATCCTGCTTGTTCTAGAATTTTAGCCAATTCTAATGCTGAAAGTGGTGTTTTACTCGCTGGCTTTAATACAACTGCATTACCAGCTGCTAATGCTGGGGCAACTTTATGTGCAACTAAATTTAATGGGAAATTGAATGGACTGATTGCTCCAACAACCCCAACAGGTTGACGTATCGTAAATGCAAGACGATTCTCAGAGCCTTTTGCTGCATCTACCGGCACACCTTCTCCGCTTATCCGCTTTGCTTCTTCTGCAGCAAGAAGAAATGTTTCGGCAGATCGCTTAATCTCTGCTCTAGCTTGTTTTAATGGTTTACCTGCCTCTTTTACAATAATTTTTGCAAGTTCTTCTTCTTTTTCTAACATTAATACGGATGTTTTCTGAAGTACTTCATATCTTTCATATGGTGTTAACTTCTTTGTTTGAAATGCTTGTTTAGCACTTGTGATTGCTTGATCAACTATTTTTTCATCTGCCTTGCTTACATGTGCGTATACTTCTTGTGTATATTTATCAAGTACTTCTATTTTCTCATTAGTTTCTTTCCACTCACCGTCTATATATAATGAATATGTATTCATTCTTTCACCTCATTTAAATTATTGGTATTACTGTAATAATTCCACGGATTTACTACATTAAACATAAAACGCTTTAACAATTTATCATACAACAAGCCGAACAAATGCTTAATCCTATGCATTCACTCGGCTTGTAATTTTTCATTATTAAATTAATTCAAAGTTTCGATTATAAAAATAAACCTGCAATCGTTGCGGAAAGTATAGATCCAAGTGTTGCTCCGATTAATAATTTCAATCCGAACTTAGATACAGCTGCACCTTTTTCACTATCAATCCCTTGAACTGTACCTGCAATAATACCAATAGAAGAGAAGTTAGCAAAACTTGTTAAAAATACGGAAACAATCCCTACTGTCTTTTCAGAGAATGTACCTACAAGTGGTTGTAACTCTAACATTGCAACAAATTCATTCGTGATAATTTTTGTCCCCATAATTCCGCCGGCTTGTAATAACTCATTTGGAGAAATCCCCATAAGGAAACCAATTGGATATAAAATATAACCTAATATTTGCTGTAATGTTACACCAGAAAAGATAAAAGAAATAACGGCATTTACTAATTCTAATGACGCGATAAATGCAATAAGCATTGCTGCAACGATTAACGCAATACGTCCACCATCTAATGCTCCATTTCCCATTGCCTCAAAAAAACTCTTCGCTTCAGATACATTTTTTACATCCACTTCATCATTTTCTGCTTTAACATTTACTGGCGCGATAATGGAACCAATGATTAATGCACTAAACATGTTTAATGGAATTGCAACGAGTACATATTCTGCTGGCAGCATTTGCATATATGCACCAATAATGGATGCAGAAACTGAACCCATTGCAGATGCACTGACAATATATAATCTATTATTATTTAAGTGATGAAATTGTGATTTTATCGCAATCAATGCTTCTGATTGACCAAAAAACATACTATTTACTGCATTAAATGATTCCACCTTAGGTAGGCCAGTTATTTTCGATATAAGCCAACCGATGTATTTGATAATAAACGGTAAGATGCGTAAGTATGTTAATACAGACAAAATAGTAGAGAAGAAAATGATAATCAGCAGTACATTAAAGAAGAATACACCTTCTCCTTCAATACCACCAACTACAAAATTCACACCTTCAGTACCATAAGCAATTAACTTATTAAAAATATCAGAAATCCAATTAATGATTGCCTCTCCGATTGGTGTCATAAACATGAACCATGTTGTTAAGACTTGTGCTAGAATCATAATTCCAACACCTATAAAGTTAATGTTTTTGCGATCATTACTCATCAAATAGGCAACAGCTATAACAAATAAAATTGCAACAATCCCCAAAAGAATACCCATCTAATTTCCTCCTTTTTTCATATAATAAATGTCATTATAATCTTCCCTTTTTTTGCATAAATTAACCGCATTTTATATACTAACATGAAATAGAGTCATTTTTCATCAAAAAACAACATAATTTCAAATAAAAAAGCCACTCCTATGAGTAGCTTTTTTCTCGAAAGAAATGTTTCATTGCGAAAAATACATCTTCTTTACTTCTTAGAACAAATTGTTTAAATTTAGGATGGTTAATATCTTTAAATGCCTGTGTTAATGTGGAGTAACGATTATACTGATTCACTTCACCATAACCAAACATAGACGCATATTCAAGCAATTCATTCACGGCTTCTAATGACCTTCTATTATCAGAAGTTAAATTGTCTCCATCTGAAATGTGGAAAGGGTATATATTATATCTTGATACAGGATATTTCTCTTTTATTAACTCTAGTGCCTTTTTATAAGCAGAGGAACAAATCGTTCCACCACTTTCTCCTTTTGTAAAAAATGCTTCCTCATCTACTACTTTTGCCTCCGTATGATGCGCAATAAATTCGACATCTACTGTCTCGTATTTCTTTCGTAAAAATCGCATTGTCCAAAAGTAAAAACTTCTCGCTACATATTTTTCAAATTGACCCATAGATCCACTCGTATCCATCATCGCAAGAATTACGGCTTTAGATTCAGGCTTAATTACATTATCCCAAGTCTTAAATCGCAAATCATCTGGATATATTGGAGTAAATGAAGGGTTTCCTTCTAATGCATTTCTGCGATAAGATGCTAGCATTGTTCGTTTTTTATCAATATTACCTGTTAAGCCTTTCTTTCTAATATCATTAAATTGGACATCTGTTATTGTTATATTATCTTTCTCTTTTTCTTCTAAATTCGGTAATGCTAATTCTGAAAAAAATGCTTCTTCTAATGTCTCAAAGTCTATCTCTGCTTCATAATAATCGGTGCCTGGTTGATCTCCAGCTTTTTCCCCGGTTCCACCTTTTTGTGGTTTTCCATCTTGTGCAATCACATCACCAACTTGACTTTTGCCATTACCTTGCCCAACATGCTTATTTTTCGATTGGCTATAACGGATTTTATATTCATCTAAAGAGCGGATTGGAATACGTACAATATCCTTACCTCTTGACATGATAATACTCTCTTCACTAATAATATCAGGCAACCTCTTTTTAAGCGCTTCCTTTATTTTATCTTGATGTCGCTTTTGATCGTCAAACCCTTTTCTATGGAGGGACCAATCTTCTTCAGCAATCACAAAATTAAAATCAGTCATCCCAAAACCCTCCTCTGCTTGTATTATTTTATTCTATGCAAGAACCCTAAGAAAGATTAAGTAAACAACCAAAAAAATTAAAATAATTATCAAAAGCACTGCCAGTCGTTTAGAAACGTAGGGACTGGAGAAAATCAACTGAGATAAAGGAATCACGGTGAGCTTGCGAACCGATGATGACTTATCGTAGAGCGATTTTTGAAGTACCATAGTTTCTGACTGGCAGTGCTGGCCGCATCAAAAGCGAAAACGCCCGTTTAGAAACGTAGAGACTGGAACAAATCAACTGAAATAAAGGAATCACGGTGAGCTTGCGAACCGATGATGACTTATTGATTGTTGATTTGTGAAGTCTCCTAGTTTCTGGGCGTTGTAGCTGGATGAATCAAAAGCGAAAACGCCCGTTTAGAAACGTAGAGACTGGTGAACACAAAAAATAGCGACTAGCAATATACCTGCTAGTCGCTGTCTTATTAACCTTCTAATAATAAATCATACGGGTCTTCTAACAATTGTTTGACTCGAACAAGGAATTGTACTGCGTCTTTTCCGTCTACAATACGGTGATCATAGGATAATGCAATATTCATCATTGGTCGAACCTCAATCGAATCATCCGGCATCACTATCGCACGCTTCTGAATTGTGTGCATACCTAAAATTCCAACTTGTGGAGTATTTAAAATTGGTGTCGATAATAAAGAACCAAAAATACCTCCATTTGTAATAGTGAATGACCCACCTTGTAAATCTGCTAACTGCAATTCTTTATTGCGTGCTTTCTTACCTAGATTCGTTATTTCAGATTCAATACCTGCAAAATCTAGTCTGTCCGCATCACGTACAACAGGAACTACTAATCCATCATCTGTCGAGACAGCAATACCAATGTCATAGAATTTTTTCAAAATAATCTCATTGTCTTGAATCTCTGCATTAATATACGGAAACTCTTTTAATGCACCGACTACCGCTTTTGTAAAGAATGACATAAAACCTAACTTCACACCGTGCTTCTCAAGAAACTTATCTTTTCTTTCACTTCTAAGCTTCATCACTGCACTCATATCAACTTCATTAAAAGTTGTTAACATCGCTGCAGTATGTTGTGCTTCTACAAGTCGATTTGCGATTGTTTGGCGACGTCTTGTCATTTTTACACGTTCAACTGGTTTTTCAAATTCTTGCTCTTTTTCAGCAGAGTTAGAATTGCTTGATGTTTTTTGCTCTTGCTTTGGTTTTTCTTCTTTCAATGCATTTGATAATTTTTCCACATCTTCTGGTCTAATTCTTCCTAATGGATCATTTGTAACAACTTGCTTTAAATCAATTCCTAATTCACGTGCACGCTTTCTAGCTGCAGGTGAAGCAATCACTTTATTTTCTTTATCTGTGGAATCAGAAGTAGTTTTATCTTCTGCTTTTTCTTCTTTCTCTTTTGATACCTCTTTCGTAATTGACTGTGCATCACTACTATCTGATGAAACTTCTCCATTTTCATCAATTTTAGCAATTACTTCGCCAACTTCTACATCATCACCTGTTTGTCGAACTAATTCTACAACTACACCTGTATAATCTGCATTTACCTCTACATTTACTTTATCTGTTTCAAGTTCACAAATTGGTGCGCCTTTTTCAATTGTATCCCCTTCACTCACTAACCATTCCGCAATGGTACCTTCCGTAATTGATTCTGCTAATTCTGGGACCTTAATTTCCTTCATTTGGATTCTCCTCCTTCAGACAGCTCTAATGCTTGTTTTACTAGGCGTCTTTGCTCCGCTTTATGGATATGTGGGTCACCTACGGATGGTGATGAGCGTTCACATCGGCCAACATATTGTAATTCAATTGATCTATCTTTAACAATTCGGAACAATAATTCTTTTACAAAATTCCAGCAACCCATATTACGTGGTTCTTCTTGTACCCAAACGACTTCTTTCAAATTCGGGCAAGCGTCAATTATTTCTTGTAATTTCTTTTCAGGGAATGGATAAATTTGCTCTAATCTTAATACATGGATATTTTTATATGCTTCCATGTCTTCACCCATTTTTTCTTCGATATCTACCATTACTTTACCTGTCCCTACGATTAAACGAGTCGCATTTGTAGAAGTCCACTCTAATCCTGGTTGTGGCATCAACGGTTTAAATTTTCCTGATGTGAATTCTTCTATTTTCGAGACAACTCTTGGACTTCTTAACAAGCTTTTTGGGGTCATCACAATTAACGGCCTTGATGCCTCACTATCAACTAGTGCCGCTTGTCTTCTTAATATGTGGAATAATTGTGCACTTGATGTAACATTCGCAACAATCCAGTTATTTTCTGCTGCCATCGTTAAGAAACGTTCCACACGTCCACTTGAATGCTCAGGTCCTTGCCCTTCATAACCATGTGGTAATAAAATTACCATATTTGACCTTTCATCCCATTTCGCACGACTTGACGAAATAAATTGATCAAAAATAACTTGTGCCGCATTAGCGAAATCACCGAATTGTGCTTCCCAAATAACTAATGTTTTTGGAGCTTTCACGCTATATCCATACTCAAAACCTAACACTGCCGCTTCTGATAGTGGACTGTTATGCACATCAAAAGTAACATTTGTATTTTGTAATCCGTGTAATGAACAGTAAGTTTCGTTTGTCTCCACGTCATGTAACATTAAGTGTCTATGTGCAAATGTTCCACGCTCTGAATCTTGACCTGTTAAGCGAATTGGAATACCGTCATTTAATATAGATGCAAAAGCTAATGCTTCTCCAACAGCCCAATCCGCTTTCAAGTCTGATTCGAAACTTCGATGGCGTTTTTGTAATATTTTTTCTAATTTCTTGAATGCTTGGAATCCCTCAGGACGTCTTAACATGTCTCTATTTAAAGTAAGTAACGTATCCTTTGAAACAGCCGTCTCAATTTCACTTAAACCTTGTTGAAGTGCTTGTGGAATCGGCAATGCTTCCGGATTTTCGTTTACGTTTTCTATCATTTCATCATATATACCTTGTAATTTATTAAAAACAGCTTCGTTCATTTCCTCTAACGTATTTTCTTGAATGACCCCTTGATCTTGTAATCGTTTTGCATATACTTGTGCACATGTCGGATGATTATCAATCGCCTTATATAGACGTGGTTGCGTCGCTCTCGGTTCATCCATTTCATTATGACCATATCTGCGGTAACCAACTAAATCGATTAAAATATCCTTTTTAAATTTACTACGGTAATCATATGCAAGCACTGCAGCAGAAATACAAGCTTCTGGATCATCTGCATTCACATGAATAATCGGCACTTCAAATCCTTTTGCTAAATCACTCGCATATCTAGTAGAACGTCCTTGTTCTTGCCCTGTAGTAAATCCTACTAAGTTATTTGCAATAATATGTAGTGATCCCCCTGTACTATATCCAGGTAACGCACTTAAGTTAAACGTCTCTGCAACGACGCCTTCTCCGATAAAAGCTGCATCTCCATGTATTAAAATGCTAAATGCCTTCTTCGTGTTTTGCTGTACTTTACCTTGTTGGAAACGAGAATCTTGTGCTGCTCTTGTAAAACCTTCCACTACGGGATTAACAAACTCCAAGTGTGAAGGATTGTGCGCTAAAGTAATTTTTGTTGGTGATGGTTTTTCTTCACCTAATTGACGTTTTGCACCGAAATGATATTTCACGTCACCTGTCCAACCATATGTGATTGCACGTGATCCTGGTGATGTTGGTACAAGTTCAATATCTGCAGATGGATGAAATTCCGAGAATAACTTATCAAATGGCTTTCCTAATATATGTGTTAACACACTAAGTCGACCACGGTGTGCCATTCCCATCAGAATTTCCTCTGTTTCGTCATAAAATGATTTTTGTACAATTCGATCAAGAATTGGTACCATCATTTCCAAGCCTTCAATAGAGAAACGCTTTTGTGCGACAAATGTTTTGGCAAGGAAATTCTCAAATCCTTCCACATCTACAATTTGACCTAACAACTGACGTTTTTCATTATCAGTAAAATTAAATCGATACTCTCCAGATTCAATGCTGTTCTGGAACCAATTTCTTTCTTCATCATCGTTTACGTGATCATATTCAAATGATATCGTTCCAGCATATTGTTGCATCAAATATTCCACAACATCTTGTGCTGTATCGATACCTTTGACGGAGCGCTCCCAAATCCAATCTGACGGAATCGCTTCCAAAATATCTTTTGTTAATCCGTAATGTGCAGGATCTACTAAAGTCGTGTCACCTGATTTGCCAGTATCGACTGGATAAATCGTTGCTTTTAAGTGACCATAACGTCTAATAGCCTCAACAAGTTTGATTGCTGAGGTAAGTTGTTTTGCACTTATAGACGACGAAAGTCCACTTTGAGTAACGACCTCATTCACATCATGACTTGACATTTTAGGAGCTCCGTATTGATCGAACATCTCTTGTAGTGTTTGATCAACAGCATTCCTATCATTTAAGTAAAGTTCATATTGTTCTTCTAAATATCCCATATTGGGACCATAAAATTTTTTCCAGAATTTTTCACTGGATCCCTGCTGTGTCACTTTATATACCCCCATTAGAAGTCACTTTCTTCTACATACTTTACTCCCATCCAATATCGTAATGGATTACCATTACTTCCTTAAATATAACTCATTTTACTATGGGAAACAACATAAAAGTAAGGAATATTTGATACTTTTTTGTAAATAATCTACGCATAAAGAAAACGCTTTATAAAACAAACAATTCCTTCGTTAAAACATACAAAACGTTCTTCATCATGTGATTATATTCACAAGAATGAATATGGAAATAAATTAAAAAAGGGTATCACTTCTACACTTTAAATAGTAGAAGTGATACGAAAATCATCTATTTAGCAAACTACCTACATATCTCAATAAATCATTCGCTGATTGCGAATTGTAATTATACTCATCTATTAATGTGGCGACAACTTCATTCATTTTTTTCAATTGCTGTTCATCAGGTGTTTTCGTTGATGTTGTAATTTTAACAATATCCTTCAAATCCGCAAAAAGTTTCTTCTGTATTGCTTCACGTAAACGTTCGTGTGATTGATAGTCGAACTTTTTCCCTTTGCGGGCATATGCGGAAATTCGAATTAATATTTCTTCTCTAAATGGTTTCTTTGCATTTTCAGATATACCAATTTGTTCTTCTATAGAGCGCATTAGCTTCTCATCTGGTTGCATTTCTTCCCCTGTTAAGGGATCTTCTAACTTTGTTTTATTGCAAAATGCTTCTACATTGTCTAAATAATTATTCATCAATGTTTTTGCAGATTCTTCGTATGAATAGACAAATGCTTTTTGTACTTCTTTCTTAGCCAATTCATCGTATTCTTTTCTAGCAACTGAAATAAATTCTAAATAGTCTTCTTTCTGTTCTTTTGTAATAGAAGGATGATCATCTAACCCGTCTTTTAAGGAACGTAACACATCTAATGCATTAATTGCTTGCATTTCTTTACGTATTATCGTGGAAGAAATTCGATTAATGACATACCTTGGATCAATTCCAGACATTCCTTCATCAGCATATTCTTTCTTCAATGCAAGTACATCTTGTTCACTAAAACCTTCCACATCTTGGTCATTATACAAATACATTTTCTTTAACAAACTAATATTATTTTGCTTCGATTCTTTTAATCTCGTTAAAATCGTGAACATTGCTGCGATTTTTAATGTATGTGGTGCGATATGCACATCTTTCATATCACTTTCTTCAATCATTTTGCGATAAATTCGCTCTTCTTCATCTACTTTTAAATTATAAGGGATTGGCATTACAATCATTCGAGAATGGAGGGCTTCGTTTTTCTTGTTAGAGATAAAAGAACGGTATTCTGTTTCATTCGTGTGTGCAACAATCATTTCATCAGCGGAAATCAACGCAAATCTACCTGCTTTAAAATTCCCTTCTTGGGTTAAAGATAGTAGATGCCAAAGAAATTTTTCATCACATTTCAACATTTCTTGGAATTCCATTAATCCTCTATTTGCTTTATTTAATTCTCCATCAAAACGGTAGGCACGTGGATCTGATTCTGACCCATATGTGGCAATTGTTGAGAAATCAATGGAACCAGTTAAATCAGCGATGTCTTGTGACTTTGGATCTGAAGGACTGAATGTACCAATACCAACACGACGATCCTCTGAAAAGAAAATTCGCTCAACAATTACATCTTCTATCTGTCCATTGTACTCTTCTTCCAGTCGCAATCGATTTAATGGAGAGAGATTTCCTTCAATTCGAATCCCGTACTCTTTTTCAAAGTCTTGTCTTAAATATGGTGGAATTAAATGTAATGGATTCTCATGCATTGGACAATTTTTAATTGCATATACTGCACCCTTATCTGTTAATGTATATCGTTCGAGCCCTCTTTTTAGCATCGTTACAAGTGTGGATTTTCCACCACTAACAGGTCCCATCAATAAAAGAATTCGTTTTTTTACATCTAAACGTTTTGCTGCAGGATGAAAGTATTCTTCTACTAATTTTTCTAATGCTTCTTCTAAACCAAAAAGCTGACCGCTAAAAAAATTATATCTTCTCACACCATCTGCTTCTTCCATTCCTTCATCCTTAATCATTTGATAAATTCTAGAGTGTGCAGATTGAGCTAAATATGGTCTATCTTTTAACAATTCCAAATATTGACTAAATGTTCCTTCCCATTTCAATGCATTTTGTTTTTCTCTGTGGTGCTGTGCTTTTCTTAATATATCCATATAAAAACCTCCTAATGGCATTGTTTCTATAAAGTAAGACCATTTTGATCAGCGAAGTACATCCTCTCCAACTGATTTTATTTATGCAAACGATAATGAATCCTCCCACCACTATTCATATCTCGCTTTATCTATATGTATGATAAGTAAAAGTGAAAAATGATTTTTGTTTTTTGGAAGATATGAAAGAAGAACAAATTATATGTATATAAATATATAAAAGCCTGTAGCTAAAATTGTACCGTTAAAAATTTAGCTACAGGCTTTTATTATCTTTCATACAGTAGTTCACCTTCATTTGAGTATGCAGAAAGGATATACGGTTGTTCATCTCCTTTGTCATTTTCAGAAACAATATACCAATAAGTTGTATCGTTATTATTTATGATGTTTGCATCTTTTGTGACATTATTGTATGAAAGTGTAACATTACTTATTTTCGTATCATTTATGACCCCTAAAAATAATGTAGTATATGTGCTTTCTTGTTCCATAGAAACAGGCCCATTAATCCAAGTAGATTGTGTAAAGGAAATTGGTCGAGTAGTTGGATCCATTGTATCCGTGAAACCAGAATGTCCTTGATAACTCCATCCTTTTTCATTTAGGGAAAATTGATATACACCAAATCCATTTGTCTTCTCAAATATCGAGAATGCCGAATTTTCTAATTCTTCTGTATAAAGAATATTCGAAGATGTAATATCATTATCTAATAATTCTTGTTCAATGGTTTTTAAATCGTCAATTGCCTCCTCCTCTATATGACTACAACCTGACAAAAATAAGAATATCGTTACAAAAACAATATAGGCTTTCAAGTACACACTTCCTCTCAAATACTAATAGGGCTAATCAAATCAAGAAGTACTTCAATTATTTAATCAATTACTGTTTATTTTATAGTTAGTATAGCACATAACTTTTTACAAATTAGGAATAATAATATAATTTTTTGGAATAATCCTAAAGGACTGCTTCACAAAAATGAGATAATCCGTTATAATAATGGCAAGATAAAATAAAGCTCATTTACCGGAGTTTTTCGGACGGTCACATAGAAAAATAGGAGGGTTATTATGGGAGTAGCATTAATTATTGGTGTTAGCGTTACATTTATTGTAGCAATTTTTGCATCAGGCTATGAAGCAAAGCAGTAAAAACAATCTTTATTCATAACACGATACATATTAAATAGAAGCAAGTATAAAAGGATCTGTTATCAGAGATGATGATGGATCCTTTTGTACTTGCTTCAGCACTACGGTATTGGAAAATTACAAAATGTATTTTTTTTACATATCTACAGACATCCTAGCACTATATGACAAACTGAGATGAAAAGGAATAAACGTAGATGCAATTCAAAGAATGTTCTGTGGTACCATGTTTTCTTTTAAAGAGTAAAATGGAAATAATTATGTATTGAGAGAGAAGCCCCTAAAAGTACAAAAGCTGCCACATATGTCAATGTGGCAACTTTCTATAGAAAAATTTTTCACTTACATTCATTAATACTTTCTTTCTTATTTGAATGTATTTAATTATATTTTTTGGAAACATTTATACCCAAATGCATTTAATTTTAAAATTGCTTTATTATCTAATTTTTCGACTTCATTCGAAAATATATCTTTTACAGTACAATTGGATAAATGCTCAAGAGTGATATTCGTTTGTAAGTGACTATTATTTATAATAAAGTGTAATTCTTGATTTCCTTTCATTTTACTATAAATGACGACATTGCCTTCTGCCTTTATAAACTGAAAATTAGATAGGTTACCAAATGCTGGTACATCTCTTCTAAGTTGTATCAATGTTCTAACAAACTCAAACATTTCTTTATCTTGTTCCTCTTCATTCCACACCATACATTTCCTACAGCCAGGATCACCTCCACCATCCATACCTATCTCATCACCATAATAAATACATGGGGATCCTATAAACGAAAATTGAAATAAGAATAACAATTTCAATCTTTCTTTATTATTATTGGCCATTGTCAACACTCTTGCTGTATCGTGACTACCTAACAAATTAAACGAGACTTCATTTACATTTTGTGGATACATGTGTAGAACTTTAGTAATGGAATCCATAAACTCCGTACTATCCATTTTTTGAGTTGCAAAATAGTCTACTGCACTCTTTGTGAATGGATAATTCATTACTGCGTCGAACTGATCACCTTGCAACCACTTTATCGCATCATGCCATATCTCACCTAAAATATACACATCTTTCTTAATCTCTTTTACTGCTTTACGAAATTCACGCCAAAATGTATGATCTACTTCATTCGCTACATCTAAGCGCCATCCATCAATATCGAATTCTTCAACCCAATATTTACCGACATCAAGTAAATATTCTTTCACCTTTTGATTTGCAGTATTTAACTTCGGCATTGACGCAACAAACCCAAAAGCATCGTAATTGGGATAACCTTCTGTCTTAATTGGATAATTCCAAATATGAAACCAATCTTTAAACGGAGAGCTTTCTTGGTTTTTAATCACATCTTGAAAAGGTTCAAAATAATAGCCGCTATGATTAAATACCGCATCTAGCATTACCTTTATACCTCTATCATGACATTCTTTAATTAGTTTTCGAAATGTCTCTTTATCCCCGAACTGTGGATCAATCTCAAAATAATCGATTGTATCATACTTATGATTGGAGTATGCTTTAAATATTGGTGTCATATATATACCATTTATGCCTAGTTCTACTAGATAATCTAAATGATCAATAATTCCTTGAAAGTCTCCACCAAATATATTTGTTTGAGACGGTTCCTCACTCCCCCAAGGTAATGTACTTTCAGGATTAATTGTAGAATCTCCGTTAGCAAATCGATCAGGAAATATTTGATACCACACTGTATCTTTTACCCATTCCGGTTCTTTAAACAAATCCACAGCATGTATATACGGAAAACAAAAGTAACTATTAATATCAGTAGGTACACGATTAAAGAAACCTTTTTCAGTGTAAATAATTTCATTATCATTTATATCGATACAACGAAATCCGTAACGCAACCTTCTGAATTCAGGCTCTACAGTTATCTTCCAATAATCCAGAAGTGACGTAGAACCTGACTTATACATCTCTCTTTGGCTATATTGCCATTGATTTCCTTGAAAATGATATGGATCTGCGTAGATTAACTCTACTTTTTTGATATCATTTGCTTTTGTTTCTAACATTATATGAATTGTTTCAGCATCTTTTGCGTAAAGATATTGATCATTTGCCCTATGATGAATAGCTTCTAAAAACATATTACCATCTCCATTTTGATTTATTATATTACATACTAATTATGATGTATTATAACTCCTTCATTACTAGTAAAGTACCATTAAATAATTCACAACTAAGATAAAACCCCTCTACTAGTCGGTAGGGGGTTGTTTTAATATAAAAAAGCATTGCCCAGTATACGGTTAATTTTGCCATGTAGTTATCAATGTATGTGTACCAGAATTCGGTACAGTATATAAGTGATTAGCTCCACTTTCCCAAATAACACTTCCAGTAGCATCCTTTTTGATGAATTTATACTCTATCTTCTCATTTATCGGTAATGCTATGTCATAATACCAATTTGGGTACGTATACATTACTTGATTAAAAAATGGACCAATTGCTTTATCTGGATCCCATTCGCCTAATTCGTGAATGTTTCCAACAATATATACATCTGTACCCAGATTCGTATGTGCTTGTTCCACAACAATTCGAATAGGTAGTAACTTATTGCTTACTAATTCAAAATCACTATATATATTACTTTCCACATTGCTATGAGTAATTATTTTAATATCATAATAGCCTGCTTCTACACTAGGCGCATTAACTACGATATCCGTGTCATTCCAAGATTTAATTGTAGCTTGATTATCACCAAATAACACTATACCTTCACTCGTACCAAAGTTTTGGCCACTAATCGTTATTTCATTACCAGGTTGACCTACCATTGGACCTACGTGACCAACTTCTACATTCCCTGTACTACTAGTGTATTCCCAAACAGCTACTTCATTTGGTTGTAATTCAAAAGTGGTTACCGAGCCGTTCTGATTTACATGGATGTCACTACCATTTAACAAACTATCTAAGACATCACTATATGTGCCACTTGGTAAAGACGTTTGTAAATTCGTAATAGGATAACTAGTATTACCACTGTTAATTGCAGTAACTACAACGTTATTCCCAAATTTCCTTTCAAAAATGTACACATCATCATTTATCCAACGCTCTGTTGTATCACCGTATCCTAATGCGGTATTAGTTTGTCTAAGATTCGAAAGTTTACTTATTATATTATAAGCTCGAGTCGATTTATTAAAGCTAGGCATTTTCTTTCTATTTTCCGGATCAGATTCTCCAGTTAAATATTGCTCCGTTCCATAATAAATTGTAGGTACGCCACGAGAAGTTAATAGAATCGCTAAAGCCATATCTACATTAACTGTATTAGAATTATTAGAATGAAACCTACTCATATCATGATTATCTATAAAAGTAACTTGGTCAATCACTTCAGAATAACTTGCATTTGTATCTTCAATCATGTTGTGAAAATCTATCCAAGTACTCTGATTAGATTTCAAAACTTGTCTTAATTGCTGTCCATATCTGAAATCTAATAAACTCATTCCACTCTCATTAGCAAAGTGATGATTCTGATTATCTACTTCATTCTGACCTAGAAACCATTCTCCAAAAGTGAATACCGGCTTATACGTATATATATGATTGACTAATGTTTCCTGCCAACCTTGAGACATATGTTTCACTGCATCTACTCGAATTCCGTCAATACCTTTATCCAGCCATAATTCAATCGATTCTTTCAAATAATTATCTAAATCTTGATTTAGATAATTATAATCTGCTAAATCATATAAGTTTCTATAAATACTATCTTCATAAGATGAGAAATCTGTACCCCCATTATGATGAAAAATACCGTTTCCATCATTCGTATAATTACCTAATAACACACCATTATCATAAATCGCACCATTTTCCACATAGTTTTGGTTTGTTTCTAAAGCAGGTGAAGAATGATTTGGTGTGAAATCCATAATAACCTTTAAATTATTCGAGTGTGCAACTTCAATCAATTCATCAAAATCATTAAAATCCCCATAAAATGGATTGGTTTTTTTATAGTCTCTTGCCCAGTAACCATGATAGGAAGTATAACCTTGTGGATGTATTGCATACACATTTTCCACAGGTTGCGAAATCCACAATGCAGTTATGCCCAAATCTGTTAAATATCCATCATTGAATTTATCGACAATCCCTTGCCAATCACCACCAATATATTTATGCAAATTAGATTGACTAAACAAGTTACCTGTAGGATTATTCGATGGATTGCCATCATTAAATCTATCTGTCACAATTTGATAAATTACATCTTGAGAATAGTTCACTTTATTAGTTTTTTCTTCGGCCTTACTTTCTACAGTGTAAAGAGATAACATAAAAACAACAACAAGACTAACTGCAATCGATTTCTTTTTCAAAAATAGATAAGCCTTTCATTAGATATCTATCCCTTCTTTTTGTAATTAAACGCTTCAACAAACCTCCTCTCGTATAAAAAAAACAAACAACACCAGCTAATTATAAGCCGGGGTTGTTTGTTTTTTACAAATTCATTGCCCTCAAATTGTATTTATGTCTTTCTGTAGATGTACTCGCATTATATAACATCCTGATTCCGTGTCAATATAAAATCAATAAAATTATATACTTAATAAATTTTATTAGGCTCTTTGTCAAATAGTGTTGGTGAGAATTTTTACCCACATATTTATTTAAGATATATTCACACGCTTTCTGCTTATTTAAGCAGCTGGAGCGTGTGTTTTCTTTTGTTGTTTTTGTTCTACTGCTTTGAACTTAAAATGCAAGAGAATCCGATGTTTGTAATGATAAAAGTTACGATAGCCATATACGACACGATTGAGTACTTTGATTTTATTGTTGATGCCTTCTATACGACTATCGCTAAACGGATAGAGGAAACTGTTTTTAATGTATGGCGCGTGTTTCCGTAACGTCTTTAGACTCGTTCGCATCACATTAAAAATTACTGGATTGGTAGGTTCCTGTAAGATCTTTTCTAGTTGGTCATGATCTTTGGATTTGAATACAGTTAATAGCTTTTGGTATAAATCATAATGTGCTTTTAATTCAGAAGAATATCCTAACAGTTCTGTGACCACAGTGGTATCTAGACATTGTCCAAACAAGTGATAATACTTATATTCCGTATTCGATAAATCTTTCTCCCACTTCAACAGAAGTTTCCAATATCGTTTGAGTCTTCGGTATTTCTTTAAATCTTCTCCTTTAGATGTATGAAATGTATTCATCACTTGGACTCTTACTTTGTTCATCGAACGTGTGATTAACTGAACAAGATGGAATCGATCAATAATGATACGGGCATTGGGGAAGAGTTCTTTGATAAGGCTCACATATCCTGCATTCCTATCAATCGTAATCGTCTTTACTTGTTTGCGTTGTTTTAAACTATAATTCGTTACGAAATGATCACGAATGGTGCGTCCATCTCTTTGCGGTAAGATATCGATAATATCCCCTGATTCCGCATCGATATAAGTGAAAGCCATCTGTCCTTTGGCATACTTAAATTCATCAAACGAAAGGTTTTTAGGTAAGGTTTGATGCATACCAGTATATAATTTGCTTTCTCGATTGATGACGCGTTGCACAGTAGAAGACGATACCCCACAATCAGGTGCAATATCTTTGGATGACGCTTCCGCTGATTTAATGATGGCTTGAGCTTGTGTACCTTTTGAAATAAAGCATCCTTCATCCACTAAAGGTGTTTTAGCTGAGAAGGTGCATTGACAAGCACGACAATAAAAACGTTGCTTTTTCAACTTCAAATACGACTTTTTTACGCCATTAATCGGTAATGTAATTGTAGATGTTTTTGTTCCATGTTTAATAATAGTGTAGTTTTCATTGATTACGCCACATGCATCACAATGCGCGGGTACATAGGTAAGTAAGCCTTTCACATAACGGCAAGCATGTCCCTTTTTCGTTCCTTCGTACACACAATCTTCTTCAAATGTGATATTTGGGTCTTGAATATCCATTAACATTTTAATAGAATAAGAAATAGACAAGTGAGTTCCCTCCTAATTGTTTTGTGGTAAAAACTAATTGTACAGGGAAACTCACTTGTTTTCTATTAATAAGAAAAAAGGTGCTAGTGAATGTCTTTTGAAGAGCACCGTTCTCTCCTCAAAATTCCCTTCACCAACACCAAATATTATACAACCTTTTTTCATTCAAATAGATGCATTATTTTACAATCGTTTGCACACTATCTCTCTTTTTATCACTATTCCTCTTATCTCTTCAAATCATTACTATTCTTCACTTTTAAATAATATCGAAACAAAATCAGATAACAAAAAGAAAAAAAGGTATTGTCAAATTCCTTTGTTGTATGTATAATAAAAAACATGACATGCGCAAACGTTTTCGCAACGTGTGTCATAAAACATAAATTCGGGAGGTTAGTTAGATGAAAAAATGGTTAGGAGTATGTATTTTATTATTGTTTGTTAGTCTTTTAGTAGCATGTGGGCCAGATACAAGTAAAGAAAGCGGCAATAGTTCAGATCAAGAAACAGCTAATAATAACTCTGAAGAAAATGAAAGCGATTCATCATCAGATAGCACAATGCCTGAAAAACCTGAGAAATTAACGATTTGGGTAAATGCAGAAGAAAAACAAGAAGATGCTGTGAAACAAATCGCTGAGAAATATACAGAAGAGACAGGAATAGAAATTGAAGCTGTTCCAATTGATATGCTTGAGCAAGTAGAAAAGCTAGACGTAGAAGGACCAACTGGAAATGGACCAGATATTATTTTCCAACCACATGATCGTATTGGTGATTTAGTCTTAAGAGGGTTAATTGATCCAATTAATTTAGGAGAAAAAGAAAACGAATTCACCGAAGCTGCTATTAGCGCAGTAACTAACGAAGGTGAAACTTGGGGATATCCTGCTGTAACAGAAACATATGCACTTTTTTATAACAAATCATTAATCGAAGAAGCACCTCAAACAATGGAAGAATTAATGACAATCGCCGAAGAAAAAACAAATGCTGCGAATGATGAATTTGGTTTTCTAATGGAGGCTGCGAATTTCTATTTTACTTATCCATTCTTCTCTGGTAACGGCTCTTATGTATTTGCAGAAGAAAATGGTAATTATGACATTGACGATATCGGATTAGCAAATGAAGGAGCAGTAAAAGGTGGCGAACTTATTCAATCATGGTTTACAAATGGATACATTCCACAAGATTTAACACCAGATATCATGAATGGATTATTCAAAGAAGGGAAAGTAGCTGCTGTTATTAATGGACCATGGATGGTTCGTGAATATCAAGATGCACTTGGTGAAGATTTACAAGCAACCATTTTACCAACATTAGAAAATGGAGAGAATCCTAAGTCATTTGTTGGTGTAAAAGCTTACTTATTATCATATTACTCTGAAAATAAAGAGTGGGCACAAGACTTTATGGAATTTGTAACAAACAGCGAAAATGCAATGCTTTATTATGAAGTTGCCGGAGAGATGCCAGCTAGGTTAGATTCAATTGAAAATGAAGCAATTGCAAATGATCCAATCTATTCAGCATTTGCGCAACAAGCAACATTTGGTGAACCTATGCCAGGAATTCCTGCAATGCAACAAGTTTGGGATCCAATCAATAACGGCCTATCATTTATTTCGAAAGGTGAACCTGTTGAAGAAGTATTACAAGAAACGGTAGAAGTGATTAAAGATAATATCGCTACATCTGGAGCATCACAGTAACAACCATATATGGAACACTAAATATAGAAAGTTATAAGAAAGGGAAGTTATCTTACTTCCCTTCTCTAAAAAGGAGGGACAAATTGTGGCAACAACTATTAAAAACCAATCATTTCGTAAGCCACAAACGATTGCAACACTTTTATCCATCATTCCTGGTTTTGGACAGTTTTATAATAGAAGATTTCTTAAAGGATTCCTTCTTCTTCTCCTATCCATTTCATTTTTAGTCGTTTTTTGGAATTATTTAGATATTGGATTGTGGGGATTATTTACACTCGGTACGATTCCACGGGAACATCATTCGATTCAATTATTAATCCAAGGCCTTATTTCTCTTATCATTTTAGCTTTTGGTCTAGGTATTTATGCATACAATATATTAGATGCGAGAAAGGATGCCAAAGCTCGAGCTTTAGGAAAATCTAATCCTACGTTATTACAAGGTATAAGAGATTTTTATAATAATGGTTTTCCTTACTTTATGATTCTACCTGGATTGCTTATGCTATTGTTCATTGTAGTGTTACCTTTAATCTTCATGATTGGATTAGCATTTACCGATTACAATCAGTATAATGCACCACCAAGAAATCTTTTGAATTGGGTTGGCTTTAACAATTTTATAGATTTATTAAATATTGATATTTGGAAAGAAACATTTTTCAGTGTATTTACTTGGACAATTGTTTGGACTGTCATTGCAACTACATTACAAATTGGACTTGGATTATTCTTAGCGCTACTTGTTAATGATAAGCGAATCAAATTCAAACGAACAATCAGAACTGTTTTAATTTTGCCATGGGCAGTACCTGCATTTGTATCGATATTAATTTTTTCTGCATTATTTAATCCGACGTTCGGAGCTATCAATCGTGATATATTAAGTCAATTTAATGTCATGATTCCATGGTTATCTGATCCATTTTGGGCTAAAGTAGCGTTAATCATGATCCAAACATGGCTAGGTTTTCCATTTGTATTTGCATTATTTACAGGTGTATTGCAAAGTGTTCCACAGGATATGTATGAAGCTGCCGATGTAGATGGTGGATCAAGATGGCAGAAGTTTCGATTCATCACATTGCCACATTTATTATTTGCGACAGCACCACTATTAATCATGCAATACGCTGGTAATTTTAACAACTTTAATATTATTTATCTATTTAATGAAGGGAATCCAGCAGTAAGAGGTCAAAATGCTGGTGGAACAGATATTTTAATCTCTTGGGTATATAAATTAACATTTGAAACAAATAATTATAATATGGCAGCGGCAATTACGATTATTATGGGATTAATTGTGATGGGCTTTGCATTTTTCCAATTTAGAAAAACAGCTTCATTTAAAGAGGAGGGACGTTACTAATGGCAATGAATAGAAAAACAAAATCAAAAATCGAAGTAGCGTTCATTTACTTATTTTTCGTTTTGATGTTTATCATCATTGGTTACCCATTGATTTGGACAGTAATGATGAGTATTAATCCAGGTACAAATATGCTTGTAACACAGTTGATTCCTGAGAATCCTACACTTGAGCATTATTTATGGTTGTTTACAAATCCTAATAGTGATTATCTATTATGGTACAAAAATAGTTTAATTATTGCAGTATTAAATGCATTAGGTTCTGTTGTTATCACATCATTAATCGCATACGCTTTCTCCCGCTATTCATTTATCGGAAGAAAATATGGATTATATCTATTCTTATTGTTACAAATGTTCCCTGCTCTAATGGGGATGGTAGCTTTATATATTTTATTAACTACAATTGGTTTAGTTGATTCGATATGGGGTCTTTTATTAATCTATCTAGGTGGACAAATACCTTTTAATGCGTGGTTAGTAAAAGGGTATTATGACACCATTTCCCGTGAACTGGATGAAGCTGCTAAAATTGATGGAGCAGGTCATTTGCGTATTTTTTGGTCCATTATGTTACCACTAGCCAAACCAATTTTAGCTGTTGTAGCATTATTTAATTTTATGGCTCCATTTATGGATTTCCTATTACCAAAAATTGTGCTGACAGATCCAAATAATTATACATTAGCATTAGGTTTATATAATTTTATTAACGATCAATTCTCCACGAATTTCACAAGATTTGCAGCTGGTTCCATTCTTATTGCTATACCAATCGCACTTGTATTCTTAATGTTACAAAGATATTTAATTGGTGGATTAACACAAGGTGCAACGAAAGGATAATACATTAAACTAGCTCGGAGTATATTTAGGAATGAGCGAGAGAATGTGAAGGTGCATTTTCTCGCTTTTCTTCTCTTACGTTAACAAATAAATACTAACTTATCAGAAAACAAACACCATGATATAATGAATAGAGGAAAATGAATTAGAGGATGAACAAATATGGGTATAACGATTAAAGATGTAGCAAAGAAAGCGGGGGTTGCTCCATCTACTGTTTCAAGGGTAATTGCAGATAATCCCCGAATTAGTATAGAAACAAAGAAACGTGTAAGGAAAGCAATGAAAGAGTTAGGCTATCATCCAAATATAAATGCGCGAAACTTAGTGGCACGTTCTTCCCAAGCAATTGGCGTAATCATGCCATCCTCTGCGGATAAAGCACTACAAAATCCCTTTTTCCCTGAAGTTTTAAGAGGAATTGGCTCTTATGCACATGAAACGCAATACTCACTTTATGTTGCAACAGGTGGAAATGAAGAACAAGCGCTAGAGGAAGTCAAACGTATGGTAAATGGCAATATTGTGGATGGGCTTATTCTTTTATATTCACGCATGCACGATCCAATTCAACAATTTTTAACAGAAAAACAATTTCCGTACGTTATTGTAGGAAAGCCTTCCGAGTTAGAAAATGAAATTACGTATGTAGACAATGATAATGTAAAAGCAAGTAAAGATTTAACCACACATTTGATAGAACTTGGGCACGAGCATATTGCATTTATTGGTGGTTCAACAGAATTAACTGTAACGATTGATCGATTAATAGGATATAAAGCTGCCATACTTGAAGCGAATTTACCACTACCTACTGAATATATGGTCCATACAGAGTTTTTAAAATCTGGTGGTCGAGAAGCAGTTGCACAATTATTCCAATTAGAACAACCACCTACGGGACTCGTTGTTGCGGATGATTTAATGACATTAGGTGTGATTCATGCACTAGAAGAGGCTGGAATTAGTTGTCCTCAAGATGTTTCTATTACTTCATTTAATAACTTATATTTGGCAGAAATTACAACACCACCACTTACGACAGTAGATATTCAAATATACCAGTTAGGCGTACAATCAGCACGGTGTTTAATTGAAAAGACAAAAAACAAAGAAGAACCTGCTAAGCGAATTATCATCCCTTATGAAATTAAATATCGAAAATCGACAACAGCAATCAAAAAATAAAAAGTGTGCAAATCAATAAATGATTTGCACACTTTTTATATTTAACTCAATACAGCTTCTTTTGCATTGATATATCTTTTCATATATTTCTTTACTAAAGTAGCTGATTTTACTTTTAACTGTAAATCATTAGCAATAGTAAAGTGATAATGGTTATTTTTAATTTCTTGTTTGATTTCTTCAACTGTCACACAGTTTTTTTCAAAATGATTAATGATGCTTCCATATTGTAAGAATTGATGTGTATCACTTCCTCCTACAATTGGTAAGTTGATTAATTCTGCTAATTGTTCTAATTCTTCTTTACATGTATCGATTCCCTTTGAATATAAATCTTTTCCATTTAAATCAAGTGCATCTAATTTCTTCAATTGATCATTTGATATATTTCTAGCTAATGGTGTACTGTCACGGAACGGATGACCACCAATTTTTAATACATTATATTCATTCGCTAAATCCATCAATGCATCAAATGCGATAAAGTTCTCTTCGTCTATATGATTATCTAACCTTGCTCTGATTGCTAGAATATCTTCCCTTGGACCAATTAATAAAATATGACCATTTTCTTTCACATCTACTTCTATACCTGGAAATAATTTAAACCCGTCAATATCATAATAATTATTTACATATGTGTAATTTGCATCAATATATTCATATACATCATTAAAACGACTTGTATTAAAATGTTCTGTCATCGCTAATGCTGTTAAACCACTATCTTTTGCTTCTTGCATCATTTCTTGAAAATACTCTGGCATAAATGTAGATTTCTTTGATATTTTTACATGACTATGAAAATCAATGTTCAATGTAAGCACCCTCTTCTTTTTATAATAATACGAATAAACTGACAGCATATAAGAAAGATCCGACTAAAAACATATAATCTCTCTTTTGCATTTGCAATGTTGCTAATTTTAATTTCTTTACTTCCTTATGATTAAACCCATACATACTTCCTTTTGTCTCTAATGCCTCGACTGTCGTTCTTGCCCGTTTTGCTGTAGACAAAAGTAATGGATAGAAAGACATCATTGCTAATTTCACAAAATAAATAATGGATTTTATATAGAGAAAACCATGCTTTTCCGGTGCTTTTCCACGAAGTCGAAACGATTGAAACACATGATGGTATTCTTCAAGTAATGTTGGTAGCATACGATAACCATATGCAATACTAAATGAAACTTGTCCTGGTACACCAATCTTTAACAAACCGTTACTTAATTTATCAGGATTCATTGAACAAAACACTGTGATACTAGCTAATGAAATGACACACAACTTCAATGTTAAAGTGAGTAATGGTAGCATTGTAGCTAAACTACCACCAAAGAATAACGAGATGATTAAGAGATAACCACCTTGACCAAGTAAACCGAGACATAATATGAACATAATCAACGGACTAATCTTAGCCACATATGTCGTTATTGCCATAAATACAAACATACCTAGTAATACATATACATTATGAATAAACCATGGTGCAATTCCAAAATAAACGTACCATAAAAATAATGTTCGTGGATCTAATTTCGCTAAGAATGTATCTCCATTTCCGTAAGCTGTATTTAATAATTCTATCTTCACTTGTTCTACAGATAACTTCTCTGTAAACTTACGCGTATACTCCATGATAAGCCTCCTTCCTTCTATATTGATTAACAAATTCATCTACCGTGTATACAGGTCTCTCCCAACCTAATTGTTTAGATAGTTCATAGATTTGAGGAGATGTAAGCCCTGCTTTCTCTAATAATGTGTAGTTCTCAAACACCGTTTCCTTCGTTCCATCATGAATAATCCGCCCATCATGCATGACGAGAATACGATTAGAGAATTCACATGCTAATTGCATATCATGTGTCGCGATTACTACTGCTTCTAATTGGTCTTTCAATTGATCAAGCAATTTTGTAATATGCTTTCTTGTAGCAATATCAAGATTCGCAGTCGGTTCATCAAGTAACATGATTTTTGGCTGCATCCCTACACCAATCGCAAGTGATGCTCGACGCTGTTGACCACCACTTAATAAGCGACTGTCTCGTTCTCGTAAATGCGTCAAATCAAATTGTTCTAATAATTTTTCAACTTTCTCTTCTACATTTAGGTCTTTTCTTGCGCGCATGTAAAATCCTACATCTTTCTCCACACAGTCGTCAATAAACATTTGCTCAGGATTTTGATAGATATACGTGACTAATTCTGCTAAATGTTCTGGTGGTGTATCCCTTGTCACATGACCATCTACTAGTAAATTTCCTTTTTCTTGTTTTACTAATCCTGTCATCAAACGCATTAAGGAGGATTTACCAGCACCATTGTTCCCTACTAGCGCGATATAATCGCCTTTATGAATCGTTAAATCAATATCATGAAGTACACGTTTCTTCTCTTTTGTGATTGTCTTATAGGAGAAAGAGACATCCTCATACTTCACTAGTTCGTCTCCCTTGTCTTTTACAGACTGTTCTAAAGGTTCGAACTCTATCGAATTATTAAAGTGTGGTATTGCTTCTTCTAGAGTTGTTGGTAAAATGTCTAAATCTAAACATTTTGCACTTGCTTGCGTAACTTGCGGTGGATAGATTTGATGTTGCAACAATGCATCCACCTCATTCAACGCTTTCTGAACAGGCTTTTTAAAAGCTACATTACCTTGATTCATCAATACAACTGTCTTAGCATAGGACGCAACAAATTCTGTATGATGTTCAATCACAATAATTGTCTTGCCATGTACTTCATTTAAATGTTTCAAAATATCATAGATATCCTTCGCATGCTGCGGATCTAATTGAGCAACAGGTTCATCAATAATGATAATCTCAGGATTTAATGAAAGAATACTTGCAAGTGCTAATAAATGCTTCTGCCCCCCACTTAATTGCCAGACGAAATTGTCTTTTTGTTCCACAAGACCTACTAACTCTAGTGCGTGCATTGCACGTTCATGATAATCTTTTAGTCCATAGTGTAGAGGAGCAAAAGAGGCATCCTCTAACACTTTGGGACTCACAATTTGATTTTCAAAATCTTGATATACATATCCAACATGCTTGGATAATTCAGCAACTTTGTACTCAGATGTATGTAACCCATTTACAATAGCTTTCCCTTTATAATCCCCGACATAGTAATGTGGAATTAATCCATTAAATAACTTACACATGGTTGATTTTCCACTACCATTCCCACCAAGAATTGCAACAAAATCACCTTTTTCAATTGTCAAAGAGATGTCATTTAATACTGGCTTGTCTGCACCAGGATATTGATACGTTACATTTTCGATGCGTATAATTGGTTTCATTATGATGCTCTCTCATCCTTTTCTCTGTTAGTTTCTTGTTTTCTCTTCATCATCCAAGTAATTGTAAATGCAGCAACAATAAATGCTACAGCTATACTCACAAAAATAAACCAATCACCATACATTTCGAGAAAATCTGCTTCCCACTCTACGTTAAAATCTGTTTCTGATAAAAATTCAAACAGAAATGCAGATGCAGCTAATATAATTCCTGTCACTACTAAACGTGGACCGATAATTTCTTTTAAAGAATAACGATCATCACGTGTACGTGGTTTCATTCCTAACAGAGGTTCAATTTTTCCGTATAATCGAGGTACTAAATAAACTGTTGGTAATAATGCAAATAAAATTCCAGAGAATAATACATCATTTAAGAAAGAGAATCCTTCAATAACAACAACACTCTCTGCTAATCCTGGTACTGCTTCTAACTCTTCAACCCCAACCCATACTTTTAAAATATCTACTGTTGCACTAATAGCTTGGTGGATAATAACACCTAGCATTGCTGCTATTGCAACTTGCTTTTTGTTTTTTGGATCTCGTACAAATGTACCTGCAACATACATCGCTAAAGAAAATGCGATGAATTTCTCTAACTCTCCAAATCCTCCAAATTGTCCTAACATAATCTCACCGAAGATGACTTCACCTAATGATGCTCCGATGGCAGCATATAGTGGATGAAATAAAATACATAATGTTAAAGGTATAAATGCAAAATACTCAATCGAAAATTCAATTGGTCCAATATAAGCTTTAGGAACTAATTCTGTAATCATGTTCGATAATCCATAGAGTGACATTGACAAAATAAATACCATCATTTTTTGGGACTGTGTTAATGTATAACGTTGATTTGGGATACTCAATTTTCTTTCCTCCTTTAAACTTGTTACATACAGTTTATCTAGATATTGTTAACCACAATTACGATTAAAGTTAATTGATTGTAAATTTTTTAACTTTTTTTATCATTATGTAAATTTTTTATCATTGATATTCAAATAGTATTTTGCTTTGATACAATAAAGGAACGAATAAAGGGAGGCATTCTTATGAAATGGGATCGATATGGATTAACAGATAGTCAATGGAAAATAGCAAACTATGTACAGAAACACCTTCAACAAGTATTACTTTCAACAGAGAAAGAAATCGCACAAGAAATCGGTGTAAGTATTGCTACTGTGTCAAGATTCTGGCAAGCTATTGGTTACCAAAATTTAAAAGAGTTTAAGAAGGAAATGAAAGATAACTGGGAAGTTTCTCCTGCTGGAAAAATGAAAAATGTAAGCAAACAATTATCGAGTAAATCTATGTATGTCACCATTGAAAAATCTCTCGGTCTCTTACAAGAAACGTTAGAACATTTGGATGAGAATGAATTTCTTCAAGCAATCGACTTATTACATAAAGCAAAATCAATCCATATACTTGCTTTAGGACCTTCTAAAGGATTAGGTGAATTGCTTACATATCGAATTGCTCGTTTTGGCAAACACATTCAAA
Organism: Gracilibacillus marinus; assembly: GCF_042651725.1. Classification (NCBI taxonomy): domain Bacteria; kingdom Bacillati; phylum Bacillota; class Bacilli; order Caryophanales; family Bacillaceae; genus Gracilibacillus; species Gracilibacillus marinus. The sequence continues at coordinate 673,252 of NZ_JBHSDV010000001.1, read as the reverse complement.
CATTTCAAAAACAAGGACATGAATTATTTGAAGAAATGATTCATTTAACAGAAAAAGATGTTCTAATCATTTTTGCGTTCGGTAGATTGTTACCTGAAGCTAAAGTATTGTTATCGTATCAGCGTCAAAAACACTATCATTCTATATTAATTACAGATCAATTAGTTGCGGATTTTTCATCCTTCTCTACCATTACATTATATGCAAGTCGTGGAGAAGCAAATGAATTTCATTCTATGATTGCTCCAACATTATTAATAGAAAATTTGATTTTAAAATTAGGGATGAAAGAAGAAGAGAAGAATATTGAACGATTAGAAACACTATCTCGCTTAAGAAAACAATTTAGTGAAGAACTACCGAGATAACTAGAATAGGACCGTTATTTCTATGTAATCTATCATTGATTCTTTTCTCCTACAAGATTATACTATAATTAAGATAAATATGAGATTAAGCTACCATCAAATCGATATTAAGTAATAGATTTTTATGTTTTTTTAACTACATAATGTGTCTGATTCTCATATTTTCATAAATGTATATAAGGGAGTGCGACAATGGAATTAGTTCAAGAAATGAAGCAAAAAGATTTAGTGAAAAAAAATACGTTAATGTATATCATTATGACGATTACTTTATTGACAGGTTTGGTTTTAGCTTTCATCACAAATAAGATGATAGTAGCAATGTATTATGGTACAGAATTATTGCTTATTACCGCTATTTATTTTATATTACAAAAACTTCTCAAAAAACATGGTGTTTTACCGTATTTACTTGTTGCATTATTTTACTTGTCAAACATTGTTTTTATTTTTACGCAAGGTGCTTCTGCAGCAATATTCCTTATTGTGATCTTTTTATCATTGTTTTCTGCGATTCAAATGAATAAGAAGTTATTCTTCTTCGGTTTTGTTATAGGGTTTATTGTAATTTTCTCTAACTATTTTCAAATGGATTCATCAAATGAAATAATGAATCAATTATTTCAAAATGCAATTCTAATATATTTACTAACTGCCATTATTTTTCATTTTGTTATCGGAATAGCAGATAAGCAATTAAAACAAGTTGAGCAACTATTACTAGATGCAAATGAAGAAAGCTTAAGAAAACAAAACCAATCAGCACAAATTGAAAATTCAGTAAAAGCGATATTAGAAAAAGTCGCTACAATAAATGAACAACTACAAGAAAATGTTGAGCGTCAAAATGACTTGAATCATTCTATTTTTGAAATTTCTCAAGCTAGCCAAGCACAAGCAGAACAAATTGCAGATATTTCAAGCGCTACAAACGAAACACGCAAAAATGTGGATACTGTTCAACAGCAATCTAAAAAATTGTATGATGATTCTTCAAATGCAATTCACTTAGTAACATCTGGAAAAGAAAAAATGGACACATTGAATCAAAATAATTTGGAAATGGAAAGTACAATTGGGCAATTAAGTAGGACTTTTGCCGAATTAACAGAGAAAATTAAAGAAACAAATCAATTTGCAGATACAATTAAAGAAATAACAGAACAAACGAATTTGCTAGCACTCAATGCATCGATAGAAGCTGCACGAGCAGGTGAAGCAGGAAAAGGTTTTGCTGTTGTTGCTGATGAAATAAGAAAATTAGCAGATTTAACTGGTGAGACAACAGAAAAAATTACAAATAACCTCGTCTCCTTAAATAAAGCAAATGACTCTGCTGTTGCACAAATGGATCAAAGTATGCAGAATTTTGTTGTTAGTATGGATATGACAGAACAAATTACCGGCTATTTTAATGAGTTAACATCAACTGTTTCCACATTAAATGGAGCATTACAGAACTTCACAGTGCTAGCAGAAGCAGTTCAAGTACAATCCAATGGTGTAGAATCTTCAACAAATGAACTTGCAGCAATCATCGAGGAAGCGTCAGCCAGTTTACAAGAAATGAGCGCGACAATCACTTCACTAACAGACAAAAATACCGGTTTAGCTGAACTATTAGACGAAGCAGTAAAAGACACAAAAAAATTAAATGAAATTGCTAACACAAAAGCGGAAACGTCCGTTTAGAAACGTAGAGACTGGAGTAAACCAACTGAGATAAAGGAATCACGATGAGCTTGCGAATCGATGATGACTTATCGTAGGGTGGTTTGCGAAGTCTCCTAGTTTCTGGACGTTTACGCTAGACGACACAAAAGCGGAAACGCCCGTTTAGAAACGTAGAGACTGAAGTAAACCAACTGAAATAAAGGAATCACGATGAGCTTGCGAATCGATGATGACTTATTGTAGGGCGGTTTACGAAGTCTCCTAGTTTCTGGGCGCTTACGCTAGACGACACAAAAGCGGAAACGTCCGTTTAGAAACGTAGAGACTGGAACGCATCAACAGAAATAAAGGAATCACGGTGAGCTTGCGAATCGATGATGACTTATTGATCGTTGATTCGTGAAGTCTCCTAGTTTCTGGGCGTTGTAGCTGGATGACACAAAAGCGGAAACGCCCGTTTAGAAACGTAGAGACTGGAACGCATCAACAGAAATAAAGGAATCACGATGAGCTTGCGAATCGATGATGACTTATTGTAGGGCGGTTTACGAAGTCTCCTAGTTTCTGGGCGCTTACGCTAGACGATACAAAAGCGGAAACGCCCGTTTAGAAACGTAGAGACTGGAACGCATCAACAGAAATAAAGAAATCACGATGAGCTTGCGAACCGATGATGACTTAAGGATATACTTATAATTCCCTATACAACCCACAAAAGACGAAGAAAATTAATTCTTCGTCTTTTGTTTATCATTCATAAATGATTCGCTTCATTATACAAATAGTAGGTAACAAATAAAAACACTCAATAAATAAATAAGTGAACTAACAAACAATTGATTCGCCCAATGGAGCACATCGCGTTGTTTGAACCCTTTAATTGCAATATATAACCAACTAAGATTGAGTATTGTAATGACAACATAAAACCAAATAGACATATCTTGCACAAATAATGGTACAAAAAGTAATAGTGCAATGTATATAGTTGTTCGACAAATCGTTGTTTGATATCCTTTAACAATTGGCAACATCTTCAAACCAGACTTCTTGTAGTCATCAAATTTGCGGATAGCAATAGCATACGTATGGGGCATTTGCCACAAAAACATTATGGCAAACAAAGAAAGCGGTATGACATGAAGTGCTGAATCTACTACTGCCCAGCCCATCAATGGAGTTACCGCTCCTGACAAACTTCCTATATGTGTATTCCATGTAACCCGACGTTTTGTCCATATGGTATACACTACGACATAGGTAAACCATCCAATCCATCCATATAATGCTACTTCGAAATTTATATATAATAAAAGTAATTGTCCGATTACACTTAGACTGATACCAATTGTTAATACTGTACGTAATGACATTGTTCCAGTTACTGTTGGTCTATCTTTTGCTCTTTCCATTAATTTATCTACATCTGCTTCCAAATAATTATTACAAGTTAGTGCGCCTGCAACCAAAAATGTACTACCAACTAACAGCAGTATAACTTGCAGGAAATAATCACTTAATGGTACACCATAATAATGTAATGCAATAAAAAAAGTAATCATTGCTGGAGTTACATTTGCGATTAAGACAAATCTTTTAAATAAATATTTTAAATCATGTAAAACTTGATTGATGTTGATCACTTCCTTATGCTACCCCTTTTTAACTTTTGCGTAATGTCATTCGCCAGCTTGCGCCTGTACCAATATTATGTGCTTTAGCAAAGGAACCTTGATTAATTGCAATAGCCATATTATCTAAAGAATTCACATATATTAATGGTTCACCTATATGAATTGCTGCAAATGAACGGCCAAATGTTATTACATTATGATAAACTTGGCGACTCTCATATTCTATCATTACCTCAATCTTATCACCATAATCTACATGTAATTGTAGAAATAATTCACGCGGAACATTTGTCCATAAATTTCCATATCGCACATCTAAAATATCAATGGATCCCCTTACTGTACCTTCTTGTATGACAGGTTCATCATACGGTAATGAAACAAATTGCTTAATCGGCAACATTTGACCAACTTCCTCAAAAGAAATGACACCTGCAGCAATTCTCGCACCTGTAAATGCATAAATATCTCTGCCATGAAAAGTGTGTGATGCTCCAGACTTTGGTAACCGGTTTGTTTCTTCATCTATTTCACGTATCGATTCCATGCCGATAAATTTTGCAATATGCGTCAAAGTACCGTTATCTGGAGTCACAATATATTGACCAGATACTGTTTTGGCAACAATACTTTTTCGATTGGAGCCTACACCTGGATCCACTACAGAAACAAATACTGTTCCTTTTGGCCAATACGTAACAGTTTGCCACAATCGATAAGAAGCTGACCATATATCAAATGGTGGTATATCATGCGTATTATCATAAATTGGAATTACCTTACTAACAGAATGAGCAACACCTTTCATTGCACTTACTGCACCATCTTCTAAACCAAAATCTGATTGCAATACTAACGCATTCATCATGATAATTCCTCCTATCGAATAATTAGTCTTCTTTATAATAAAAATAAGCCGAATTCCATTTGATATCTATTTGTTATGATAAAACTATTATACTATTTCTATCATCTTTTGTCCTTATTCACAAATTGTAAATTGTATGAACACATGTGTATTTTTAAGAAAAAGTGAAAAACTATCCACAATACATTGTAGAAAGAAAGGATGTTACTACATGCAAAAAAAGGTGGTTATTATCGGTGGTGCCGGTACAATTGGTATAAAATTATATGAAGGGTTACATCATTTGTATTCCATTCAATTATTGGACAAACTAACACATCACCATTTAGAAATCATTCAAGTTGATGCAACAAATTACGAGAAGTTGAGTCAACAAATTCCCCAAAATACAGATGTACTGATTAATTTATTAAGAATAGAAACAACAGATGCAGTCGAAGATATCGATACATTTCATGACATGACTGAAGTTTTTTTCAAAGCCTCTTATTACATTCTAGATATTGCAACAAAATATCAAATTCCAAAAGTTATTTTTGCTAGCAGCAATCATGTCACAGACTATTATGAGCAAAACGGCTATTCTACACTCAAAAGAGAAATTAAGACAACAGATTATCCTGCACCAAAAGGTCTATATGGTGTACTGAAAATGGCCTCTGAATTAACTGGATTCATCTTCATGTTACATCATAATCTATCCGTTATTAATATTCGAATAGGATCTGTGCCAAATGAACCAAAATCCAATGATCGATTAAAAAGAACGATTTTACACGAAGCTGATTTGATTCAATTATTTCAAAAAGCAATCGAGTCGGACCAGCAATATGGTACATACTACGGTGTTTCTAATAATGTGGATAAACCTTGGGATATTGCAAATGCAATCGAAGAACTAGGATATAGACCAATGGAATAAGCAGATTAATTTCTTTCTTTATTAAAAATTGGTACCATATGTTTACTGTTTCATTAGAAAAGCTTCTTAAAATAGATGAACATAACGTGTCACATAGAGAGGATGGAAGGAATGACAAATATAAACATACCTGTTTCTGTATTAAACTTAGTTCCAATTCGAGAAGGATTCGGTCCAAAAGATGCTATTGATCAAATGGTAGATTTAGCGCAAGCAGTGGAAAAAATGGGCTATGAAAGATATTGGATTGCTGAGCATCACAATACAACAACACTAGTTAGTTCTGCAACAACCATGTTAATGAAACATACATTAGAACATACAAATAGTATCCGTGTGGGCTCTGGTGGCGTGATGCTTCCAAATCATGCACCACTTGTTGTAGCAGAACAATTTGGTACTATGGAATTACTTTATCCTAATCGATTAGATCTTGGATTAGGTAGAGCTCCCGGAACAGACCAGTTAACAGCAAGTGCACTACGTCGTGGAAAAGATGATGGTGTGTACACATTTCCGAAAGATGTACAACAATTACTTACTTATTTCGGGAGTGAAGAAGAACAAGGATATGTAAAGGCATTTCCAGGAGTGAATGCAAATATCCCTATCTATATTTTAGGATCTTCTACGGATTCTGCACATTTAGCAGCAAAATTAGGATTACCATACGTATTTGCGTCACACTTTGCTCCAACACATATGGAACAAGCAATCAAAATATACCGCGAATCATTCCAAGCATCAGAGTATCTTGAAAAACCATATATGATGGTATGTCTAAATGTAATAGCATGTGAGACAGACGAGGAAGCTAAAAAAGAACAAACAACAATGCAACAATTTTTCCTAAATGTCGTAAGAGGATCAAAAAACCCACTTCAGCCACCTGTTGAAGATATGGATACACTTTGGTCAGCACATGAAAAGCATGTTGCCGAATCGATGTCTAGCGTGACATTACTCGGAAGCAAAGCATCCATTACATCCCAACTCACTCGTTTTCAAGAGAAATACAATGTAGATGAATTAATGGCCGTCTCCTACATTTATGATATAGAAAAACAAAAACGCTCCTATCAAATATTAAAAGAAATTGTTGATTCAAAAGCGAAAGGGACCGTTTAAAAACGTAATGTATACTTAACCAATCAAAAAAGTAAAAGTGCTCATTCTTAAACGAGCACTTTTACTTTATTTCTTATTCAAATGTTGGCCAATCATCATTCCAATTGAATTGTCTTATCTGCATACGAATTGTTCCATTCGCATTACCGTCATAATAATGATAAATCATATAGTGATCTCCATCTACTTCGATGACATCTTGACCACCAGGACCAATTTGATTATCTTCTGCATCTAAAATGATGTCACCACCGCCGTCTAATAAATCTGTTCCATTTGAATCTACATAAGGACCAGTGATAGATTCAGATCGACCGACAGCAACTTTATACGTACTAGCTGTACCATTACAACATTGATCCCACGAAGTCAATAAATAGTAGTAATCACCATGTTTAAAAATGGTCGGACCTTCAATCGCATTATGAGTCGTTGTCATAGCACGTGATGCCAATACGTACTCATCTATTCCTAGTTCCGTCATGTTGACTAAATCTCGTAATACAATACCGCCAAAGTGTGAACCATATAGCAACCACCATTTTCCATTATCTTCAATTACCATCGGATCAATTGCATTAAATGTATCTCGATTAGTTGTTGTTACAATTGGACCATGATCTTCCCAACTATTCACATCACCTGGTGTTTCAGTTGATGCTACACCAATAGCAGAGTAATTTGTTCCAAACATAGACGCAGCATAATACATATAAAATACACCATCATTTTCAATGACATATGGTGCCCACAAATGTTTAACATTATAGTCTTTTACCCATTCAGGTGTAGGAATTTCTCCAATTGATTGCCAAGGACCTTCTAAGCTATTCTCAGATTTACGAATATAAATCCCACCAGGATTCTGTTCATCACGCGCAATCCCTGTTGAAACAACATAAAAAGTACCATTTGCTTCAAATATAGAAGGATCATGAGTTGGATCATCTATACCTTTTTCAAATCCTCCAATGTCCCCTGTCATCTCGAGTTTTGTATTTTCCATATGTTTATCCGTATCCTTTCCACCAGCCTCTTGTTTTTCCGGTTGGTCAAAGACAATTGATCCAACAAGTAAAACAATTGAAAAAATAATTGCAATAATTGCCCCAAACTTTTTCATTTCTTTTCCCCTCAATTCTCAAAGTTGTACGTACATTATAGCACGAGAGGATGATAGAAATCTACAAATTATATTTCCATTCTATTTAATTCATCATCAAAAAAAGCAAACGCTTCAGAAGAATTATGAATTGGATTTTCAAGAAGGTTCCATATATTCAATGCTGTATCCATAGGTTTTTTAGGCGCTTTCTTTCCACCCATATCAGTAGACATCCAACCAGGATGAATCGATAGAATTTGAATATCTTCTTCCATTAAGTACTTCTTTAATTTCTCTGTTAACATATTTAATGCAACTTTAGATAACCCGTACGGATAATCTCCAGCATATGCATTCGTCAAACTACCCGCTTCTGAACTAATATTTATAATGGATTGTGAGGAAGTACTATCCGTTGTTGCGCCATTACGAATTAATGGTAGAAAGTGCTTAATGACTCGAATTGGACCAACTGTATTTGTATCTAGTGCTTTCAATGTTTCTGCAATATCTAACTCTTCAATCGTTTTATCTCGTTCATTTAATATTGCTGCATTATTTATAATAATATCGACATATTGATCAGTAAATTTGACCGCTTTAGCTGCTTCTATTACGGATTTTTCATTTGTTACATCTATATGTAAAATTCTGAGTTGACCTTCAAATACTTTCTTTAATTCCTGAAGTTGTGTAATATCACGATCAGCCACAGATCGAACACCTGCAAAAATTACATGCCCTCTTTTCAGTCCTGTTTCCACTAAAGATAGTCCTAATCCACGATTTGCACCAGTAATTAGTACTTTCATTTATTATCACTCCTATGTTCATTTTCCTCTTCACTATATTATATTGTAAACCCTTTCATGAAATTTTGCATTATTATTTAAAATATCATGAAAAAAATCTTCAATTCGAATCATTAATCTATAGAGAATAAGGATATCGAGTAGGCCTATAGAATAACAGAAAAGATGCGGTATGTACTAAGCATACATGCCACATCTTTTTTTCATAACATTATTTATTTTTAATCATTTTCGCTATTTCCATTAAGATCATACTTCCTACCGCAAGTCCAAATGCAATAAGGATTTCATTCCATCCAAATGCTTCTGGAATATGGAAGATTTCTCTTGCGAATGGCATGATTGTTACACTATATAATACAAAACCAACTAAGACCGCTCCAATCACATACTTATTACTGAACAATCCAGCACCAATTGCTGTTTGTACATTCGAACGAGCCGGAAATGTTTGTAACGTTCGTGCTAAGATTAATGTTGTAAATGCCATCGCCACACCCATGTCATCAGAATGTTGCAAACCGATATAATGAGAGACAATTACCGCAATACCTATAAATAAACCTCTAACAATAACAGATCTTAATGTACCTCCAGCAAAGATTCCTTCATCAATATTTCGTGGTTTTCGTTTCATTACATTTGGTTCTGGTTTTTCCATACCTAGTGCGATTGCAGGTAAAGAGTCGTTAACTAAGTTAATAAAAAGCAATTGCAAAGCTGTAAATGGGTTTGCCCAATTCATGATTACAGCAAACATAATCGCTATAATTGCTCCTAAATTCCCTGCAAATAAATACGCAATCGACTTTTTAATGTTATCAAATACCGTTCTACCCACACTTACTGCCTTCACAATGGAAACAAAATTATCATCTGTTAGAATCATTGCAGCAGAATCTTTTGCTACATCTGTTCCACTGCCCATTCCGATACCGATATCTGCTTGTTTTAATGCAGGTGCATCATTTACTCCATCACCCGTCATCGCAGTAATTTGATTTTTTTTCTGCCATGCTTTTACGATTCTAATTTTGTTCTCAGGGGATACACGTGCATATACAGAAATTTTCTCTAACTTTTGATCAAGTTCATCATCTGTCATTTTATCAAGTTCTTTCCCTGTAACAGCAAGGTCTCCTTCATTCATTAGACCAATTTCACGTCCAATTGCTTCAGCAGTTGTCTTATGGTCTCCTGTAATCATGACAGGTTTTATACCCGCCTTTTTCGCTTCTTCAATCGATCCATATACAGCATCACGTGGTGGGTCCATCATTGCAGTAAGTCCGATAAGTGTAAAATCATGCTCATCTTCTAATGTGATTTGCTGATTTTCTTCTAATTCTTTAAACCCAAATGCTAAAACCCGTAATGCTTGTTTAGAATAAGACTCATTCTGTTCCTTTAACTTCTCTAACCATTCGGGATTTAATTGTTCCACAGTGCCATCTACTAAAATAGAAGTGGCTTTCTCTAACATAACATCAGGTCCACCTTTAATTAGCATGATTCTCTTTCCATCTATCTCGTGAACCGTTGACATCATTTTGCGATCAGAATCGAAAGGTAATTCTGCATCTCGCTTATAGTTTTCTCTAAATTCCTTATAGGATTCCTTCTGATCTTCAACGAATCGGATGAGTGCAATTTCAGTAGGATCCCCTATTTCATTATTGTCTGCATTAATATAGGAATCATTACATAAGGCTGCTGTTCTGAGTAACATTTTCTCATTCTCTCCTAGTGTGTCTTCAAATGGATGACTGACACCAGGTAAATAATAATCTGTTACTGTCATTTGATTTTTTGTTAAAGTACCAGTTTTATCCGTACAGATGACACTAGTAGAACCGAGTGTCTCAACAGCTGGTAGTCTTCTAATGATGGCATGTTGTTTTGCCATTTTATTCGTCCCTACAGATAATACAATCGTTACAATAGAAGATAATGCCTCAGGGATTGCAGCAACTGCAATTGCTACAGAGAACATTAATGCATCTAAAACGGCTTTTGTCATGTCTACGTCTGCGCCACTTAACCACAATCTACCTACTTGTACTGCAAATATAACTACACAGATTAACAATATTGCAATACCTAACTTCTTACTAAATGCATCTAATTTGCGTTGTAATGGTGTCTGTTTTTGTTCCGCTGTCTCAATCATTTCTGCTATTTTACCAATTTCGGCTTTTTCACCTGTTGCTGTAACGACAAACGTTCCGCGACCATTTACTACAAGGGAACTACTAAAAACCATATTTCGTTGATCACCGATAGATACTTCATCATCAATGATTCCGGTAATCTTCTCAACAGCATCTGATTCCCCTGTTAACATACCTTCATTTATTTTTAATGATTCTGCTTCAATTAATCGTCCATCTGCTGGAATATAGTCTCCCGCTTCTAATTTTACGATGTCCCCTGGAACTAATTCTCTTGCCATGATCGTGGAAGTAGTTCCATTACGTACAACTTTTGCTTCAGGTGCTGACATATCTCTTAACGCATCTAATGAGCTCTCTGCCTTTTTTGTTTGTACGACGCTAATAATAGAGTTAAGTAAAATAACAAGGAAGATAATGACTGATTCAATTACTTCACCCAATATTAATTGAATAACTGCTGCAATAACTAATACAATCACCATTGCATCTTTAAATGTTTCTAAAAATAATTTCCATGTTGGCACTTTTTCCTTACTAGCAATTTCATTGTATCCTTCTTCTTCTAACCTTTGTTGAACAAGTTGATCAGATAACCCTTCTGTTTTCTTTACATCAAATTGTTCTAATACTTCTTCCTTAGATTGTTGATATGTACGCATGCTACTCCTCCTTCGGCCCTGTAAGAACTACATTAACTTTCTCTATCCTTAGATTTGAGACTTCTACTATTTGAAATTCTACACCATTATATGTAACAATGGGTTGCTCACCTTCTTTAGGTATATAACCTAATTGATGAACAAGGAAACCATTTAATGTTTCAAATTCATCTGATGGTAATGCAATAGAAAATGCATCCTCTAATAAATATAAATGAGCGGTTCCTTCTACTTCATAATGATTCTTTTTAATCTTCTTCACTGTCAACTGCTCATCTTCTCCAGGCAAGTGATGTTCACTCATTATTTCTCCAACAATCTCTTCAATCATATCTTCTATTGTAATCAATCCATCAATCCCACCATATTCATCTACAACCATTGCAATATGAACGTTATTATTACGCATGTCGCGAAATGCGATGTCAATCGGTTGCGATTCTAAGACAAAATATGGTTCTCTCAGTAATGACTTACTATCAAAATGATCCTTATTCATTCTAATAATAGAAACGATATCCTTCATATGTAATGTTCCTATAATATTGTCCATACTATCTTCATATACAGGAAAACGCGTAAATCGTTTTTCATTCATCAAAGTTATAATCTCATCAAATGAGGCATGAATATTTATTGCACTAATTTCTGTACGGTGTGTCATAATGTCAGATACTGTCTTGTTGTTAAATTCAAAGATGTTATGAATCATTTGTTTTTCATCTTGCTCAATCGTTCCTTTTTCACCACCTATATCTACAAGCATTCGAATTTCTTCTTCATTCGCCTCTTCTTGCTTGGCATTTGGATCGACACCTAATAGTCTTACGATTCCATTCGTAGAAAGATTCAATATTTTCACAAAAGGTGTACTAATTTTAAATAATAATGTTAATGGTGTGACCACTTTATATGCAATTGCTTCTGCCTTTTGTAAAGCTAGTTGCTTTGGAACTAATTCTCCAATCACTAATGTAAAATAAGATAGTAAAATAGTGATTACAACAACAGAAATGGTTCTTAATAAACCTGGTGCAACTGGGACGCCAATTGAAACAAGCCAATCAGACAATGGGTTGGCAAAACTATCTGCAGCAAATGCACTTGCTAAGAATCCCGCAAGCGTAATTCCGATTTGAATGGTTGCCAAAAATCGCCCAGGCTCATTCAATAGAATTTGAAGCTTCACAGATTTCTTATCTCCTTGATCTGCACGTTTTTTTATTTTATTATCATTTAATGCTACTAAAGCAATCTCGGATGCTGCAAAAAAAGCATTAATAAAAATTAAAATAATTAATACAGTAATAGCAAACGCCATACTTTTTCACCCACTCATTAAATTGTTTAGTATTGTTATACCCTAATTTGTTGTTCATACAACTACATTTCACACAATTTTTTTATAATTTCACAAAAAAAAAACATCCGTCCAAAAATGAACGAATGTTTTTTAAATCTTAATAGAATAATTCTGCTAATGCATCTTCTCGATATTTATTTGCTTGTTCTGTTAAATCTGGCGCAATATCGTGTGCATTTACTTCCCCGTTAACAATTGCTGCTTCTACATCACCGAATTCTCCACCAAAGTATACTTCATCAAGGAATGTTTGGAATCCTGGTTGTGCTGCTCCACCAAGTGGAATTGGGTGTTTCGCACGTTGTAAGAAATCATCATAGTAATGGCTTTCTGGCAATAATGCACGTAAACCATCCCATGTTTCTTGATTCTTGATTAATGGTAAACCATCTGGGTGATCGAACACTAAGTTACCATTCTCATCTTGGATTGTTTCAAATGCTTCTAACTTCGCATCCCAACCTTCTTTACCCCAACCAAAGAATTTTAGTAATTCATATGCTTCACGTGGGTGTTCTGTTGCTGCAGATAGAGCACCAAAGTCAATAAACGCTGGTTTATTTTCTGTTTCTGCATTGTCACCTTTAGGTACTACGTAAGGAACCCATTTGATTCCTTTATCAACAAACTCAGGTGTTGCAAATAATCCATTTGTCCACCATGCATCTAATTGCATTGCAAGACGTCCTGTACTTGCTGCCCATAGTAATCTGTCACCAAATGCAGCTTCTGCTTCATCTGTATCAAAGAATGGTGCATGAACACCACTACGTACATATTCAGCATGTTGTGTTGTCGCTTCTGCCCAATCTGTAGTTAAATCATAAGACTCGCCGTCCCATCCAAATTCACCTGTACCATCTTGATTCACAATTGGAGCCATAGTAACTAATTTAGTAAATGTATTATAACCATAAATACCTTGTTCAGGAACTGTCATTTGTTGCATTAAATCAATCATTTCACTATATGTCCAATCTGGTGAAGGCATATCCACATTTAATTTCTCGAAAAGGTTTTCATCTAAGAAAATTGTGTATGGATAATAATTTGCAGCAGCTGCAAGTTTTCTTTCTCCATCAAAATAACCAACATCTACTACTGTGTCTAATAAATCACTTGTTTCAGGGTCTGCTTCAAAGTATTCTGTCATGTCACCTAACCATGCATTACGAATTGCAATATCCACATTTCCTAAATACCAAAATACATCTGGTAATTCGCCAGTACTTGCTAAGTTCGTTAAATGATCATTCCATCCTTCTTGCTCAAGTGTCACTAGTTCAACAGTAATGTTTGGATATTTCTCCATGAACTTATCTGCTAAGAATTGATTAAGTTCAGGATTTGCCCATGATGCATAAGAAAGCGTAATTTCTTCCTCTGTCATTGGTGGCAATTCTTTTGCTTCTCCTTCACTTTCTGATGATTCTGTTCCACCATCATTGGCTGAATCTGCTGGTTCATCACCTGAATCATTGGAACAACCTACAGCAACCATCAACAGTAACAACATTGCTGCCAAAAGACTTACTATCATTTTTTTTGACATTTTCTTTTTCCCCCATTTCTTTTAATGAAAAATTTATATTACGGTGCTTATTCACCGGTAATACCAGTTCGATCAACACTTTCCACAAAATATCGTTGTAAAAAGAAGTAAATAATTAGTAATGGTAAGATACTTATAACCGTACCTGCCATTTTGATGCCCTCGTTAATCTTGTTCGGACTGTTCTCTGTTACAGGATACATCGCTTCATAATTTGCTTCGAACTGTTGTAACTGTAACAAAATCGTTGTGATATCTGTTGACTTACTTGTTAAATACAGTGTTGTTAAGTACGTCTCATTCCAATACCACACAAACGAGAATAGAAAGGAAACGATAAATGCTGGAGCGGCCATTGGAATTGCGATTTTAAAGAAGCTAATCAGCTGTCCTGCTCCATCCACCTCTGCCGCTTCATAAAGTGACTTCGGTGTTTGTTTAAAGAATTGATAAAAAATTAATATGAAAATGGTGCTATTAATCCCTTGTCCTAATGCAGCAGGAATCCAAAATGCGTTTAATGATCCAGTTAAACCTAATTCACTAAATAGGCGATATGTTGGCATCATTAATATTTGCGGTGGGATTATAAAGCTAAATAACATGAATCCAAATAACACTTTTTTTAATGGGAATTCAAATCTCGCAAACCCATAACCTACTAATGAAGCTACTGCTACTTGGAAAACAGTAGGTATAATCGCAATTAAAAAGCTCCCTACTAATGATGAGCGAATATTCATTACAGAAAATGCTTGCTCATAGTTTTTTGTATAGAATGTCGATGGAATCCACCGAACAGCTGTATCTAGTAAATCACTTAATGATTTCATACTTGTAACAAACATATGAATCATTGGATATAAGTAAACAAAACCAATACACAGTAATAATGTATAAATGACAAGCTTTAACAAAAAGCCTTTGCGATCATTAAAACCAAATAGAAAGCGTGCTAGTTTAGCTTTAACTAATCGCCACTTTTCACTTGGTGTAATTTCTTGATTACGAATCACACCAATAACGCCTGTTCCTTCTTTCGTAGCCATTAGAATTCCCTCCTATTTATCAAAATGCTCGCTTGGACTTTCTTTCGCGGAAAGAAAGGAAAATTACAATTAGCATAATACCGATGATAATCGCATACATCCAAGCCATCGCAGAAGCGAATCCATATCCTCTAGTTGCATTAAACATATTACTGTAGATCAAATTAATAATTGGATTTTGTCCACTATTTGCTAATGCAACAAGTGTGTATACCATATTGATTAATATGATTGGTTTAATTGTAGGTAATGTAATCTTCCAGAAACATTCCCAACTTGATCCACCATCGATTTTCGCTGCTTCATATAAACTAGGATCTATTTTCTGTAATACTGCTAAGAAAATTAAAATTTGCACACCGGAATACCATAATATAATGATAATTTGGTTGAATAACCCTGCAATTACATTTGCGATGAACATCGGGAAAATTTGAACTAACAAACCTACAATTGTATCTTGATTTACCATCGGGATGGAAGTAGCCCCTTGATCAATTAATTGATTTATTACAGGGCCACTTGCAACAATTACAGGTAAGAAAAAGATGGTTCTAAATGTTCCTTTAAATTTCACATTTTGATTTAATAACATTGCCATAATCAGTGCGAATACAACAATAACTGGTACACGCAATATCGTATTCATGAAAAAGGCAAGTAATTCTTGTAAGAAGAACATATCCTTTAACCATACATCTAAATAATTGTTCAATCCGACATAGCGAAATTGTAATCCAACTGGAGTAATTCGCATGCTATTCAAACTGTAATAGAATGATTGAATCATTGGCCATAGTACAAAGATTAGAAATCCGATTAACCATGGTAAGATAAAGAGATAGCCATATATAGTTTGTCGTTTTAATTTCACTGTCCTTGCACCACCTTATATGACATTCCATCAAGTTGAATATCGTCTATTTGCTGTGATTCACTATGGTAATTGATATATACAATTGCTCCATTGTCATAACTTACTTTCGTTACTTTACCGTTACGCTCATGATTAACAATCATTGCCTCACCAATTACTTCATGTACGCTTTGCAATTCCTCATAATAAGAAGGAATCATCTCTTCATATCTTTCATATTGTGAGCTATAAATATTAGACGAATTCGTATTCTTCAGCTCAGCTGGATTTTCATGTGTTATATAGAAAGAAGGATTGACACCTTGTTCTACTAACTGCAAGAAAAATTCCTCCTGATTCGCTTGGAAATTTGTATATTCCGCATACATTGGCACTAATCCTTTTAGTGTTAATGCAATAAAAGGAATATCTTCGTCTGTAAATACATAGTTAGATGACTTTGTTGGTAAGTCGACTATTGCATTTGTCTTATTCCATAAATAAGCAAAAGGTTGTTCTAGCAACAAATTAAATATGTCGTTATATTGTGAGATAATTGTCTCGTAATCATTTTTTGTAGTGATTCTATCAAATTCTTTACTACCATCACTGTAAGAGAATAAAGTATTGGAAATACCGCTTAGCATCACATTCTCTATCGACTCACTTGTATATTCTTTTTCCATCTTATTGAGTAATTCAATAGTCGATTTAGGATGTAAGTAATTGAAAGATTCGTATACGTTACCATGTACTTCGTCTTCATATGCACGCTTATTGAACTTTTTCATTAATTCGTATTTTGTATTAGTTAATTCTTCCATATTAATGCGAAGAGCATCTTGATATACATATAAATCAATGCTATTTTTCTTAGCATTTTCAAGTAATTCTTGAATGGACATTTCATCATCTAATGCAGATTCTGGGTTGAAAGATCTGACCGGTAATCCACCGTATAGTCCACCTTCTTGCCATCCTTTATAGATAGATAAAATATTTCCTACTCCATTTTTTTGTAAGTCTTGTAAAATCGTATTTGCTTGATCAAATGTAGTCATTGGAACATCTTGTTTCATAATCAATCCTTGTTCTACTTCTGTACCAAGAAAATCGATTCTCGCTTTAAATGGTGTGTCTTTGTCTGTGACTAGATTATTCTCTAACAGGTACTCTCTGTAATTGCTTGCTAATCCCATATAATTTGCATTTTCTCCAGATACAAATTGGTAATGGACTTTAATATCAAAGTCATTTCTATTCTTTTGGCGGACAACCATTGTACCGCTATCTTGACTTGTTGGTTGATTATATACTTGACGATAAATGAATTTTGAAGTAATCCAGTTATATGGCAAAATAGCCCCACTAGGATACGCTTCGATTTTTGCACTATACTCTCCTTCTTCAATAATTCCTAAATAACCAATCTCTGAATCTGTTTGAACCATGCCGAATATTGGTGCTAAAATCTTTTCTGGATCATTAAATGGATCCATTCGATTAAACAAGGAAAGAACATAGGAATCATCAATTCCAACATTACCACCATAAACCATTTCTGAGTATGGTTGCTTATACTTGCCATCATTGTCTTTCAAATGAATTAATGCCCCAGATCCATCAGGAATGAACATATATCCCTCTCGTTCACCCAATTGAGAGTAACCTAGGAATGGATACACATAAAGACTTGCCATTTTGTATTTATCCGAGTTTTCTTTAATAGAATCTTTTGGAACGTCGACTGTAATACCTTTTTCATTTAAAGATACTTTTACTTCAAACGATATCTCTAACTCTGGATATTCAATTTGTGCGACAAACCCATCAGATTCTTTTGTAATTGTTTTTGTTGGATTTTGAGAATACATATCTGCTCTATAAACAACAATATTTGTATCCACTAAATATTCCATCACAATTCCCGAACGAGTGAAGTTCTTCCATGACTCATTACTATCAATCGGATTTTTCACCGTGGAATACATCACAGCTCCAGTCGATTTATCACGAATAATTAGTGATAGATTCTCTTCATTTACATACATTTCTAATTTGTTGTTTTCCACATAAAATTTGTGTCCATCAATTTCATCTTGTTTAGAAGTTACATATTCTGGACGTTTCTCTGCACTTAAGTCTTCATCTACTACTTGCTCTGGCTCTGGTTGTGCAGGCGGTTGCTCTGCTCCTTCTTCTGCGCCCGCATCTGGAGCTTCTTCTGTCGGTTCCTCTACAGGTACAGTTGGAGCTTGTGGTGTGTTAATCGATTGATTCGATTCATCACTCTGAAATACTAAGTATAGGAAGCCTCCAGTGATTGCAAGAAATAATATTATTTTTATGATAGTTCTCGGCTTCAATTTAGCGATTTTCAAAACGATACACCCCCTCATTTACAAGCGATACAACAAATTGAATCATTTGTAAAACAAGCACATACACGATAAATAACAGAAGTACTGCAATTAAAATCATGAATAATGTTAAGAAAATGATTTTAATTGTATCTCTAATCGTATAATCATTAATTTCTTTAATCATTACAAACAGCAAGATACCTACCCACACGTATATAATGAAATTCGCCAAATTAAGTAAGTACGC
Source organism: Gracilibacillus marinus (assembly GCF_042651725.1). NCBI lineage: Bacteria > Bacillati > Bacillota > Bacilli > Caryophanales > Bacillaceae > Gracilibacillus > Gracilibacillus marinus. The sequence goes on along the minus strand of NZ_JBHSDV010000001.1, from coordinate 654,478 downwards.
TTCATTAAATGTTAAAAAATTACTTAGAATAATTAGAAATGGTTTAAAAATAAAAAATGGTGCAAATGCATAAATAAAACTTATAAATACATGTTTAAACTTACCTTCCCCGTCGTTAATCGTACAAATTAAGTAATGACTAACAATAACAAGTAAGAATAGGAAGAAGAATCCTACGAAATCCATTCCTAAACTGAATTCACCTTCTCTTACATAACGGAAAATAAATCCTGAATAATACTTTTCTGCTACGAATAAAACAAATAGTATACCTAACCAAAAGATTGCTGATCCATAGCTTGCTTTATTTTCATGTTGAATACTATAATAACTGTCAATTGGATGCCTAATTAAATTCTTAATGAAAAGAACATTTTTTATAAATTTAAACTCGTATTTCTCATTTACTCGATTGCGTACTTGTTTTTTCCATTCATACTTACGATTTAACCATCCTAATATTTTCGCTAGAATAAACCACGCTATTAAGATATAAATGAAATAAATTACATTTTCACGCATCCATTTATTTCGCACTTCCCAAAAAGCATCGGAATAGCCTTCTTTATACTTCGCTTGTCTAAAAGAATCTAATGACAAATTGTAATTCTCTTCTTTAAAATAGGCTTCTCCAAGACCTAAATGTGCAAAGTCAAATAATCCATTTAAGCGGATTACTTCTTGCCATGGTTCTTTACTTGCATCGTAATCTCCATTTTGATAAAGTTCTAGACTTTGATGCACAAGGTTTGCAAATTCTGTTGGTTGAAAGATTTGAATTTGATTTTTTTCTGGATCAAGTGCATAGATTTGATTGTTTTGATCAACAGCAATGGCAGAAATTTTGCTAAATAAACCGACACGTTGTCTTCCATCATCTTGACCACCAAATACAAATAGTAAATTCCCTTCACTTGTATATTCATAAATAAAGCCATTTTCACCTGCGACGAATATGTTTTCGAGTGATCCAATTTCTACAGATACAGGGAAATCATCATATACTGCAGCATCTAGTATATTTTTACCCGCAACATTTAATTTACGAATTCCTTCTACTCTCTCCCCTTGCGAAACAGCATATACCAGACCTTTTTCGTCAATATTCAAGTTCTTTGCAGTTGCTGGTACAGAATCAATCATTTTAGATAATTGTTCTTCTGTAAATATTGCTTTGCGAAATGCTGTTAATGGTGTAACAACTGTTTGGTTTGGTGCGAAATACCCAATGAACTCCCCATTGTTCGCATTGATTTGAATAATACCATTGGAGTTCCCTCTTGAAATAACATAGACGTTATCTCGTTTATCGACTGCAACCTTCTCTGGAACAAATGTTGCCTTCTCTCCAAATAATATACTTTCAGGTCGCTCAAATTCTTGTAATAACTCCCCTTCCAAACTAAAAACAAATACTTTCGTAGCAACTTCATCTGCGACATATACTTTATCATCATGAGATAAGAATATACCTGTTGGCTTTTGTAATACACCTTCTCCAAATGTTCGTACAAGTGTACCGTCTGATTTTCCAACTAGTATACGTTTATTTCCAGTATCCGCAATATAGATATTTCCATCTTTACCTATCTTCATGTCTGCTGCCTGAAGAAACAACTCTTCATCAAATTTCACGATTGTTTCTCTTACAGTATAAGCTGTTTGTGTCTCTACATACTGTCCGTATCCATCTTCAGTAAATGTCTTGTATGCTGTATTTGCTAAAGCTGGTTCAAACGGAAGAAGTAGACACAACAACGTAAGTAGGACAACTATTTTCTTTTTTATTTTTTTCATCATTACACCTACTTTAATCCCGAATGTGACATCGTATTCATTACTTTACTTTGTAAGATAATGAAAAGAATTAAGTTCGGCACAAACATTATTAATGCAGCAACAGCAGCCATTCCTTGTCCAACTACTACATTTGTCTCCACCGCTAATGTGTTCATAAAGAATGCCAATGTTCGCATATTCTCGCTCGTTGTAAATAAATTCGATGTTTCTAAATCGTTCCAAACTAATTGAAATGCTAGTATTGCAGCAGTAGCAATTGCTGGTTTTATTAATGGAAGAATAATCTTATAGTAAATCTTAAAACTCCCTGCCCCATCAATAACTGCAGCTTCAATTAATGAATCTGGTATCTGATCAATAAATTGCTTAATTAAGAATAATCCTACAGGCATCGCAATTAATGGAAAAATATGTGCAAAATACGTATCTTCAATGCCTAAATAAGAAATTGTTAAATATCTTGGAATCATTACTGCGATTGGAACGAACATTAATGCTGCAGTATTGATTTCAAAAATCGCCTTTTTACCAGTAAATTTCTTTTTTGATAATACATATCCCGCTAAGGAAGAAATGAAAACAGATAGAAATACAACCGCTCCTGTGACTAGTAAACTATTAAATAAATATCTACTTAGTGGTATCCCAGATGTATTTGCTAGTTCGAATAAGTTTTCAAAGTTCTCAAATGTTGGTCTAATAACAAAGAACCTCGGCGGGAAAGCGTATAGCTCATCCAATGGTTTAAATGCATGATTGATAATAAACAAAATTGGTAAAAGCATAAAAATCGCAAAAGGAATTAAAAAGATATAGAATTTCAGCTGACTTTTCTGAAATTTCTTTGGGTTTATCCCACTACTTTTAAAAGCCATATCAACCTTCCTTTCTTCTCTATGTCAGACAGTTTCATGTACTTATTTATGTTGATTCACTAAAAAGTTTTTTAGAAATGTATGAGAATAAATAAATGATTAAGAGTAGTACAACAGATAACGCTGCTGCATAACCCATTTCAAATCGTATAAAACCATAATCTTCAATATGATTGACAATCAGTTGACCTGCATAGGAAGGCGTTGGATTTGCCCCAGTCAACTGCACCCCAATGGCTCCTGTGGAGAATGTACCCACAATTGCCATTACTGCTCCAAATAACATTTGCGGTTTCATCGAAGGGATCGTAATATAAATGAGTTCTTGGAAACGGTTCTTAATCCCATCAATTGCACCTGCTTCATACAATGTCTCATCCACGTTCAATACACCTGCAAGCATTGCTAAAAAACCAACTCCCATACTGCTCCATAATGCAACGATAATCATAATTAACAGTATGTATCTAGTATCTTGTAGCCAAATAATTGGTTCTGTAATAAAACCCCATTGCATTAAAATGCTGTTCACATAACCTGCCTGGTTTCCACTAAAAATAACTTTCCAAACAACCGCCATTGCCACACCTTGTGTCATGGATGGTGAATAGAAAATCAAAGCTAATATCATTCGTGGAACTGGCGTCAATTGCGCTAAACACCACGCAAGTAGGAAGGATAAAATATATCCACCAGGGCCAACAATTAATGCGAATAGTACTGTATTTGGCAACACGTATTGCATAAAAATCTCATCTTGTGTTAGTAGATTGATATAATTGAGAAACCCTACAAAGTCAGGTTTCTCAATTGTATTAAAATTTGTGAAAGACAAGAATATAGCAATAACAACTGGAACTACGATAAATAATGTAAACATTAAAAGATATGGGAGCAAAAAGAGATACGAACGCTTATTGTCTGTTTTCATTATTTGCCCTCCGTTTACTCAGTATTTACTTCTGGATTGTAATATGGTTCGATTAACTCCCCATTTTTCATAAATCCAAACTCTTCTAATTTTCGAATTGTTTCTCTATTTACACGTTTGCTTGCCAAGTCAATTGCTGTTCGTAAATTCTCCCCATCTAAAACAATAGAATTGTACGCATTACTTAATTCACGCTCTAACATATAACTTCCTGGTACCCTCGGAACTTCTGTAATCCACTCAGCTTGTTGTAATACCACTTCTTTATGACTTGTAGACCATGGTAGACCGTTATATGCTTCTACATTTGCTGTATTCCACATATATTCTTCCCCATACGTTGTTTGCAATGAATTACCAAATGCAACTTGAACATCTGTACTCGCCCACCATTTTAAGAATTCCCATGCTGCGTCTTTTTTATCTGTATCTTTAAAGATGATATTGCTTTCTGCACCACCAGTAGACCAACGTTCAATCTCACCATCTTCATTCTCTACACCTGGTACTAGTGCTATTTCCCATTGATTCGCAATTTCAGGTGCTGCATTTAAAATAAGGTTGTACATATAATAATCCGATATCCCAATAGGAATAGATCCATCACGGAATTGCTGATAAAAACTAGGTACATCATATGGTGCATTGTAAATTGTGAATAATTCTGTTAAATCTCTAACACCATCAATGGTTTCATTTTCATTTAATAGTGTTCGATCAATTGTTTCACCATAAAATCTTCCACCATTTTGATAAATAATTGGCATGGTACCAGCGAATATCTTCATACCTGGCATCCCTGCTGTCGGATAAAAGAAGTTCATCCCTTTTCGTTGTAATTCAGGTAAATATGTTCTTATTTGTGCAACGGTTTCTGGTACTGGTAACCCCAATCGATCTAAAATATCCTTACGATAGAACATCACCCAAAAATTCATCGTATCTGGTAGCGCATACACTCCACCTTGTACAGTTGCTGGAATATGCATTCCTTTAGGGAAAAGTTCACTGACTTCTTCAAAACCTTCTTGTTCACTTAAATCTAGTAATGCACCACGAATGGCTACTTCAAAAGGAAGTGCATAGTTCACACCAAGCGCAACGTCTGGAGCTTCCCCTGCCGCATTCGCTAAAATCAATTTGTTCTGGTCTGGCATTAAAGATAAATCTACTTTCATACCAGTCATAGGTGTAAATTGTTCATCAATTAACTGTTGCATGATTTCTACATACTGTCTCGGACGGTTCACCCATACTTGAAGGTGATCTGGGTTAATATTATTCACAGAGTAGTCTTGATCACCAAAAGATTGAAATAATCGTTTGACACTATTCCATTGTTTTTCTACAAACCCAACTCCGACATCAATATCATTTTTATCTTGAAAGAAATATAATTTATCAATAGCGATTCCATTATTGTTCATCTCTTGTAATAAATTACCTAGATGTGCTGTGATTGAATTTGTTCCAGTGGATAATTCGTTTTTACGAACAACGAGTTCATCCACATCCTCAGCAATACTTCTCAGTTGTTTTTCTGCAATAACTAATGAAGAAAATGCGCCTATCTCCTTTACACTAGGATTAAACTCTTTTACTTCTTTATAAAGCGTATTCATTTGTTCTGCCCATCGAATAAGTAAATCTTCAATGCCTGGAATATATTGCTCAATATCTATATCACGATTTTTATCTACACTTGGACCGACTAAATTCGTCAATTCTAGTGATAATGCCTGAATTTCTGCACTAATTTGTTCAACTTCTTCAATTGTTGACTTAATTGGAGACATACTTATTTGTAAACTTAAAGTATGTGTTCCTTCTTCTAAATAAATTGGTAATTGTTTTTGATTATGACTAAATACCATCGTTTGGTAACTGGTTGTATATTGGATAGGATAATCCTTTAATTCTTGATAAGGAATTTTACCATCAACTAACACGTTTACAAAGACAGGAAAATCCGGCTTTGAACTTTGATCATAATGAGACCCTAGATAATAGTACCCACTTTCTTCCACATCAAACTCAAATGTAACCTTCTGTCCTGCTGTTTTGAATGACCCTGCATCAATATGATTAAGTACGATATTATCAATATTGTATGGCGTTAAATCACTATTGTACGCACCAGCAGCACGAATTGCAGAATCGTTTTTATATGTATGCTGCTCAGCCTCTATCTCAATATAATTGTCCCCTGAGACATCTTCCATTTCTACGTTTGCTAATTCATTTGTTCCTCGCAAAACAACTTGTTTAATTGACAAATTTCCTTCAGTTAAACGTAAGTTCAATTTGTTTTCACCTTGTTTAAGTTGAATAAGGAATGGATCACTATCTCTGTAACTCGAATCAATCACAAATTTTGTTTGCCATTCATCCACCTTTATCGGTTGAGGAATAATTTCATTACCGTACTTATCTTTACTTAGCTCTTCTGGATTTTTCCATTTACTTTCAAATACTACGTTTCTTAATTCATAGAACGGAATCTCTCCATTCACTTCTAATTCCAATTGAGATGGCAAAACTTGATTTCCTTCAATAAGGTACTCAAAACCAATTTGGTAGTAAGCTGTCTCTGGCGCATCCACAACAAGTTCTACACCACTTAAAGGTTCAATTTTCAACACATCTCCTTGAGGACCGTTTTCAACCAAACTGTTATCTGATAATAAACCGCTTACATTGTTGTATATAATAGGCTCTCCATTATATACTTTAAAATCATCTGACGCGATGTACGAGCTATATTTCTCATCTAATAAATTCACGTCTCCAACAATGTCATCAGCAGTTTGTTGCTCCGCCCCCTCAACTTGTACTGTCATGTTACCAATAAACACAATCCAAATCGTTAAGGAAAATAGAATGAATCGTAGTACATAAGTAGGATTCATTGCAACCACCTCTGTAATATTCTTTTATAAAAGGATAAATATGTTACTATTTCCTTTCACCTTAACTTAAATATACATACAAGTTGAATTCTAGTCAATAACTTTTTTATAAATCTTATTTCTCTCTATTGACTTTAATTAACTTATTCGTTAATCTCATGAATATAGAATGATTTAAAGAGTTTTCTGTATAATTCAAATCCAATAAACAGCGTGTTTCTAGTCTCCATTTGGATTTTTATTACATACATAAAAGTTAATTACTCAGATTATTTTTGTGTAAATTTTTTAAAAAAATATTAGATTATTTTATAAACAATAGAAAGAAGTGAAGTGAAGCGTATGCAACTAGAAATAAATAAGGAATCATTACCTGTATATGAAGCATTAGCAAGCGAGGTGAGGCTACATATTATTCAATTATTATCAAAAAACAAACTGAATATTAAAGAATTATCTGAAGCATTAGGAATTAGCAGTCCTATAGTAACAAAACATGTGAAGAAATTAGAAGTTGCTGGTATTATCAGAACTGAGAAAATTCCTGGTAAGTCAGGCTTACAAAGAATTTCGATTCTCAAAGTAGATTGTATAGAGATTAACTTTCCAGCTAAGATATCCCAATCTTATGCAACATACGAAACATCCGTACCAGTTGGACATTTTACCAATTACCATGTCGTACCTACATGTGGAATAGCAACAACAGAAGATATTGTAGGTACATTGGATGATCCAAGATTTTTTATGGATCCAAAACGTGTGGATGCGAGGATTCTATGGTTCACTCAAGGATTTATTGAATACAAATCACCTAATTTCCTTCGGGAAGAAGATGAACTTCAACAAATTGAAATCAGTTTAGAATTAGCATCAGAAGCTCCACTATCTAATGATAATTGGCCGTCTGATATCACATTTAGTTTAAATGGCTTAGAACTAGGAACATGGGTTAGTCCTGGTGATTATGCGGATAAACGAGGAAAATTCACACCAGATTGGTGGCCGCCAATTATTAATCAGTATGGATTATTAAAAACACTTAGAATTACATCACATGGTACATACATGGATGATGAGTTACTCTCTAAGATGACGATTCATGACATAAATACAGAATCAGATGTTTGGAATTTGAAAATGGAAGTAAAAGAAGATGCATCCAATATTGGTGGTGTGACTATTTTCGGAAGAGAGTTTGGTAATCACAATCAAGATATATTATTCAAAATTTATTATTTGTAAAGAAAATAGAAAGAAGAAATTAGGACAATAGATTTCTTCAACTACAAAAATCCACTTCCTACTCTATTGGTTCCTTTTTCCTGAAAAACCACTTTTCCAAGCGATTTGCGCTTAGGAAAGTGGATCTTCAGAAAAAAGCCCATGGAAAGGGAGTGGAATATATGCACACGAATCATTTCACACAATAACTAGTTATAGTGGTGTCGTATCATCATTTTATTTTAAATCAATACATGTAGTATCATTCGCGTTTTGCATTAATAATACCCTAGCTCTACTATATTCATATATACATCGCTTATCATTCATCATCTATCTTATTTAAAATATTCACTAATCCTTGAAAATGTGGTTTGATAATAAAATCTTTTGCACCTAGTTGAATTGCTCTTGTCACATTATCTCTAGTCGCTAAAGAGGAAGAAATAATGACATTTGCATTTGGGTTTAGTTCCATAATTTTCGCTAGTGCATCTAAACCATTCGATTTAGGCATCACAATATCTAAAATTACAATATTCGGACGCAGTCTTTGATATTGCTTTACTGCGTCAAGACCATTTATTGCTTCACCAATGACTGTATAATCAGACTTCTCTACCAATCGTTTAATCCATTTACGCATAAAAGCTGAGTCATCAGCAATTAATACAGTCCGCATATTTTTTACCCCTTTGAATTACGTATTCTTTCATGCTGTTAGTCTCTTTATTTTACTCTAATTTACCTCCGTACGAAAGAAAATTCGAGCAATTTCTACAATTTTTTATGTATCGACAATTAATTTTATAGAAAATGTGATATCAGTCACAATTTCATTCTAAACTTTTCGTTATAGTAAGGATAGATTCCATAAAGGAGGAAAACAATATGAGAACATTCGAATTACATGATACTCCAGCTGATATAGTAAAGTTATTCCCTAAAGCAAGTGATTATTTCAAACAAGCCAAAATAGATTTTTGTTGTGGAGGAGATGAGCCACTACAAACAATAATTGCAAAAAAGAAGAAAGCAATTGATTCAGATGCGCTACTTGAAACAATCAATTCATCCTATAAACAATGGATTGATGCAGGTAATACCCACACAAATTGGGATGAAGTAAGTAATTCTGATATCATCGATCATATTATGAGGAATCATCATAACTATTTACACGAAGAATTATTACCTTTAAGTCAATTTGTTACAAAAATCTACCGTGTGCATGGTGGACATCACCCACACTTAGAACAGCTACACAGACTTTTCCATACATTCAAATTAGAAATGGAAGCACATTTAATCGAAGAAGAAAGAGACTTATTTCCATTAGTAAAAGAATATGAAGAAACGCAAAATCCAGAAATCAAAGCGAAAATTATTAAGTTAAATGAAACAATGGAAGAAGACCATGACCATGTTGGTAATATTCTAAAAGAGATGAATGAAATTACAAATAGCTATGAATTACCTGAAGGTGCATGTAATTCTTACCGCATCACATACGCCAGGTTACAAGAGTTAGAAAGTAACACATATGAACATATCCATTTAGAAAATAATATTCTATTCAAAAACTTCTAATGAATTCTTAAATCTTACAATCCGAACTATTCACGCACTGAAAATAGTTCGGATTATTTTTAAACTTATCACGAAATACAAGAAAAATTCAACATAATAAACAAGCTATTTGTGTAAATTTATTAAAATAGGGTATTCTTGTTACATAGAAGTATTTTTTAGATGAGGAGATGTTTTGGATGGAAATTAAAGTTTCTGATCAAGCATTACAATGGTTTAAAAAAGATGTAGAACTAAAGCAAGGAGATACAGTGAAATTTCAAGCAAAGTACGGAGGATCTAGTCCCATTCATGATGGATTTTCACTTGCATTTCAATTACACGAACCAGCTAAAAACGCAATAGCTAAAACAGAAAAAGATGGAATTACATTTTTCATCGACAACACAGATGAATGGTATTTCAAAGGACACAATTTACTTGTGGAATATGATGAGAAACTTGACGAAGTATCTTATGAATATGAAGAAATAAATTGAGCAGACAATAAAATACTTTCACACTATTTATGATAGAATAGTATGAAATAGATGGAGCACCTGTCTTTCCGGTGCTCTTTTTATCGAATAATCTTCGAGGAGGGAATCATGGTGAGTACAGAATTCCGTAAAGCAATGAGTAAATTTGCTACAGGTATTACTATAGTTACAACAGAGTTTGATAACAGCATCCAAGGTATGACAGTAAATGCATTTATGTCCGTATCTTTAGAACCACAATTAATTACTATTTCATTAGATAAAAGCAGTACTTTCTATCAAAATGCTGAGAAAATAAAACGTTTTGGTATTAGTATTTTACGCGAAGAACAAAAGGAAATATCAATGATTTTCGCAAAGCAAATCGACAAAACATATACTGATTACACTACATTTGATGGTATTCCGACAATTACCAATCCACTCGCTACACTCGCATGTACTGTAGTCAATCAAGTGGAAGCTGGTGATCACTTATTGTTGATTGCTAGTGTAGATAAGATTGAAATTGCTGAGGATGATGGTGAACCTATTTTGTATTACAATAGTAGCTATCGTTCGATTCAGAACAAGTAAATAAGTGAGGAAAGCACATTGTCACTTCTACACATTTTAAAATTAGCGATACAATTACCGAAAAAACAAGCACTTTTTCAACTTAATAGAATAAGTATGCGAGACACTTTAGTATATCTATTTTTGCTTTTTTTTATTGCATTCTTACCAAATGCATTTATTAATGTGCAACAATTTGATTACGCTGAACAAGTAGTGAGTTATTCTCAATACTTATTGCAAGTCATTGTCACATATCCTTTTTTAATCATGTTCTTTGTTGTTAGTGGTGTATCTATTCTGGCACTCCCTGCATGGTTCTTATCTATTGGACTTAATCGTAAATTAGCATATCAACAATTATGGAAAATGACTGGATTCGCTTTATTATTTCCTATCATTAGTTATTTAATATTGTTCTACAGTCCTATTTCTAACTATATCGCCGCATCTATTAGCGGATTACTATTATATAGTTTGTTGTGTAAAATGATTTTAATTTATCCGAAAAGAAAGAAAAGGAGTGTCCATCATTGACAAATATTCCATGGAAAATTGGTAGTTCTCACACAACACAACTCGATCGGTTTAAAGTAACCATTGACGAAGTAGTTCTAGCAAATCAAACAACAAAAAACTTCTCTTATATTCATTTTAGTGACGGCGTCTGCGTATTAGCACTCACACCTAATGAAGAAGTGTTAGTTTTGAAACAATACCGACATGCAGTGAGGTCATGGGAGATGGAACTCCCAGCAGGTATGATAGATGAAGAGGAAGAACCGTTGGAAGCAGCTAAACGAGAATTACTTGAAGAGACAGGATATGACACAAATGAATGGAAATCACTCGGTTTTTTCTTTCCATCACCTGGTTCAACAACAGAGAGGATTCATTTATTCTTAGCAACAAATGTACAACAAATACAAGCACCCGAGTTAGATGAACTAGAACAAATCGAACTTTTAACATTGTCGTTAGATACGTTCAACAAAAATATATATCAAGGAAATTTCAACCATGGTGCAGGACTTGCATGCTGGGCAAAATATCTCTCATTAAAAAGAAGCAACTAACCTTTAAAAAGTTATATGGTGAAATAACAAAGCATCTTTTTTTGGTGTGCATTAGTTATTTCACCATTTTTACTTCTAAATTAAATTTTCACCCATCTTTTTTCTTCAGCAGACTGTTCAATTGCTTCTAAAATTCGTTGATTGATTACACCATCTTCAAAATTCGGTGTTGGTTGCGTATCTGATGCAATCCCTCTAAAAAACGCATCTATTAAATGAATAAATGTGTGCTCATAGCCAATGATATGTCCCGCCGGCCAGTACGCACCTACATATGGATGTTCTTCTTCTGTACAGTTCACCAAACGAAAACCTTGCTCACCTATTTCATCGTCAGCAAAATACACTTCAAGGAAATTCATATGCTCCATATCCCAGCGAATCGAACCTTTTTCTCCATTTATTTCGAATTTGTTTTTATTTCGATTTCCTGTTGCAAATCTCGTTGCTTCAAATGTACCTAATGCACCATTTTTAAAACGAGCCAATACAGTTACAGCATCGTCTACTGTTACTTCTCCCATTTGACTTGTATCACCTTTTGCACTTAATCCACCTGTCATTTCTCCAATCGGTCTTTCCTTAATGAATGTCTCCATTGTTGCAACAATTTCATCAAATTCTCCAATTAAATAACGAGCTAAATCAAGACTATGTGCACCAATATCACCCAATGCACCAGATCCAGATACCTCTTTCTTCAGACGCCATACTAACGGAAAGTTCGGATCAACAATAAAATCTTGTAAATAGTTAGCGCGATAATGAAAGATTCGACCTAATTTGCCGTCTTCTATTAACTTCTTAGCAAACTGTACTGCTGGCACATAACGATAATTATGACATATCATGTGCTTCACACCATTTTTGCGAACTGCTTCTAACATTCTTTTCGCTTCTTCTACATTTAATGCAAGTGGCTTTTCTGTAATGATATGCTTTCCTGCTTCAGCAGCTGCAATGGCAATTTCTGCATGTGTATGATTCGGTGTCACGATATCAATTACATCAATATCCTCTCGATTGATTACATTACGCCAATCTGTCTCATATGATTCAAATCCGAACTTCTCTTGCGCTTCTTTTACACTCGCTTCATTCCTACCTACAATGACTTTCAGTTCCGCTTTTAATGGATTATCAAAATAAAAATTTAAATCTCGATATGCATGACTATGAGCTTTCCCCATAAATTGATACCCAATTAATGCCACACTTACTGTTTGTTTTTCAGACATGTTATTCCTCCTCACTAGTATAATTTTTGAGCCTCGCAACTGATAATGCACTTGGCTGGATACAAGTACTCGTCAATGTATAATGTCTTCCTTCATTGCTTGCATCATGGAACCCATGCATCGCATCAAGCACATGAAATGCGATTTCTCCATCTACTCTTGATGGACGCTTGGATTGAATCGCATCTACCATCTCTGCTATACCTAGTCCTCGATTATTCTCCGAAAAAGGATGTACATACGGTATTTCTCGCCATTCGCTCTCACTCTTCGTTCTAACTAATACACGTCCGCCAAATGTATTTGGATCTGGCACAACCATACTCCCTTCTGATCCATATAGTTCAATATGTGGCAATTGATGATGCCACGTATCAAAACTTGTAACAATAGAAGCAATCGCCCCATTTTTAAAATCGATCACTCCATTTATTTGTGTCGGTGTTTCCACTTTTATTTTCTCACCGTACTTCGCTTTACTCTTAATTGTTCGTTCATCGTAACCACTTGTCACAGACCCTGTTACTCTTTCCATAGGACCTAATAGAGCAACCAATGTGGTGAGATAATATGGTCCCATATCAAACATCGGACCGCCACCTTTTTGATAATAAAATGCCGGATCAGGATGCCATCCCTCGTGCCCTGGAATCATCATAAATGCAGTTGCAGATAATGGCCTTCCTATTACACCATCATCGATTATCTTCTTACATGTTTGGATACCCGCACCTAAAAATGTATCAGGGGCATTTCCTAAATACACTCCTTTTTCTTTCGCGATATCCAACATTTGCTTCCCTTCTTCTCTCGTTACAGCTAATGGCTTCTCCCCATATACATGCTTTCCTTGTTCCATTGCTTTTATTGCAATTTCTGCATGCACACTAGGAATTGTTAAATTAATGATAAGTTCCACATCTTCATCTCTTAAAAGTTGTTCTGTTGTATACGCTTTTTTAATACCATACTTCTCTGCTTGTTCTTTGGCACGGTCTATCATTAAATCGGCAACTGCAATGATTTCATAATTCGTAAATTTACTACTATTTTTTAAGTAAATGTGACTAATATTGCCACAACCAACAATTCCAACCTTCATCTTCTCCACTTTAACTACCTCCTTAGCGACTAGCCCAAATCATTCCTCGCTCCATTAATGTTAACACTTCTTTCATCTTGACAATTTCGGCCACATGACCTAAAGAACAATAATAGACGTTCCCTTTCCCCCACTTTTTCGTCCAAACTACAGGCATCTCCACTTTACCATTTGAAGTATAAGGTCCTTCCGCCACAGGAAATGTCGTTGTAGCTAGAACATTTATTGCCGGGTCTGTATGCATATAATATTGCTCAGAACAAACCTCAAAATCTTCTAGTCCTTCTGTTAACGAATTGGTAGAATCGACAATGTTCACCTGATATGTAACTCCGTCATTCCCCGGATGTGCTACCCATTGTCCACCAACCATAAATTGATAATCTACTTCCATACGAAATGAATCCCCCATTCCTCCATGCAAACCTGCAAGGCCAGTCCCTAATTCAACCGCTTTCAAAAGAGGTTGTAACTGTTCTTGTGTAATCGTACCTTGTGTCCAATTCGGTACAATTAAATCATATGTTGTTAAATCATCTTCTTGTAATGTATCAAGTGTGTCCGTGATTTTTACTTCAAACTCGTTTTTTTCTAATAAACTCGCTAAAATAGATGCAACTTCCTCTGGTTCATGACCTTGCCAACCACCTTGAAATATTAGTGCTTTTTTCACAATACTACCTCCTATTATTCAATCGTTTCACTCTCATATAAAAAATAATCAAAATCAGCATAATTTTGCTGCCCACTTAAATCTTGAACAGCTACCCCTACAAAAGTTCCTGTAAATCTTACGTAATCTGAATCATCATCAGACAAATGACCAATATCAATTTCTTCTCCAATTTTTATCCACTCTTTTTCTTGTTGTTTAAAGTAAAACTGAGTCATATGTCTTCTGATTTCAGCACGCAGATAGATTGGTTTTTGGGAATCAATTGCAATATCTTCTGCTAACAATTCATCATACTTCCCATATTTCATCTCAACTAATCCAATACAAGATCCTAACTGCTCATCATATGTCATTCGTATATATACATAATCTTCTGTATCATAATAGAGAGCCAAACCCGCCATTTGTTGAAAAGTAGTAGGATGAAACTCCATCACTGTCTCCACATTAACATGCATGTGCTCTAATCTACGCATTAACATACTCTGTCTATGCAGAGAATTCATTGATTCTTGACCATATAACCGTAAAAAGCCTTTTCTCTCTGATAACGTATACCACTTTTCTTCAAAACTTCTTCTTAAAGAATTCCAATAGAGTGCTAGTTCTTCAGTGTCAAAATCGTCCCGTTGTTGCTTTTGATATTGTACAGGGGTAGGTACATGAGGTGTTGGCACATCCATTTTCGGATATGGACCTCCTTCTATTCTTAACCATCCATCTTCTGTCCAATAACATTTTTGTAAGGCCGTTTCTCTGCCTAGAATACATTTATCTTGAACGACAGGGCGTCCACATAAATGAGCCATATACCAACTACCATCTGGTGTTTCTACTAGACTACCATGCCCTGCTTTTTGAAGCATACTTCGATTCGTATAATCAGATGTTAAAATAGGATTTGTCGGATCTACTTCATATGGACCCATTATAAAATGCGCTCTAGCCATTGTGGCAGCATGGTTATATTCTGTACCACCTTCTGCTGTTAACAAATAATAATAGCCATTCTTCTTATACAAATGTGGTGCTTCTGTTTTACCTAAATTGGTCCCTTCAAATATTCGATAAATATCTCCTACTAATTTCTTTTTTTCAGAGGAATATTCTTGTAATACAATTCCACCAAATGGATTCTTCCCTTTGCGGTGATCCCAAATCATGTTCACTACATATTTCTTCCCATCATCATCATGAAACATGGATGGGTCAAATCCGCTACTATTTAAATAAATCGGCTCAGACCATGGTCCTTCAACCTTTTCTGCAGTAACTAAATAGTTATGTGTATCTTTAAATGCACCTTTTCTACTTTTTACATCTGTAAAAATCAAATAAAAAAGCCCATCATCATATGTTAAACATGGTGCCCACACTCCACCTGAATTCAGATTTCCAATCATATTGAGTTGTGATGTACGTGTCAGTGCATATGTTTTTAATTCCCAATTCACCAAATCCTTCGAATGATAAATCGGCACACCAGGGAACCATTCGAAACTAGAAACAGCTATGTAATAATCATCTGCTACTCTTACAATAGATGGATCCGGATGGAATCCAGTTAAAATTGGATTCTTTATCATATATATGCCTCCTTTACAAAAAAATATAAAGCGCTATCATTATTATAACTTAGTTTATTCTATATACAAACTTTTTTTGCTCCTTACATATAATTTTTTATATTACTTTAGCGATAAAGTAAATTATCTATTTACAATAAGTTAAATATCTATATAATATAAAGAAAGGGTTTTCATTTATATATCGAAAGGAGGATAGTGTTTCACTCAGTTCTTTTATCGACACTATATTTATATAATAATGGAGGTTATTATGAAATCAACTAATCGTTTAGCATTTATTTTTACATTAGTAACTTTATTGATTGCATTGTCATTTTCAAACACACCGTATATTCAAGCAGCTGAGAGCTCCCTCCACATCGTAGACTCCAACGCAACAAAAAACACAAAAGCATTATTCAGTTATCTTCAATCAGTAAGCGGGGAACATATCTTATTTGGGCAACAACACGTTACTGATGAGGGGTTAACACTAACAAATAATCCCCCTCGCGTAGCATCTGAACAATCAGACATTTTTCACTCCACGGGCGATTATCCTGCACTATTTGGTTGGGATACATTAAGTATTTCAGGTGATGAAAAGCCAGGTGTGAAAGGCGATGTTGAACAAAGTATTACTAATTTAGCAGCGTCTATGAAGAAAGTTCATGAATTAGGTGGGATATTAACATTAAGTATGCACCCAGATAATTTCGCAACTGGTGGACGTTATAATGATACATCTGGAAATACTGTTGCAACGATATTACCTGGCGGCGAAAACAATGAAAAGTTAAATGCTTATTTAGATAATATTGCAAGCTTAGCAACACAATTAAAAGATGATAGCGGTGAATCAATCCCATTTATCTTTAGACCATTTCATGAACAAACGGGAGGCTGGTTCTGGTGGGGTGCACATCAAACAACACCAGAACAATATAAAGCATTATTCCGCTACACTGTAGAATACTTACGTGATACAAAAGATGTACACAATATCTTATATGGCTTTTCTCCAGGTGCTGGACCTGCGGGAGATTTAGACAGATATTTAGCTACATATCCTGGTGATGCATATGTAGATATTTTTGGAATTGATAATTACGACAACAAAGCTAACGCAGGATCTGCCGCATGGTTAAATGGATTAGTCACAGACCTAGCTATGTTAGTAGATTTAGCTGAAGAACGTGGGAAAATTGCCGCACTCACTGAATTTGGATACAGTGCACAAGGAATGAACCAAACTGGTAATACATTAGATTGGTACACAAAGGTATTAGATGCAATTAAAGCAGATCCAAAAGCAAAAAAAATAGCTTATATGCAAACATGGGCAAATTTTGGTTGGCCAAATAATATGTTTGTTCCGTACAAGGATATCCATGGAGACTTGGGTGGAGATCACGAGTTATTACCTGATTTTATACACTTCAAAGATGACGCTTACACAGCATTTCGAAACGATATTTCTAATAATATCTTTATTCCTACACATCAAAATAGTACGACAACAAAGCCTGAACCCATTGCACATATTGCTTCACCAGTATCTGGAACGACAATTGTTTCAGATGAAACGACCATTCGACTTCGTGTGTTGAACGATACACCAACTAAAGTGAGTTATACAGTGGAAGGTTCTGATTCAGAATATGAATTAACGCGAAATGAAGCAACAAATTATTATGAAGGTACATTTAG
Source organism: Gracilibacillus marinus (assembly GCF_042651725.1). Taxonomy (NCBI): domain Bacteria; kingdom Bacillati; phylum Bacillota; class Bacilli; order Caryophanales; family Bacillaceae; genus Gracilibacillus; species Gracilibacillus marinus. The sequence continues at coordinate 636,745 of NZ_JBHSDV010000001.1, read as the reverse complement.
ACCACTTGCATCTATGAATGGTTCTTCCACTAATTTGACATTCAAAGTGGAATATAGTAATGGCGACACGTATACAGAAGACGTAAAATTATTTATTAAAGCAAGTGAATTAGCTTATAGAACCTATACATTTGACGATTCCATCTCTGATATCAAGTCAAATGGTACCTATCCAGAAGCAACTATTCAAGAGTTTGTACACAAATCTTTAGATGGAGACGGCAAATTACACATCAAAGTGGCTGATATGCCTACAGATGAAACTTGGCAAGAAATAAAATTAGAGCTTCTAAACCTTACCAATGAAGATGTACAGCAAATTAATCAAGTATCCTTTGATGTATTACTGCCATCAACTGTAGGTGACGGAACCATTCAAGCAATTGCAATGCTTCCTGATGATTGGGATACGAAGTATGGTATGAACGAAACAGCAAAGCAAACAAGTGAATTAGAAGAAGTGACTATAGGTGGAGAAACATTCAAAAAATATCATGTCACAATCCCATTCACACCATCTGATAATTCAAGAACGGTTGCTTTAAGTATTGTCGGTAGCAAGTTACAACTGAACGGCGATTTATATGTGGATAATATTGTATTAAAGAGTACCTATACAGAAGCACCAGCAAACCCGTTATTAGTAGATAACTTTGAAGATTATTTTGGAGATGACAGTTTATTAAATAATCAATATTCAAGTAATGGGGATAAAGTAATTCTATCCCATTCCACTGAAAATATGAACGAAGGACAATATGGTTTATCTTACACATTTACAATTGCAAACTTAGGATATGCAGGAAGACAAATGGCATTAAACAATGTTGATTGGTCTGAAACAAACGGAATAGAATTTTGGTTAAAACATGACTCTTATCCGAACGAATTAACGATTCAAATTCAAATCGGTGGTGTAAGTTTTGAAGCATACCGCGAGTTAAAAGATGCACATGACGGTGTTGTAAAAATACCTTTTTCTGAATTTAAACCAGCACCATGGGAAGGAAAACCTAATGTTGTCATTGATAAAGAAAAGTTACAAGCTGTGAAGCAATTTGCAATCTATACAGGTGGAGAAAAAGGTACAGGTACACTATATTTTGATAACTTCAGAGCAATATATGATGAAAATTTAGGAGAAGTACCAGATTCCTCTGTAGTACCAGATGAAGAAAGAAATCAAATTTTATTTGATTTTGAGGATGGAGAATTAAATTGGTTATTTCTTGGCAATGGAACAGAACCTACAATTACAACAGATGGCATTAATGGATCAAGCTTACAAACAACAATAGATTTATCAAAAGGAGATCCGCTCACTTTGTACACTACAAGTATTTCTGACTTATCTGAAGAAGACATTGTTAGTGCAAAAATCAAATTGCAAACAGGTGCAGCTATAGTGAAATTTTTTATCAAAACTGGTGACGATTGGACATGGCATGATGGTGGAGAAATAGAGCTTCAAGCAGGTGGCGTGCAGACAGTTCAACTTGACCTTACAAAAATAGAGAACTTGGATAATGTACGCGAATTTGGTTTTGAATTCATTCCTCTATCAGAAGAAGGATCCTCTGTAATCCTAGTTGATGATATCACATTAACAGATGGTGTGGTGCCTGATGATAATAATGATGATCAATCTGGCGAGGAAACTGGGAATGATAATCAAAATGGCGACAAGCCTAGTGATGACAATCAAAATACTGGCCAGCCTGGTGATGACAATCAAACGGAAGAAAAACCTAGTGATGATGCTCAAAATACTAATCAGTCGAGTGATGATAATGAATCTGACGAAGATGAGAACCTTACAAATGACAATGAATCAAGTACAGAAAATAATGAAGAACAACTTCCAAATACCGCAACATCTATGTACAATTTCTTGTTCATTGGTTTCGTTAGTTTATTACTAGGATGTATCGCTATCTATTTAATTAGAAGAAACAGAATCACACATGATAACTAATTATGTCAATAATATGAAATAAACATATTTAATAGTGGAACAAAAAGCTTCTCATTTGTATTCGCAATGAGAAGCTTTTTTCTATTCGATATCATTATCTTACATATCAATCGACAAAAAATTATCATTTCCTAGGAAATAATCTATATGGAAAATTGTCTTCTCGTTTAGAGAGCACCTTTACTTATATTATTTTAAGAGGTTTTTGTATGTTTCCTCATTGCTTTAGGAATATAGACACAATATGGTTCACTCTCCAAATAATCCCCTGTCATCGCATACGCCCTTGATCGAGAACCACCACATACCTGCCTAAATTCACACACACCACATTTACCTTTATATTGGTTTGGATCACGTAATTGCTTCAATATTGGAGAATTCCGATAAATATCTGGTAATGTTTGTAGACGAACATTACCTACTTTCACAGGTAGTAGTCCACTTGGATAAACATCTCCAATATGTGAAATAAATACAAAGCCGTTTCCATCATTAACTCCTTTAGGTGCTCTACCTAAACCATCTACTGTACCTGTTGCACCTTTTTCTAATACATTCTCAAAAGCAATGGTTGTTTCTTTTTCTTTCGCTTTTTGTTGAAGCACAACTCTACGATAATGCTGTCCTGCTGTTGTTTTTATATCAAAAGAGGCATCTTGTGCAACATGATGTAGCCATCTGAACACTTTCTCATGTTCTACAGGAGAAATCATATCTTTCTCTTGCCCTCTACCAACAGGAACCAAGAAGAATACACTCCATAACACAACATTTAGTTTCTCCATTAATGTCTTCATTTCTTCTAAGTAATTGAGATTGTATTTAGAAATTACTGTGTTGATTTGTAACGGCATGTTTAATTCATGTAAATATTCAATAGCTTCCATTGTTCGCTTAAATGATCCAGTAGTTCCCCTAAAATGATCATGTATTTCCGCATTTGGTCCATCAATACTAAATGCCCATCTTGCAAGTCCAATATCTTTCGCCTTTTTCATTACATCTTTTGTTACATTTGGAGTAGCTGATGGTGTCATCGAAACACGTACACCTTTTTGTATCGCATATGTTGCAATATCAAATAAATCGTTCCGCTCTAAAGGATCCCCTCCAGTAAATACGAGTAAAGGGTTTTTCATTGAATGAATTTGATCAATCAATACTTTCGCTTCATCAAAATTCAATTCTCGAGGATCACGGTGATGTTGAGCATCTGCCCGACAATGAAGGCATTTCAATGCACATGCTCTCGTTACTTCCCAAATAACAATAAAAGGATCTTCATTATAATCACGCGGTGAAAACATAGGTTTTTCTCTCAACTTAAACGCTCCTTTTGTTGAAATATTACTTTAACCGTAATAGAAAAAGAGAATGAATGTTGTGATATATTACACAGGTGAAGATCAAGTTCGACAACACCTACTGCATGTGACTCTTCCATGTCAACGGGTACTAGATTCTGAGTAAAACAAAAAACACATGCATTTTCCATACATGTGCTTACATTACTATTTATCTTGGTAATAAATAAAAGAATACACAGAAAAAATGTGCAATAGACCCCGCTAGAACAAATAAATGCCATAAAGCATGATGAAATTTAAATGCTCTCCAGACGTAAAAAACAGCACCTATTGTATACAATAAACCGCCAGCCACTAACCAACGAACACCATTCGGGTGTAAATTTTCTACTAATGGTTGCCATGCTAGCACAATTAACCAACCCATAACAACATAAAGAATTGTCGAGAAAAAAAGGAATTTTTTCACAAAAAAAGCTTTAAAAACAGTTCCACCAATTGCAAGACCCCAGATGACACCAAATAACGTCCAACCTTGCCACCCTTGAATAGCTAAAAATAAAAATGGTGTATATGTACCAGCAATAAAGAAATAAATCGATGAGTGATCTAATACTTCAAATACATTTTTTGCACGACCTTTTGGCAAACTATGCAAAAGTGTGGAAGATGTATAAAGTAATACCATTGTTACACCAAATAATGTAAAACTAACAATGTGCCAAGCCGTACCATAAAGTGAGGAATAGACAACAAGTAATACCAAACCAGCTATACTAAGTACCATTCCTATTCCATGTGTGATGGAATTAGCTATTTCTTCTTTCACCGTGAATTCATGTGTTGAACCCATCTTACACGTTCCTTCCCTACTATATATCTTCATTTATTCCAAACAATTGATGATTCGATTGGAATATTAAGGTTTCTCCTCTATTATTATGTTCCTTTTAATTTTTATTTGCAAGTAATTAAGTTAAGAGAAGCACGTATATAATGAAGGGAAATTATATGGGGAAATTTCCTGAAAATCACCACATCGGGATGCCTTTATCACTAATAACATTTGTGTGCCACTCTACATTTTCATAAAAAAATACGAATCTTTTAAGAGATTCGCATTTTCTTATTATTTTCGTTTCTTTTCGATAAACAACAAAAGTAACACAAGCAAGATAATTGCAATGATTGTTGCACCAAATGCAAGACTAACTTGTCCTGATATTGCTAATACTACATAGCCAATACATGCAGCAAATGCACAAATGAATGCATATGGTAATTGTGTCATGACGTGATCAATATGGTCAGAACCAGCACCAGTTGAAGATAATATAGATGTATCAGAAATCGGAGAACAATGATCCCCAAAAACAGAACCAGCTAACACTGCTGACATTGCTGGAATGACTAAATCTATGTCATATACAATCGCAATTTGTGCAGCTATAGGTAACATAATCGCAAATGTTCCCCACGAAGTACCTGTAGCTAATGCCATAAATCCTGCTAAAATAAATAACAATAAAGCTAAATAATTCATATTAAAAGACAGATCTTCTACTAATGATGCAAGATATCCACCTGTATCAATTATTTCAATTATTGCTCCAATCATCCATGCTAAAATTAAAATATAAATTGCCGGAAGCATTGATTGGATTCCATTACCAAATATAGTACTTAGTTTAGTTTTTTCACCTTGTAAGATTACGTACATCACAAGAGAAATGACAACTGCTAAAAGTCCACCAATAAATAAAGAAAGATTTACATTCGTATTTTCGAACATTTGTAATACACTTGCGTCGCCCTCTACTTCCATTCGACCAGTAATCAGCATGGAGGCAACTGTGGCAATCACTAAAACAAGTATCGGAATTAACAAATGTCTTACTTTTCCATTCGCATTCATTAATGTATCTTCATTTGATAATGCTTGTGTACTTTTTTTATTTGGATCTAATACTTCTCCTGTCTCCATTGCTCTATTTTCATGTGTTCTCATTGAACCAATATTCACATTAAATATAGCGACAAGAAAAACAAGTAATAATGCTGCAAATGCATAGAAATTATATGGAATCATCTTCACAAATGCTTCTAAAGGCTGAAATTCCGTTACTTCTGCTGCAACGAAAATTGAACCTAATGTCCCGATAATATATGCACCCCAACTAGATATTGGTGTAATAACAGTAACTGGTGCAGAAGTAGAATCAATAAAATAAGCAAGTTTGGCACGTGATATTTTATAACGATCTGTAATCGGTCTTGCTACTTGTCCAACAGCAAGACTATTAAAATAATCATCGATAAAGATAATAACACCAAGAAATGCTGGAATTAATTGCGCATCACGTCTCGTCTTCACTTTTTTGATCGCCCAGTCACCAAATGCTTTACTCCCACCTGATGCAGTCATGAAAACAGTCATTATTCCAAGAAACAATAAAAATGTTAACAAATATATATTCCCTGTATTAATGCCATCTTCTGTATAAAAAATATCACGAAATACGAGCCAAATTTGTTCTAATGACTTTCCTATTCTAAAATCATGTATAAGTAAAGCCCCTACAATAATACCTGTACCGAGTGACAAAAGTATTTTTCTAGTAAATAAAACTAATATCAGCATTAAAATCGCTGGTATTAGCGAATAAATCGTTCCTTCCATTATCAAACCTCCACCTGAAAAATATCACAATTATATCAACTTGGATTAAATTAATCGACAAAATTCACTTTTTACAGTTTACCAATATTTCAATCTAATGTCATGTTTTTTTCAATATTTTTCAGTTGGATGGAAGGAATACTATCTCGTAATACAAAAAAGCTTCTTCATTCGGCAGTTTGAAGAAGCTTTTTGTATTGTAATAGAAAGGACACAACTTAAACCATATGGCTATATTCCACATCAGGCGAGTACTTTCGCTTTTGTTTATTAACTGAATACAAATCCTAATACTCCAACTAACGTGGCGTAGATTACCATTGGTAGTAATGTCATTCTAATAATACTGCCTTCTTTACCTATTAATCCTACAACAGATGCAGCTGCGACTACGTTTACTACACAAATCATATTCCCTGTATTAGCGCCCATCACTTGCATACTAACAATTGTTGTTGGATCCATCCCTACTTGATCAGCGACAGAGAATTGGAAAAGTGAGAACATCATGTTACTAAATGTGGCACTTCCAGAGATGAAAGAACCTAATGCACCAATAAATGGTGCCATGAATGGCCAACCAGTGCCGATAAGATCTGCTGCTTGATGTGCTAACTCAACAGGCATACTAGCTAGATCTGCTTCATTGACGCCAGAGTTAATAAAAATACGTACCATTGGAACTGCTGTAAATAAGGTAATTGCGGTCCCAACTAATGTTTTCATTGAACTTGCACATACTTCCATTACTTGGTGTTTATTCATTTGATGATAGATAATCGTAATAACTACAACAATGATAAAAACCGTTCCAGGTAAATAAAGTGGTTCAAGCATTGCACTAATATTTGTTCCTAATATTTGTTGCCAACCTACTTTTACACTTGTTAATAACTCTTTAAATGGCAATACTTCTAAACGAGTGAGTATTAGCAAAAATCCTAATAACAAATATGGAATCCATGCTTTCATTAGTGGCATAACAGATTGAGCCTGATTCTCTTCAACCGTTACAGTACCTAGCCAATCTTTTGACCATGTCTCTTTTCGGCCAAAGTCCCATGTTTCTTTTGGCATAAACCATCCTTTTTTTATTGCGACAAGTACAAGCACTAGACCAACTAAGCCACCTATAATAGATGGGAACTCTGGCCCAATAAATGTAGCAACAAGAAATGCTGGAAAAGTATAGCTCAATCCTGCATAAATAGCGAATTTCCACATGACTAGTCCATGACGCCATGTTTTCTCTTCACCGAAAAATCTAGTTAAAAGTAGAATCATAATAAATGGAACAAGTGTACCAACAATTAAATCAAATCGCATGACTTGGCTTGCAATTACTTTTAAATATTCCGTTATTGATAAATCACCAAGAAATACCGCTACAATTGGACTGATTCCTCCACCTTCCATTAAACCTTGCTCTACACCGACAATTAACGGTGTTCCAACAGCACCGAATGTAACCGGACTACTATCTGCAATCAATGCAATCACTACTGCTGCTAAAGGTGGAAAGCCTAAGACAACTAATAATGGCGCGACTATCGCAGCAGGCGTTCCGAATCCAGCAGCTCCTTCAATAAATGCACCAAACATCCATGCAATTAACACTACTTGCACACGTCGATCAGGTGTTACACTCATAAAATAAGCACGAATTGTATCAATAGCTCCACTTTTTTGCAATGTATTTAATAACAAAATAGCACCAAATACAATGTACAAAATAGATATCGCAATAATGATTCCTTCAATCAAAGATGCACTAAGTTGAATAAAAGGTACTTTCCAATAAAAATATGCTAATATTGCTGTAACAAATAAACTAATTGGCATCGCTTTAATTGCAGGTAATCGTAGTACTACTAAAAATAAAAAAACTGCTAAAATTGGTGTTAACGCAACAAGTGTCATCATCTCTTCCACCCCATCTCCCTTTATATGTTCATTTTATCACATAAGATAATAATAACAATATTATTGTGAAACATTTCACAATATAGACATTTTTCAAACTATATAGTTAGAAATGTATGCATTCCATTGAAGAAATAAGACTTATTTGTCCAATAAAAAAGCTAGTCTATCAGAATACAGATGATAAACTAGCAATAATTTTTATTTTTCATATATTTCAATCGGCAAACAATCAGGGTCTTGAAAAAAAGTAAATAATTTTCCTGTAACAGGGTCTTCTCGTATTTCTTCCACATCAATTCCTTTACTTTTTAAATCTTTACAAGTTTCCTTGATACTATCGACTTCAAAAGCGATATGACGCAATCCACAAGCCTCTGGATAAGAAGTTCTCGTTGGTGGATCTGGAAAGGAAAATAGTTCTATCACATACTCTCCTACCAATGCAAGATCTAACTTAAAAGATTGTCTCTCTTCTCGATAATTTTCATTTATAATTTCTAGCCCTAATTTGTTCACATAAAAGTCTTTTGATTTTTTGTAATCAGAATATATTATTGCAATATGATGGATTTTTCTTAACATCTTTTCCCCCTAGCTTTCTGTATAATTTCATTCTCTCCATACTTGTTCTAAGAGTATAACTAAAACTGTACCTACAAGCAATCCATTACTTAATAGATTTTGTAAATAAGATGGTAATTCTGCAAAGACCTCGATTGGTAAAAACATTGCTCCCATCCCAAACAAATAGCTAACTCCGACAATAGTCATTTTTCTTGTATCTAGTTTTTCTAATGTTGTATTATTAATAGCTAAACCGACTAAATTCACAAAAGATGCCATTAATGCTGCATTTGCAATTGGCGACGGTATGCTTGAAATAAAAGCAACAATTGGAGGAAATAGTGCAACAATCATCAACACAATAGATGCATAGATAAATGGCATTTTCTTTTTTTGACCTGTTAATCCAATAAAACCTGCTGATGTAGCAAGCGGAACATTTGCAATTGCTGAGAACATTCCTGCTAACCCATGACTTACACCAGAAAAAGCAGTACCTTTATTTACTTGACTACGAATATCTAAGATATCAGACCCTAGTGTTTGTTTTACAGCAACAATCGATGCAACAACATTAGATATTAATATTAATGCTGTAATAAATGCAATAGGTATTACACTCACATCAAATATCGGCATTCCAAAAGCAAATACTTCTGGTAATTGAAAAACAGGCATTTCTGTAGATGTTCTTTCAGGCTTAATGAACCATTCATATAATAACCAGCCAATAGCTAAACCAATTAACACTGCATAGTTACTTATCCAACCTTTTCCGAAAATAGATAAGCCTAATACAATAAAAAATGTCATAAAAGCAAGTGTAGCACTATCCAATTGAATCGTACTCGCATCTCCTTGTAACCCTAACATTCCTTGCAAAAATGTCCCGCTTAATTGAACAGTTAATAGGAAGAAAAACACACCTGTCACTAGTGGGGTAAAAATAGGCAAAATAAATTGCGAAATTTTGAATAAACCAAACAATAACAAAAACAATCCTGTAACAATCATCGTTGTTTGTATTAATTGTAAAGACTTATCTAAAGAGGTTCCGTGTTGCAAGCCTGTCATTGCCATTACGGTAAAAATACTAATCCATATGCCAGCCGGTCCTTCCATTATTGGTAACCGATGTCCAAATAAACCTTGTAACAAAGAAGCTAGTCCAACTAAAAAGAAAGTGCGCTGCATCAAACCTGCCACTTCATGAAATTCCAGTTCGAAAACAGAACCTATCACAATGGGTAATGCAACAGAACTTGCTAACAAGAAGACAAACCATTGTAATGTCTCCATAGATGTATTTGATTTATTATGTACTTTCAACTTAAACGCTCCTAACCTATTTACTGCAACCTGTTCTATTATATCGAAGAATACAAAAGTTCGCTCATTATCCGCATTTCTCACCGTACCAACGAAACACATAAAACAAAAAAAGACGAAACCTATCTACTTTTGTGTAGATAAAATTTCGCCTTATTGTTAATTTAAATGAATTATCAATAACTACCTTCTAATTGGTCTTCTATAAAGATACATACCAACACCGATTAGGCACAATAATAAACCGCCGATAATGATATTAGATATATTTGTTGCAGTGTCTGGTAACACTTTATCTTTATCAGTTTGATTAGATTCGCTATCTGACACATTTCCATCAGTATTATTCTCTTCTTTTGCAAAAACTCCATATGTGGAAAAATGATCTACAACTGTTGTAATCACTTCACTATCTAGTTCGCCACCAATTAATTCCCATTCTTTTGTTGACTCATTATAATAATATATTGCTACATTATTGTTACCGTTATGCGCAAGCGACAGCTCAAATGCTCCGGTATAATCTTCATAACCCTCTGGAAAGATAAATTCGAATGTATAAGCATCACCACTAAGAATTAATCCTTCTCCTTCTGTTACAGATGCCTTTGTTACAATTAATTTTGTCCCGTCAGGTAAATCACTCGACATTTTTACTTTTGATTTTGAATCAGCAATTTGAACGATTTCATTAGGATATACCTCCGTTTCTTTATCTAGCTGTATCTTTTTTCTGCTATCTGAGTTCTCTCCTGGCCCTTCACCTGGATTTTCTCCTGGCCCTTCACCCGGATTCTCTCCTGGCCCTTCACCCGGATTCTCTCCTGGCTCTTCACCCGGATTCTCTCCTGGCTCTTCACCTGGATTCTCTCCTGGCCCTTCACCCGGATTCTCTCCTGGCTCTTCACCTGGATTCTCTTCATCATCCTCATTTAAACTTTGGGCATCCCATCCCTTTAATACATTTTCTACTGTCCAGTTTTTTGCTTCTTCATCAGTTAATTGACGGCGTGAATCATTTATAACTGCACCTGGTCCTGTATTTTTGTACTCAAATAATCTTGCATCTTCTGGGCTTAAGCCACTCATTGATGTCCAACCTTCATCTTTAATATGGGGACCTAACTCACTATACATATAGACAACACTACCACGAGCATTTGGATTCCCACCAGCTGGCCATGGTCTACCTAAATATACTGTCTTGTCTTTTGCATCACTTGTTAGTTTACTATTTAAGATAAGCATACCGTATTCGTCTGACAATAATGTACTTGCAGCCGTTACATATCCATTATTGGAGTCTGAACCTCTATCATATGAATGTATAATCGATTCTTCTATAACGACTCGAGCTGCTCCAAAGATAAAGTCTACATCGCCCTCAATATATACTTTGTAGAAATATTGACTACCTGAATGTGTATACAATGTGTCTTGATTTCCAATGAAGCTCACATTCTTGTAGTATTGTCTGTCTCCACTAGCATAGGCTGCTACAGCCTGCTTTCCTTCTGTTTCCATCGTTTCATCGAAGCTATTCTCTATCGTCATATTTTCTATGCGTAAATCATCTGCTCGTAAATAGACACTCGCACTACCACTTGTTCCTAATGTGCCACCAACACCATTATCTCTTCCTGCATAGTTATCATAAGTTAGAATGGTTCCTTCCATACTTTCTCCTAATAGATGAATATGTGGTTTATTATTAGGAATGGTAACAACTTCTTTATACACTCCATCTTTCACGTAAATAGTCACTTGCGATGAATTGTTGACTGGTACTGCATCCACTGCAGCTTGAACTGTTGTATAATCACCTGTACCGTCTTTCGCTACGATAATTTTACTATCAATTGCTTCCATCTGTTTTATTTGTCCCTCCAGTTTGTATACTTTCTCTGCTTGTAATGTTCTTCCATCTTCATCGACCGAAGATTCTCCTGCTATTTTTACATATACTTTGTTTGTGTAATTTCCAGTGGACTTTGCAATTGCTAATAGCTGTGTACCCCAATGTCCTCCCCATGAATAACCATTTCGACGTTCTTCTTCAATCTCTAAGATATTATGTTTGATTACGCCATCACGACCGGAGAAAATTGGTAAATTTGTTCCGATTTCATAAAAGCGATACCACGCTGTCGAATTGGAGTCTTCTACAAAATATTCATTGTTCGGATCTCCACTAATATAGCGAGTATTCTCTAATTTCACAGCATCTAACCACGTCAATGCTGCAGTTACCGCTTGATTAATCGCTTCTGTTTGTGGTCGTGACATTAAATAACGAATAATCCCAATAGATTCTTGTCCTGAAATGGATGGATGCTCATAACTTCTTGCACCCCTTGCTTCATACGTATAAGGGTCATGTTGTGCACACCATGCTGTTAATTCTCCATCGACTTCAATTTGAGCATTTAAAATGTATTCAACAGCCAAATCAATCGCTACTTCTGCTTTCACTTGATATGCTGCGCTTATCATTCCATCATTAAATGGATAACGCTCTTTTGCGACTAAATCTAATAATTCTAATACATTTAACATCGCTTCATCATTAAATGTCACATAATCAGAGTAATTGCCTCTACGTGGATATACTTGTGCAAATCCACCTGTTTCATATTGTAAATCAAATAAAAAGTCTAATCCTTTCTCCACACTTTCCTTATATTTTTCATCATTTGTTTCTTGATAAATTTGTGCTAAGAAAGAAATCTCACTAATCGTTGCATCATTGTCAATTGTCCCAAATTCCACTCCATCATCACTTACCCATTCCGAACGAGACTCTTCCCCGTCCCATGGTCTTGTATATATATGTGGCCAATTCTTTGTCCAGCCACCATGATCCATTTGCCATGTTAAAAGATTGTTAGCTTCATTAATTGCATTGTCTAAATCACCTGAAAATTTTGTTTCTTCCATTTCCTGCTCTATTTCAGCAAAGTCATTCCATGCATCCAAACTATGCATGACAATGACCGTTTGCCCAAATTGATTCATGCCACTTGCCGCTTTATCAATTCTTAGATTAGCAAAACCGGGAGATAATAAACTCCAACTTCTTGTTGGAATGACCACATCCAAATCTGTGTAATCAAATGACTCAAACTTTCCATTTAATGTGACTGCCATTACATTATTGCTAACTGCATGCACCCCAACAACTTCTGCATGTTCACTCTGGTCTGCTGCTTTATATTCCGCTAATAAATCGATTGCTTCTTTATAAGTAATATGCTCACTTCCACTTAATCCCACATCATCTGAAGTGATATTTTTTATGATTTTTGCGACTTCTCCCTTTGTAATTTGTTTTTCAGGTGAAATCTTACCATCTACAACTAAATGTTCTGCATATTCTTCTGTTTTTGTAGCTTTTAGAACATAGGCATACCATTCTTCCATGGATACTTCGTAAACCTTAGTATCTGTAGATAAATTTTTAAATGAATCTTCATAAACAAAACCAAATGTATCATTAATTAAAGAGAAAAATGCTAATCTAGTCATTTCATCATTCTCTGCAATTGCTTTATCTGCAATAATTCCAAGTTTCTTCATTTTGGATACTAACAAACCACCTGCAACTTCTTCCATTTCCTTATCTTCCACATCAATCACCGTATCATCATCACTATTTAATTGATTATGAATACGTAAGTGATCAATATTCGCTCCACCACTAGCACCTGCACCTGTTGCTCGGATAATATTCTGTCCTTCTTGCAATGTTACTTTTGTTGTTGTATATTGCCAATTTGCCCATCCACCTGATGAATCAAACGCTAATGCTTCTTCCACTATCGTACCATTTACTTTAATTTCTGCAGGTCGTTCATCTGTTCCACCGTGTGCATAGCGGAATGCTAATGAATATTCTCCAGTTATAGGAACATCAACAGTCCACTCTACAAAGCTACCTTTTGTATTTGGGTTGTAATCAATAAATCCAGTTCCAGTAAAACCTGCATGCTTATTATCAATAATTACTTTACCTTCTTCTAAAAAAGCATCTTCTGCTTCATATATTTGATCATAATCCATGTAAATACGAACATGATCAATATTTGCTCCCCCACTAGGCGCAATTGCTGTTAGTCGTATTTTATTTTCACCAGCTTGCAAATCTGCTGTCATACTACTATTCTTCCATTCTGCAAAACCACCAGTCGGATCAAATGCTAGAGAAGGATTCACCATCTCTCCATTCACAGAAACTTCACCTGGACGCAAATCTGTTCCACCATGTGCGTAACGGAAATCTAAAGTATACTCTCCTTCTACCGGCACATTCACAGTCCATTCAATCCAACCACCAGGTGCATTTGGATTATAATCAACAAACCCAGACCCAGTGAACCCTATATGTTTATTGTCAATAATTGCACTATCTAATAAAGCATTTTCCGCTTCATATATTCCATTTTCTCCATCTTCCACTGGTTCTGTCGGTTCTGTTGGTTCAGTTGGTTCTTCCTCCACAATCATGCCTGTTACTTTTATGTCATCCACATAATGGCCGATTGTGTCTCCATTTGGAGTAAAAGATTCTATAAAATTCACTTTCGTTGCAGCTTGATTAAAACTTGCATTTTCTAACTTTAATTCATCATTGATATACACACTCGCAACACTTTGATCTAAATCAATTACTACTTTTATGTCATACCATTCATTTTCAGTCACTTCAATTAGTGGTGTGTATTCGCTACCAACACGATAGGTAATCGCTCCGTTTTTTGTTTCTATAATAACAGGAGTCCCATCACCTTTTACACGCATAACTTTCGTTGAACTCGTATATTCAGGTTGCATAAACTTCATTTCCATTGTCACGATACCAGATACTTCTTGAAAACTTTTGCTTATTGCAACATTCGTTTCACTACTCGTATCTTCTAAATACACACTCCTATTCTCAGAAGAAGGAATGTCTACTACACTTACTTTTCCGCCTGCTTCGGATACTGTTACATCATTAGGCTTCTCACCAATTGTATCTTCATTGAAGTTATAATCGACAACCACTTCTCCAACTGGTTCTTCTGGTTCTGCAGGCTCTTCTACTCTCTCTTTTGTCGTGATGACAAAATTATCTAGATAATGGCCTTTTGCACCACCACCTGGAGTATATGATTCCACATAATTCACTTTTGTTGTTGGCTCATTTAATGGAGCGTTTTCTAATATTAAGTTACCATCTACATAAACATTAGATGTTTGTGTAGTAATATTCACTTCTACTTTCACTTCATACCATGTGCCACTAGTTACTTCAACTAAATTATGAATTTTCTCCCCTGTTCTATACGTAAGGTAATTACTCTTTGTTTCAATGATAACAGGTGTCTTATCCCCTTTAATGCGAAGAATTTTTGCAGAACTTGTATATTCCGGTTGCATATAATCCACTTCAAAAGTAACAACATCTGTTATGTCTTCAAAACTTTTAGCTATTTGTACACTTTCTCCATCTACCGTATCATTTAAGAATAAACTTTTATCTTCTGCAGATGGCACCTCTGCTATAATCACTTCTCCTCCCTCCACTTTATAATCTAGCATTGAAGGTTCTATTCCTGTTTCTGCTTGATTAAAGTCTTCTCCAAAAATAACAACGTTGTTAAAATTGTCCGCAGCTTTCACCATACCTAATGGCAATGGGGTCAATACTGTTGCAATAATTACCATGATAGCGGTCATTAAATACAGATACTGTTTTCCTTTTTTCAAAGATAAAACTCCCTTCATTTGTTTAGTCTGACTATTCTCACTATTTTTGATAAACCTTGCTTACCCTTCCCCTAAACAAACTTTCCATATTCTATTTAAAAATTTAAAAACCCTCCTTTCATAAAAATTTGTCCTTTACATGTTGTTCATACTTTCATAAGTTTTGGACTTTTTTCATCACGATATTGCTTTGGTGTCATATGCACATATTTTTTAAAGCACCTAATAAAATTAGATGCAGAAGAAAACCCAACAGATGTTGCAATTTCATTAATCGCAATCGAGGAATGCACTAACATTTTCTTAGCCTCAAACATTCGCTTTTGCAAAATATATTGCTGAATAGTCATTCCAAATTCTCGTTTGAAAAAATGACAAAGATAATACTTGTTAAAATGCAATCGATCTGCAAGTTCATCTAGTTGCCAGTTTGTTTGCCATATTGCATTAATTTCTTTTACTATCCTTTCTTGCAATAGCAATCCATCCAAATCATGATCACTTGCTAATAAATGTTCATTTTTATCTGCATGCATTTCTCTACATATGTATAACAATAGTTGTGTTAAGAGTAATTCAATTGCTTGTTTTTGTTCCCATCCATGAATATTTTGATCTTCTTTAAGTAGTTGATTGATAATTTGTTGAAAAGGTTCTTTTCGCCACATAAATAGTGGTAAAGAACAATAAGGTAATGGAAGTGTGTCTAATAGTTGTTTAAATTGAAGAAATACTGGTTGTTCCACAGAGAAGAAATCATCTGTAAACATAATAACAACACGCTCATATGGTGGCCCATCGATAATTTGTACTTTATGAAATGCTGTACTACGAAAAAATAACAGATGATCTTGTTTA
This sequence comes from Gracilibacillus marinus, assembly GCF_042651725.1. Taxonomy (NCBI): domain Bacteria; kingdom Bacillati; phylum Bacillota; class Bacilli; order Caryophanales; family Bacillaceae; genus Gracilibacillus; species Gracilibacillus marinus. Next base: position 620,355 of record NZ_JBHSDV010000001.1, on the reverse strand, counting down.
AGATGAATAATTTTTTCATCAAAAATAAACTTTGCTTCACCGTTTCTCACCCAGACAATTTCATATCCTGCATGTGCATGAAAATCCTTCACTGTCTTCTTATTGTCTTTATGTTGAATTTTAAATAACGAGATTGGAATATTCGTATTGTTCATCGTTACTCTCCTTCATGATTTCATCCAGGACTTTTTAGAAAGCGATTACATTTTGTATTATAGCACACCAAAATTTATTCGGCATGCAAAATCATTGTTGAAAAAATATTCTTGGATTGCTTTTTTAGGCGTATTGAACTAAGCTGACGATTGAATAAAAAACTTATCTACTTCTAAGCAGACAAGTTAGGATAACTATTACATTTATATATTTCTTTTTTCTTTATATCCTTTTCTCCATGTAAATACTAACAAGAATAAAAACACAATTGATTGACCTACAATAAAAATAGCTTCCCAAAAATTTTTCGTATTTTCTGGAGTAAATAAATATGGTAACAAATTAGCATATACATATATTACTTGTGGAATACTATAAAGAATAAGGATTAAAAATGTGAACCCAACTCCAATTACTTGAAATATCGAAAAGATCACCACATACTTTATTTCTCTTTCATATGGTTCAGTTGTTGTTGGTACCTGAAGAAATGGTAGCCATTTTTTTAAATAGTTTTTGCTATGATCCATTATATTATAGCAACTTGTAACATTCTCAAATAAATAATAAAAATCTGTTCGTATGTAAAAGCAACATTGATACACAGTTTTAACAAAAATATCAAAAATAACAATAGAAAGTATACTATCAATCAAACTACCTTCAATTGGTAGAAATAATTTGCAAAGAATTGTTAAGAACAATATCCACTGTTCCATATATACTCCACTTAAGAAAAGCACATTTCTTTTCTTTGGTGGTAGCTTCCACCCTGCTGTCATATCTGTCTCTAATACGATTAATACCAATAGACGATTACTAATCTCTAAGTTAGTAGGCAAGCTGTATGCTCGCATTGCAAGTATGTGACCTAATTCGTGAAACAACAATAAAATTAATGAAACGATTAAGTATGTAACTAAACTTAACACAATGGAATCAAACAAAAAAACTACTTGATAGTTTGGTAACAATGTCGAATCTGCGGCGAATAAAACAATATTAACTAAAATTAGTAAAAATAATATCCCAATAGAGTAACGATGAATGATCAATTTCGCGAACGATGGTGATATCCAATTAAATCGTTTGACTACATTATTTTTTATATTTTGCTCGACAAGAACACCATCTACTTCCATAACTAATTGAAGTTCTAATAATTGTTCCACAAAATCTAAAATATCTACTTCTTCATTTGGATATTTGTTTACTAGTTTCTCTTCTATCTCTTTCAAGGTAAATTGATCTTGAATCCAATGAATAGCGTCCACACAGATTTCTGGCATTTCTAAAAAGTCACCAGTACGCTCATTTTCAATAATATAATTTATTTTGTCTTTTCTTATTGTAATTGGAAATAATTTTAGAGTAGAATTTTTTGATAGCATGAGATTGCCTCCGTGAGTGTCATGATTCTTAGAATAGCAAAGTGGTAGTTCATTTTCAGAACTACCACAATAGAAATTACTATTTTGCTGGTACAGGCCAACCTATAAATGCACACCACCAACAAGTCGTTTTTACTTTATTAAGTTTACGAATTTTCATTAATCTCACCTCTATTCTTATGATAATTATTATGAAAAGCTACCCATTGTGGATAAACTTCTTCAAACTTATCAACAAGCTCTGCATCAAATTGAGTACCTTTTTCTTCAATAATTCGTGATTTGGCTACTTCTAACGGTAACGCTGCTCTATATGACCTGGAAGAAGTCATTGCATCAAAAGCATCTGCTATGGCAGTTATCCTCGCAAATAGTGATATTTGCTCGCCTTTTAATTGATCAGGATACCCATTACCATCCCATCTCTCATGATGATGTCTGATTACTTCTATGTAATTTGTTAGTCCTTCCACATTCTTAATTGCTTCTGCACCTATTACAGGATGTTGCTTTATAATGTCATATTCTTGCTCAGTTAATTTACTTTTCTTTAACAGGATTTCATCAGGAATACTCACCTTTCCAACATCGTGCAAAAGACACACATTATAAAATGCATTTAACTCATTCTGCTTAAATTTATCTAATGATTCGGCCAAGATTAGTGCATAACTAGCTACTCGCTCACTATGACCTCTAGTATATTTATCCTTTAGTTCTAGTGTAGTTACGATCCCCCTTACAATTCCCTCTAACTGTTCATCATAAGAGTTTTCTACAGCTTTCACATAAGCAATAAATCTAAATAATATAATACTTCCTACTAATGAAACTACCACTGTAATAATTAATGGTAATATAACAATTGGCTCTTCTAACATAAAACCAATCATTAGGTATTTTAAAATCGTACCCAAAGAAACAGTTAAATAGAATCTTAAATTAACAAAGATAGGAGCAAATAATATCATTACAATTTCTAGTACATTTCCACTCGCATATATTTCCGTACTGTTACTGTAATGAAGATATTCAGACAACATATTTACAATCGTGTAGGAAATAAATAAGATATATTTTATTCGATAGTCCTTATTTCTTTTAAACAGGTAATAAGAGATAGGAATCAACAAAAAAATAGCTGAATAGATTAAAAAGTTGAAAGCACTTCTATGCATCAAGATATCATAATTCGCAGTAATATAACTCATTATGGAAGCATACAAAATATCATAGAAAAAAAACGTCACAAAAAATAACCACATAAACCAAATTGTTGTACGTTTCTTCTCTGTTGCTAAGGAAGATCGATTTTTTAAATTGTTCATTGGTATTCCTTTCATTAAATTCTTTTTAATAAGTCTATTACCCTACTATTATAGAATATTTTCCTAATATTTCATATAGTTACATGTTATTTTTATTCAAATTTCTACATAAATTTTACCTAATTTGTTTATACTACCTTCTTGAATAGATTCTTTTGGAGGGAATTCATATGAAAAAGGGTAATAATATCTCAAGCTTACAAGACCAAAACCAGTTAGCACAGGCACAACAATCTTTGCTTCACCTGCAACATGCAATGCAGCAAGCACAAACAAATCCAAATACTGAAATAATGTCTCAAATTCAACAAGCAATAGAAAAGGCAGAACGCTCGCTACTTCAAGCAGAAGCTGTGACAGATGATATACAGGCAATTAACTTAGTAAGAAATGAATTACAAAGACAACAAGACACTTATCAAAATCTAGTTGATCAAAATTTTTCTTAATCATTTATCGATACACAAAAGCATAAAGAGCTACCTTCTCTCCTGAAAAGGTAGCTCTCATGTATTTAAGACTCTTTCGTTAACATACCATGGACTTTTTGAACTTCATCATCTGAAACAACTAAATAGTAAATACCACCTATTTTTTGACCAGTTCCAGACATCATATAACTTGTAAAGTTCTTTCTAGTACCTTGGTAATTGTTAAATAATGTTGTCATATCCTCAAAATTCATATTTGTCACTACATTACGCCCTAAAACATCAATTAATTCATGAATTTTACCAATAGAATTAAGTGACGCACCTTTGTCCATAATTGCTTTAATTACAATACGTTGACGTTCTGTTCTACCAAAGTCACCAGATGAATCTTGTTTTCTCATTCGAACAAATCCCATTGTTTGTGGGCCATTTAAATTCAACTCACCGATTGAATAATGAAAACCATTATCTTTCCAATCAATATCATTTTGAACAGTGATACCACCTAATGCATCAACTAAATCTGACAAACCTTCCATATTCATTCTCACATAATAATCTAATTCAATATCTAAGAAGTTCTCTACGGTATTAATAGACATATCCACACCGCCAAATGCGTAGGCATGGTTAATCTTGTCCACTGTTCCATGACCAACTATTTCTGTACGCGTATCTCGTGGGATACTCACTAACTGCATCGAATCATCTGTTGGATTTAGTGAAAGTACCATTAATGCATCAGATCTTCCGCTATCATTTGCTCTTTGATCTACACCTAATAACAAAATATTCAAAGGTTTTTTATCATTTACTTTCTTCTTTGTTACAGAAGTATCTATTGTTTCTACCTCTTCATGTATCGTATCATTTACGGTTTGTTTTGCATTATGATAAATAGAGTATACATACCCACCAATTGCCAAAATAAAAACTAAGATAATACTAAAAATGATTTTAATCCACTTTTTTTTCTTATTTTTAGTTGCATTTAATCTTTTTCCCAATTTCATTTCTCCTCAATTGTAAAATTTCAACAAATTTATTATATCATACATGTATCATTTGTCATTATAAAAAATAAGTAATTTACACTATTTTATATTACCATTCTTCTTTATATTACAATGTTCGTTACTCCCCTTATACTTTTGTACTATTTTTCGATTTTGTTGTATTTTCTTTTGCTGGAAATATTCAGACACGTTCGTACAAATTTTTTGTGGAAAAAGACAGAGCAAAATGATATTATATAAGTATATAAGTAAGTTACTTAAATATTTAGCTATCATAGTTCATAGTTGTACTAACAAGTTATCTTTACTATTTACTAACAACAAATATTCACAACTATATTGTTGGAAGCGTTTGACTAATTATATGAAACTGAAATTTATATTATTGGAGGAATTACAATGAGTCTCGATGTAAAAAATACAATACTAGAAGGAAAAACTTCACTAGGAATCGAACTAGGATCAACCAGAATTAAAGCAGTTTTAATAAATGAAAATAATGTACCAATCGCTTCAGGTGCACACGATTGGGAAAATAGTTATGTAGATAATATCTGGACATATAGTGTCGAAGAAATATGGACAGGTATACAAGATAGTTATCAAAAGATGGCAGCAGAAGTGCGCGAAAAATATGATGTCACTCTAACGACTATTGGTGCCATTGGTTTTAGCGGAATGATGCATGGCTATATGGCATTTAACAAAGATAATGAATTACTTGTTCCATTCCGTACATGGAGAAATAATATTACAGAACAAGCTTCTACTGAATTAACATCATTATTCAACTATAATATTCCACAACGTTGGAGTATCGCACATCTCTATCAAGCGATTCTAAATAATGAAGCACATGTGTCAGAGATTGCATTCCAAACAACACTTGCTGGATACGTTCACTGGAAACTTACCGGTGAGAAATCTCTAGGTGTAGGAGAAGCATCTGGTGTGTTCCCTATCGACTTAGAAACAAAATCTTATAATCAATCGATGATCGCACAATTTAATGAAGTAATTTCTGCAAAGAATTTACCATGGAAATTGGAAGAAATTCTACCGAAAGTTTTAGTAGCAGGCGAGAATGCAGGTCTATTAACAGAAGAAGGTGCCAAATTACTTGACGTAACTGGTGAATTACAAGCAGGTATACCACTTTGTCCTCCTGAAGGCGATGCTGGAACAGGTATGGTTGCTACAAACAGTGTAGCCAAACGTACTGGAAATGTATCTGCAGGAACGTCTGTATTTGCAATGATTGTACTTGAAAAAGAACTATCTAAAGTATATCCAGAGATTGATCTTGTTACAACACCTACTGGAAACCTAGTAGCAATGGCACACTCCAACAACTGTACATCTGATTTAAATGCATGGGTTGGACTATTTAATGAATTTTCTCAAGCAATGGGAATCGAAGTAGACATGAATAAACTTTACAGTACATTATATACAAAAGCACTAGAAGGAGATGCAGATGCTGGCGGTCTTTTATCTTATGGATACTTATCTGGTGAGCATATGACCCATTTTGAAGAAGGACGTCCACTATTTGTTCGATCATCAGATAGCAACTTTAATCTAGCTAACTTTATGCGTGTACACCTATTTACTGCATTAGGCGCAATGAAAATAGGTATGGATCTTTTACTAAAAGAAGAAAATGTACAATTAGACGAAATCTTAGGACATGGTGGGTTATTTAAAACAAAAGGTGTCGGTCAACGAATCATGGCAGGCGCACTTAACACTCCTGTCTCTGTTATGGAAACAGCAGGAGAAGGCGGCGCATGGGGAATTGCCTTATTAGCTTCTTACACGATTAATAAAAAAGAAAATGAAACTTTAGATGATTACTTAAACAACCATGTATTCTCTGGACAACAAAGCGAAACAATCACTCCAGATCAAAAAGACGTAGAAGGCTTTGAACAATTCATGGAACGTTACAAAGCAGGATTAGTAATAGAAAGAGCAGCAGTAGAAACATTGAAATAACAAAAGCGAAAGCGTCCGGTTAGAAACGTAGTGACTGGAATGCTTGCAAATTTCTATATTTTCATTTCAAAAAAGTAGCACACTACACATATAGTGTGCTACTTTTCATCTAAACCTATTTTCGTCACAGACCATTTCTATTGATTATACTCTTCAATCACCTTATTGCCACCAGCATTTTTCCATTTCTCAATCGCTTCATCAAATCCATTCATCTCTATTTCACCCAAAATAAATTGGTACGTAGCATCTGTAATTATTTGATCTAGTGTACCTGCATTTTGACTATATGTTTCTGAATCTAATCCTACTGTTGGATCATCCACTACATAGTTGTCATTATCTTTATATAGTTCATTCGCTTTTTCTGCTGGTTCGTAATCATGAAATGCTTCATATCGACCATTTGTTAGTGGTTCTCCAATTTCAAAAGGTGTGTATGGCTTTATTTCCGTATCAAATTTATCTTGATCCAGTATTTTTGCTTTGCCATCAACCACTTCATAATGTTCTCCCTCTACACCCCATATAATCAGATTTGCTCCTTCTGGTGTCATCAAATAGTCAAAAAATTCCAACACTTTACGTAGTTCTGCTTCATCAGCAATAGCTTGTTTTGGAAACATAATCAAACTACCATATCCAGGGATAGAGCGTGTTTGATATTCTCCATTTGGTCCTTCAATATAATTATGCACATCAAACACCACATCAGGGTTAATATTCACTGCATCATTATTTATACCATGTACGTCTTGCATAGAACCAATATATGCTCCTGCAGTACCATTCTTCATCATTTCTTGTTGATCTGTTTTACTTGTTACTGGCGCATCTTTATTCATATATCCATTACTATGCAAATCACGGAAAAATTCTAACGTTTCTTTGTATGCAGAAAACATAAAGTCTGGTAATAACTGACCATCTAGTTCTCCCCATCTATTCGGTGCGCCAAACCATGTAGACACAGTATTAAATGTTCCTAAGTTACCTCGATCTGTTAACCCAATCGTATCATTTTGACCATTTCCATCAGGGTCATCTTCTGTAAATGCACGCAACATTTCATAAAATTCATCTGTTGTTGTAGGTGTCTCTAATCCTAAATTATCTGCCCAATCTTTTCGATAGATGATACCACCACGCGATAATGGACGCCCCATGTACAAAGAGTATAACTTTCCATCTACTTCTGAATTCTTTAACGTACTTTCTCTAAGCTTCTTTAAATTTTCGAATTCGCTTAAGTATGGACCAATCTCCCAGAACTGACCATCTCTCACCGCATCTTTAAATTGAATAAATTGATCTGTTTTTACTAAAAAGGCATGTGGTAATGTATTAGTCGAAAAAGCTGTATTGACTCGTTCTCCATAGTTACTATCAGGTACCCATTGAATTTCTAAGTTTGTATTCGTCTTTTCTTCTAATAATAACTCTAGTTTGTCTTGTGGTATTTCAGGGGTATGCAAATTCAACATAATGGATAATTCAAATGGAGTCTCATCCTTTTCTTGTTCATTTGCATTATTTGTCTCTGTAGTTGTATCATCTGTCTTCTCTTGTTGATTACTTGTTGATGTGTCCTCACTACAAGCCGCTAAAAAAACACAAATAAAACTAACTACTAAAATGACCAAATACTTCTTCACTTCTCCACTCCCCTTTTGTTTATTCAATCAAATTGCAACACATTAAGTAAGCGATTACAATTATATTTATTGTATAGAAACAAATAGGAGAAGTCTTTACATATTCATGCTCTTTTCTTTTTAACTTTGCTTATTTTGCTTTCTACGATTCATTGTTTGTCGAAATTTAACCGGGGAAGTGTTCGTCATTTTTTTAAATACTTTATTAAAATGAGCAATCTGATTAAATCCAACCCGTTCGGCAATGTCTATAATTTTTGAGTCTGTTTCACGTAATAAATATTGTGCCTCTCTTATTCTTACTAATTGAATATATTCACTTACGTTAAATCTTGTCACTTTTTTAAAGGTTCTACTTAAGTAGCTCGTACTAATAAAAAAAACTGTTGCAATATGTTGCAGTGACAAATTCATTTGATAATTTTTATTAATGTATGTAGCTATTTCTACGATTTTCTTTTCGGTAGCTGTTCGTGTATCTTTTTCTACTACATTGTTTTGTTCTTTTACTCGCTCTAACATAATGATAAACATTTGTAATAATAAACGTGTGTATTGTTCATACTGATACTCTTTTACTTTGCATTCTCGTAACATATCATGCAAAATCCGCTCTGCTTGTAGCTGTTCTTTTAAAGGCAAGTTGATTTTATATGGTGAGCGAACTAAATATTTAATTTCCTCTTCACAATCCGCAATGAAATCTTGATTGAAATGAACAACAATTCGTTCAGCATCACTTCCTTCTACACTCGAAGTTTTGTGCACATCGAATGGATGAATAATGACTAAGTCACCTTTTTGTGCATAGAGTAGTTCGTCGTTAATAAAAAATAACTTCTTACCTGCTAAGACATAATATAATTCATACCCAATGTGAAAATGTGTATGATCCATTTGATAGAATGTCTTTTCATTTACATACCTAATTCGGAATAAGTCCTCTGCTAAGATGTAGCTTTCTAAAGTTAATTTGTTCATCGCAACATCTCCTTAGTCGTGGTAAATAAAAAATGTATACTGTTTTTCTCATTATACAGCACAAAAAAGCTATTTGTTATCATAAGTCGATAAACATCAAATGACGTTTTTTCTTCATAATAACAAATAACTTAATAACAAACGAGATATCCCCATTTAATTTCTATTCTACTCAAGTACTCGCTTGCTTCTTCTCACTACGTATGACAATAATTCGTTGTAATACAATAAATAAAAATAACAATACACCTATCGCAATCTTTGTCCACCATGAACTTAATGTACCTTCAAAAACAATAATTGTTTGAATAATACCAAGAATTAGTACACCGAATAGACTTCCAGCAACATAGCCTACTCCACCTGTTAACAATGTACCTCCGATTACAACAGCGGCAATTGTATCTAATTCCATCCCATTTGCGTGAAGCCCGTACCCTGATTTCATGTAAAAAGTAAAGATTAATCCTGCTACTGATGCACAAAAGCCACTAAATGTATAGATGAGTATTTTTGTTTTTGCAACAGGTAATCCCATAAGATGGGCAGATTGCTCATTTCCTCCTAAAGCATACACATTGCGGCCAAATTTCGTATAATGTCCAATAAATACTGCAATGATCACAATAATTATTGCTAACACAACACTAATAGAAATGTACGCGTCACCGATAATCGGGATTCTAGTACTTGCCATAAAATCAAAAAATGGATGATTAATAGCTATTGTTTCTACACTGATCAAATAACTAATTCCTCGAGCTAAGAACATTCCAGCTAGTGTGACAATAAATGGCTGAAGATTATAATAATGAATGAGACAACCATGTACGATACCAATGAATGAACCGATTAATAAACAAATAGGTATGACCACGATGGGAGATAATTCTGCATTCATTGTTAGGCTAGCTGCCACCATACTTGTTAATGCAATGACAGAACCAACAGATAAATCAATACCGCCTGAAATAATCACAAATGTCATCCCTACAGCTAATACAATGAGAAAAGCATTATCGATTAATAGATTTAGAAACACTTGAGAAGATAAAAATCCTGTATAACGGAATGAACCAAAAGCAAACATCATAACAAATAATGTAATTGTTGCGATTAACGGGAGTTGTTTATAACTAATAGATAAACGTTCCATCATGTTAAGCTCACTCCTTCCTTCTGTTTTTTACGTTTCGGCGTTTTTGATAGAAATACTTTCTTTCTAAACTCTGGTGATTGGATTAAACACACAAGTAATACGACAATTGCTTTCACTACAAGGTTTGCCTCTACAGGTATACCAATCGAATAAATTGTTGTTGTCAAACTTTGAATAATTAACGCACCAATAACTGTACCTGCCAAGAAGAATCTTCCCCCCATTAAAGAAGTTCCACCAATAACAACAGCTAAGATGGCATCAAGTTCAAACCAAAGTCCTGCATTATTTCCATCCGCACTCATTACATTGGATGATAAAATTAATCCACCAATCCCTGCACAAAAACCTGAGAACATATATACTAACAACATTATATTTTTAGAATTAATACCGGCAAGTCTCGTCGCATCTGGGTTAGAACCAACAGATTCAATAAATAAACCCAATGAGGTTTTTCTTGTTAAAAGAGTCGCTAAGATAAAAACAAATGCCACAATAAAGATAGAGAAAGGTAAGCCAATGATATAGCCACCACCAATAAATTGATATGGATCATAATATACTGTTGTAATTTGACCACCTGTGATTAATTGTGCAACACCTCGACCTGCAACCATTAGAATTAATGTTGCTACGATTGGTTGTACTCCAATTCTTGATACTAATAGTCCATTCCATGCACCTACAAGCGTACACACAACCAACGTTAGGCCGATTGCTGCAAATAATGGTCCAAGCGAATCATTTTCAAGACGTGTGACAGTAATTGCTCCAATCGCTCCAGCCATTGCAATAACAGATCCAACTGATAAATCAATACCTTTCGTTGCGATAACTAAAGTCATACCAATAGAGATTAAAATGAGTGGCGCTCCACGATTTAATATATCTACTAAACTACCTACAAATTTCCCATTTCTATATTCAATAGAAAAAAAACTAGGGTCAACAATTAGATTGACCAATAGTATTAGGAAAAGAACAATAATTGGCCAGAATAATTTTGATTTCCATAATGTTTTTATCATTTTATATACCTCCAGCCATTTCTTTCATTAATGTTTGTTGTGTAACGAGTTCATTGTTATCCATCTCTTTTACCTTCTTACGCTCACTAAGAACTGCTATCCTGTCACAACTCCGGAGAATTTCCTCTATTTCAGATGAAATAAATAGTACAGATTTCCCTTCTTTACTTAATTTCACCATTAATTTCATAATTTCAGTTTTTGCACCAATGTCAATACCTCTTGTTGGCTCATCGAGGATTAATAATTCTGGATCTGTAATTAACCATCTTGCTAACATGACTTTTTGTTGATTCCCACCACTTAAATTCTTTATGAGATGCTCTGGGTTTGCTGGGTTAATATTCAATAATTTGATATACTCATCGGCAATTTCTGTTTGTTTTTGTTTAGAAATATGTTTGAACCATCCATATACACCTTGAATTGCTAATATCATATTCTCTCTTACTGTTAAATCAGGTATAATTCCTTCTGCTTTTCTATCTTCAGAACAAAATGCGATTTTTTCTAGAATCGCGTGTCTTGGAGATTGTAATTTCACTTTCTTACCATGTATAAAAATTTCACCTTTTTCTTGATGATCTGCCCCATACAGAAGTCTCGCTAATTCCGTGCGTCCAGATCCAAGTAATCCTGCTAATCCTAACACTTCTTTTTTTCTTAATTGCAAATCAAATGGAGCAATTTTCCCTTGTGCTCCAACACTTTTTGCTTCCATAAATATTTCTTTATCCACTTGTTTCACGTGTGCCTCTGTTCCTACCTTCTCCATTTGTTCCAATTCTTTTCCTATCATTTTAGAAACTAGTTCCATTCTTGATATATCTTTTGTTAAATATTCACCAATAAATTGACCGTTACGCAATACTGTTAAACGATCTGTGATTTCATATATTTGATCAAGAAAATGACTAACAAAAACGATTGCAATACCATCATTTTTTAATCTTCTCATGACACGGAATAACTGATTTACTTCTTCTTTATCTAGGCTCGATGTGGGTTCATCTAATATCAAAACTTTTGCTTCCACCACTAATGCCCTCGCTATTGCAATCATTTGTTGAATCGCAACAGAATAATAGGACAATTGTTTTTTTACATCGATAGATAATTGCATTCTTTCTTTTAAGATAGCATCTGTCTGTTTGTGCATCTCTTTCCAATCTAATTTGCCTCTTTTTTTCAGTTCTCGTCCAATAAAGATATTTTCTGTTACTGATAGATTTGTACATAAATTCACTTCTTGATATACCGTACTGATACCTAATTGTTGCGCTTCTAAAGGATTACGAATTTGCACTTCTTTACCTTCATAAAGCACCGTTCCTGAATCGATAGTATATACACCTGTTAATACTTTTATTAATGTTGATTTTCCCGCACCATTTTCCCCCATTAATGCATGCACTTCGCCTGGATACAATCTTACATTTACATTGGATAATGCCTTTACACCAGGGAATTCTTTCGTAATTTGATGCATCTCTAATCTTGGTTCTTTTACCATTATTATTGACCCCCTCTTACATAATGTAATGCTAGCCACTGTGAGCACCTAAGAAGTAAACAAGCCTAAAGTAGGAACTCCTACTTCAGGCCTGTTGTCTACTTATTAGATTAATACTGACGAGTAGGAAGTAATTCTTCAGCCTGATCCATTGTGTACATGCTTTCTTCTACCGCGATACGTTTATCTAATGTTTCGCCAGCAAAGTGCGCTTCAATTAAATCAACTAATTGTGGTCCGAATAAAGGATTACATTCGATTGTGACATTCATTTTTCCATCAGCCATTGCTTCAAATGCACCTTTTACTGCATCTACACCAATGATTATAATATCTTCACCTGGTTTTAAACCATATTCTTCAATTGCTTGAATCGCACCAATCGCCATGTCATCATTATGTGCATATAATACATCGATATTGTCGCCTTCAGATTTCAAGAATGCTTCCATTACTTCTTTACCTTTCGCACGTGTAAAGTCACCTGTCTGTGATTTAATAATTTTGAATTTGTCGTCTGCACTTACAACTTCCTCAAAACCTTCTTTACGATCATTTGCAGGTGCAGAGCCAACAGTACCTTGAAGTTCTACAATATTCACTGGTCCTTCTACATCTTTCATTTCTTCCACTAACCAGTTTCCTGCTTTACGTCCTTCTTCAACGAAATCTGACCCTAAGAATGTTGCCCATAGAGAGTCATCTTCAACATCCACAGCACGGTCAGCCAAGAAAATTGGAATTCCCGCATCTTTTGCTTCTTGTAATACTGTTTCAAATCCAGTTTCTACTACTGGTGAAAATACAATTGCATCTACCTTTTGTGTAATAAAAGAACGGATTGCTTTAATTTGATTTTCTTGTTTTTGTTGTGCATCAGAGAATTTCAGTTCATGACCAGCATCTGTAATCGCATTTTGAATCGATTTTGTATTTGCTGTACGCCACTCACTCTCTGCACCTACTTGTGAGAAACCAATAACTAATTTCTCATCTCCACCTTCTTCACTAGCTGCTTCTTCTTCACCATTACCTGCAGTTTCATCTGTTGCTGGCTCTTCTGAATCATTTGTTGATGGCGAATCAGAATTACCACACGCGACTAAAAACATACAGATGATTCCAACAACTAAAATAAGGAAACTCTTTTTTGTGAATAGTTTTTCCATTTTACTAACTACCTCCCTTTATCTTTGCACCAATTATTTGGTATGGGCTTATTTTATAACGCTTTCATCATTAATAAAATAAAGGAATTAATGATAATGTTATAAAATCTTTCTATCATTTTGAAAACGATTACATTAGTTGTGTTATTTTTTGAAAAAAGTATGATTTTTTACTATATCCATAAAAATGTGTCATATCCTTATTCTTATCACATACTATAAAAGTTAATTAAAAAACAATCTTCTCGATAGAAAAGATCGTTCTCCAGTCCAAACTATTTATTGAACTATTCACAAAAAAAATAATTCTGCTCTAAGTTTGGTTATTCTTCAATAGTTCTTCCATTTGCTTTATCTTTTCTTGAAGTTCCTCCACCTCATCTCTTAAATTATCTTGTTCTTGCTCTGCTATATAATCATCCACTTGTGATTGAAAATCGGCAGCGGTATCTGTGTTTAGCTGAATGATTGTACCTATAATTGCTAGGGCATCCCCTACAGTAGTTAATACACCGCCAATAAGTGCTAGATTTGTCCCAGTGTTGTTAGGTGGTTTATATCGAAAATTTGTAAAAGGTGGAATAAAGTTCGAGTTATTACCATTATTGTATAATGTCTGATTGTTTCTAGAATATTTTCGATTGTTATACATATAGTATCCCCCAACATAACATCTCGTTCCAATTTATCCTATTCTTTTAAATAGAAAATGTGCCTAATTCCTATTCCATATCTGTATACCGATTGACCTATTGTATCTTAGGCAAATTATTAGATAATGTTACATAATCATGTTAAAATAAGTATTATGTAACATTAGGAGGAATGACATGGAGTATGTACATCCGATTCGAGATACGAATCATATTAATCGAATTAAACAATTTTTACACCATCATTCTTACAGAGACTATTTGTTTTTTGTTATGGGAATTAATACAGGACTTCGTTTAAATGATTTACTTCAACTAAAAGTATCCGACATATGGAACGGGAAGGATATTGTAGAATTTATTCATGTAAGCGAGATTGATCCTAATTTTTATCTTAATAACAATGTCAAACAAGCCCTTCAATTTTATCTCAACGAATCGAATCCTCATAAAGAGGAGTATTTGTTCAAATCAAAAAAAAGTAACCTTCCTATCACACGCCAACAGGCATATCGCATCATTAATCAAGCAACAAACGCAATAGGTTTAAAAGATAAATATGGTGCACACACATTACGGAAAACATTCGGGTATCATGCCTACAGAAAAGGTGTTGCTATCTCTTTACTACAAAAAATATTTCATCATACAACGAAAGCAGAAACATTAGACTACATTGGTATCAACAAAAATGAACAAGTCCCATTAAAGATAGACGTGAATTTATAGAGGAGTGATTAAATTGGACCATGCGATACTAACATTAGAACATTTTATTTTTGTTACAGCCCTTTTACTTATTACTGGTGTATTAACTACAAAAATTTCGACTAAATTAGGTGTACCTGCACTTATTTTATTTATTGCTGTTGGAATGCTAAGTGGTAGTGAAGGAATTGGGCTTATTTACTTCGATAATGCACAATTGACACAGGTTATTGGAATTATTGCATTAGTAATCATACTGTTTGAAGGTGGACTTCAAACAAAATTCTCTACTGTACGTAGTGTTGCCAAACCTGCATTATCTCTTGCCACACTCGGTGTTCTTATCACAACAGCAATAGTTGCAATTGCTGCTAAGTTAATTTTAGATGTGGATTGGCTTGTTGCATTTTTATTCGGATCCATTGTCGGATCCACAGATGCCGCTGCTGTCTTCTCGGTTTTAAAAGGACAAAATATTAAAGAAAAACTTGGAGCAACACTTGAAGTAGAATCAGGTACCAATGATCCAATGGCAGTGTTTCTCACAATATCTTTTATTCAATTGTTAACTACAGATCATTCCTCTTATTTACTTTTAGTTGGTTCCTTCTTCTGGCAAATGGGCATAGGCTTAGCTATTGGTTATTTATTTGGTAAAACAGGCGTATATGCCATCAACCGGGTCAATTTAGAGTCTAGTGGACTGTATCCTGTTTTGGCAGTTTCCTTTGCATTATTAGCATACAGTATCACAGACTTTCTCAATGCAAGTGGCTTATTGGCAGTATATTTAGCTGCAATGATTATCGGAAATGCAGAATTAACTTATCGTCACTCTATAGTGAAATTTAACGAAGGATTCGCATGGATTATGCAAATATTAATGTTTGTAATTTTGGGTCTATTAGTGTTCCCATCTCAACTATTTACATTTGATATCATTTGGAAAGGTTTATTGCTTGCGATTATTTTAATTTTAGTAGCAAGACCAATTGCAGTATTCTTATCCATTATAAAAATGAAATTTAATTGGAAAGAAAAAATCTTTTTATCTTGGGCTGGTTTAAGAGGAGCTGTACCAATTGTTCTAGCTACATTTCCTTTAATTGCTGGTGTGGAAGACAGTCAATTGATTTTTAATATTGTGTTCTTTGTTGTACTCACATCTACTTTACTACAGGGTTCTACTATTTCATTATTTGCCAAACTATTACAATTAACTGGACCAAAGAAAGTAGATCCACCACATTCGTTAGAACTGGTATCCATTGGTAAAGCAAATGCGGAAATAATAGAACATGAAGTAAACGAATCTTCTACAATTAACGGCTATATGATTAAAGATATTGATTTTCCTAATGATGTTCTTATTAATGCAATTATTAGAAATAATGACTTAATCACTCCACAAGGTGACACAAAAATACAACATGGCGATGTCTTATATATTTTAGTTTCTAAACGAAGAAAAGGACAATTAAATGATTTATTGAATTCGTAATGACTATTTTTCCCTTATTTACATTTCCAGTTGACCTGATTATACTAATGAGTGTGACTGGAAATTATTCTTTTCTAGAAGGAGGTGAGCAACATTGAGAACAAAATTTTGGATATGTATTTTAACAACTCTATTATCGATAGCTGTAATTTCTAGCAGTATTACTAGTTTGCATATAGTATCACATCAATCTAATGAGGACACAGTCGTATCTGCACAAGAAATCGTGCTAGATAACCATGCCATAACAGAACATGTTTCTCTTAATACATTGAAACTAAGAATATTTCAAAATAAAACAAGTACAAATGTCATAAAATCTAGCCAAACTATTTTCAGTCCTATCCCACATGTTTCAATTGATTTTACAAATAATCAAATGAAGCATATTTGTGCTGTCCTATATCATTCCTCAAGTTACCTCTAATCTAATTCTCTCCAGTGAAAGTCTATCTTTTCAATTGAATGAAATGACAATTTAAATTAGATATACATTAGTATCAAGAAGTTATTGTATCGACACATTGCTTCTTATACGTTAACCTTTCCCATAAAGGGCATGTATCGAACAATAAACTCCTTGAAAGACAGAAGGAGTGGAATTTAATTCATGAAAAAGAATAATCATATATACCAAACAATAGAATGTTATATTACGATATTAATTATTAGTACGGTGTTTTTTGGAATAATCTTTTTAGCAGGACACTTTTCAGGAGCAAATGAGATATTCAATCAATTGCCTGAATTTTCTTGGGACATGTTCAATACATGGTCAGAAATTAAAAATAAAAGTAATTAATGATTAGGAGGAAGTTATGCAAGCATTTATAACAGATATGATGGAACAATACGGTTATATCGGTGTCTTTCTATTAATGGCACTAGAGAATATTTTCCCACCTATTCCATCAGAAATCATTTTACCATTTAGTGGTTTTATGACTACTCATTCTAATCTAACATGGACAGGTGTATTAATTGCTTCTACAGTCGGATCAGTATTTGGAGCTATTCTGTTGTACTGTATTGGTCGTCTTGTAACTATACAACGTTTAGAAACAATTATTGATAAATGGGGACATGTCCTTCGATTATCTCGAGCTGATTTATATAAAGCGGATCGTGCCTTTACAAAATATAGCTACTGGACCGTGTTATTCTGTCGTATGATTCCATTAATACGCAGTCTTATTTCTATCCCTGCTGGAATGACAAAAATGAAAATAGGAATTTTCTTATTTTTCACCACAATCGGCACAGTCATTTGGAATGCATTATTAATCACAATAGGATCCAGTCTTGGGGAAAATTGGTCTAGTATTTTAGGATGGATGGATACGTATTCTATCATCACATATAGTGTTTTGATGATTGGATTTCTCTTTTTAGTTTTTCGATTAATCAAATCAAAAAAATAAATCCTGCCCATCAAACAAATTAGCGCAACTAATTGCTTGATGGGCAGAATCTTCAAATAAACTGCTTACTATTTTTTTTGAATTCTTTGGTCGTTTGTCCTGTTGTTCGCTTAAATAAATTACAAAAATAATGGGAATCATTATAGCCCACACGTTCTGCTATTTCATATGTTTTTAAATTTGAGGAGATGAGTAATTCTTTAGCATGCTCTACCCGTTGCTTTGTTAAATATTCTGTTAATGTATGACCAGTTTCTTGACTAAATAGATTGCTTAAGTATGACGGACTTATATTCACATGCTGCGCAATCGAGTGAAGTGATAGATTGGCATCATGATAATTCTCTTTGATGTAATGTTTTACTTGATCTATCATCGCTCCATACTTACTTTGTGATTTTTCCTTCATTGAAAAAATCATCCAGAGTATTTCTTTCATAACTCGTCTTACTTTTCTCATATCATCTGTATGTTTAATCATCGATTTTTGTATTTCCATATTGTCAACTACCACCTGATTATACTGCTCACTTTCTTTCACATAATGGTATAATGTCACAGTGAAATCCATTAATGTATAATAATTGACCAATGGATGACTTCCAATATCCTTTGTCATCATTGCAAGATATGACTTTATAAATCCATCTATTTCTTCCACACTTCCATATTTTACAAAATCTAATATATTCTTTCGATTATCCGTCTTTAAAATAACTTGCATAAATTGTTCTTCTGCCAATTCTTGCATAAATTCGTATTTACTAATCACTTTAGAATAATGTAGTTCTTCCATTGCTGTTTCATAGGAGACATTGATTTGCTCTGGTCTTGTTTCAATCGATCCAATCCCAATTCGATTACGTTCATCTTGATTAATAACAATTGCTCGTATTTCTTTCAAAGTATCTTGCAAAATATGTTCGGTATCTTTCTTAATAATATATAATTGACGTTGCTTATCTATTGTTTGCAATTCATTATCTAGTAGTAAATAGCGTTGCTGATTTGACTCAATAATCACTACCGCATAGTAACTTGCTAGCATATCTATATTTAAAAATGTAGCATAACCTAAAATCTCTTCTTTTGTCATCATTCCTTTGCATAACTTTAAGAGATAAGCCTCTTTTGATACAATGTGTTGCATATGCTTTCCACTTTGACTATCTAGCTTCTCCCGGACTTTATTCAATACCGAAATAATGTCTTCAGGTGTTACTGGTTTTAAGCAATAGTTCGCAACTCTTATATTAATTGCTTCTTGTGCATAAGAAAATTCATCATGTCCACTTAAGATGATAATTTCAATATGAGGGTACTTCTCTTTTATCTTCTTACTTAATGTAATTCCATCCATGAATGGCATCATAATATCTGTAATCACAATATCTGGTTGGTGCTTTTCGATTAATGGTAATGCCATCTCTCCATCTGATGCATCTCCACAGTAGATATAGCCTTCTTTACCCCAATCAATATTTTGAGCCATACTACGTCGTATAACTGCTTCATCATCCACAAGAAATACTTTTTTCATTCTTTCTCACTCCTCGGTATCTTGATTACAACCCTTGTTCCTGCATTTTCCCAACTGTTTATGGAGAGTGTCGCATTTTCTCCATAATATAATGTCAGACGTTGAGCAACATTATATAATCCAAACCCGCTCTTTGCCTTTTCAATCACTTCTCTTTTCTCTATTTTGTCTCGTAAATAAGCGAGACGTTCTTTTGTCATTCCTATACCATTATCAATTATCTCGAATACCATTTCATTTGCGATTTCTTTTCCTTTAATGATGATATATCCTTTTCCTCGTTTATTCTTAATACCATGATAAATTGCATTCTCTACAATCGGTTGTAATAGTAATTTTAAAATTTCCCTTCGATATATCTTCGTATCGATATCAATGGAATAATCTAGTATTTCTTCATATCTAATTTTTTGAATTTGTAAGTAATTCGTGATGTGATCAACTTCTTCTCCAACAGTAATCCAATCATTTCCTTTACTAAGAGAAATACGACAATATTGTGATAGAGATTTGGTTAACTTTGTTACAGATTCATGATCCTTAGCGATTGCCATCCAAACAATGGTGTCTAACGTATTATAAAGAAAGTGAGGATTTATTTGCGCTTGCATGACACGAAATTCTGCTTGATTTAATTCATTTTGCTTTTCAAGATTATTTTTTATTAATCCTCGTATTCGTTCAAGCATGGTGTTATAACTTCGACCCAAATCAGCAATTTCATCATCCCCTAATGTCGTTACAGTTGCTTTCAAATCACCTTTGGAAGCTTTTTTCATTTGGCGTTTTAATGTTTTCACTGGATCAATTAAGCGATTTGAAATATAAAAATATAAACCAATTGTAAAGATAATGCTACTTATAATTGTTAAAAAAAATAATGTGCCTAACTGAATACTATCTTTCTTTTGTTCATAAATATCTGTACGACCAATTACTTTCCAATTGGTTAATTTAGATGTGTGGTATACATAAAATACCTCATCTATGGTGAATGTACCTTCGTCCTCATTTAAATTCTTTTGACGAAGTAATACATTGTCTGTTTCTGTTGCTTGTGAATCATGGTGTAAGTATATGTTTTGTTCATTGGAGTGGATGGAGTATTTCTCAATTCCTTGTGAGGCTTGATTCAATATCGATGTGATTGCTTGTGCATCTAATACAATGACAGTCCAACCTAATAAGCTTTTTATATCTCTTGTATAGATTGGTGTAATCACTTCAATCGCAGGAAACCCATTCCGTTGCGTGACATTCATTTTTTTACTTGTCGTATCTTTCTCCCAATCTAACAAACGTAAAGTACGAGCAAAAGTATAGCGATCGACAACCCCTCGTTGTTCACTTAATGTTTCACCTGTGCTACTAATAATTTGTACATCAAATACAGCATCACTGCTTGTAAGACTTCTTCTATAAAATTGAATAAACTCTAGGATATTCTCTATTTCAAGTGTTGTTAATATTTCTTCTTTTTTTAGCAAAAAATTATGCGTACTTTCTAAATTACCAATTTCAGCATATCGATAAATGTCTTGAAAGAAAAAGTCAATTTCTGACGTTACTTGTGCTGTATTCACTTTCGCAAGATGATACGCTCGCTCTTCCATCATAGTAGATGACTTCATATAGAAGATAATACTAATGACAATGAGCGGCATAATTGTTAACAAGACAAACATAACAAGCATTTTGGTACGCAGACTTCTATTTACCCAATTCCACCCATACATCTAAAAACATCCTCTTAATGTGATTATATTTTGAATTTTTTAATATAATGCTTGAGTTGTTTCACTTGATCAAGCTGTTTCTCTGAAGCATCTGCTATCTCTTCTACTGTTGTTAATTGTTCTTCATTCAGTGCGCTTAGTTTCTCAATCAAACTACTGTTTTTTTGTAAATGTTCTTTTATCTCTATCATACTCACATCTAACTTTTCCATATATTCATGGATTGTCGGTAGAATCTTTTCACCATCTATTGAATCCGCTTTCAAATATTGGTATAATGCGTGGTCTAATTTATCTTTCCAATCCATCGCTTCCTTAACTAACGTGCCATGTTCATTTAAATAGGTAGATAAGGATTGTTGGATAGTCCCTACTTCTTCTCCGATTTTGATATTATCTTCCGCACTTTGGTAAATAGTTGTAGAAATGAAGACAATCTCCTTACTTCTATTAAGTACAGAGTAAATCATATCTTTTAAATGAAAAGCCATTTTTTTAAATGATTCATACAGCCTTCCTGCTTCATTTCGATATGTAATTAACTCCATATCTATTGTTAAATTCCCTTTAGCTATTTGGGTGGAATAATCAATAAGTAGATGAATTGGTTTCACAATTGTTCGAGATATATATAACACAAAGATAATAGCACTAATCATTACCATTAAAACAATAATGATGGATAATTTAATATCATTGGTAAGCTTTTGATGAATTTCTTTCTCCATCTTCTCACTTTCGATTAGTGTTTTTTGAATCAATGTTTGCACATCTTCGCTAATTAATTGTGAGGCAATTCCGATATATTCTTGAGTAATGTACTTTTCTTCTACTGGGGCATCATGTTTCATTTGTTCGCCGAGCTGATCAATATATTCTCGTGTTGTTTGAAGAATGGTATATACCGAAGTAATTTCTTTTGTAAATCGATTTTCTTCATCTTTTGTCTCTACTTCTTTCAAATGACGTTCCATTTGATTCAGTAATTTGTATTGCTTCCCGTCATCAAAATGTACTTTCCCATATACGATATTCCTTATTTCTTCATCTAGATTCTCTCGTAGTTGTCCATGAATCGAATTGGTTAAAGTAATCGTATTTGTCATTTCATTATATTGCTTAATATAACTAACAAAAATAAATAATTGCATTACCAGTGCCATTACAAGCCAAAGAAAAATAACAGAAATGGCTAGAAACAATTTAGCACGAATGGATAAATCAGCAAGCTTAATTCTTCGCTTCATCATATACACACCAATCTCCCAAAAATTTAACGTTATATATATATTTATAAATGAAATGCTTTTATGTATTTTACCATATACCACTATGCCTCTCGTCAACATTTTAACAAAACAAACAAAATATTGTATCCTTTCTAAAGAATTGAAAAGGAATTAATTTAGAGATGACGCAGGGATTCCTACAACCACGCCGGAATTCTCATTAATCCAAAAAAAGCGAACATTTCAAATGAATACTTGAAATGTTCGCTTGCATTAATATTACTACAAATAATTCTACCTATTAATTTTTCTCCTCTTAATCAAAAAGAGTATAGACGCAAATAAAATACTAATTAAACCATACAAGAAGAATGGATACATCCCTAAGTTCGTACTAGGTAATTCATTCCCTTCTTCCCCATCTGGAGTCTCTTCCGGTAATTCATTTCCTTCCTCTCCATCCTGACTCTCTTCCGGTAAATCATTCTCTCCCTCCCCATCCGGAGTCTCTTCCGGTGTTTCATTCCCTTCTTCCCCATCCGGAGTCTCTTCTGGTGTTTCGTTTCCTTCCTCCACATCTGGTGTCTCTTCTGGTGTTTCGTTATCATCAGGGACTTCTTCTTTCACCATAATTGCTTGTATTTCTTTAGACGTATCTCCTTCTACACCATTCGCATCTATTGCAACAATGACATAATAATATGGTGTATTTGCTGTCACTTCTTTATCCATATAAGAAAGTGTTGCACTTCGTTGTAGCATACTTATTTGATCTTCTATTGTTGCAATCGTTTCATAATCCTTTCCACTTGTTGTACTACGTTTTACTAAATAAGTTACAGCACCATCTACTTTATTCCATTTAATTTCAATACCTTCTTCTGTTTGTACTGTTTGCACATCTTCTGGTGCTTGTAACTTCTCTGAAAACTGAATCGTATAGGATAGTGTTGTTCCATCTTCTGCTATCACCTCAATTGTTGCTATGTCAGCAATACTTTCTGCTTGTGTAACGGTGATCTCGCTCCCCTCACTCATTGCTTGCGCATCAATAAGTGGAACTTCAACAGTATTAGAAGGTAGCGTAACCGTATAAGCATACGTATCTGCTTCAAATAAAGATAATAATTCTCCATTTACTGTTATTTCTGAAAGTAAGCTATTACTATCCATATAACTCTGTTTCTTCACAGGGTTCCAGTTGTCTTTTCCTGCTAGAACATTCTCTGGTAAATACGTTTCCGCTTCTTCTTTTGTTAATTGTTTCGCCCAATGTTGTCGAGCAGACACATCTCCACCAGGACCACTACTCGCATATTCATAATATCTAGCAGTTAATTCATTCTGTTGATTGCCCCAATTATTCCATCCTTGTGGTTTAATATGATCATCCATCCATGTATTGATATATACCACATTGGAATATGGACGCCAAGGTCTACCTAAATCTACTTTATTTGTCAATCCTTCTTCTTTCGTTAATTTACTATTAATGAATACATAGCCTATTTTGCCTTGTTGTGTAGATGCTGCTGTGACATATCCTCCATCGCGCGCATGAATGATGGAACGATTAAATACTGCTGTCGCGTCACCAAAAATAAAATCAACATCACCTGAAATATAGCTATCGACATAATATTGGCGCACATCGTCTGTTGCAAGTAATGTATCTTGCCAACCAATCAAACGTACATTTCGATATACTTGTCGATCTCCTCTTGCTGATAAAGCAATCGCTTGTGATGTATCATTACCCGAAGCATTCTCTATCGTTAAATTTCCAGCTATAAAGTCATCTGCTTGTGCTAGTACTGTGTACGTATTTGTTGTACCAATTTCGTTGCCATCTGATCCTATTGTTTTCGCATTATCATCATGAATAATAAGTGTATCTTCTGGATTCTCACCTAATCCGATAAGGCTAAGCATTGTTTTTTCTCGAGTGATCTTTACTTTTTCTTCATACATATCTGGAATCAGTTGAATAATTGTTCGTATATCATTATTATTTGGTACAGCATCAATTGCTGCTTGTATGGAAGTAAAGTCACGAGATCCATCTTTCGCAACAACCCATACAATCGCTGCAGTTGCTTCCATGATTTCTGATGAATAGCCAACACCGTGATTATTTACTGCTTGAACAATATATTCATATGTCTCATTCTCTACTACATTTGTATCGATAAAGCTAGTTGTAGTAATATCCGAAGCAACTATTTCAAAGTTCATATCACCTTTTATACGTCGCTTGATAATATAACTATCTGCTTCTTTTACTTCATCCCATTTCACTTCAATATCCCCATCGTCTGGATTCGATAGTAGAAGATTCCCTGGCATGTAAGGTGTACCATCATCTGCTTTTGGTTTCATTCCTTTTACCTCACTCGTTAAACTAATCACTTGGTCATTCTTTGCAGTGACAACATAATAGTATGGTGTGCCATTTCTTAATTCAGTATCTCTAAATATTGTTTCTGTCGTTACACCAATGGATTCAAAAGGCCCATCAGAATTGGATGCTCGTTGTACATCATATTTTGTTGCATCTTCCACTGCCTGCCACTCAATTGTCATTGCATTATCTTCAGGCAATACAGTCAATTCCATCGGTGTAGCCAGTGCTTCAATTGGTGTCACTTGTTGATACGATGAATGTAAGCTATCCCCACCTATATGCCTTGCAACAACAACATAATAATATGTCGTACCATTTGTTAAACCTGTATCAGTGAAATGGGTTGTTGTAATTCCTTCTTCTACCACTTCATATGGTCCATCTGATTGTGTTGCACGTTTTACTACATAAGATGTCGCATAATCTACAGCTTCCCATTTCAGATTTACTTGTGTATTCCTTGGTGTAACCACAAGTTCACTTGGCGCTTCTGGAATTGGCGGGTTCTCTGATGGTTTTACAGCAATTTCTTCTGAATACTGACTTTCTCCTCTGTCACTGTTACTTGAAATGACATAATAATACGTTTTTCCATTGACAAGTTCTTCATCAATATACGTTGTTTCCACTACATCTTTTGCAATAGTGATATATCCTTCCCCACTTTGCTCGCTACGTTTCACATTATAAGAAATCGCACCATCACTCACATCCCATAGTAATTGAACTTTTTTATTCCCTATAATTGCGTCTAATCCTTCAGGTGCTTTAACTGGTTCTGTATAGATAGATATATTGTCAAAATACATATGTCCACTTCCACCACCTGGAGTTGATGAAGCAATACGTCCAATACCATCTTCAGCTAAGTCATTTGAGAATGGCACAGCTTCTGCCACTAATTCATCATCTATATAAATATCTGCTGTAG
Source organism: Gracilibacillus marinus (assembly GCF_042651725.1). NCBI lineage: Bacteria > Bacillati > Bacillota > Bacilli > Caryophanales > Bacillaceae > Gracilibacillus > Gracilibacillus marinus. The sequence goes on along the minus strand of NZ_JBHSDV010000001.1, from coordinate 594,401 downwards.
ATGTTGTTGTGTTTGCAACAATTTTAAAACGATACCAACGATTATTTTCTGGAACATCTGCTAATTTCACATATGCTCCGTTATAAGAATAGACAAACGTATAATCATTTTCTCCTGCTGGTTTTCGTAATTCTAACGAGATGGCCGTTTTATTCCCTGCCTCATTATGCAATCTAAAGAATCGTGATGTGCCTGCCATACTCGGTTGCATAAAGTCCATTTCTACGATTACTGTGCCTCTTTGTGGTTGGAATACTTTATCAAAGGTTACATTTGTTCCACCTTCATCGTGGAGTTTTAATACCTTATTGGACGTATTTCCAATAGAATCTGTTGGTACTTCTGTTACGATCACCTTATTAATATCATTTTGTGGTAACGGACCAACTTGATAATTTGTTGGCGCTTCATTTAGAGTTTCTTCTTCAAAGTCATCCTGTACAATAAATTCTTCATTTGGTGATCCACTTGGTGTCGCTTGCACAATTGGAGATGCATCACTTTCTAATTCATCTGCGACTGCAGTAATGACATAATAATATGTTTGATTATTTTCTACAGTCTTATCTGTAAATTCTGTTGTTGTATGATGATCTGCAATTACTTCAAATGGACCATCAATAGATGTTGCACGTTTTACTTGATAATGTGTTGCATCACTTGTCTCTAACCACTCTAATTTTACTTCTCCGTCACCTTCTAATGCTTTCACACTCTTAGGTGATGAGATTGGTTCTGTATATACTTTTATATTGTCCATATAAAAACTACCTGTACCACCTCCAGGAGTTGCTGCATGCATACGACTAATGCCATCTTCCTTCACATCACCATTAAACGGAATATCATTAGAGACTAATTGGTTATTAATATAAATATCTGCTGTACCACTTTGGACATCTGCTTCGATGATGAAGTGATACCAACGATGATCCACAGGTGTATCGATTATTTTGTGATTGCCATTATTACTCCATACAAATGTATAACTATCTTCTCCATCTGGCTTACGTAACTCAATTGAAATCGGTGTTCTACTACCTGTCGCATTTTGAAGTTGTAGTACTTTTGATGTACCAGCCATTTTTGGTTGCATAAAATCAAATTCAACTACAAATTTACCTTTCTGTGCTGCAAATGTTTTCGTGAATTTAACATTTTGATTTCCTTCATCATGAAGTTTTAATGTTTGTAAAGATGTATTTCCTTCTGATTCATCAGGAACATCTGTCACGATAACTTTCATCTGATCTGTTTGTGGATTAGGCTCGACTAAATAATCCACAGGCTGTTCATTTACATTTCCATCTTCAAAATGATCGTCCAGATACATAATGGTTTCAGGTGTACCTGTCGGTGTTACAGTTTTCTCTTTAGAATGAAAACTTTCTCCAAATTGATTTTTCGCGCTTATCACGTAATAATATTGTTTCCCTGCGGTCAGGTTTTCGACTGTATACGAGGTTTCCGTCACTTCTTGAATTACTTCATACGGACCTGATGATTGCGTTCCTTGTTTTATGATATAGCTATCTGCTGACTCAACTTTATTCCATTCTAATATGGCACGATTTTCCCCTGGCGTTACGGTCACATTTTGTGGAGGAAGTGGGTACTCACCTGACATTTCCTCAATCGTTACATTAGAAAAAGTAGATGTGTTTAATTTATCGAATTGGTCTTCAGGCTCAGCAGAATGCGCTATTAAACCAATGTACACTGTTTCATTCAATGATAATGTCTGTGTATCTATTTTCTTCCATGTTATGCCATTTTCTGAAATAGAACTTGTAAATTGGTCACCAATTCTTGTTACTTTTACCCAATATGGTGTATCAATAAAACCATCATTAATTATTTTCGACAACGATGCACCTGTTTCTTTTCTCGTTAATGTTTGTCCTACTTTTCCACCTTTTCCAAAAGCAATGGTTGTTGCAATCATTTTTGCATCTTCTGTTAAAGCATCTCGAATCATCACTCCAGCTTCCGCTCCATCATCTGTTGCCGTAATAGATTCTACCTTTGCGATAATTTCTCCATTTCCAGTAAGTTCTTGATGTGCAAAGTGAAATTCATCTTTAGAACCATAGATATTCCCACTTGATTTGATTGTTACTTCATCTGCACTAAGCTCCGTATGTCCTTTAATTGCTGGTTCTCCGATATCTGTCCCTTCCCACGGAGTAATATCTCCATCTTGATTCACATGTATGATTACATTACTTGAATCTGTTGAAGTTAGACTATTATCTATCGCCTTCGCTGTAAAATGATGTGTCCCTTTTGGCAAGTTTGTTACTTCATAAGCATACGGTGCTGTTTCGTCTTCACCAATAAGTTCATCATTTTTATAAAATTGTACTTTTTCTATTGTTCCATCACTATCTGCCGCATCCACTTCTATTTTCAATTGGCTACCTGCCTGTTTAATGTCATTCATTTTTGGATTTGTGATGAATACACTAGGATTTGCTGTACCAATTGGTTCAATACTATTTAAATATTCTTCTAAATTGGTATATCCATCATTGTCTGTATCTCCATTGCGATCATCTGGATCTGATGGGTCAAAACCATTTTCTTCTTCCCAATCATCCGGCATACCATCTTTGTCTTCATCTACAATATCTGAAACAACTTCTCTGAACGCTGGATAACCTCCTACTTCTTTTTGAGAATTAATGAAATGTCCTGTCCCATTTTTCACTTCATTCACAATCCTAGCATCAATTGCATCACGCCTAGGCATTGTTGCTCCACTATTTGCTAATACATCATTATATGCTTGATTAGCTGTTTGAGCTGGGAGTGGATAGTCCATTTCTTTCAATGTAGGAGATATGTTAACATCTGTATATTTATTGACACCTTTCCAATTATCTTGTGTCACTTCTGGTGAACCATCCATAATATTCCCATTAACAAACCAGTTGCTACGTGGATCCATATCTACAAATAACATTTCTCTGGAACTAGCATATGTGTTTACACCAGGCTTGTAATAGTTGTTCGCCAAATTGTTTTGTCCATTTTCTCCACCATATGATGCGAAAAGACCCCAGTTGTAAATAATATTGTGTTGAAAATCCACGCTATCTACATGACCATCCGGTAATGGTGGATTCACACCTGGAAAGCGCGGATTACGACTAAAATTATGTGCCATCAAATTATGATGAAATGCTGCATTGTAGCCACCTTGAATACCGCCATAACCGTGTCTACCTTTTTGGTGTGCCGTCATTAGCATCGCCTCAGATATGATAGAATGTTGTACGGTTGTATACATATTCGCATATAATGACAACACTTCGTCAACAGACCAACTAAAAGAACAATGATCAATAATAATATTTTTATAATACCTTCCACCTAACGCATCTGCTTCAATGGCATTCTTGTCCCCTAAACGAAAACGTAAATGTCTAAGAATAATATTGTCTGCTTCAATCGCCACATCGTATCCTGTGATAGTAATCCCGTCACCAGGAGCTGTTTGACCTGCTATCGTCACATTGGTACCTGTTAATTTCAACCTGGATTTCAACTCAATTGTCCCACCAACGCGAAAGATAATTGTCGTATTATCACGTGCAACCCCTTCACGTAAAGAACCAGGACCTGAATCATTTAAATTCGTCACAAAGTATACGTCACCATTTCTTCCACCTGTCGTATACTTTCCTCCACCTTCTGCTCCTGGAAATGCTGGTACTAACGTTTCTTCTGTTTCGCCATCTACTGTACCTTCTGCATGTGTATGTAATGGCATCGTTGGTAGTACAAGTAAAAGAATAAGAAACCATACTAACCCTTTTTTCAACATGAGAATTCCTCCATATACAAATAGTTTGTTGTGAAAAGATTTTGTTGTTCGTGGTGTCTTTTACTATTTTTAGTTGAAATAAAGTACTAAGTTTTTTGTGTGTTAACATATGTAGAAGTCCTCTTTCAACTATTAATCTACTCTTCACCTCCTATTCTCACTTTAATTTTAACAAGCAAGAGATTACATATTATTACCACTTACTATTAAAACGGTTACATTTTTTATCCTTTTTTCGTTAAAAATCAAATTCACTTGTTTATTTACGAAAAAGAAACCTTATCTCGACATGCAGATAAGGTTTCTATACTTACTTCATTCATGCTTATTTTTGTTTTAATCGGTATGCTAATACGCCACCTAATAATAGTAATACTAAGCCTACAACTAAATAGTTGTAAATAGATGTTGCTGTATTTGGCAATACTTCATTTTGTGGTTGTTCTTCTTTTGGATCTTCTTTAATTGGGTCTTCTTCACTTGGCTTCTTTGGATCTACAGGTACCTTTTCATTTTCCACTTGGATTGTAATCATTTCTTCTTGCCCTATATCAACTTTAAATGAATGTTTAGAAGCATCAAGGACATAACCAGTTGGTGCTTTTGTCTCTTGGAAATAATACTTACCTGGATGCAACTGGTCCACGATAATTTCGCCATTTTCATCTGTCGTTAATCCTTCTTTTATTACATTCCCACTCTCATCAAATAACGTGAACACTGCACCTTCTAATCCTTGTTTATGATCATCTGCATCTACTTTGATTAGATTCACACTTCCAAAGATAAGTTTATTCGTAATATCATACTGATCTATTGTTGCCACATATCCTTCTACAGGCTGCTCGTTCACAGTATAGAGATATGGCAAACCATTCTCATCAAATTCCGCTAACTTGTCAAAGTGATATGTCCATATTGTTTTCTCAGTAACTTCGACTGTTTGAATGACTTCACCATTTCTCAAAAGTTCTACTGTGATACTTTCTGGACGATTACTGTAATTGTTGTCATCCCATGTCTTTGTTCCTTTGATATCAATGTTTCCTGTTCGAATATTTGTAATATCATATCCTTCTATTATAGTTGTATATCCTTCTACTTCTTCTTCACTTATTGTGTATACATTTGCTTTACCATCTTCATCATATGCCTGTAAATCCTCAAATGTATGAGACCAATTTGTTGCTATACTTAATTCAACAGTATCTACAATCGTACCATTTTGATGTAAATGTACTGTAATTGTTTCAGGTCTGCTGGTCTCACCTTCATCTTTCCATCCCTTTGTTACGTGAACAGAAGTAAGCTCTGATCTTGTATTTACAATATCATACCCATCTATTTCTGTTTTGTAGCCTGGAACACCATGCTCAGTAATTGTATATTCGTATGCGACACCTTCTTCGTCATACTTTGGTAATTCTTCAAAGCTGTAAGTCCAATCATTTTCTGCTGTCACTTCTTTTGTAGCAAAGACTATCCCGTTTTGAAGTAGATTTACTGTAATACTCTCTGGTCGCTCTTCACTATTGTCGTCTTTCCACGTTTTTGTTCCTTCAACTGCTGTTGTGCCTACTCGTAGATTGGTAATATCATAGCCTTCCACTGTTGTCTCATAGCCTTCTACTGCTTCTTCGCTTACCGTATACGCGTATGCCACACCTTCTTCGTCATACTTCGGTAATTCGTCAAAGCTATAGTTCCAGTCCGTTTCTGCTGTTACTTCTTTCGTATCAATGATTTCTCCGTTTTGCAGTAAGTTCACTGTAATACTCTCTGGTCGCTCTTCACTATTGTCATCTTTCCACGTTTTTGTTCCTTCAACTGCTGTTGTACCTACTCGTAGATTCGTTATATCATAACCCTCTACAATTGTTTCATAGCCTTCTACTGTTGCTTCACTTACCGTATAGTCGTATGCCACACCTTCTTCGTCATACTTTGGTAATTCTTCAAAGCTGTAGGTCCAGTCCGTTTCTGCTGTTACTTCTTTCGTATCAATGACCTTCCCGTTTTGCAGTAAGTTCACTGTAATACTCTCTGGTCGCTCTTCACTGTTATCATCTTTCCACGTTTTTGTTCCTTCAACAGCTGTTGTACCTACTCGTAGATTGATAATATCGTAACCATCTACGATCGACTCATAGCCATTAACAGCTTGTTCTTTAACAGTGTATTGATATTTATTCCCATTCGAATCCGTTTCTAATAAAGAACGAAATTCGTAATGCCAATTGTCACTTGCAGATACTTCCTCTGTTTGTATCACCTTACCATTTTGTAATAAATCGACATAGATAGTTTCAGGTCTAGTCTCAGATTCACCGTCTTTCCAAGTTTTTTCACCTGCTATATTTATACGATTGATTTCTTTATTCATTGCTGTTACTGTAACTACTTCTGTATTATCATCCTCAATAACGAACGGAACTGGATCTATCAACAATAAATAATTTTCTGGAGCCTTTGTTTCAACAAATTGATATGTTCCCACATCTAAGTTATCTAAATAAATCAATCCATCTTCATCTGTTTCTATATTCTCGTTGACTGTTACATAGTCACCATTAATTAACTTTTGTAACTCAAATGCTGCACCTGCTAATGTTTTTTCAGGATGATCTTCATCTACTTTTTTCAATTGCACAGCATATACTAGAGGGTCATTTTCTACAACTAATGTGTTTCCTTCTGGACTGTTGTCAGTAACTTCTTTGTCAATGATAACCTCCATACCTTCTTTGTAATTGTTAATATATCCGTCTAAACCTTGTGTTTCTTTTAATATATATTTTCCAACTCGTAAACGCTCAAAGATTATCGTTCCATTTTCATTTGTGTCAGCAGTATAAAGTGGCATTTGCCCTGTTTGATCGAACAGTGTAAATTCAACACCCTCTAAAGGTAAATTCGTTTTACTATCGACTTTTGTTAATGTCAATTTACCTACTTTACCTACAGCACCACCATCTCCTGCAGAGTAATACACAATATGTTCTGCGCTACTATCCGTATTTTCCACTGTAATATTCTTACCAGTTAAAGTAGCATCATTGTTGACTTTCTCACCATGACCTGCCATTAAATACGTATCATATTCTAAAATGTACGGTCTACTTATTTCTTCAACAAAATCCAGTTCAAAATACTCTAAGTCATTTTCATCTGTTTTGAATGTTAATGTATAATCCTCGTCTAGTTTTAGTAGATTCGCATCATTTTTTTCAATCTTTCCATTTGGATTTACATTAGTGCCGTACAACTTAAATGAATCTTTTAATATGACTTGATTTCCACTTGGTTTATCTGTTAATTTAGCATCTTGAATAGTTGATTGTGTACTATTTATTTTGACATTCCAATGAAGAATACGCTCGTTCTGCTCGTCTTGGTATGCTCCTTTTTCTGTATAATTTCCACCTTTATTCACCCATACACTTGCTTCTAATGGGTATTCTTTATCATCATCAATTAAAAATGCTTTATTACGATACTCATGTACGATTAATTCATCTTCTAAACTAGTTTTAAATTCTACAATATATGCTGAATGAATATTCCCCAAGTTAATCACAAAACCAGGTTTTCCATCTTCTACAATTTCTTCCACTTCATACTCCGACTCCGCCAGAGGTTCTCCATCTTTTTGCCATCCACCACCTTGATGAATTTTCATTTTATAGATTTGAATCGAATCAAGTAATAGATTTTGATTTCCTTGAATGATGTCTTTTACGAGCGCTTCTTCGATTTCTCTTTTGTTATAATTCACACCTATTGTCCATGTGATTTCCTTTGTAACCGCATTGTAGGAACCACTTTTTGAACCATTGATTTGCGTTTCCCAATTTGGCCAAAATGTTGTCTCAGCTTCTTTTTCTAATTCTGTTTGTTCCCCTTCCGGAATCCATGTGACATTTACAATATTTCTTAACCCTTTATTTTCTGCTTCATTGTAATCAAATTTCGTCTTTAATTCAATATATACTTCTTTTGTAATGGCTTCATGTATCCTAAAAGTCACTTTCCCTGTTGTTTCATCATATTGATACGTAAAATCTTCATCTACAGCAAGTGGACTTCCACCATGAGTAATAGTATAAGATTCCATTGTGACACCGCTTGGTAAAGTATCTACTATCACAACATTATCCATGTAATGTTGATCTCTATTGATAGAAATACCCCACTTAACTGTTTTTTCATCATAATTAGGATCATAATGACTTTTATGAATGATCTCTTGATTTACTCCTCTATTGCTCTCTGCTTCACCTTCATCTGTCGTTACTTTGTTATGAATATTCTGGTAATCTGTGATCCGATTAGGTGCTTCTGTTTTGTACTTAATTTTATACGCCTTATTTATGTCTTGATTAAATTGAAAAGTAAATCCTGAACCTTCTTCGATTACGTCATAATTTGTAAATACTGTTTCACCAATTACATGACCATTTGTATCGTCAATATCTACTTCATACACTTCAAAACTGCCATCTACTAGTTGATGTAAATCTGTAAAAACATCGACTAATTTGGCATCATTTTGCTGAATGGATTTTTCATTATAATTGTATCTAATTTCCCAAGTAATTGTTTGATTTACCGGGTCATAAGCAGTACTCGTTTTTTCGAGATGTTTTCCTCTAGTTACATATATAGATGCTGAGGCAGATGCTTCTTCATTGTTGCTCCACTTAATTGTTGCTTTATTCGGATAATGGTTCGCGTCTTCATCCAAAATTTCCGTCTCAAAAACTACTCGATATGCTTGGTTATTAATTGTTCCAAAGTCTATTGGGAATGTATTAGCGAATGACGCAGTTACATCATCTCCCTGTACTGCTGTGCCATCTAATTTCACATCAAGTTCGTAAATCTTGATTGACCCATCAATGAATGCTTGATTCACATCTTCTATTGGATCATATAATACAGCATTCGGTAATGTATCTAGTCCTTTATTAAAATCAATTGTCCAACGAATAGAATTCGCATTATACCAGCGATCCGGTTGACCACTTTTGTCAATTGTATTTCCTGGTTTTGGAGTAAAATGAATGGTAATTTCTTTCTGAATATTGTCTTTAATATCTACAATAATTGTTTCTTCCGTATCCTCTACACTTTCTTTATCGATGACTGTATATACTTCCAACCATCCTTCAATATCTAGGTATTTTTCAATATTTTCATTGAATGTAAGTGTAACTATTCCTTCTGTCGTAATAGTAAATGTTCCGTATTCATCTAATTGACCATTAATCACATTATATACTTTTAATTGCTCAGGTAATTCAAAAGTATATGTAGAACCAGCACCATATCCATGATCATTCGGTAGTACAAATGTATATGCTGCTTTTAACTCTAGTTCTTGTTCAAATGGATTTGGCATCGGATTAGGTAACGGACTTCCATCACGTAATGTAAGTTCAAAATTTGTTAATATATTTTCAGTAATTTCTACTGCTGCTTTTTCCATCTGTATTGCTGTCTCTAATTCTTTCTCTGGCTTCTTTAATTCTTCTGCTATTTCATTATCTACTTTTTCTTCTTGTATTTCTTCATCTATTATTTCTTCTTTAGTTGAAGTAAGAGAAATAGGAATAATGATTTCATTTTCTCCAATTACAAATGGCAGCTCAATTTGTAATGGGACTTCCAACAACTCTGTATTCCACGCTGCCTCTAAACGAAATGTTCCTGTTGCTGTATCATTTACAGTTACGTCATCATTGATGGTGATAACAACACTATGTTCTTCTGTCGTATGATATGTGCCTATCTCTTCATTTTTTACTACTAAAATCCCTTCTTGCTCACTAAATAATAATTGCTCAGGTAACTGAATTTCATAAATTTGTTGCTCTGTATCTGGTAATGTCCAATTAAATTGAACATAAATAAAATCCTCTACAGATTGTTCATGTGTTGGATTACTCTTTGCATCAATTAATTGTTCTTTCTCATCTGTTACGATTACGTCTGTTATAATATGGGAAGTTTCTTCTGTTGCTGCTAATACTAATGGGGAAAAAAGGCCACTTACAATTGTTTGGCTTAATAATACAAAAATAAGAAGCATACTACTAATTTTTTTAGCCAAAGCTACTCTTCCTTTCTGATATTTAATTGGTATATATCTAAACTCTATAAAGAACCTTTCGTTCATTATAGAGAATGCGATATATGATTACTATACCTAATTAAATATATTTATGCTACCTATTTATGTAATATTTTTATTATTTTACATAACAGTATTCTAAAAAAAAGAGTACAACTACCTTTAACGGGTAGTACTGTACTCTTCTCATTACTTAAGATTTTAATTTTCTACGTTGGATGACGAATAATATCGTTCCAATTACTAAGATTGCACCACCAACAAGTAACCAGTTAAACATATTTGTTGCTGTATTCGGTAATATTTCCTCATTATCTGACTCATTTTGGGATTCGTTATCTGTCTCATCAGAAGTCTCTTCTTGAGTCACATCATCGTCCTGTTTCGTTGACTCATCCTTCCCATCTTCTTCCTTATCATTCTCTTTATCCGTCTCTGTACCTTCTTCTTCTGTTGGCGTTTCTTCATCCTCTGGTTCCTCTTCTGGTATAGTAGGTGTTTCTTCATCATCTTCCTCTACCATTGGACCCACTCGTTCTATCGTATTTAATGTGAATGTCTCACCACTAATATTAGTAGAATTTGTACCAATAACTTTTATATATGTTTGATTTTCAAAGTATCCATACGCGTGTGCAACATCTAATAAATCACGAGCAAAGTCTCCTGCCCACATGTAACTTGAGCGATTCTCTTTCTTTAAATCCATAATATCATGTGTCACTAATTCATTTTCTCTTTGAGTAAAGATTGGTAAGTTCGTTCCTATCTCATATAAACGATACCAATAAGAACTATTTTCATCTTCGTAATAATATTGCTCCGTCTCATCAAAACGTTCAAATCGATAACCATGAACTTCTACTTCCTCAAACCACTGAATAGCACCGTCAATTGCTTCTTTTATCTCTGCTGTTTGATCCGGTAATGACATCAAATATTTAACAATTGCTACAGATTCAAACCCAGAAATAGATGGTACTTCAAATGGCCTTCCTGTCGTCGGCTCATATGTGAAAGGATCATGTTGTTGCCCCCATGCCGTTCTTTTCCCATCTACAATAATTTGTGAATTTAATAAATAATCTGTCGCCAAATCAACTGCACTTTGTAGTTCTTTTGCTAGCTCATCATCAATAAGATCTGTATTAAAGGGATACTGCCTTTCTGCCATTAATGTCATTGCCTCAAGAACACGTGTCATTGCATTATCATTGAATGTTACATTATCTTGATAACTACCATTAAGCGGATAGGCTTGTGCAAATCCACCTGTGTCATATTGCATGTTTTGTAAAAATTCAATTCCTTTTAATACAGATTCTTTATATTGTTCATACCCAGTTTCTTTATACATTAACGCCAAGAACAAAATCTCATCAATTGTAGCATTGTTATCAATCGTTCCTGTCTCCATGTCGTGAATAAATGAGTAGGATTCTGAACGTGGCTCTGTACCATCCCATGCTCGTCTAAATAGTGTATCGGATTTATTTTTATCCCAACCACCATGTTCTATTTGCCATGTTAATAAATAATCTGCTTGTTGAATAGAAGCTTCCAAATCATCACTATAATAGGATGCTCTAAGATATGGTACATGATGTGGATCTTCTGTTACTTCTCGTTCAAATGTACCATCTAGATTAATTTTTTCTTCCGTTTCAAAAATAACATATGTTTTCCCACTTTCTGTTGTACCTGTCGTTGTATTCGTTATTGTAAAGTATGGAGATAACTTAGGATTAAAGCTATCCCATGTACCAAGTGCTGCTTCTAACGAGATGTCTGATGTATCAAAATGTTCAACTTTCCCATTAAAGGTTACTTTTACTTTACTCTCTTCTATTACCTCCGCACTTTCTATTTCAATTGGCCCTGGAGGTACTGCATTAGCAACAGGGAAAATAGATATTTCAATAAGTTCAGATTTATTTCCTGCATCATCTATTGCTTCTATCGTAATCGTATTTTCTATAGCTGGAGACAATTTCACTTCTGTATAAAAAGTATAATCATCATTTACTTCTATTTCTTCTCCGTTAATAAGAACATTTCCACTTTCATTCAAGACACCAGAAATAGGATAAGGATTGTATACTGTCTCTACATACTCTCCTTTTTCTTCCCCTACTAATTCATCTAATGTAAGGACAGGTGCGTCTGTTTCATAGATGACTGTATGAATTACTGGTGCAGCTGCTTCATTATTTTCATTTACTGCTTCAATCGTAATCGTATTTTTTCCTTTTATTAATTGTAATGTATGTGTAAAGGAGTGATTATCTGCAAGTGTGATTACTTGGCTATTTATTGTTACAGTACTTGCTTGGTCTACCATTCCTTTTAATACATACTCCGCTTTATTCGTAGCAACAGGTGCATCTATTAATTCAATAATAGGACTTGTATCAACTGGTGTTACTTGTACTGCTGTAGAATACTTACTTGTTGTGACATCATTTCCTGCTGTAATCACATAATAATAGTCATTTCCATTGATAACTGTTTGATCTGTATAAGAAGTTTCCGTTAGGTTATTCGCAATCATTTGATATGCATCTGGTTCATCTACCACACTTCTCCATACATCATAGACTGTCGCCTCTTCGACCGCGTCCCAGCTAATTGTGACTTCTCCATTCCCTGGCATTCCAATTACTCCTGTCGGTGCTGGTAAGCTCTCTACTGGTGTTGCATGAACTTCTTCTGATGCATCGCTTTCACTCGTCCCTGTCATTAAAGAAATCGTGTAATAATACGTTGTACCATTCGTTACCTTTTGATCTGTAAAGCTAGTACCTTTAACTCCTGTAGCAATCACTTCATATGGACCACCTGGAGTTAGACTTCGTTTCACTGTAAATGTCTTTTCTTCAGGTAACTCTGATGGTTGTAAATCTAACGCCCACCCGATGGATGTATCGAATAACTTCCAGCCTGCGTTTGTCATGAAGTCTTCTTGATCTCTGAATAAAAATGTAGAAACACGTCTCTCAGGGACAGCTTCTCCGTTCACGCGTTTTGCACCTTTTTCATAGGCGAAAATAGTTGATTTGGTATCATCATTTACAACTGTTGCAATAACATCTGCCTCTTCTCCAGGAGTTCCAAAGTTCACTTTTCCTGCTTGTGTATATACTTCCACTTCTCCACTCAAACCTGCAGCTAATGGATGTGAAGCATTTTGAATTTGAATAGCAGTTTGGCCATCAATATCACCAGACGCACCTGACGTACTTTCACTCAAATGTACATCATCTACAACCCAACCTTTTGCATAGACAACTGGAATTGGAATATGCATGAATTTCTGACCAATGTCTCCTGATCCGCCTGATTCAGCTACAAATACAATATCATAGCCTTCTGTATCTTCTGTTGTAACAGTTTTAGCTTGTGCAAAGTCGATTTGAAGATATCCTAATGCGTCTAAATGCGTATATGTTTTTACATCTGCTGAGATATCATTTCCGATATACAACATTTTTTTCTTTTCTTCTGCATCTAATGCCCATGCAATGGAAGCGTCAAGTAATTTCCACCCAAGTTCTGTCATATGATCTTCTTTATCTCTATGCAAAAATGTTAAAACACGTTTTGCTGGGATAGTCTCTCCATTTACTCGTTTATCCCCTTTATCATAGGCAAATATCGTAGCTTTATTTGGATCACCATTCACTGTTGCAATGACTGTTGCATCCTCTCCTGGTGTACCGAAGTTTACTTTTCCTGCTTGATTGTATACTTCAACATTGCCGCTTAGTCCAGCTGCTAAAGGATGGTATTTCTCTTGAATCGTAATTTCTGTTTGTCCGTCAATATCTCCAGATGAACCTGATATACTCTCACTTAAATGCACATCATCTACAACCCAACCTTTTGCATAAACAACAGGGATATCCACATTCATGAATTTCTGACCAATATCTGCAGATCCACCCCCTTCTCCAACGAATACGATATCATATCCTTCTGCGTCTTCTGTCGTTACTTCTTTCGCGCGCATTAAATCAATTTGTTGAAAACCTAATGTCTCTAAATGAGCAATAGATTTGTGATCTGAGGGAATATCATCACCGATATAAAGCATTGTTTTTCCATTACCAATTGCTCGATTCCATTCGAGCTTCACTTCACCATCATCAGCTGTTGCTGTAAGACCTGTTGGAGCATCCGTTGCTGCTTCTGCCTGGATTGTTACATTAGATATTGGCATTGTAGTTAGAATTAAAAGAAAAACTAAAAGAATATGGCAAATTTTCTTCATTCGATACACTCCTATTTTTTTGTTATTTAGAGTAAGTCTATGCAGTTATTAAAGCGCTTTCTTTTTTATACTCAAATGTTCACCTCCTATATTTTTCTACTATCTCTATTGTATCAATCTATAGATTACATATTTTTACGTCTATGAGTAAAAATCATTACATATATGGATATATTTTGACCGATTTGCTCTATACAGATAAAAATATAAAAAAAACTGCAACCATTAACGGTTACAGTTATTACACAAAAAATAATTTTTATTTAATTAGTCGAATCGTAAACGAATAACAATAATTACGATTAGCAAAAATACGATATTCTGGATGTGTTTGCGCTCCCCAACTATCATCACCACCAACACCCATTTGCCAACCATTCACCGAAACTACTACTTTATCTGATGAAGGTAATTGATAATGATGACTTGCTTCTTCCAACTCTGCTTTTGTATATGGTAATACTTTCGCTTCAATCGTTGGATTTCCTTCAATAAGTAGTCCGTTTTCTTCTCCTTTTACCTCCATCCATCTCACACCACATTTATTGCCTGTTTCTTGTGGTTTTAAGTAAGGTTCCACCTGTTCGTCAACGGTTGCTTGATGTATAGCAATTTTTCCACTCACTTGTCGGTCCCAATACGTTTCATGTGGACCTTTTCCATACCAGACAAGGTCACGATAACTGTCATCCATTTCCCACTCCACACCGATTACTGGAATATCAGGTAGTCCTTCGCCTGGCTGTAAATCATGTGTTACATTTATTGCGCCATCTGCAGTTACAAGCATCGTTACAGATGTGGTTGTCACAGGATTTGTTGGTAATTCAAATAAAGACATAATATGGATAGTATTTGCTTTCTCCACAACCTTTATCTCATCTAACTTGTACCTATAACTTGCTTCACGCCATACTTTACTATGTTCATCAAGCTTTGCACCACGGTCATTGTCAGTCATCGCCCGCCAGAAGTTCAAACGTAATGGGGAATGCAGGAATTCTTTTCCCTTCACTACATAAGATGATAACAAACCAGTACCTTTCTCTACTTTCATAGAAAACTGCTCACCATTGATTACATATTCAGACTCTTTATCCTCAAGTTGTAGTTGTCCATCTACCTTTTCATTATGGACAACACGCTTTGGATCAACAAATTGCGTAAATGCAATCTCATGTTTCTCTTCCGCCCAAAATGGATTTTCTTTACATAAGAATGCGATTGTCACAACTTGTTCTTTTTCTTTTATGAAAATATTTTCAGGATAGTGCAATGATACTTGCGCCTTTTCTAATGGTTTAATATCAACAGTTAAGGAACCAGTTAATTGCAACTCACCTTCTGTTTCTATTTTCCATACTAATTCATAGTCAGATAAAGATGTGAATAAATGCTTGTTATGAATAACATATTCCCCTTTTTGAATATCTATTGGCTCCACATCTATATTTTGATAACATGCCTTTACTTCATGTAACTTTGCAGAAATTGTACCATCTGCATAAATAACGCCATCACCTGCAAAATTACCATCATGTGGAGATTCACCAAAGTCTCCGCCATATGCTAGATAACTCGTGCCATCTTTTGTTTGATGACGTAATGCTTGATCCTTAAAATCCCATATAAAGCCACCTTGTAAGACATCATATTGATCAAAGAGTTGTGTATATTTGTGTAAATTACCTGTTGAATTCCCCATAGAGTGGGAATATTCACATAAAATATATGGCTTCTTCTCTCCAGGATGATTAGCATATTGCACAAGTTCTTGTGGGCTACGATACATCGTACTTTCCATATCTGATGCAGCATCTGATGGGCGATAATGGAATACGCCTTCATAATGAACAAGTCGTGTTGGGTCATTTTTCTTAAAATAATCATACATTTTTAAGAAATTATCCCCACCAAACGATTCATTGCCTAATGACCAAATAATAATCGATGGATGATTCTTATCCCGTTCATACATGGATTGACAACGATCTAACACATTCTCTGTCCATTCTGGTCTACTTCCTGGTACTGTATCTTCTAGTGTTTCTTGACCATAACGCCACGTACCATGTGTCTCCAAATTCACCTCATCAATCACATACAATCCATATTGATCACAAAGTTCATACCACTTAGGATGATTAGGATAATGAGATGTCCTGACAGCATTGATATTGTATTGCTTCATTATCGTAATATCTTTAATCATATCATCAACAGTTACAGCTCTTCCTCTGTCTGCATCGAATTCATGACGATTCACACCTTTTAGTACTATTCGTTTTCCATTGAGATACATTAGATTATTTTTCATTTCAAATTGTCGAAAGCCTATTTTTGTAGCAAAAGTTTCTATAATCTGATCATTTAAATCTTTGATTACAAATAGTAGTGTATACAAATACGGCTTCTCTGCACTCCATTGCTTTGGATTTTTCACGTCAATTACCGAACGCACTTCTGCTTCTTGAACCTCTGATATTGGTAATTGATGGACAGACTCTGCTATCTTGTGATTTGTCCCATCAAGCAATTGCCATTGCAATATAGTATCATTTGTTTCTTTTTCAAAATAATTCATCATTTTTGCGGATACTTCTAATTGTGCATCACGATACTTTTCATCAAATGTTGTGCGTACTAAATAATCATACAAATGTACTTCTGGCAATGCATATACATACACATCACGAAAAATCCCACTCATACGCCAAAAATCTTGGTCTTCAAGCCAACTCGCATCACACCATCTATACACTTCCACTGCGAGCTTATTCTCACCACTTTTTAAATATGGTGTGATATTAAACTCTGCAGGTGTAAACGTATCTTCACTATATCCTACAAGCTCACCATTAATCCATACATAAAAAGCAGATTCCACGCCAGCAAAATGGAGAATCACAGGCTTCTCTTCCCAATCATCTGGTAACGTAAAAGTTGTAACATATTGACCAACAGGATTATAATTCGTTGGCGCGAATGGTGCTTCGATATCATCATGCTCTATCCATGGATACCTTGTATTCACATATTGTGGATAATCGTATCCTTCCAATTGCCAATGTGCAGGCACCTGAATCTTATCCCATGAAGAAACATCTTCTTCATAAAAACGACTGATTTTTGCATCAGGATTTTCCGCAAAGCGAAAATGCCATTTCCCATTAAGTGACATCCAATTCGAAGATCGCTGTTGATCACCAGCCAAAGCATCGTCAATTGTAGCATAAGGAACCACACTTGCATGCGCTTCCATTCTATTGATTTGGAATATTTCCGGATTATTATTCCATTCTGGATACCCATTTTCTGGTGCTTGATAAATTAGTTTTTCTTTATATAAATTCAATACAATCATACCTCCTTGAAATTGTGGTAGACGAATCATTAATCAAAGGATATAATAATTAGTAAAAATAATCAAGTTAAATTTTACTCTAGTTTTACTAAAAGTGAAAAGAGGACTCTTATGACTACAATAAAAGATATTGCACAAAAAGCGAATGTATCGATTGCAACGGTTTCTCGAGTGCTCAATTATGATAGTACCTTATCTGTAAGTGAAGAGACAAAAAAGCGCATATTTGAAATCGCGGAATCACTATCTTATAGCAAAAATACTTCAAGAAAAAAATTATACAGGCGTGTTGCATTTATTCATTGGGTCACAGAATCAGAAGAATTATCTGACCTTTACTATATGGCGATACGACATGGAATTGAAGAAAGAGCAGAGAAACATCATATTCAATTACAAAAATTCACGCGAGACGAATTAGAGAGTATTCCTAACACAATTGACGGCGTGATTGCTGTTGGACGATTTACGACAACAGAAATTACACTAATGAAGCAGAAATCATGCAATGTCGTATTAGTAGATTCAGATACTGAGAATGCTGGTTGTGATGCGGTTTTAGTAGACTTCTCTTCTGTCATTCGTCAAGCTGTCGAACACTTGATGACACAAGGAATCACTCAGATTGGATTTATTGGTGGCAAAGAGGATATACGAGAAAAAGCAATGCGAAAAATGTTGGTAGAGAAGAATTGCTATAATGAAAAGCTTTTTATTGAAACAAATTATCATATCACCAATGGTTATGAAGCAATGCAGACATTTTTAAAGTCAAATAAAGTAACAAATATCGGCTTTGTCGCAGCAAATGATCCACTTGCGATAGGTGCGATAAAAGCATTACATGAAGCATCAATTAAAATACCAGATGATTGTAGAATAATCGGTATAAATGATATTAGTGTATCAAAATATGTCTATCCCGCATTGTCTACGATTCGAATCGAAAAGGAATGGATGGGAAAAACAGCTGTAGATCTTTTAGTTGAACGGCTGAAAGATGATCGAGATATTCCAAAAAAAGTATATATTGATACTACATTGATACAACGTGAAACAACCTGAATGGATAATTCAGGTTGTTTCTGTTCATGTATTTTATTGAGCTACATGTAATACATTCTCTTCTTGTTCGTCTAATTGGATGACTTGAATACATAGAATAAAAATACTTAGAATCGATACAAAACCAAACAACCCTAGTAATCCAAGCTCATATAATGTCGATGATAGGCTTAATGTAATCACACTAACTACAATTGCGCCAATTACTGTTGCTAGTGTCTTCGGACTTGTACGCCACACAAATGTAGATTTAGATGCTTGCATTACTAGTGTAACAATGACAAGTACAAGAATATTTGTAGACATTCCTATCCATACAGGGTGAACATTCAAGAAAAATTCACTTGGATGCCATCCACCTAAATGATACCATGTTAAACCTGACGCAAAGCCTGCAAATAAAGAACTAACAACTGCAGACCTGTTCACAAGCGGCCAGAATAATGCAGCGACAACTGGTGCAAATGTAGCAGAGTTACGTGTTGTCCATGCAAGTACATTCCACCATGCAGATTGCTCTGTACGCAATAACCCAAAACCAATCATTAAAAATGTTAATACTAATAACGAGATTTTCGTATATTTTACCAACTGTTCATTTGTCGCATTTGGATTTATGGAACTACCCACATCTTTTCCTAAACTAGTCGCACCAGAAAATTGACATGGTGCTCCCCACCCTAATGCACATGCCCAAATACCTAGGAAGAATAAGCCGACTAATGGGGCTGGTAACACACTACTTAAATATTCTGGAAGTGCAATTAAACCTAACCTACTATTTGGTACAACAATTGCAGCAGCAAGACCAAAGAGTATTCCACAAAGAATAAAAGGGACACCCATTACAGATGCAGCAATTAACCCTTTTTGCCCTTCTTCTGGTGTACGGCAAGATAACGCCATTTGGAATGCAGCCTGTGCTAAAATCACATTTACTAAGAATGTTCCAAACCATGCAACAATTACTTGCAGTCCAACACCACCAAAATCAAACATCTCAGGTCTAGTTGTCGCTAAGTTCGCTAACCCTGAAATACCTGGATTAATAAAGACAGCAACAACTCCAATAATTAACATGATTAGAAACACAATCGAGTTCATTGTTTGCGTGAATGCAACAGACCACATCCCACCTGCTTGTAAATAGATAAATAATAATAATGCAGTAAACGCAATCGAGAAAGTGAGAGAGATTCCTGTAAAAACATTCAATGCTGAAGCAAATGCAATCGCTGTTGCAACAGACCACATCGGGAATGCAAATGCAGTAATTGCACCAGCTAGTCCTTTTGCTGCTCTACCGTAACGATCTCCAATCATTCCAGATACTGTGACGAGCATTTTCTTACGGAAAGATTTAATCATTAAGAGTGCAATAATAAGAATTTGAATTGTTTCTGCAATGCCATACCATATTGCAGAGACACCTGTTAAATAAGACAATTCTACGATAGAAATATAAGTAGATCCTGAGAATAAACCAGTAATACAAAATGCGACAGTCCACCAGCGGAAATTCCTTCCTCCAACAAAGAAATTATCTCCTGATGCCGCTTTTTTCTGTGCAATTTTACCAACGATAATTAATAAAGACGTATAAATTAATGCAATAGCAATCATCCATATCCCATATGATGTCATTTCGTCACACTCCAATTCAAGTTAATATCGATTGCTGCATCTAAGAACAGATTGTATGCAGGACAACGTTTCAATACTTCTTCCTTCCATTTTTCAATTACTTCATCCGATTCATTTGAAATAACTTCAATCTCACTTGTGACATTTTTATAATACGGAATGACACCATCTACACCTGCAATGCCTCTACGATCAATTTCCGCAACAGTATCTGACTGTAAATACTCGTATTGATAACCATGTTGCTTTGCTACCATCTCTACAACTATTAGCAAACAACTATTAAATGACCCGAGAATGTATTCAAGCGGTGTTGGTGCTGTATTTGTTCCACCAAGTTTTTCTGGTTCATCAATCTCAAAGTGAAAATCTCTTACTTTATTGGCATAACGAAGTGGTGATACTTGTTTTGTACTTGCTTTTACTGTTCGAATCTCTTTGTTGCTCATCCTTCATTCTCCTTTTTCTCTTTTTCTACAAAACGAAAAGCCTCTTTTTATCTTTATAACTAAGATAAAAAGAGGCTTGATTGCATACTCATCGCTCTTCTTATCTTTCAGGAATTACCCTGCTGGAATTGGCACCATTGCTAAACGAATAGCCGGTTGCCGCGGGATCATAGGACCAGATTCCTCCACCGCTCTTGATAAGAATTATTTTGTTGTTACTAACAATAATAAAATTTAAAAGGAATGTCAATACTTTTTCTGATAATTCTGATTATAATAGTTGGTATTAAAATTACAATGTAGGAACAAAAGCGAAAGCGTCCGGTTAGAAACGTAGTGACTGGAACGAACCAACTGAGATAAAGTGAGACTTCAATCAGTTGGAGTTATAAACTCTGACTGATTGGTAGCGAAACTTATCAGGGTGTTAGCGACCGTTTACCCACAACTAGCATTTTAAATATATAATCTCTTTATTATGTTGTGGGTATTACGGACGCTTATTAACCGTGGAAAAGGAATCACGATGAGCTTGCGAATCGATGATGACTTATTGACAGTTGATTCGTGAAGTCACCTAGTTTCTGGACGCTTAAGCTGGATGAGAACAAAAGCGAAAGCGTCCGTTTAGAAACGTAGTGACTGGAGCAAACTAACTGAGATAAAGTGAGACTTCAATCAGTTGGAGTTATAAACTCTGACTGATTGGTAGCGAAACTTATCAGGGTGTTAGCGCCAGTTTACCCGCAACTAGCATTCTATATGTATAAACTTTCATTATATTGTGGGTATTATGGTCGCTTCACCGTGGAAAAGGAATAATGATGAGGGACGAATCGATGATGACTTATCGTAGGACGGTTTGTGAAGTCGCGTAGTTTCTAAGCTTTGGAGCTAGACGTCACGATTTCCAATAATTAACTTTTAACTACTCCTTTTTGACAACAAAAACCGAGGTCCCATTGATGGTAAACCTCGGTTTGATATGTATGATAAAATAAATTATTGCCTACTTTGATTCTATTGGAATCAATTCAAAAATAGGAGTTCGTTTTTCAAATACTTAGTTATTAAACCTCTATACTCTCTAGCCACTCTTCATACCAGTCCATAACAACAACACTCGGCTGTAGTTCAAGCTCTTTTTCTAGCATTTCCTTTAATTCTTCAAAGCATTTTTGAACTAAAGTACTCTTCCCAGTAATAGCAAATATTTTCATGAGTTCAAAATAGCCTTCTTCTTCTAATGGATATCGTTTATAGATTTCTAATGCATGTTCTGTTGCTTTTTCATAAGCTTTATTTTTTGTATACCATCCAATCATTTTCTTCTTTGTTTGGACCCATAAGTATTGTAATCTTATGTATTCATTATTCGCCCATGCGTAATCAAGATTGAACATATACTCTCCCTTACAATATGCCATTATTTCTTCATATTTTTGAATGGTCTGTTCATTTATTTCTTTGTCTTCTCGAATAAATCTTTCAAAAAGGTCTACATCTATTTCCACATCTCGTAAAACGAGGGAATAACCATTTTTAGAATTCTTAATCTGAATATACTTTACATATTGCTTTAATGTAGAACGAACATGATAAATCGTCGTATATAGTTGTGTATAACTCTTTTCCAACGAAAAGTCTGGCCATAATTGTTCCACTAATTCATCCTTTGTTACCAATCGATCTCGATGATGTAATAAATAAAAGAACAATTGTTTTGCTTTAGATGTACGCCATTTCAATTCAATTGTCTTGTTGCCATCAAAAACTAATGGTGTATGGAATAATTGAATAAACAAATATTGTGATGGAGTTTCTTCTTCCGATAATTGATTTAAAGAAATTCTTTCCATTAATCGTTTTGTCGTCTTCTTCAATCGCTCTGCAGTCGCAGGTTTTAGTAAATAGTCCATTGCATTTAATTCAAATGCCGTTACTGCATATTGATTGTATGCAGTAACAAATACGATATGAAGCTTCGGATTCTCATCTAATAAGATTTCCGCTAACTCCATTCCGTTTATTCCAGGCATCTCAATATCTAAAAATAGAACATCAGCATGGTAATCAGAAACCTTTTCTTGTGCTTCAAATGGATTAGAAAATTTAGCTACAATATCATACGTGTGGATTTTAGTTAACTGATGTGCTAAATAGTCTATAGCTAGTGGTTCATCATCGATCAATATTGCTCGCATCGTATCCACCTCTTCTATCATTCACTTCTTCTATTCTATAAACAACTACAGTACCTATACCTTCTAAACTCCTAATACGTAATTCTTTACCAAATAGTTGTTTCCATCTTTTATTTGTGTTCCATAATCCAATCCCTCTGCCATTCGTCCATTTACCTGATTGTAATTGTGCTAGTATTTCTTTACTCATACCGATACCATTGTCTTTCACAATTATTTGTAGTATACCGTTCCGCTTCACTGTTTTGATTTCAAGGCTACCACCTTTTTGTTGCCTCATAATTCCATGTTTAATCGCATTCTCTACAATTGGTTGTATTGTCAATATTGGAATAACGTAGTTCTTTGTATCATGTACATTCCATTTTATTGTGAGTAAATCTCCATACCTCACTTTTTCAATATACAAGTAATCTTCTACAATTTGTAATTCTTCTTTAATGGGGATAAATTGATGATGGGAAGCAAAATCAAATTTTTTCCGCAAAATTTCACTAAATCTCTCAATTAACCCTCTCATCTTATCAGGTTTAAACACACTTAATGCATTGATAGTATTTAGCGTATTAAAGATAAAATGTGGTTGTATTTGAGCATGTAACCACATTGCCTCCATCTCAACTTGTTGTTTTGTTAATCTTTTCATTTGAACAAGATTATACACACGAGCAAGTAACTCCGTACTATCAACAGGTTTCACAACATAATCATTTGCGCCTGCATGAAAGCCCACTTCCATATCTTTTGAATGACTAAGTGCAGTTAATAACAATACAGGTAACTCTGTTTTACTATAACGCTCTCGGATTTCTTTCGTTAATTCATAACCTGATAGATTTGGCATCATAACATCTAGAATAACTAGATCCCATTCCTTTTGAAATAGATGCTCTAATGCACGATTACTATCACTAATTGCAGTAACTTGATAATTTTCTTTTGATAAAATAGATTCTAAGACATACAAATTCACTAAATCATCATCTACAATTAGAATAGAAGCATGTGCTTCTTCTTCCATCACATCTCTATCATTCAACTGTGGCTTTTCTATTACTTTTACTTCCTTTGTTGGTGTGTGATCACTTATTTGCAACGTAAATGATAACTCTGTGCCTAATCCTTTTTTCGATCTTCCGTATAGTTTTTCTCCATGTAATTCGATTAATTGCTTGGAGATACTTAGTCCTAATCCAACTCCTCCTTCAGATAAATAAGACATGGACTCATCTTGTTCATATGGTTCAAATACGCGAAAAAATGTCGATTGATCCATTCCTACACCAGTATCCATAATCGTAACAACAATCTTCCTATCATCAATTGTAGCTTTTAGTTTAATCCATCCATAATCCGTAAATTTTACCGCATTATGAAAGATATTGTAGATGACTTGCAATACTCTATTTTCATCAGCATATACTGGTGGTAAATCCTCAGGAATCTCATTTTTCAGTTGAACCCTTTTTTTATCTATCATCACCTCAAACATATCCATTATACCTGGCACGATAGCTTGTAAATAAAAAGATTGGTACTGTATCTTCGGCTTCGTTAACTTTAATCTAGCTAAATCTAATAAATCATCTAAAAGTATTGACATCCGATTACCAACATGCAGCACTGTTCGAAGTTCTTTTGTTGCTCGTTCATCTAATTGATTTTTATTTCTATCTAACACGACCTCTGTCAATTGAAGCATACTATGAAGTGGATTTCTCAATTCATGTGATGTATTCGCTAAAAAGGAATCTTTTTCTTTTGCAACATTTGCTAAACTTTCCGCTTGTTCTAGCGACTTTCTATAAAGATTTACATATCTATGCAGCCACATCATTGTAAAACAAGCAATGGTTACAACCAGATCAATTGGATAAAACGCCACTCGTATACCTTGTTCAATCCAAATTCCCCACCAGATAAAATTATGAAACAACGCAACAACAGCTAACATCTTCCAAATATCAGCGACAAAGAATTCCTCACGAATTGACTTTATCAACTGTATAATAGCATAAAAACATGTAGAAATTAGGATAAAATTACAAGCATCTGCAATATACTGTAACCATTGTAATGGTAAGAATATGGTTAACAATAACATACTTATACAAACAGCATAAAACCCGTGACTCCATAATTTATTACTAATTTTATAGCCTACTTTTGCTATTAAGTACAAACCTATCGATAAACCGATTGCTCCTATATTTGCCAATCGAATATTCCATTCAAAGTTCAGCTGTAACCAAAAAGTTAAGATTTTCTCATGACTACCTAAGGATTGAATCACAATAGCAAAAAAGAGTATAAAAAATGTATATAAATAGTTCTTATTATGTTCATGAATGAGAAATAATGCAAATGAATAAATAGCATAAATAAGAAACGCAATCATCACAATTAATTGCATGGAATAAGACAATAGTGTCTCTACTCTAATAGTTGAAGATGTACCAAACTCAACAGATCGAATGATTCCCGCATCATATGGATCTAGATAATTAGCGACTTGTATCAATACTTCTATTACACCATTATCTGTTGCTGTAAATGTTGTTAATGTTGGCACATTCATTGGAGTATAGTACTTTTCTTCCGCTGCTACTGTACCTGATTGTGAGATTTTATTTCCATTAATATATACTTCTGATGCATTGCGCACACTCGGAACAACAATTATAAACGGCTCATTAATTCCTTTATCTACTAAAATAGTTAATTGATAAGTACCATAGAAGATTGATGGTTCTTTTTCTGTTTGATAGTCTCCCCATTTACTTGGTACTTTAATAAGTTGCTCATTCTTAGACTCATCTACTTTTGTAAGCAACTGATTTGGATGAAACAACCAGTCCCCATCAAGCGAAACAATCGATTCCTCCCAAATGGCATTCCCTCTTAAATCTAGTATTCCATCTTTAATAGTGACTTGTTCCTTATTACCTGTCATTAATGGTACCCATAATATACGGCAGACTGATAAAAATATTAGGAATAAGATTAAAGTCAGGAGTACCCTCCAATTCATTCTTCTTGTTATTTTCATGTATGTATTGCACCTCGATAAATGGAGCATTGGTAACTCTCACTAATTATTAAAAATTTGTTTCATTTCATGTGTGCCATAATTACTGTATACATTATTTGGATTCAAAACTAAGAGCGTATTGCGTCTCTTGATTTATTCGCATACATATTCTTATCTGCGACGCGAATTAAATCAAATTCTGTCGTACCATGTCTAGGATAGACGCTATATCCCATACTTATATTACAATAAATTGGAATGTTTTGTACAACAAACATGCGACGAAAGGCAGACTGAATCGTTCTTAACATTTCTAACAAAATAGAGACATCATCTACCAAAATCAGAAATTCATCTCCTGATTTTCTATATACATGCAAATGATATTCCCTAGCAACTTGCTGTAACCTAAAGGCAAATTGACAAAGTATATGGTCACCTATAAGATGACCATATGTATCGTTAATCGTTTTAAATTTGTCGACATCCATAAAAATAATTGCAAATTCAGACTCCGTTTCCTGACATTTATGAATAAATTGTTTAAAACTATACTTAAAATGCCGATAATTAGGTAATTGTGTTAACTCATCTGTAAAGGCCATTTTCTTTAATTCTCCATAAGTAAACTCTTCCGACACTTCCAACATATACACACTCCCCTTACCACTAACTTTACTAACAGATTGTTATGAATATCCAATTATATAGTAATTTTGTTATCTTATCACAAACACATATACAAAAACTATACATATTTTGAAATAACCGTCACTTACCTTCGCTCGCTTCTGCTAACTACGGCTTTAAGATGGGGTTTTCTCGATGATTTTTAGATAAAAACGAAAACTCCCGTTTAGAAACATAGTGACTGGAATGAATCAAAAAAATAAAGGAACCACGATAAGGTACAAATCGATGATGATATAATCATCTAAGAAAAAAGCCCTTGATTCTACATCAAGAGCTCTCCACCTATTCCAATAAATTAATTTTCCCATCTGTCATTTTTACTACTTTATCCACATATGCAAGCATTTCTTCATCATGTGTCACCATCAATGTCGTAATCTGTAATTTTTTGGATAAGTCCTTCAGTAATAACATAATGTCCTTAGACCGTTCAGAATCAAGGCTCGCAGTTGGCTCATCTGCAAACAATATCTTTGGTTGATGGATGATGGCACGTCCTATTGCAACACGCTGCTTTTCCCCTCCAGATAACGAAGCAGGTAATGCGTTTTTTCGATGTGACATGCCGATTAAATCAAATACTCGGTCTACTTCTCTCTTTCTTGCTTGTTTATTTAATGAGGATTCTGCGATATCCAACATTAAAAATAGCTGTTCCTCCACAGTAAGAAATGGCACGAGATGTGCAAATTGAAAGACAAAACCAAATTTCTCTGCACGAATTTTTCGAACTTGTTCTTTCGACATAGAGACCAAGTTATTTCCTTCAAATAGTACACTACCATCAGTTGTTTGCTGTAAGCCTGCAGCAATCGTTAATAACGTACTTTTTCCAGATCCTGATGTACCCATTAATGCAGTAATTTCACCTTGCTTTAGAGACAAATTAATTCCCTTTAATACTTCTTCCTTCACTTGACCATTTTGGAATGTTTTACGAATATTGTTTAGAGTAAATACAGACACGTTACATCTCTCCTTGCTGTATCGCACGTAATGGCTCTACTTTTTTGATTTGCAATGCTGAGATTGTTGCACCAATAAAACCAACGACAAAGAAAATGATCGATAATTGTATAGTTGCCTCTGTAGTTAGGTAAAAAGGCATTTCGCTTGGACCAAATGCTTGAAATAATTGACTACATATCGTTGATAAAGCCAAAGCTATAATCGTAATGATAATCATTTGTGTCCACATCATTGTAAATAATGTTCTTGTTTTTATACCTATTGCTTTTAAGATTCCATATAGCCCAATCTTTTGTACATTCATCATATAGAAGAATATCGCGAACAATAGACCACTAATTATAATCAAAAACGCAATAATCATATTGAGTGACATTTGTTCAGCACGATAACTTGGGAGTGTCTGTAACAATTCATCTTTATTAAATACTTGTAATCCAAGGTCTTCATTTATTGTTCCAGAAGGCAAAAATAGAAATTGCATCGACTCTGTTCGATACATCTCTTGAAAATTTTCGTTACTAATGTAAGCAACAGGAGCATGGCTGAATTTCTTTTGATTAACAAACCCTTTTACAATAAATTCTCCACTAAATTGTTCGCTCGTAAGTCGATCACCAATCCGGATGCCCTCTTTCTCAAGTGATTGATCCAGAATAATTTCTCCATTATGAACAGTTTCAAAAAGCGTAGATTCTGTTGATGTAACAAACGCGACACTTCTTTGTTTATCCTTATCATCATGAAAGAAGCCCATTTGGATAGAGAATGCAACAGCATCCTTCTGTTCTGTTAATATCTCTGTTTGAACTTCTTTGTCTATTTTCGAAAAAGTATAGGTTTCTTCTGCTTCTTCTGTCATATAAAATTCACCATCAGGCATATCTTTAATAAGCGCAGCATTATCCTGTGATAATCCACTTGCTAGACCTGAAATAATAAATGTTAATAAACTAACAAGAAAAACAATGGATCCGATAATAAAAAACTTTAGCTTGTTTCTCTTTATTTCCTTCCACCCGATATTCATCTTCGTTCCTCCTCGTATTGCGGTTTTTACACTATTAAGCATAAGATAGCAATATGAACAGAAGATGAACGAACAATGAAAAACTTGTGACATCATTGATTATCTATCGGTAAAGAAATAACAAATGTTGTTCCCTCTTTCTCCTTACTACTGACAGAAATATCACCATTATGTAAGGCAATTATTGTTCGAACAATTGATAGACCAAGACCTGTGCCTTCCATTGTTCTCGTCCTTGCCAAATCCGCTCTGTAAAAACGATCAAATATCCGATTTAACTCTTTCTCATTTAAGCCAATACCACTATCTTTTACTTGAATAAGCATACTAGCCTCTTCTACCCATAAGCTAATATCAATACTACCATTCAAATAATTATACTTAATGGCATTAGACAATAGATTATCCCACACTGTATGTAACAATGCTGGGTCTCCGTATATTTTTGTACTTGGTAGTGAATAACTAATCATGATTCCTTTCTCATCGAGCATCCATTGATAACTTTTGATTAAACCTTTCAGTTGATCTGCAACATCAAATGTTCTCATATTAACTATCGCTTCTTTTCGATCTAAAGAAGCAAGTAAAAGAAGTTGTTTTGTTAATGTAGACAAACGGGTAATTTCACTATCCATTACGCCGATATACTCAATCTTTTCCTGTTCCTCCAGATCTTCTTTTTTTAGCAAATTCGTGTACCCTTTCAGATTAGATAGTGGTGATTGAATATCATGAGAGATATTCGAAATAAATTCATTTTTCATATCATCTAATTGTTCTAACTGGTAAGACATGCGTTCGAAACTTTGCGCTAGCACGCCTAACTCGTCTTTCCTCTTTGTACCTAAGTTCACTTGAAAATCACCATTTGCTAATCTTTTCGTTGCTTTTGTTAATTTTGTTATAGGTTTCACTAAATATTTTGTACTTACTAACACAAGCAGAATACTAAATACAATGGTTAATGCAAGAATCCATGCAAATAAACTGTGCATTTCGTTAAACAACAAGTCAATATTTGGTCTGATAAACATCGCATAACTGGTACCATTGTGTGTAATAGGAACACCAATTGTATTTGCCAACTCATTCGCAAAAAAACCTGTCACAAATGTCTGTTGAGGAAATTCTTCGATTCCATGATATATTTCTCCATTTAATACGGTATCTATAATAGATGTCTCCAAATATTGTTCACGAAAATCCTCACCGTAGTAACTTCCCACCTTCTCTTCATCTACAAGATAAAATTGATAGCCAACTGATGCGACATTATTTAAATAAGCATCTAATTCGATATTTGGATGTTCTTCAAGAAATGTAGCAATATCCAATGCAATCGTTGTATTTTTTTCATCATTAAATGGTTTTAATTTTATTTGGTAATAGCCATTGGAAATGAAAAATGCAAGAATGCCACTACTAATCATAATGCCAATTGTCATCACAACAAATTTCACGTATAAGGACTTCATGATTTTCGAACCTCTAACATATAACCAACTCCACGGATGGTTTTAATCGAAAAATCTTTACTTACATTTGCAAAACGTTCTCTAAGTCTCTTTATATGTACATCCACTGTCCGATCATCTCCAGCAAAATCTAAGCCCCATATATAAGTGATTAATTGTTCTCTAGAGAATGCTTGCATTGGATGTGACATTAAATGATATAGAAGATCGAATTCCTTTAATGGTAACAATAAAGTCTTCTCATTCACTTGTACTTCATAGCTAGCTTTATTAATGATGGTATTTCCGATTTTTATTATGGACTTATCCTCAGACTGATTATATCTCCTTAATAATGCTTCTATTCGGAAGAGCAATTCTTTAGGCTCAAATGGTTTCACTAAATAATCATCTGTACCTGATTTAAAACCAATTTCCTTATCGCTAATCTGACCTTTAGCCGTAAGCAGAATAATAGGGATATCATAATTTTGTCTTATTTCTTTCGTTAATTCATAACCATTCATATATGGCATCATCACATCTACAATGACTAACTGACACGATGTCCTCTTTAATTGTTGCAATGCTTCCATACCGTCTTTTGCTGTCATTGTCTTGTAGCCTGCTTGAATTAGATATTCACTCACAATCGTTACTATATGATGGTCATCATCTACAATTAGAATCGTTGTCATAATATTACATATCCCTTCTCTTTTCTATATCATTTTACATTATAGTTGCACAATTCACAGAAGATAATCAAGTTTCTATCATACCCTCATGTCCTCTTGTTCGCTATATAGATTTAAAATTATATTTTCGACAAAAATGGAGCAAATTTGTTCTATATATAAAAGGAAGTGTGATATAGTTATACAAAAATTATACAATATACACAAATGAAAGTAGGAACAATAGATGTTAGATATATTAAATAAAAACTCTGTCACAAATGAATTGAAATTACAAACAATTAATCAAAATCTAGCCATGATTCAATTTGATCGATCCTGTAAAGTAGTAGAAGTCAACTCACTTTTTGCACATGTGATGAAATACAATCATCCGCATGAATTGATAGGTAAACATCATAAAGAATTTTGTTTTCCTACTTTCACAGATAGTATAGAGTACAGAGAATTTTGGCGAAAGCTACTAAATGGTGAAGCACACCAAGACAAAATTAACCGAAAAAATGCAATGGGAGAATCTATCTGGCTCGAAGCGACTTACATGCCTATAATAGAAAACAATCGTGTAATCGGTGTACTAAAAATTGCGACAGATATTACTGAAAGACAAACTAATATGGAAGGATTGGCTAAAGAATTACAACAAACAGCACATACACTATCTGAACAAGCAGCAAATGGATTGAAAAATCAAGAAGAGTTAAAACAAAAATTAATGGAAATCAACCATATTTCTGATAAAAATGCACAAACGCTAACAATTTTACAAGAAAAAGCGAGAGAAATTGAAAAAGTTGTAGAAACAATCAAAAAGATTGCTTCACAGACTAACCTATTATCGTTAAATGCAGCAATTGAAGCAGCAAGAGCTGGGGAACACGGACGAGGATTTCAAGTTGTCGCACAAGAAGTTCGCAAATTATCTACAATGGTACAAGAATCCATCACAGAAGTAAATACAAATATTACAAATATCACAAATGAAATTGAACATATCGCAAATGGTATCAATACAATGGATCACAATCTAGATTCAAGTAAAAAACAAATTCAACAGACTACCAATGATTATCAAAATCTAGCAAACTCATCAAAATTACTAACAGAAAAAGCAGCAGCATTAAATGATGTGATGTGAAAAATAAAAGTGGAAATACCAGAATTCCCTGCTCGACGCAGGGATTCCTCTCGCCACACAGGAATTACTCACAGCCACGCAGGGATTCCTCACACGACAAAGAGATTCCCCCTACCACCTAAAATTAAATAAAAACCTAAGAAACCACTTCTTTCCGCTTCACTATTCGATTAATCCAAAACGGAACAACACATAATACCCCTATCATTACAATAACCGCTAGAATTGCATATAATACAATCACACCAAATAGTTCTATTGCTTGATAAGAACTAAAGAATTTTTCTACATTCATCACATACAAAAAGGAAAATTGCAACATGTGTTCAAGGACTTTTGGTAAATCGACTGCTTCCATTAAGAAATAAGGTACAGCAAAAATACTTCCACTAATAATTAACGATACAAATGAATTTTTACAAAGTGCAGAAACAAGTACAATCGTAAAGGCAAACGCACATGCACCCAATAAATGAAACCCTAATTCTATTAAATGAAATTCAAGCATGGTAAAACTAAATGGAGAGAAATAATATTTAAAAGAATATTGAATGGCAGTATCCCATCCATTATGACTAAATTGAATTCCATTCCAAATAAGATTAAAAATTTCCCAACCAAGTACAACAGCGACAGTATACACAAAAGCAGCTGCTAACTTTGCATACACAATCGGCTTCCTTCCTTTTTTCGCACTTAATATGTAATTGTCTACACCTGTATAATGCTCTTGTGTAAATGTTGTAGCAAGTCCAATTAACAACATTGCACCAGTTATCATAATAGAAAAAAAGCTTGCATAATCAATTGTCTCTATTGGCCCCTTATTATATGCAAAGTAACTTGTATCAATTTGCTCATGCATACTTTTTTCATGTTTTGCAGCAATACTATTCTTCGCATCTAACTCTTGAATAAGTTCCACTTTATTTTGCTCTATTTGGGAACCATATGTGATAGATTCATAGACACCCATCAATGTCCATTCATTATCAGTTAATTGTATACCTTCTTCTGCATACAATTTTTCATTTAACACTTCTACTTCCTTTTGCGCTATCGCTAACTTTTCTTCTGTGATAGTACCTTCAAAAGATTGATACACTTCCCTTTCCTCTGCCGCACCATGATAATAAGTAAAACCAGTTGAAAATAAGACAAGAACAAAAAAGACAATATAGATTATTTTTTGACTAAATAGTTTGTATAATTCCATTTGAAACAACGCCATTTATGCTACCTCCTCATCGAAATAATACAAATATAAATCTTCTAAATTTGGTTGTACCGCAACTGCATGTGGGGATGGCATTGTATCGCTGATAATTCTAAGTTCCATTCCTGCTTCTGTTTTTACAATATTACCAACTTTATAGGATTGTTGGAATGCTGGGATTTCCATTTCATTAGACACTATCACTTTCCATACTTTTTGTTCTAATTCCTTAAGTAACAATTGTGGAGATTCTTTTTGAATTAATCTACCATCTTTTAAAATAATCACTTCTTTTGCAATAAACTCGATATCTGAAACGATATGTGTCGATAATAAAACAATCCGATTGGATGCAATAGTAGAAAGTAAATTTCGAAACCGAATTCGTTCTTTCGGATCAAGTCCTGCAGTAGGTTCATCCACAATTAATATTTTAGGATCATTTAACAGTGCTTGTGCAATACCCACTCGTCTTTTCATTCCACCTGAGAATTTACCTACTTTCTCTTTTCTCCTGTCATATAATCCGACAAGTTCTAACGTTTCTTTCACCTTTACTTTCGCTTCTTTCTTCGACAGTCCTTTCAATGTTGCAATATAATGAAGAAATTTCTCTGCTGTAAATTGTTTATATAGCCCAACATGCTGGGGTAAATAACCGATTAAATCACGGTATTGATGATCCATGATTGTGATATCTCTGCCATCATAGTAAATATTCCCTTCTGACGGCCTCATCACATTTGCTATAATTCGCATCAGTGTCGTCTTTCCTGAACCATTTGCACCTAAAATACCATATACTCCAGTAGTAAATTCCAAATTTAATGATTGTAATACTTGTTTTTTTCCAAATACTTTTGTCAAATTACTCACTAATAAGCTCATATGTCCAATTCCTTTCATACATATTCTTCATTTTCCATGCAATATAAATCGATGCGATTACAATAATCGCTATATAAAATAATCCATTTATCATTTCTAATTCTTCACGTATGTCTTCAATAGAAATAGTTATAATAAAACATGACCAAATAACGATACTTGAAATAATAGAGATTATCGGTTTGGCTTTAGAAAATATCCACAAAAGAATTGCTGCAATGACAGTGAATGGTGTCAACCAATAAAGCATCAACTGCAACACGTTCACTTCCTGTCTCAATAATAGAAAAACAATAGTTAAGCACAGATTAATTACTATATTGAGGCAGCCCACAATAACCATTCTTGCTAATAAAATTTCATGTAAGCTATACGTAAAAGATAATTCTAATTCGAGCATCCCTTTATTTGTACGTTTTGCTATTTCTACAACTCCGAATAGCATTGGAATTGGTGCAACAATTAACATCATTAGGTATGGATCCACT
This sequence comes from Gracilibacillus marinus, assembly GCF_042651725.1. Taxonomy (NCBI): domain Bacteria; kingdom Bacillati; phylum Bacillota; class Bacilli; order Caryophanales; family Bacillaceae; genus Gracilibacillus; species Gracilibacillus marinus. The sequence goes on along the minus strand of NZ_JBHSDV010000001.1, from coordinate 559,835 downwards.
TGATACAAGAAGGTAATAATAGCTATTGCAATGGACATAGCCATATTGCAAACCCAAAAAAGCTTGGAGAAATAGCTAATCTCTCTCGTTGAATGTGATAAAATTTTTCTGATTTTATCTATCTTCTTCTCTTCTTTTGGAACATATTGCCTCAATACTTTAATTGTCTGCATCATTTCAAGTTCACTAGGCAATTCCACATCAAAAGCTTGAAAGGACTTCTCCAATTCCTTTTCTAACTGTTCAATATCGTTGGTTTTTTTTCTCATATGGTTCACCTCTATCTAAGTATTTCGCAAGTTTTTCTAATCCTTGTTTTAGTCTTGATTTCACTGTAGATATATTTGCATCAGTCATCTCTGCAATTTCTTTCATCGTACTATCATGGTAATACCTTAAAATAATTGCTTCTCGTTGCATTTCAGGTAATTGGAGGATAGCGTGTTTTACTTGAGCACGTGTTTCTTTCTTCTCAAAAATATATGGTACATTGCTTTTATCATTTTCTATCGCATCATCAAGTATTGTTTCTTTTTCTTTTTCCTTGTGTTTCTTACTCCGCCAATAATCTCTACAATGATTGACTGCCAGAGTATAAAGCCAACTTTTAAAGCTACCTGTATTTTTGTATAAAGAAAGCTTCTGCATCATTTTGATAAAGATTTCTTGTGTTAAATCATATGCGAGCTCTTTATTCCCTACTTTTCGATAAACAAAAGCGTAAATTTGTTGATAATATTTTCTTGTTAATACTTCCATTGCCGCTTGACTACCTTGCATGATTTCTTTAATTAATTGTTGATCTTCTGGCATTATTGTCACCTCGTATTGTTAAACGAAATCGGATGTAAAAAAGTTTTAATAAAAATCTAAAAGACTATCATTAGCATAACAAAAGAGGCAATACTCTTCAGCATGCCTCTATACCTTTTCTTATTCTCTTTTCTTTAAACTCTCATTTTCTTTCTTTAATTGGTGATTTTCCATTTGTAATTTACCATTATCTATTTTCAATTCTTCTAATCGTTGTTCTGCAATTTTTAATTCTTCTTGTAATTCTCTATTTGTTATTTCTTCTGCTGACGAATCTACTGGACTCTCATCAGAACAACCGAACAAAATTAAAATTACAGCCACACATAATAATTTTTTCATCATTTAACCACTACCTTACTCCATTGAGAAAAGGTGACAGTTTAAACTGACACCTTGTTCTCTTTTGTTAATTTTTGCGATACCTTACCATTCCAATTATCAAACCGAACAGTAATAATAACGCCCCGAAAGCTAACCAATTAAACATGCTAGTAGCAGTATTTGGTAACATTTCTTTACCTGTATTATTTTCTTCTTTGTTACCTTCATCTACAGGTTGAGGTTGTTCAGTATGATCTTCTTCATTGACACTTGTTTCAAATACAGCAAAAGTACTAAAGTGATTTGTAGTTGCAATAACTTTTCCATCACGATATTCTCCACCAATTAACTCCCATTTCTCTGTATCTTCATTCCAATAGAACACTTTTAACAAATTAGTATCTTTTACATTTTCGGTATTCACTACAAATGTTAAAGTAATTGGTGTATCAAATTGATGTTTCACTTTACCATCAATCATAATTGTAAAGTCATAAACATCACTCTTCGCACTATCAATTGTCGCCATTTTCTTTACATTAACTGAAATTTCATTTGTTACATCTTTTAATAAAGCGTGTGGAATAGATAATGCAACAGAATGATTTTCAATTTGCAAATCTTTATTTTCTTTAATCAATTTTGCTAATTGCTCTTTCGCTACATTTACTGTAATATCTGTAGCTGCAATTTGAGTTAAATTGATTGTTGAAATTCCTTTTTCACCTAAATAATCGAACATTTCGGAAGGTAGATTTACCTTATTGCTTGTTTCTTCACCTGGTTCTTGATCTTCTCCTGGTGTTTCTTCTCCTTCACCCGGCTCTTGATCTTCTTCCGGTGTTTCTTCTCCTTCACCCGGCTCTTGATCTTCTCCCGGTGTATCTTCTCCTTCACCTGGCTCTTGATCTTCTCCTGGTGTTTCTTCTCCTTCACCCGGCTCTTGATCTTCTTCCGGTGTTTCTTCTCCTTCACCCGGCTCTTGATCTTCTCCCGGTG
>NZ_JBHSDV010000001.1:236485-557601 GCF_042651725.1 Gracilibacillus marinus | reverse complement strand
TGTATCTTCTCCTTCACCTGGCTCTTGATCTTCTCCCGGTGTTTCTTCTCCTTCACCTGGTTCTTGATCTTCTCCCGGTGTTTCTTCTCCTTCACCTGGTTCTTGATCTTCTCCTGGTGTTTCTTCTCCTTCACCTGGCTCTTGATCTTCTCCTGGTGTTTCTTCTCCTTCACCTGGCTCTTGATCTTCTCCTGGTGTTTCAGCAGTTGTAAAAGTAGTCTCATACGCCGTATTTAAATATTTACCATCGTAATCATATAACTGGTCACTTATTTTTACTGTAATTTCAGCATTTGCATTCCATTCCTCATTTGGTGTAAAAATAACCTTCTGAGAAAGTTTTTTCGATGGGTCTTCTTCAAAATAGCCTGATTGACCGTCTACTTCTTTGTAACCATTATAACTTTCAAAAGTAAAGATTCCTTCCACAATCTCGCCATTTTGTAATACAGTAATTTCTTCTTCCATATTTGATTCGTTCATCAAGCGATCAAATGTTATGGAAACAGATGCATCTGTCTCGATTTTTTTCTTATTATTTTCTGGAACAATAGATTGTACAACAGGATTCGATGTACGAACTAATGGTACATTTAACTCTGTTTCTTGTGGAGGGACCGAGACAATACGACTAGTATACGTTTCATAGCCTTCTTTTGAGAAAATCACGCGCCAATCACCTTGAATAACATCCCATCCATATCGACCATCTTCATCCGTTATTTGAGGATTGATTTGACCATAATTTTCTGCGTCCCACATTCTCCAAAATTCTCTTTCATTATTAGCCTGTAACTGTTCAACAATTGCTTTTGCACCTTCTAAACGATTATCCATGCTACCTTCAAATACATAACCAGATGGATCAATAAGAACAATGACTTGCATAATTGGCATACGTACATCTTGACCGTCTACCTCATACACTAATTCCATTAATTGTTCACCATAAGAACTCCAATTACCCGGTATACGTAATTGATATGTGTTCGAACCTTCTTTTTGATGGAAATCATATTCTTCACCTAAAAAGCTAATTCTAGGGTTGGCGACATCTGATCCAAAGTTTACAGAAATGTCAATTGGCGTAAGTTCAACTAAAGCAGCAGTAACCATACCAATATTCGGATTAATTGTAATACCTTGATTCCATCCTGACGAAACCTCTACATCTGTAATTTCAGGGAGATTCGGTACATATGTCACTTCTTTTAATGTAGAATAGTTAACTTGCTCCCCTTCTGTTACTTTTGCGATTAATGAATGCGTACTTTCTTCGTCAACAGAGACAGGTAGTTTAATATCTGCATACCACCATTTACTATCTACCTTCTCTACTGTTGCTAATTTTGTATCCCCATCAAAAATCTCCACTTTCGCACCATTTTTTGCGTTACCATATACTTTCACATTTGAAGTACCAGTAACAGATGGCACCTCTAAAGTTACATATAATACATTCAAACTAGTATTATACGAAATTACATCCTCTTGTTCGGATGCTTCTACTGTAGCATTTGTCGTTAAACGAGTTGCATCTGTATCCTCAGCTACTATTGCCTCAAATGAAAGCACACCTGCTTCATTAGCTTCTACATCTTCAATCGTTACAACATTGCTATAAACTTCTATATCCTTACCATTTACTTGTACAGATTCTTCAACTAATTCTATCTCTTCATCTAAATTCAATGTAACTTCAAGAGATTCTGTCGTTGCATCACCGTTATTTTTGTAGTTCAAACGATATTGCACCATATCTCCTGGAACAACTGTTTTCACATCTGAAATAAATCCGTTTCCTTCACCAGTGAAATTACCAGTTCCTTGTTCAATTAACTCAATTTCTAATTCTGTTTCAGACGGCGTCACATTCTCTACTTCGACAGTCGGCATCTTGTATTTTTGTGCTCGTAATGTATACGTACCATCTTCCACATTGTATAGCTTAAAGTAACCTTCAGCATCTGTTCTTGCCCAGTATGAGCTGTAGCGACTGTTGTCACCAATCAATTCGATTTGTGCTTCTTTAACTGGATTTCCTTCTTGATCGAAAACTTTACCGTGAACGAACTGTTCTTGTGCTAATGCTATTTCACCTATTTGAACAGCACCATCTTGGAAATCAGATGCAGCAATTTCTATCATTTTTGTTTGATAGTTTTGCATCGATACTTCTACTTTTAACGCCTCTTCTTTTATTCCATCTAATACAAATCCATTTTCATTAGATGTTGCATATGCATAAGACTGATTTCCATATGCAGAAATACTTGCTCCAATTAGTGGAGAACCATTTTCGTCTACAACTGTACCTTCCACTTTTGATGCTGGAGATAACGTCACACGAATATTATTTTCACTAATTGATGAATCATAAGATGTATATCCTGGTGCTTTTACATACAAATCATATGTTTGATTTTCTGTCCATAATACATCTTGTATTGTATAGACACCATCATCACTACTTACTTGATGTAAAGAATAATCACCATGTTCATAATTAAATTGACGCATTGTATTATAGTCATATACTTGAATATATTCCACGTCTGTCACAGGATTACCATCTTGATCTTCAACAGTCACTGTAATATCTTCAAAGTTTTCTTCCACTTCTTCTAATTCAATATCAATTACTTCTGGTGTGTCATCTGTTATAACAATTTCATTATAATAACTAGAATACTTACCTTCACCATAAATAATCAATTCATAACTTCCTTTTGGTAAGTTATATTCCGTTATATTTCCATTCCATGAAGTAAATGAACCATTATCAATGACACCATAATCATAGAAAGGATAGTTACCATAACTTTCAAAAGAATAATTTAATTGTTTCGTAACATTTTCACCGTCTTGATTGATGATTCTGAATTGGAACTGTTTCTTGTCTTTCTCATCTACGTCTGTATAGAACCAATTATAATCATCAGCAATATATCCTTCTTCTTCATTAAGAGCAACTACTCTAATATCATAACCTGTGTTAGATGTTAAGTCAGATAATGTATAACTCATTGTAGCAGCATCTACATAGTCTACAATCTCTCCGTTGACCATGATAGAATACTTCGTTACATCTTCTAACTTATACCCTTCCCAATTAATAACTACAGAATTAGAGGTAATATCGTCTACTGTAACAATTAACTCTGGATATACACCAACAAAGTCACCCCATACAGAGACACCTTTTTCTGCTAATTGTTTTACGATTTCTAATTGTGCTTCATTCTCATAGAAATCAATATCTATACCATAAATACCAATCTCCTGTATACTATCTAATTGCAACAATCCATCAATGGATGTAATAGGATTATAGCCAATCCATGCATATTCAAGACTCGGTAAGGATTCTAAAATAGTTACATCTTCTAAATTCGTTTCTTCTAAAGAAACATCGGTTAAATTAGTTAGAGATGTCAATGGTGAAAAATCAGATATTGGATTATAACTAAGGTCGACACTATCTAGATTGACAAGACTTTGTAATGGACTAATATTTGTAATGTTATTATCAGATAAATATAGACTCTCTAGAGTTGTCAATTCACTTAATGGTGTTAAATCTTGTAAATCTCCACCATAAATAGATAATGTATTTAGATTTGTAGCATATTCAAGACCTGTTAAATCAGTTATATTGTCTCCATACAAGTATAAATACTCTAATCGTTCTAAATCACTTTGATAAATATCACGTTCATATTCATACAAATAATCACGTATCGCTAATTCTAGATTTTCATCTGGAAATTCAATAATCTCACCTGAAGGTAAATAATCTGTACTGATCCAGATAGAATCATTGATGCTATCACCATTTGTGAAATACACTGTAATATCCACATCATATTCTGTATCTTGTTGTAATCCCTCAAATGTATAAGATGTCACATCACTAGCTAATTCCACTGTAGTACCATTGATATAAGCCTCATACTTTGTTACTTCCACATTTTCTACTGGCTCCCAAGATACAGTAATAGAATCTGGCGTAACGTTTGTTGTTTCGATAGCAAAAGAATAGCGATCATATATATCATAGCTAACTTCAATACCCTTTTCCTTTAATTGATCAACAACATCATAGTCTTCCATCTCCACATCGTATAAATATACAGAAGATAACTGATCTAGTTCTAATAATGGTGTTAAGTCTTGAATTGGGTTACCATCTAAATCTAGATGATCCAAATTAGACAATTCAGCTAACACTTCGATATTTGTAATGGCATTACCATATATACGAAGACTTTCTAGATTCGATAGTGTACTTAAAAAATCAATCGTTTCTATTTGTAAATAATTCAAACTCAAATCTGTTAAACTAGTAATTTCAGATAGAACAGAATAATCAATCGTATACTGTACTTCAATATCCCCATATACAGATAAACTTTTTAAATTTTCTGCAAATTGAAGCCCTTCAAATGTTGTATTTGCTTCCAACGTATAGTCTTCCATATATAAATGGTTCAATTTAAGCATATCAGATGTCGTTACATCACGATGATAGACACCTAATTGTTCTTTTACTGCAGTTTCTACTGCTGCTGAATCAAATTGAACAAATTCCGTATCTGCTTCATTACTTGTAATCACATCTTTTGAATGATAGGAAGAATAACCATATTCATAGTTCGCGGAAGTTTCTAAGTAATAACTAGTTCCTGGCTGCAAATTCTCAAAAGTGAATTGCATACTATCTTCTGTCACTTCAATGCTCTCAATTTCTTCCCAATAATCTTCTTGATTTATCAAATTAATTGTAACAGGTGCCTTAACCCCATTTTTATTCACTTCTATTTTAATACTTGAATCTGTCACTTCGATAATAGATGTTTCAATATCTACTCCCTCTGGTAATGATGCTTCATCAAAGTGTAATGTAATTGGGTTTTTAACATAATCATTTCCTTGCTCCACTTGTATATCTTCATAAATGTATCGATTAGAATAATTATAATCAATTAAATAAACCCGATATGCTCCATAGGGGATAGTAGATTCATCATAAAAACTTGTACGATTGTCATATGCCTCTCCCCATAGCTGTACATCGCTATTATGCTCATCTAAACCAACCAGCTTCACACTATAATACTCTTCAAGAGAATTACTCAGCTCAAAAGATACTTCTGTTTGAGACTCTGGAGATCGTTCTGTGTCATATGTTACATAATAACTGTATTCTTCTCCATTGATTTCATATACGAATTCCATGTCATATTGTGTATTCGACTCTAATTCTGTAAGTTCGTATTGACTTGCACCCACATCTAATGAATACGTCTCACCATTTACAACAATACTTAATGCACTTACATTTTCAGAAACAACATAATCAAATAAAAATGAATGATAGGTTGCTGTTATATCTAAAAGTTCAAAATCAGGTACATATTCGTCTTCTATCGGTGTTTCTTCTGCTACTTCTTGCTCAGGTTCTGTCACTTCTTCTTCTACACCTACAAATGCATCAATATTCAAGAAAGACAGTAACATATTGGAAGCAACCCCATCGTGTTGGACATCTAGTTCGACATCATAATAATTCATTCCACTAAACTGAAATGCTTCTTTTAATGTTGTAATTGTGACAGGTTCTTCTATGTTAATAATTTTTGCAAAAGGTATTGTCACCACACCATTTTCAACAAGATAAGATTCATCATTCACACGAATAGATGTAACAGCATCAGAAACATGTAATTCAATTGGAGATAGTATAGATTGTTGATTTTCTATCGCTTCTAATTGATTTGCATCCAACTCAAACGGTGAAGTTTCTGATTTATTGAATAGTATTGCTGTATCGCCAACGTAAAAAAGTGCTTTTTCAATTAGCGGCAACTGTTCTGCTTCATCTGTAACAGAATCGTTATCTTCCACCACTTGATCATCTGTAACTTTATCGGATACAGTTAATGCTTCCACCGTTTGTTGGGAGCTAATTAACTGTGTTTCATCTTCTAAAGTCACAATCGCCTCATATGTATAGCTTTCATTATCTACTATTTCTGTGTCTAAATAACGATAATGCACATATGATGTGTTCTGATCTTCTCCTATATACTCATCTACGATTTCTGGAGAAATAGTACTGTTTTGTTCATTTTTAACCAATTGTACACTTACAATGTCTTCACTTGATACTGTCTCTACTTGCATTGTCAAAGATATTCCCTCATCTGTTCGTTCTGCAAGTAAAGGAAAATCACCAGTAGTTGTTGCATGTAATTTTATCGAACCAATCGGTGATAAAATCGTGGTAAAAAGTAATAGTATTGCTGATAACAATGCAACAACATGTTGATACTTCTTCATTCACTTTCCTCCTCTTTTGTTGTTATAAAAAAATCCATATAATTAAAGTCTATCTATCTTCTAAATAATAGAAGAGTATGTTTTTGTAAGACTTTTAACTTATGGACTATACAAAAAAGTATAAAATAATTTAATCCAAAAGTCACTACAATATCAAAAATTTATAGTTATTTTAGCACATTTTTATCACGAGATAGGATAATACTCACAAATTATGTTATATTAAATGAAATAAAGTAGAAGGGTGTATACTCATGTCTTGTTTAAATTGCAGTATAAAAGGTTTACGATTTGAAGTGAATGTTAATTCAATAGAACTAGAAAAAACAATCGTTTCTTATCTAAGTAAGCATCATCCAATCACTCAACGTGATAATACTATAATAGTGAACGAACCTGCATTACGAGATTTATATGACTTTAGTACAGATCATCTATCTGATGATATGATTTCTTATAGAATTATCGGAGAACAATGGCAATCTATTTATACTGCTGATGAGGTGTTTTCTGCTGATTGGATAGATACCGTCATCCAAAACAAACAAATTATTTCCCACTATCAACCTATCATTACAGCTGATAAACAAATCTATGCATATGAACTGTTGGCACGATTTATGGATGAGGAAGGGAAAGTAATTTATCCTAATGAAATTTTTTCTGCAGCTAGAATTCGTGATAGGCTATATGCACTAGATCGTTTATGCAGACTAACTGCTGTCAAGTACGCAAAGAAAATCACAAACGCCAAAGCCTTTATCAATTTTATACCGACGTCAATTTATTCACCTGAACATTGTCTTAAATCCACAACAATGCTTGCTGATCAATTAGGAATAGAAACGAATACATTAGTATTTGAAGTAGTGGAGACAGATAAGGTAGATGATGTCAATCATTTGAAGCGAATCTTAACATATTATAAAGAAAAAGGGTTTTCATATGCACTCGATGATGTTGGTGAAGGATATAATACCATTGATTTATTAGAGGAACTAACACCCGCATATATGAAACTTGATATGAAATATGTACAAGGGGTAGCATCAGATGGTGAAAAACAAAAGAAAGCACTACAACTATTATCAAAAGCAAAAGAAATTGGTTCGATTCCTCTTGCTGAAGGTGTGGAGACAGAGACAGATTTTAATTGGCTAAAGACACAAGGATTTGAATTATTTCAAGGATACCTTTTTGGAAAGCCTGCTAAAGAACCTGTGATGTCCATCAGTAAATAATCTCTATGTATAAGAAATGAGGATACAAATATCCTTCTTCAGACAAAACTGAAACGATGCTATATGTATTGCTTGGAAATAAAAGGGTGTTATGACATCATTCTAATGAGTAATAAATTGTGTGCGTATAACTCGCTCCGGCTTGCCCACTCCCCTTTCCATAGGAGTGGGAGTGTGCGCCTTCGCTCAGTGAAGTTCTACAATGCTTTCTAGTGCTTGCATTTTAGTTTGTTAAAGATAAAAGCTTATTCTGTTTGCAATAACACATAATCTAAAGAAAACATCATAATGGATATGTAATAATGCCAACATTCTATAATTACTTTTATTGTAGCGGTTCGAAAACACATATCTAATATCACAATTAGTAATTAGAGTTCTCTTCTCATACACATAAAATCCAAACAATTCGGTAAATAGCTATTCGAATCGTTTGGATTTTTTTATGTAAAAATTTTATTGTCTTAATCTCTAAAATAAATATCTCTCGTATACACTTTACCCATGACATCATCCAATTCTTCTGTGTATCTATTCGCAACAATCACATCTGCTAGCACCTTGAATGTTTGTAAATCTGAAACAACTTCCATTCCAAGAAAACTATTATCTTGTATTGTCGGTTCATAGATCACAATCGTGACACCTTGGTCAACTAATCGATTCATTACACCAAGAATAGCAGACTCACGAAAGTTATCCGATTCTGTTTTCATCGTCAATCGATAAATTCCAACAATATTTGGATTTTCCTTTACAATCATTGCAGCAATATGATTCTTTCTTGTCTCATTTGCTTCTACAATTGCAGTCATCATATTATTCGGTATATCTTCATAATTGGCAACCAATTGTTTTGTATCCTTAGGCAAACAATATCCACCATAACCAAAAGATGGATTGTTATAGTGATTCCCAATTCGAGGGTCTAAAGAAATTCCCTCAATAATTTGCTTACTATCCAATTCTCTCGTTTCAGCATAGGAATCTAATTCATTAAAAAAAGCAACACGCATAGCTAAATAGGTATTAGAAAATAATTTAATTGCTTCTGCTTCTGTTGGATTGGTATATAGCACTGGAATATCTTTTAACCTCGCACATTTTTGAAGCAAATCTCCGAAAATAATTGCGCGTTTGGACTTTTCCCCAATAATAATCCTTGATGGGTATAAATTATCATACAATGCTTTTCCTTCACGAAGGAATTCAGGAGAGAATATAATATTATTCGTTTGATAGTTACGTTTCATTCTTTCAGTAAACCCAACAGGAACAGTAGATTTGATAATAATTGTCGAGTCGGGATTATATGTATGTACTTGTTCGATAACTGTTTCGACCGTTTCTGTTTGAAAACAATTTTTCTCGGTATCATAATTTGTAGGAGTAGCAATAATCGTATAATCTGCCTTACAACAAGCATCTTGTAAATTGGTTGTTGCAGTTAATTTCAATTCTTTCGTCGCTAAGAATTCTTCCATCTCTTTATCTACAATCGGAGAAATTCGCTTATTAATTAAATCGACTTTTGTCTGCATAATATCAACTAAGACTACTTCATAATGTTGTGCCAGCAGAATGGCATTGGATAAACCAACATAACCAATTCCAACAACAGCAATCTTCATACAATATCACCTTCTATTCCATTTACTCTCATCATATCATTGAAAATTACTTGTTATGACTATCTTTACATACTTTTCACAAAAACTATATATAACTCTTTACTTCATCAAACTAACTTTTTCAAAATGTTCCACAACAGGAAATGGGTCATAAAAGTGATGTAACAACTGCTTCCATTCTTCGTACTGTTCAGATTGTCTAAATCCTATTGTATGATCTTCTAATGTTTCCCATTTTACCAGTAGCAAATAACGCCCTTTCACCTCTATACATCTCTGTAGTTCGTGAGAGATGTAGCCACTTATAGATGAAATAATAGTCGAAGCTTTTGCGAACGCCTCTTCATATTCTTGTTCATAACCTGACTTTACTTGTAACATCACAGCTTCTACTATCATATAATCCATCCTCCTCATCATTATCTTTAGTATATCGTATTCGAATACTTTCATCTATTTCGACAAGAAAAACAGTTAATTATTACTAATGATTATAGCTCTATCATCCATTATAATAGAGTAGAAACAAATTCTAGAAAGGAGAGGAAAACATGCAATCAAGTGAAGTAACAATGATTTTACAAGCAATTAAAGAACTATCTGATAAAGTAGATTATAATTCTAATGCTATTCATTCATTAACTGCAAAAGTAGAGAGTAATTCTAAAGCAATACAAACTTTATCTGATAAAGCAGACAGTAATTCTAAAGCAATACAAACTTTATCTGATAAAGTAGACAGTAATTCTAAAGCAATACAAACTTTATCTGATAAAATAGACAACAATCATATCAACTTAACCGCAAGATTAGATAAGCTTGATGACGGAATGGAATATATTCATTATAAAATTTTGGACCATGATCAAGTTATATTCAAAATGAGAAGAAGTTAAGTAGATAACTACGCAAATTTCTCCTAATATAAAAACAAAACCACACGTCTCCTACTATTACAATCCAATTATAATATTTGACAAAAAAAGTTATTTATGCTATAATTTACAACAATTAAATAGTGGTGTACAATAAGATTCTTCTGGCCGGGAGAATCTTATTTTTTTGGAGGGGAACGTTATGGAAACAAGTAAATCCAGTTTGACATCATTAATAGCTGCATTTGGTCGCGCATATCACAGTAAATTTGATCACCCTAAAATTTTTGATGATTTCATTGCAAATGATTTACTATCAAGCGAAGAATTCCAAATGATTAGTAACAATATGATTGAAGGGATGTCATTCTTTAATAAGGACTTAGCCAAAGAATTAAGCGACAATAAAGAAGAAATGTTAAAATGGATTACACAAGTACAACTATCTCCAACACCTTTAGCTCGTGCAGCCTATTGTGAGAGTGTCCTACTCAATGAACTAAGTTTAGGTGTGAGCCAATATGTCATATTAGGCGCAGGATTAGATACATTTGCATTACGTCATAGAGAGCTAGAGTCGAAAATAAACATATTCGAAATCGATCATCCGTCCACACAACAATTTAAAATAGAAAAACTGCACCAACTAGACGATTCTATCCCAAATAATGTTCAATATGTTCCAATAGACTTTACTGAGAAGTTCTCAAATGAAGCATTAATTAATGCTGGATTCCACAATAGAAAAACTTTTTACAGCTTATTAGGCGTATCCTATTACTTATCTAAGTCAGACACAATGAACCTACTTCAACATTTATTTAATCATTTACCACCAGGTAGTTCCATTGTTTTTGATTATGCGGACGAAACACTGTTCACAGAAAAAGGAAAAGCAAATAGAGTGACAAATATGGTAAAAATGGCTGCTGCAAGTGGTGAACCAATGGTATCATGTTATACATTTTCCGAATTAGAGAACATGTTACAAAAAGCTGGCCTACTCATTTATGAACACTTGTCACCAGAAATGATCCAACAAAAGTACTTCGCATCAAGAAACGACTACCTATCCGCATTCGAAACCATTCATTATATACACGCGGTAAAACAAAAGTGAAAACGCCCGGTTAGAAACGTAGAGACTGGAGTGAACCAACTGAGATAAAGTGAGACTTCAATCAGTTAGAGTTGTAAACTCTGACTGATTGGTAGCAAAACTTATCAGGGTGTTAGCGACCGTTTACCCACATCAAAGGAATTAAAAATATAGCGCCATTATTGTGTTGTGGGTATTACGGACGCTTCACAGTGGAAAAGGAATCACGATGAGGTACGAATCGATGATGACTTATCGTAGGGCGCTTTGTGAAGTTGCCTAGTCGATGGACGCTGGAGTTAGACAGACAAAAGCGAAAACGCCCGGTTAGAAACGTAGAGACTGGAGTGAACCAAACAAAAAAATCAGCCTAGTACTGTTAATCAGATACTAGGCTCTCTCTTTTCTATCTACAAACAAAAGTAACCACTTCATTCGCTTCCACTTCTAGCAAAAAGACATCAGGTTCAATTGGCAAAATCACTTCTTTATTCATAACGACTTCCTCACAAGAAGAGATACGAATTTGAACTAATCCACTATTTATAGCTCTGATTTTTGCAAATTCAACTCTATGATGATTCCACTTCATTTCTAATTCAAAGCCACCGCGAAGCTTGATTCCTTTTACATATCCTTTAGCTAATTGTTCCGGTATTGCAGGTAAGAGGTGGATCTCATTTAAATGACTCTGCACAATCATTTCAATAATTCCTGCTGTCCCACCAAAATTACCGTCAATCTGAAATGGTGGATGATTATCAAACAAATTAGGTAATGTGGAGGATTGTAATAATGCTTGAATATTTTCTAGTGCTTTGTCACCATTATGTAAACGAGCCCACATATTAATAATCCATGCTCGACTCCATCCAGTATGACCTCCACCTGCAGCTAGCCTACGCTGTAACGTCACTTCTGCAGCTTTTGCTAAAATTGGTCTCATGATTGGTGAAATCTCATTACTAGGATATAGTCCAAATAAGTGAGAAATATGACGATGTCCCTGTTCTTCTTCTTCATAATCCACTAACCATTCTTGAATTTGTCCATATCTCCCAATCTTTGTTTCAGGGAGTTTTCTTCTCTTGGATATCAGCAATTGACTATATTCCTCATCTACATCTAATATTTCAGATGTCTTTATACATGCAGTAAACAATGCACGAATAATTTGACTATCCATTGTTGGCGCTTCACAAAGTGTCCCTTTTTCTCCATTTGGTAAAAGATACGTATTTTCTGGTGAAACAGAAGGTGTTGTTATAAGAAGTCCATCCTTATTTTCTACTAAAAAATCTACAAAAAATAATGCAGCTTCCTTCATTGTTTCATATGCTTTTGCTAAAAATTCTTTGTCATTTGTATATAAATAATGCTCCCATAAATGCAAAGAAAGCCATGCTGCGCCCATTGGCCAATAACTTGCTGGTGGATATATGTCTTGAGGTGCTGTATCTGCCCATATATCTGTATTGTGATGTGCTGCAAATCCACGACATCCATACATTTGTTTTGCTGTTTGTCTGCCTGTCTCTCTCATTCTCTCTATCAATTCAAATAATGGAAGATGGCATTCAGCTAAATTGCATACTTCTACAGGCCAATAATTCATCTGTAAATTGATATTAATCGTGTATTTACTATCCCAAGGCGGAAGCATCAAATCATTCCAGATTCCCTGTAACGTAATTGGCAAACTGTTCGGCCTGCTTGATGCAATCATTAAGTATCTCCCAAAATGAAAATAGGTCGCAATAAGTCCTGTATCTACTTCGCCATCTGACAATCTTTCTAATCGCTCATTCATCGGTAAGTAGTTTTGTGAAGAATCGTCTTCATCTAATCGTAATTGTACCCGATGAAATAATTGCTGATAATCATTCACGTGACGTTTCTTTAATGTCAGATAATCCATACTAGCTACGTTATAGATAACATTTTCACATTGAGCAATCACATTTTCATAACGAAACGTTGTGGCAGCACTTAATAGAATGGTGACATTGGTTGCATTTTTTATACGAATACGATTACCGATTGTTTCACACTCACCATCTTCTACGATTGCTTTTGCTAACACTGCAAAACCAACCCCATCTTTTCCCCCTGTTTCCCCTGTCATCACAATGCTTGATGCATCTCTTTTGATGATTTCATCTACATTTCTTGTATTCCCACGATCTAAATAGACCTTCATAGAAATGGCCTGTGGCTTTGAAGCTGTAACTCTCATTACAAGCATTTGATCAGGATATGTTGTAAAAACTTCTCTATTATAAGAAACATTACCCACCCTAAAAGTTGTCGATATAATTGCTTCATGTAAGTCTAATTCTCGTCTGTAATCACTATATTCATCAAGTCCATCATTTTCAATAAAAAGTGAACCTAATGGTTCATAATGACGTTGGCAACTCGGCACACCTGATAAGCTTAATTTAGCCAGTTCCTCTGCTTCTTTTATTTGACCATTTGCGAGTAGTTGTCGAATTGTCTGTAAATTAGTTTGTGCATCTGGATTGATTCGATTACGAGGCCCTCCATACCAGACGGAATCTTCATTTAATTGAATTCTTTCATTTTTTACATTTCCAAAAACCATCCCACCAAGTCGTCCATTACCAATTGGTAATGCTTCATTCCAATTGGCAGCAGGTTTATCGTACCATACTCCCCCATTACTTCGCTCCATCTATTTCACCTCATCTTGTCTACTCATTTTTTTAAAAAAGGTACTACCTACAAATGTACAAGCTGTAAGTAATACCTAATCAAACAGAATGGAGTTATATTTTATTATTCTTTAATCGCTCTAAATGAATTGCGATATAACCCAATTCTGATTCTGGAATATCCATATCATATTTTTTTAATATATGTTCTTTCACTTCCACCGCACAAGAAAAAGCGAGTGGAAATTTCACCTTCACCATTGCAAGCATTTCTTGATCCATAGAATAATGTTCCTTAGTAGAAAGTCGATGCAATACAAATCGCAAATGCGTTAACAGTCTTTGATAGGATATATCCTTTTCGACTATCTCTAATTCCAAATATGTGCAAATATAATGCACCATATCTTGAATAATCGTTGTTTGTAAAATTGTTTCTGCGTATTCTCTTTCCCCTAGTTTCATTGTATGCAAATGTAATGCGATAAAAGCAGCTTCGTCAATTGGTAAAGTCACATGTATTTTTTCTTTGATACATTCAAGTGCCCATAATCCAATACTAAATTCCTTTGGATACAGTATTTTTATCTCATTCAATAATTTATTCTGCAAATAAATACCGTCTTCTATCCTCTCAATGGCAAAAGATACATGATCTGTTAATGTAACGTGCACATGTTCACTTAGCTTTGTGCCTAATGTTTCTTCTGCATAAGTAATAATTTCTTCACATATAAGAAAATGTTCTTCTGCAATTCGACTTAATAATTGTTGTAATTTTTCGTTTTCTTTCATGACAAATAACTTTTCAATTTTGTAAGTCTCAATCACATCATTTTTTCTTTTGCCGAACGCAATACCTGTTCCAACAGCGACTTTCTCTTGTCTCCCATCTATAACTAGGACTGCATTATTATTTAGGATTTTTTTTAACTTCATGAGAATCCCTCCACTAGTATAGCCCCACTAATCATCACGCTAACTTCTTGTTTATAGAAAAAAGGCATAGAGGAATAAAGAGGATCTTGTTATCCTATTTATTACCCCATGCCTAATCAGGTTAGTAACATGAGAGTCGGTATTGGTTTTGTAAACGTTATCATAATTGTATACTATCTGCCATCATCTGTCTATATTTTTTTATTGAAATAATGTGAAATTTCACTCAGTGAAAGCTTTATGCTCTCACTGAGTATAAACAGATCTTACTTTGCTGTCTCAGCAGGCAATATTAACCTAAATGTAGTGCCATTTGGTGAGCTTTCTACCAACAATAAATCTCCACCAAGTGCTTGTGCAATCATTTTACTAAATGGTAATCCCAAACCGAGACCACCTATTGAATACTTTTTATTCTCCCCTCGATAAAATCGTTCAAAAATATAAGTTTGTTCCTCTTCTTTGATTCCTATTCCGTTATCTGCTACATCAATCTGAATAAAGTTGTTTTGCAATGACAACTGTATTTTTACTGTACCATTTGTACTTGTCGCATGATTAGCATTGTGTAATAGATTCATCATAATTTGTTGTACACGTACATAATCTACTTGTACCTCTTTATCTTCTTGAAGTAACTGCGAAGTAATAACAATTCCTTGACTTCCTTGCGTTTTTTCCCATAATTGAATCGATTCTTTCATTAATTCATTAATCAAATAACTGTCCAATGAAACAGTAACAGCATTTGCAGCAAATGTGTTAAATGCAAGTAAATCATCTACCATTTTTTTAATTTTTTCTGTTTCTTTTATGGAAATGTTCAGAAATTCTCGAGCTTCTTCCCCTTCAACAACATCATCTTGAATCGCTCCAAGCAAACCACTAATAGAAGTAACTGGTGTTTTTAATTCATGAGACACACCAGCAAGTAATTCCGTTCGCAATGTTTCTAATTTTTCAAGCTTTTGAGCCATTTCTTTGAATGATTGAATAAGCATCGCTACTTCTTCTTCCTTTGCATCTGTAAACAATTCCACTTGATAATTTCCATCTTCAATTTGTTTTGCTGCATCAGCTACTTCTTTGATTGGTTTCGCTAAACGTCTTGCTAAGACATAAATTGCAATCCATCCTAATACGAGGAGACTTAATATCATGATTGTCAATTGACCATAAGCTTGTTCCACTTTTGCGAGCTTATCTTTTTGTTCCACATAAAATACATAACCAACAATTGCATCATCTATTTCAATTGGTTTTCTCACAACATAATAAATACTATTTGTTTGTCCATTGTTCACTTCTTGTACATCATCTTCTTCGGTTAAGTAAGATGGCTCTATTTGTTTGTTTTGTAATACCTCTCGTACATTCTCATAAATAACCATTCCATCTGTATTTGTTATATAAATTGTTGGCTTACCTTCTATATCTAAAAATCTACCTTCTCCTTCCAAGAATCGATGAATATCCATCCCCGGCGGGAGCTCTTCCTCTTGCAAATCCGCCATTTTTCTAGCGGTTTCTTCTGCCATAAACTCCATTACTTGTAATCTATTTTCTAATGTTGTATGGCGTATCCATAATGCTGATACTGTTGCAACAATAATTAATCCAATGATTAATGTAAGAAGAAAACGCGATGTCCAATAACGCTGTAATGGTATTGTTCTATTAGTTGACACTTAATTGATACCCCACTCCTCTAAGTGTTTTAATTTCTCCTTCCGTTGTAGGCCAGTCCAATAAAATTTTTCGTAATCGTTTAATGGATAAATCTACAGCCCTGTCACTCCCATCATAGTCCCATCCCCACACATGTTCAATTAATTGTTCTCTTGTAAATGTTCTATTAGGATGTTCCGCTAAAAACAGGAGCAACGATAGGTCTCTTGGCGTTATCTCTAATTCTTTCCCATAAAGACTCACACGATAGGCTTCTTCGTCAATATGCAAATGACCAAATCGCTTAACAGATTGATTGTCATTCTTAAATCTTCGTAATACTGCGTTTACTCTTGCAATTACTTCTTCCCCAACAAAAGGTTTTGCGATATAGTCATCTGCACCACCATTCAATCCATCTAAGCGATAATGCACATCACTTAATGCTGTCAACATAATAACAGGACAACTACTTTTTTTTCTAATTTCTTTTAATACGTAAAAGCCATCATTCTTCGGTAACATGACATCTAGTAAAACTAATATTGGATTTAACTCTTCGAATTTCTCTAAAGCAATTTGTCCATCTGTTGCAATTTCTGTATCAAAATGCGCTTTTCTTAAGTATGCTTGTAATACTTTACTAATTGCTAGGTCATCTTCTACAATTAAAACTGGCCCCATCCACATACTCCTTTACATCATTCTATACACAATATCCTAATCATATCATATAACTATATGAGGAAACCCGAACAACCTCTACCATAACGAGGTTGTTCGGGTTAGTCATTATTGTCTGCTTTCTCTGAAGCCACCTTGCATAGCACCTTGTTGCACTGTAACACCAGATTCATTCACATATGTCATCATACTACTCATTTCGAATGTTGTTCGTTCATCCCCATCAGTATAAAGCATATATGTCCCATCTTCACTTAATTGATTATCACTTATCACTATTGTTTGAAAGTCTTTTTCTGGCTCGATTTTTATTATTTGATTGCCATCTTCATCTGTTATTTCAACAAGTGTACCTTTTATTTGTGTTTCTTCAAATGTCATCATCATTGTTGCTTGTTCAGATGTGGATGACACACCTTGAGCCATTCCTGCACTACCTGCAGCAATTAATGTACCACCTGTTATATCAAAAGATTGATCATAATCAAGTGCACCATTTCCGTTATTTGTTGGACCATATACAATAACTGTACCACCTGTCATTGTGATGCTTGTGTTAGAATCCAGTCCATCACCATTCGCATCAACAGTAATGCTTCCACCTGAAATCAATAATTCACCAGTTTCTTCCGTCTCTTGTGTTTGGGTCGTTTCTTGATTTAGCTGATCCCTATCAAATTGTGCTCTTTCTGCACCATCACTACCTCCATTTACATTCACACCATCATCTTCTGCTGTAATATCAATATTTCCATTATTAAAAGTAATATTTGACCCTTCGATACCTTCTAAACTTTTGCGGATCACTATATCACCACTAGCAATCATTACATCTTTATCTGCATGAATACCATCATCACCAGTAGCTACATCTATATCCCCACCGTTAATAATTATATCGGTATCGCTATGGATGGCATCGTCATTCGCATCAATGGTTATCGTCCCACCTGAAATCGTCAAACTATTTGTTGCTTTTATTCCCTTCATACTAACAGTATCTTCTTCATTCTTATTGGTTGTATTCTCTTCAGAAGACAAGGATGAAGATGCTTCTTCTTCTGTTGTTTTGTTACCGTTTGATGGTATCATTTCTTCTGGTGAGGCCATTCCTTCTTCTCCTGATTCACCCCATTCCGGGGGAACCATTCCCTCTTCTCGTGAATTATTACTATCTGGCGGTGTCATTGAAGTATTACCATCAGGAGGTGTCATCCCTTCTCCTGTTGGATTAGATTCCATAGGCGCCCCATCACTACCTGGTCTCATACCACCAAATCCGTTGCCCATCATTTCTTGTGATTCAATTACATCTGGACTTCCTCCGCCTGATGTAATGGTATAGACACCGTCAAGCACTGTCACCGTATTTTCAGATTGTATGCCATCACCACTTGAATCTATCGTTAATGTACCACTTTCTAAAATTACATTACCTTTATCTTCATCTGCATCATTTGTAGATTTCACACCATCGCCACCTGCTTTAATGTGGATAGTTGCATCTTTTAACGCAACAAGATCACGTCCCACAATACCATCATCTACTGATTGAACTGTAATGGTTCCACCAATAATTTTCAAATTATCTCTACTAGTTATCGCATCATTGTAATTTCCTTCAACAGTTAAATTACCGTCACCATTTATTGTTACATCGTCCTTACTAAATAAAGCAGAAGAAGGTTCATCCGTTTCTTCATTTAAATAAACATATTCGTCTCCATCAGACAAATGATTTTCCGTACCCTCTTCTAAAGAGATGACTGTTTTGTCTGCTTGCTTGATGTAAATTGCAGAAGTTGTCGTAGAATGAATGGACGCTCCATTTAAAATAAGACGTACAGTCCCTGTTCCTTCTGTATTTACAACAACTTGTCCATCTGTTAATGTTCCCTCTAACACATATGTTCCAGCAGTATATATTTCAATTTGATTATCCTGAATCACTGTTTGATTGTTGTCATCTGCTGTGATCGATGTATCATCAAAGTAGACATGTGTAACATCGTCATCAACCCAATTCAAATATACATCATCTTCCGCATATGTTATGCCATTCTCTGTTTGTTGTTCCTTGCTACATGCACTCAAAAGAACAACAAACAGAAGCATTACAATAATGACATACAGTTTTATATTTTTTTCAACACTCATTACATTCTTCCTCTCCATTACGCTGTAAAGTTTCCATCATAACTTAACATTACTGCAGAGGTTACTCCATTTAGATTAGAGACTTCCGAAATAACATCTCTTTCGTTCTCTTTGACACGAATTTCATACGTTACTTCCACTTCATTGTGGAGTATCATTGATTTTGATTTCAGACTAATTTTTTTCGTATGTGTGCGTATTACTCGCTCGATTTCTTCTTCAATTTCCTTTTCACCATACTTAATCACAAGAAGAAATGGATTCTCTATTTTAATTTTGTTTGCAAATAAGATAATCACAAGCCCAATCGCTAATGAACCAATTACAGCAAGCAAAATAAATCCTGCACCACTTAATATACCTACAATAATCGACCAAAATAAATAAACTAAATCCATCGGGTCTTTAATAGGTGTACGAAAACGAACGATGGACAATGCTCCGACCATACCAAGTGACAATAGAACATTTTGACTAATTCCCATTATCACTAGAGATGTGGCCATTGTCATAATCACTAAGGATATGTTAAATGAATGTGAATAAATCACACCACGAAACGTTTTTTTATAAATGTAATAGACAAATAACCCAATAAGAAAGGAAACACTTAAGCCAATAAGTGCATCAATGATGGAAAAAGATGTTGTATTTTCTAAAAAACTTGATTTAAAAATATCTGAAAAATTAGTTGTTTCTGTATTCATATTTTAGTTCCTCTTTTCTATATATACATTCTGCTTAATTGATATTTGGAATATGCTTCTTGTCTTGTATCAGCAAGTTGTAATAATCGTTTGATTACTTCTGGTAAATATTCATCATATTTCACTTCTAGAATGACAATATTATCTTCTAACACGTCTACCATTGGTAAGTTTTTATCAAACATATTCGTATTGCGTATACTTGTTTGAATCTTCAGGTCAAAAGTAACTCGTACATTACCATAAGGATATACATATGGTTCGCGGATGTAGTCCACCACAGTTACTGGTCTAATTTGGTGATAAAACATTTCTACATATAAATCGCGAATCAATGAACGTGGATCATTTTTCATCCACTCAATCTCTGTTACTCTCATTTTTTCAAATTCTTTTCTTGTAATTTCACATTTGGATTTAAATGTAAGATTATTTCGCTTACTTTTTCTTTCCAAATTAATGATATCCTCACTCTTCCCATAAATTCTTACGCGATATTTATCTCGAGAAATGTATCCTTCTTTTTTTTCTGTTAATACTTTATTCTCAAAATTATCGAAATACGCGGAACGAATGAGATATCTTCCTTCACTACCTGCATTCTGATCCAATCGCATAAAATGTCGTAGTTTATTACGAATAATTTGATAATCACATATCGTAATCGCATGTTTTAATTCTTGCCTACCTTTTGGATGAAAAGAACTGCAATACTCCATTTTCTTCCCTCGCTTTCTCTACATAATGCTTGCCCCTACAAAACATAGATTACAGTAGGAATGCGTCAGGAATATGTCAAAAGTATCTTTAGTGGACACTAAGCACATATTAATGATTATATGCAGAACAAAAAAAGCTCTGCATATCCTTTAAGATAAACAGAACCTTCTTCAAAATGAGTATAACTATTATATATTTCTAATTTCCTCTAATCTTTTTTATTTCATCTGCAACAAATTGCACTTGTGTACCAACAATGACTTGAATGTTATTTTTTCCAACCACTTTTGTTCCTGCAACACCTGTCTGTTTAATTCTTTGTTGATCAACAACAGATATATCTCTTACTTCTAAACGTAATCTTGTAACACAGTTGTCTACGGAAAGGACATTCTCATTTCCACCAAGCCCCGCATAAATTTCGTGTGCCATTTGCGCAATTTCATTTTCCGCTTCATATGTTCCACCACTCGCTGTCGCTAAAACAGGTTCTTCATCTTCACGTCCAGGAGTCTTAAGGTTAAATTTAGTAATAAGAACTCTAAATAAAACATAATAAACGACTGCAACAACTAATCCTTGTACAAGTAACATATATGGCATATTAGCTAACGGCAATCTTGAACTAAGAATAAAGTCAACTAATCCAGCACTAAACCCAAATCCTGCTGTCCATTCAAAAGATGCAGCAATAAATAAAGAAATACCAGTTAATGCAGCGTGTACGACATATAATGCTGGTGCTAAAAACATAAATGCGAATTCTAATGGCTCTGTTACACCAGTAAAGAAAGATGCGAATGCTGCAGCAAGTAATAAGGATGCAGCCGTTTTCTTTCTATTTGTTTTTGCTGTATGATACATCGCTAGAGCAGCAGCAGGTAGTCCAAACATCATAACAGGGAAGAATCCAGCTTGATATATACCTGTTACACCCTTCTCACCTTCACCAGACCAGAAGTTCTGAATATCATTGATTCCAGCAACATCAAACCAAAATACTGAATTTAATGCATGATGTAAACCTGTTGGAATTAATAATCGGTTAAAGAAGCCATATAGCCCTGCACCAGCAGCACCAATCTCACTAATTGATTTACCAAAAGATACAAGTCCACTATAAATTATTGGCCATGCAAAAAATAGAATAAAAGAAATAAATAACATGAATACAGCTGTCATAATAGGAACAAGTCTTTTTCCACTAAAAAATGCTAATGCATCAGGCAACTTCACATGACTAAAACGATTATACATAAGAGCTGCTATAATACCAGATAAAATACCAACAAATTGATTTTCAATTTTGCCAAACGCAGCATTCACGGTCTCAGGATCGACACCTTGCAATAAGGCTACAGTGTCTGTTGATAATAATGTCGTCACAACTAAGTAAGCAACGAGACCACTTAATGCAGCAGAACCATCTTTATCTTTGGACATCCCTAAAGCGACACCAATCGCAAATAGAATAGCCATATTATCGATGATTGCCCCACCTGCTTTAATTAAAAATGCAGCAATCGAACTTCCTTCACCCCAACCTGTTGGATCAATCCAGTAACCAATTCCCATCAAAATCGCAGCAGCTGGTAATACTGCTACAGGTAGCATTAATGACCGACCAATGTTTTGTACGTATTTCATAACCACACAAATTCCTCCTATGCATTGAATAATAATGTACACGCTTCTTTTTTTGCAATATTAATCATGAAAATCATAGAACACAGAGACAATTGACCCTTCTTAAGGAACATAGGATTTACTCTTTACATATCACCCCCTTTATTTAATAGTTAATAAAATCGTTTCTGCTTGCTGACAATAAGCTTCCTCTGTTACTACATATGATTTATCTGGCTGACTATTTGTAATAACTAATGGTGTAATAATATGCTCTACATGTTTTTTTAAAAAATCCCAGTCTACATACATTAGTTTTTGACCAACTGTTACTTTTTCTCCTACCTCAACAAGTATAGAAAAACCCTCTCCTTTTAACGAAACAGTATCCAAGCCAATATGGATCAGAATTTCTGTATCGTCTTTCCCTCTAATGCCAATCGCATGTTTCGTTGGTGCTATTTGAATAATTTCTCCATCTATTGGTGCTACAATATCACCACCATTAGGCATCACAGCAATACCTTCTCCCATCATTTTTTCACTAAATACAGCATCTGGAACGAATTCTATTGGTATAACTTCACCATTTAGTGGAGAATAAATATGTATTTGCTCTTTTTTAAATAAATGTTTAAACATAAATCTGGCTCCTTTTCGCATTCTTTAGCATACAAAAAGGCACGGAGAAATAAAAAGGACTTGTTATCCAATTCATTACTCCATGCCTAATCTAATTAGTCACATGTGAGACTATATTCATTTGTATGCGCTATCAATAAACTCATCATACATGATGCCACAACAATTGTCTACCGTTTTTTTATTTTTTTAATATCCACTTTTAAGCAAACAATTAATTATTTACCGTTTTATCTCCTTAATCACTAAGATACTATCTAAATCAAAGTCATAATCTAATGATTGATGAACACGTACACCTTTACCAAAATGATATTCTTTTGCCCGGACTTTCTCATGAATTGTTCTAAAGTTAGTTGGGGAGATACCTGCACCAGGCATAATAATTGGACCATTCGTTTCTTCCGATAATTGGACTAATTCTTGTAATGTATCCATACCTTCTTCACAATTAGGTGCGCCACCTGATGTTAGTATTCGCTTAATATTATCTTTATACATAGACAGCGTATGATATGCCTGTTTTATATCGACAGCAAAATCAATTGCACGATGAAATGTCAGATTCACAGATGGATAGTGCGCGATAATCTTTTCAATTAATTTGTCGTCAATCGAAAAGTCCTCTTTTAATCCCCCTACGACAAATCGTGTTGCTCCTATCTCAAACATCTCTTCCATCGATTTCAGTATCTCTTCTACATCTCGATCACTATTACAGAATCCGTTGTCATGTGGTCGAATCATGACTTGCACAGGAATCGTTACTTGTTCGATTATTTGTTTTGTGACTGCTATCGTTGGTGTTAATCCATCTCGATCAATTGACGATACGAGTTCTAATCGGTCTATTCCTGCTGCTTCTGCTTTTACTGCATCTTCTACATTTTCCACTATTGCCTCTATCATTTACATATTCCCTCCCTTTTGATTAGCTCTGCTAACAAACGTACCCCAAAGCCACTAGCGCCACTTGTATAGTAGCCTGTTGCTTTATATGGATTTACAACATTTGCCATGTCGATATGATACCATTTGGTTGTTTTCTTCACGAATGCTTGAAGAAATAACGCAGCAGTAATTGATCCTCCATATGGAGAAGATGCAATATTTCTAATATCACACGTATCACTTTCTAATAAATCTTTGTAGTCATCTATTATTGGCATTGGCCATACGAAATCACCGGTAGCTTCACTTATTTGTTCATAATAATCGAGTGTATTCAGCTTATTACTGTAAATACCTGCTCTTTTTAACCCTAGCGCATGACCAATGGAGCCTGTTAATGTGGCAATGTCTGCTATCCATTCTGCACCTATTTTTTCAGCATATAAAATACCATCTGCTAGAATCAAGCGACCTTCCGCGTCTGTATTTCCTACCTCTACTGTTGTTCCGTTCGCATATGTAATCACATCTGATGGCAAATATGATTGGCTACTTGGACGATTCTCTACTAATGGAATAATAGCATGGAGAGTCACATCTAATTGAAGTGCGCCGATTAGTTTCATTGCACCAATCACTGCAGCTGATCCTCCCATATCCATTTTCATTTCGGCGATATCTTGTCCAGTTTTACTATTTATTCCACCAGAGTCAAATGTCACACCTTTTCCTACTAAAGCCATTTTATTTTGGCTTCCATTGTTATATTCCAGTAGAGCTACCATTGGTTTATGTGCGCTTCCTTTTCCAACTTCGTATGTCGCATGAAATCCTTCAGCTATAAGCTCATCATTATCAAGTATTCTTACATCTACTCCTGTATCTTTAAATACCTCAACTATTCGTTCAGCATAAAGCATAGGTGTTAACCGATTAGCTGGTTCATTACATAAATCTCTCGCTAAACATACGGCATCTGCTGTCATCTTCGCCATCTTAGAGTGTTTGGCATAATTGCTTGGATAATGTAAAAGAATCGTTCGGTCTTTTTTTGTCGATTTATACGTATTAAAACAGTAACTAGCCAAATACCATCCTTCAAAAAATGCAACAATCGATTGATCTGATGTCATACTTTTCATTTGGTTGAAGAAATCAAACGAAATATCTAAACTTGTCATTCCTTGTATATCTGTTTTTTTTCTTAATTCACCTGCAACCTTCTTAATGGATTCTAATGATGAAGTATCTGTTGGTATATACACATAAAAAATCCACGTATCATCTTCATACAAAAATTGAACTGGATTTTTCTTAAACAGATCTTCTGGAATGGCATGTTGTACATGTTGAACTTCATGAATAAACTGAACGTACGCATGCATCTCCCTCACTCCTCCCATTCTATACAATACATGTCGTAACCATGTAATTCGTCTAATAAGAACGATGTATACCCATTCTTTTTTTCAAATGAAATAGACTGTTGATCACTTATTCGAGTAATAGAAGTAATAGATTTCGTTCCACTATAGAAAGATGCATGGACGGCGGATAAAGGAATATATTCTTCGATAGTATATAAATCCTCTGCCTTTTTCTCTGTAATGTAATGGAGAAAATGCACCAATGTCATCTGTTTATTTTTGTTCTCTTGTACATATACTCGTAAACTACTAGGCCCATTATGTGTCACCATTTTGTTCTCTAATAATAATTCCAATATGTCTTTGATAATCGCTTTACACCAATTTGGAGCCTTTTGTCGATAAATTTTAAAAATTTCATAGGACACATATATCGTCTCATTAAACTTAGTCACTGCAGGTGGTCCTATTTCTTTAGAAGAAGGTGCATGTTGATGTGAACAATAGGTATCCCCTTCTCGATTAAAGTATGGATTTACTGTATGCATGCAAACTTCTGCTTCTTTTTCTTCTACTCTATAGCCTTTGTCGTACATGACATATTCTTCTTGATATAACCCCTTCCCGATACAATCATTTGGTAAAATAAATGATCGATCATAAGTGGAGGGTCCTTCCCATTTCACACCACATATTTCGCGCATCATCGTAGGATTATTTGCTAATGACTTCCCTGTGACTAATAATTTTCCACCATTTTTCTTAAATTGCGTCAACTGTTTTACTAAATAATCATGACAGAGAATATGGTCAGGGATGATAATTAATGCATACTTGCTGAAATCCATTGTGCTATCAATAATATCAAATTGATAAGATAATTCTTCAAGCATACGTACAGTTCCAATTAATGACGGATCGATACCTAAATTACCGCCATTATTCATTTGCTGTTCTTCTGGTGTGATAATCGCAATCTCTGCTTGATTCACTGCTTCTTTGCAATATGGTTCGATTCGAGCAACTTTCGTATACAAATCACCAATTAATTTGTAAGCTCCTTCAGACAACACACCATTTGGATGCAATTGATCACCAATCGAGATACCCGCACCTGATGCGATCATACGTAAACATTCATACTCTAATGCTGCTTGATTTTTTAATGAATGAAAGTCACCCCAATATGTGTGGAATTTCCCTGTCATACCCAACACATCTTTACCTAATTGTCTTGCATAGCGAATGGTTGCTGGAAAATGATCATACCCCCAACCGCCACTAGGTAATGATTCTAATTCTAAATGGGAATAGGCATCAATACTTTCTTTCAATGCGGGCCCAACATGAGAACTATTAAAGAAAATATGTGCGTCTGGGACGATTGCTCTTACTAATGTAGCTATTTCATTTTTAAAAGTGTGAAGCATGTGACGAGAATAACGAAGACGCTCTGTTTTATTTGTTACATCATACTCTAATCTTTCCATTTGCTTCATACAATTTGGACAATGACAATCCACTTCAAATAAAATATCAAGAAAGAACCCATCTATATTCTCTACACCTACAACTTCTATTACATCGTACAAATGTTGGATAAAATACGTTCTGTACTCACTATTTAGACAAATGGTGTAATAAAAATGTGGTTCATCCACATTTTGCGTATTGATGAAATTACCATTCTCATCTACACATAACCACTCTGGGTGTTCTCTTGCAATATATGCGTCCCATTGCACTGTTGTATAGATTGGTACGGCAATTCCTTGTGCATGACAACTTTCTATTTGTTCAAGTAATAACCTTTTGTTCTCTAAATTCGGATGGATCAAATCAGGCCGATGGATGGAAGGGTAGTATAACCACCCATGATGGCATCTTGCAAAACAAGTAACAGAATCCACAGATGCTTGTTTTAATGTATGTGCAAACACCTCTTTATCAAAGTCTTTTGCGACATGTGGAATATGTTCACTTGTATGAAAATCTAAATGTACCTGTCGATATGGAATACTCATTATTTCTCCTCCTCTCGATATCTCTTGCTTCAATTTTTACAAATCTAATTCAATATGTCCGACTTCTTTTCCACTGTCATTTGTAATAGACGACGACTTTAAAGCATATAATCGTTCGATTGTTTCCGTATTGCTGTATTGTATTTTTTGTAAAAGTTCTGCTACGATTAACGGCCAAAGCGCTTCTGTTCCGCTGTGAACTTTTAACGCAATACTGATTTTTTCTTTCTTAAGTGCTAAACAATAGACACCTTGTGCCCCACCTTTTGCTACAATGTTCTTATCTTGTAGTAATGCTGTACAAATAAATTGATGGGATGCGACAATATGCGGATTTTCATTCATTACTATCGCAATTTTTCTGACTGCTTTCTCAGTCTCTTTGTCTTCAATTAGCGTTGGATCTGCAAATTTCAAATATGAGATTGCCATATTGAATAAAGGTACTGCAAAAACAGGTACTCCACAGCCATCCACACCTGTTATGATGTCTTGTACAGGTGTTTGTGAAAGAGTGGCAACAGTTTCTAATATCTCTTGTTGTAATGGATGATGTAAGTCCTCATAATTGTTGGCTAATTGTTTCTTTTTGACATATGCTAGAAATCCAATATGCTTTCCTGAACAATTATGAAGAAAGGCACGTTTCTCTTTTTGTGCTTTTATATATTCTATCTTTGACGCTTCATTCAACGGATAGCTTGCATGACAAATTAGTTCTTGTTCTGCTATGTTTACTTTTTCCGCCAATTTTAAAATGGCCTTCTCGTGGTATACTTCTCCTCTTTGAGAAGCAGTAAATAGCGCTTGTTCCTCACCTGTAAGTCCATATTCTTCAATCAAACCACTTCTAAATACCGGAATTGCTTGTAATGGTTTCATTGCAGAACGATAAAAAGTAGGTTGATAGATATCCCCTTTTTGATACACAATCTGTTGATTTTGATCAATAATACAAACAGCACCATGATGCACATTCTCCACCATTTGATTTCGAAATTCCCTAGCAATAATAGAATAAGACATAAAAAAACCTCCTAAAAATTAAATGTGAAAGTGACCGTTTAGAAACGTACCAATAGAAAATAAAGAGTGCCATAAGACCACACACTCTTTATTTCTTCCCTAGATAAAATTGTACATAGATTGTATTTTCAATTGTGTTGGCAATTGTCTTCTTTCATAATTCACATTCTGAATAAGAGAATCCGTAAAATAAATATGCTTTTTCTCCCCTGGAACTAAATGAAAGTTGTTCGCACTGAAATAGCCTTCTTGATCTGTTTCCAACCATACATTCATTGCAAATTGATCTGCAGAAATCTCTAGATAATCTTCTTTTCGATCAATGGTAATGGTAGGCTTCGGTAATTGTAGTTGCTTCGGTTCTACTAACAAATAAACAACTTCATCTGCTATGACGCCATCGATTTCTAATTTTGCTACAAGCACATGATTGAAGAACAAATCTCTTTTCGATTCTAAGTCTAACTCATGAATCGTTGTAGTAGTATTTTTAGGAATAGTCGTCATCACACGCTCATCCAAAACGATTTCTCCATCAAATGCTCTTAATTGAATCGTCATTGTTGCCAATTGATCATGTTGTACATCTGATGCAACCGCACACCCAACTTTGTCCTTTTGTTGATCTAAAAGTAACACAGTTGGTTTGAAGCGGTCTTTCATCTCATATTGTAACGCCTTCCATCTACCGTAATAATCCATACTCGACCATGAAGCTACAGGCCAACAATCATTCATTTGCCAATAAAGTGTCCCCATACAATAAGGCATATGCTTGCGATGTGCTTCTACTGCAGATCGAATGGCCGCCGCCTGCAAAATATGACTTATATGTAAAAAGGCACTAAAATCTTTCGGTTCTTTATAATACATATCCATATATGTTTTAATAAGACGATTACCTGAACCATTCTTTTGATGATGTAACATCACATCAGATTCTAATTGGAAGTCCTCTTCCTCTGCATATGCGCGGACTGTTTTTTCTTCAGGGAATGATTGGAAGCCATATTCACTCATAAAGCGGCCGACATTCTCTTTATATGCATCTAATGGCTTTTGGCCATGCCACACGTCCCAATAATGAATATCTCCTTTTGTTAAAGTATCAAATGTTGCATGTTGATTTTTATCAGATGTGACAGCTTGCATTGGAGAACTTGGCCAATACGCAGTCTGTGGATCATATTCCCTTATAACATCAGGCAATATATGATGGAATAATTGATCGTATGCTTGCCATATGTCTTTTCGTTGTTCTTTCGTATATCGTTGCTTCCAACCCCAGCCAGCATCTTCGATATACTCCGCCCATGCTGCATCCATTTCATTATTTCCACACCATAATGCAATACATGCATAATTTCTAAGACGCTTCACATTATCAATCGCTTCTTGTTTTACATTATCTAAAAAGGCTTCATCACCCGGGTACATGCTACATGCGAACATGAAATCTTGCCATACGAGTATGCCATATTCATCACAAAGCTCATAGAATACATTTGGTTCATATATTCCACCACCCCAGACACGTAGCATATTCATATGAGAAGCTGCCGCTGTTGCGATTTCATGCTCATAATCTTCTATTGTAATTCGGGTCAGAAAACTATCATTCGGAATATGGTTTGCACCTTTCATAAATACAGGTACGCCATTTAGTTCAAAGTAAAAGCTCTCGCCTTCTCCATTTTCATCCTCTTCACGCACAAATCGAAGAGAACGCAAGCCTGTTTTGACTTTATGATTACTCAAGACATCCCCATTATGTAGAACATCAATTGAGAAGTGATAACGGTATGACTCCCCTAATCCATTACTCCACCATAATTTCGGTTGTGAAATGGAGAATGGAAGAGCAATACTTTGGTTTCCTTCATCAATTTGTATCTTTTTCTCATGATACACCCCATTCGCATCAGAAATGGAAATCGTCACTTCTAATGGTTCAGTTGCTTCTACTTCTACAATTGCAGTTAAATCAGCTTGTTCTTGCGTTACATTGGATTGTTCGATATGCACATCTTTTATTTGAACTTGGGACCATGCTTGAATATAGACATCCCGCCATATTCCACTAGTGACAAAACGTGGACCCCAGTCCCATCCGTAATGATACGGTGCTTTACGAGCGAAGACACTTAGTTTCTTCTCCCCAACACCACCATCCAGAGAGTGGTCATTATCTGCCGGCAAGTTATATCCTAACTCATCAGGTTTATCCAAATCATGTGCGATTGGAGAATGAAAGTATACATGTAATGAGTTTTGTCCTACTTTGGCGTATCTCTTTATATCTAGTTTCCATATCCGGAACATGTTATTTGTGGATAGAACTTTCTCATTATTCACATAAATATCTGCATACGTATCGAGTCCTTCAAATACAAGCTCTAGTTTCTCTTCTTGCATATCGACATCCGTTAACGTAAATGAAGAAATATATTCCCAATCTTTCTTATCAATCCACTGCACATCCAATTCGTTTTTACCAACAAAGGGATCTGGGATAAGGTTGTGTGCGAGTAAATCTGTATGCACACAACCAGGAACTGTTGCCTTTTTCCATGTCTTAACTGTTGCCTCTTTAAATTCCCAATGATCTAACGTGATTTGTCTTAAAGTCGACATCGTTACTTCCCTCCGCTTTCCTTAGTCAAAATGTATTTCTGCTTGCTGTTTACTCGATTCATAGACACCTGTTAGAATTTTCATCATTTCCACGCCATCTTCTACAGGGGCAATCGTCTCTTCCTTTCCTTTTGCACATGCGATAAAATGATCTACTTCATTTTGGAATCCGCTCTCAAAATCAAATGTAGTGTGATCAATTTGTGGTGTACTACTGAGCATAATGTTATTTTTTTCTGTGTATATTTCTAATGCTGGCTCAATTTCCGCGCCACCTTTGTCACCATGTAAACTTACCCGAACTTCTTCTTTTTTTGCATGTAGAGCAAAACTTACATCAACAAATAAAGATGCGCCATTTTCAAATCGAATAATCGCATTCGCCAAATCTTCTACTGTATTTTTATCTGCATCATAATCTGCTGCTTTATAGAATGATTTATACTCGATATTCGAACGATTCCCTAATTTGTTATACGTATTTCCACTAACTGATTTCACTTTAGGCTTGCCCATTAAATACCAGCATAAATCAATTACATGGACACCAATATCAATTAAAGGCCCACCGCCTGAACGTTCTTGATCAGCAAACCAGCCACCAGGATTTCCTAATACTCTTAAACAAGATGCTTTCGAATAATAGATCTCTCCTAGCTCTCCATTGTCAATAAATCGCTTTAATACTTGTGTATTCGTACCAAATCTTCTCACATACCCGATTTGTAACAATTGATTTGGATATTTCTTCGCACATGTTTCGATTGCTACTGCTTCCTCTACTGTTTTACAAAGTGGTTTTTCTATTAAGACATGCTTCCCTGCTTCTAATGCGGCAATCGCTATTTCTGCATGTGTATTGTTCCATGTACAAATACTCACAGCATCGATTTCCTTATTTGCAAGCATTGCTTTGTAATCTGTATAATAATGCTTGATGCCTAATGTTTCTGCTTTCTTTTTCGCTCTCTCTTCATTCATATCCGTTACAGCAATTAGTTCTGCATCTGGGTTCTTCAAATAGCCTTGAATATGCATTTCTGAGATTGAACCTAATCCAATCACACCTACTTTAATTGTACTCATCTGAATTCCTCCTATAATTGTTCTAAAATTTTTTGAACATTTTCTAATGAAATCTGACTTGCTTGTTGGCATACTTCCATTCCTTCAAATTCTATCGATACATCTCCGTCATATCCGCTTTCTTTGACCAATTGCAAAATTGCCTTTATGTCAATGTCTCCATGACCAGTCATAGCACCTCTTAAGAATTTTCCACCAGTTGTTGTAAACCAACCTTTTCCTGGGGAAGAAGTAGCTTCTCGAATATAAAAATCCTTCACGTGAAGCATCGTCGTAAAATCCAAACATTTCTTTATCGCACAAAGAGGATCTTCATCCACACATAGAAAATTACCAGTGTCTAACGTAAGTCCAAAGTTAGACCTGTTGACTTTCTTAATAATCAAACGGACACGATCACTTCCTTGTACATAAAAACCATGATTCTCAATACTTGTTGTAATATCGTATTGTTTCGCATAATCAGCTATCTCTTGACATGCTTCTACCATTTGAGCTAGATCCTGATCAAATTGTTCGATACTTGCTTCACTTGGCGGTTTAAAAGAAATATCATGGCGCATTTTCTTGACACCTAATGCATTAGCAATATCTACTTCTTTCTTTACTCGATCTATTTCTTGTTGAAATGCTTCTTTATTTCCATTTAAGAAATCTGCGCCAATCGCGTAATTAGATAGATGTAAATCAAGTTCTTTTGATTTCTTTACAATGTCTTGTACCAATGTTGGATTATCTGTTAATGTATAGCCAATCGGTACAATTTCTATATGCTCGCCACCTTGCGCTTTGGTCCAATCCATCACATCCAAAACGCTCATTTCACCAGAATGGATTGCATTTGCTAAGCTATATGAACTCATTCCTAATTTCACCGTTTTCCCTCCTCATTATTGTTACAGTACAGACACTCTATCTTTTAATTGATTAGATTTGTAACAAGCCTTTACTACTTCTAATGTTTTCTTTCCGTCTTCGCCTGTGATAAAAGGTTGCTTATTTTGCTTCACACATGTAACAAAATCATTAATCAATCCTTCATCCATGTCATCAATATAGACAATGTCTTCTATTTTCTGATTGATATCATTATAGTAAGTAAGATGTTGTTTAAAGGCATCTACCTTTAGTGATCCGCTCTCTCCGAAGAACTCTAATGTGACATCTCCCCATGTCGGAAATGTTTTAGGCCTTGACCAACTCGGATCTATTGTGACAAGTATGCCTGACTCTAATGTTAAGGAGACTAAGCCGCAATCCTCTACTGGAATATCGTAAAATCTTGTATCAAAAGATGCAGAGACGTCCTTCACTTCATCTTGTAACACCCATCGTAAAACATCTACAATATGCACAATATGGTCTGTCGCGCAGCCACCACCAGATAAGTTAGGATCAACAAACCAACCGCCAGGCATTTGTCCATGATTGGTTGTTCGAATTGCAAGGATATTTCCAAGTGCCTTCTCCTCAATAATCCGCTTCATCTCTTGGATTGGTGGAGCAAATCGAACAGGAAATGCAACTTGTAACAAGACATTGTTCTCCTCACATGCTGCAATCATTTCTTCAGCATCTCTAATCTCTGTTGCAATTGGTTTCTCACATAAGATATGTTTCTTTGCTTTTGCAGCAAGTAATACGTGCTCTTTGTGATAAACATTTTCTGAACACACAATCACTGCATCAATATCTGTTCGTAACATTTCTTCTAGATTGTCATAATACGTTGTTTGAAATGTAGTAGCCATTTCCTCGCCACGCTCCGTATTATTGTCCCAAATACAAGTCAGTTCACATTCGCTATTCTTTTGTAATGCACGTGCATAACTTAATGCATGCATATGTGCAAAACTAATGATTCCTATTTTCATGCGTCACACCTCCCACGATTGAATTGTTGCTTTCCTTTCACAATCGATTGTGAAATAGCATCAATTAGCTCGAATGTATTCATCCATTCTTGTATATTAGCAAAAGGCTCCCCATTCGCTTGAATGTACAAGGCATCTGCTAATTGTCTCTTTAAAATGGGTTCACCATATGGACGAAAAGCACTTTCTTCCCCTTGATTATTTGTTAATCGAAGTGGCGTTGCTTCCCTATCATGATAGGAAAGCATACCTTCTAATCCTGTCAGTTCTATACTAAGCTCATCTATACCAAATTCTCTTGCACATTCAAAGTGAACATAACTTCCGTCTTCCATCCGAATCTGTACTGTGAGATAACGCTGATTTTGTTCCATCGCATAGACGGATTGAAAATTACCCAATGTTGCAACAACCCAATGTAATAAACTAATCTCTGAATAGGAAAATGATTGATAGACTGGTACATGTTGTTGACTCTTTAGAGAAATCGTTTGAACACCTAACTTTCCTAATTTACTCTGCCTTACTTGTTCCCCTAAACTCTTCAATTCTGGTAATGCCATCATTTTAGTAGAAAAGCGAATCATGCTATTTTTCATTATCGTATTTTTCAAGAAATTACTTTGACTTATCTCTTCTGTGAGCAGAATTTTATCACCTTTACCTATCTTTTTTAACGTATCTTCTAATTGTTCTTCCTCCACACAGAGATCGATGAAATCTATATCTGTTGCTAGATGAATAGACTGTATATCTTGTTGTGTCTCTACAACAATTGTCTCGACTTCCACTCCTGGTAATGTCTGCAAATATAACGCATGTAATTTACTATTCTTTTCACTACCAATCAGACAAATCTTCATATATGCTCACCCCCTAAGTCTTTGTTACATGTAATGTCATAATTTCATATGGTTTTAATTTTTTATTCACACAGCCTGTCGCTTTCCAAGTGTCCATCGGCTTCTCTAATAAATTTGTTTCCTCATACACTAATTTATCATCTATAGATAATTCGAAAGGTGTTTCGCTTCCTTCTGCTTCATATAGTCTAACAATCATACCTTCTCCACTTTCTGCACATTTAATTGTATCTAAGACAACACTTTTACTTTCCATTTTTACAAAAGAATGTACTGTTGGAAGTTCGCCTGCATGTTTCTCTGCTTTAACAATCGGATCATTTGTATTGATTTCATGTCCTGTACGAACAGTATGTGCTTCTCTCCAATCTCCTTTATGTGGATATAAGGAATAAACGAATTCATGTGTGTGGATATCTGCCGTTACATCAGGCCATTTCGGTGCACGCAATAAAGATAAGCGAATCGTTCTTCCTTTAATGTCATATCCATATTTACTATCATTTAAAAGACTCACACCATAATTGCCCTCAGAGATATCTGCCCATTTCTGGCCACACACTTCAAATTGTGCTTGTTCCCATGATGTATTGTTGTGCGTTGGACGTGCAATCGTACCAAAAGGAATTTCGTATGTTGCTTGAGAAGCAAGTATATTTACTGGAAATGCAACTTTTAATAATTTATGTTCTTCCTTCCAATCGACTTTTGTACGAAAGTCAATTAATTTAGACAGATGATTAAAAACAATTTGTTGTTCAATTGTAGAATCATTCACTTGCCATTGGAATGTTAATTGATCACTACATGTTCCCTTATAGTCTACTTTCGCACCTTTAAACTGAAGATTCTTGATACGTTGAGTAGCGAAATGCGGATCAACATCCCATGCATCCCAATCTGTCGGCAAGTCTTCAAACAATTGAAATTCATTCGCTAGCTCGCCTTCAGCAATCACTTCTCGATTTGCTTCTTTATCATATAGACTCGAGATAAATCCATCTTCATTAAAGATTACATGATAATGAGGTGTCTCCCATTCTCTTATAAACTCTTCTTGTGTTGCTATCGTATGTGGTGCACTATCTTTTAACCAAACCGTTCGGAAACCAAATGATGGTACTTCAGGGATATGTGCATGTAATTCTACTTCTGTATCGCTGATTTGAATACAATCAGTCGGATATGGATTACCGTTCTCGTCTACAATCGTTTTACTTCTTAAATCTTGGCTTCCTTTAAGTGTAAACAAGCGATCACGCTTCCATCCAAGACTATTAAACACAACATACGGTTCTCCTGGTCCTTCTGTATGAATTGTTGAAACAATCTTCGTGAGTGCTTCCTCACGTAAAGCTTCTCCGTCAGTTAACACCTTTTCGTATTGCTTCTGTGAAAGTGTATAAACTGGTTCAATTGCCGTACCTGGAACAATGTCATGAAACTGATTCAACATAATGAGCTTCCACAATGCATTAATCTTCTCTTGTGGATAAGATTCACCCAAATACATATGTGCAAAGGAATGCCAGATTTCTAAATTGCGAAATAGATGCTCTACCATACGATTGTATTTCTTAGTTTTAGCATGTGTCGTATATGTTCCTCGATGCAGTTCTAGATATAAATCGCCATACCATTTAGGTAAAGTAGGATTTTTCTCATGTACACGATCAAAGAAATCATGAACTTTACTGAATGTCACATCAGGTAAGCCAGGTAATGACTTCGAACGCTTCAATGACTCAATCATTTCACGTGTGACACCACCACCACCGTCGCCATATCCATAAACAAGCATTCGCTCGTCATATTCTTTCTTCTGATTAAAGTCATCCCATGTTTCTTTTATATCTTTAGGTGTGGTTTGTTGACCTAATATCGTGTGTAAATAGGACAAGATTTTTGTTCCGTCGATTCCTTCCCAATGGAATAAATCATATGGGAAACGATTCGTATCATTCCAGTTCAATTTTGTTGTCATAAAATAATCGATTTCCGCTTTTTTAAGAATTTGTGGTAAAGAAGCACAGTAACCAAATGTATCTGGCAACCACTCAACACGAGGCTTCTGTCCAAATTCTTGCTCGAAATATGCTTTTCCAAACAACAATTGTCTGACTAAAGATTCACCTGAAGGAATATTCAAATCAGGCTCTACCCACATCCCACCGATAATTTCCATTCGACCTTTTTCTACTTGTTTTTTTACTCTTTCGAATACTTTTGGATAATGCTTCTTCACATATTCGAATAATTGCGGTTGACTTTGAGCATATTCAAATTCTTCGTATTCATCCAAAAGTGTACTAGCAGTCGAAAATGTTCGCGATGTCTTTCTAATGGTTTCTTTTAATGGCCATAACCATGCAACGTCAATGTGTGATTGTCCGATTGCTTTGATTGTTCCTTCTCTGTATCCTGCAATCTTGTTCAGTGTTTCTTGAATAAAAGATTCTTGTTGTTGAATAAACGAATGATCAATGTCATCAACATTTGTAATGATTCGAAAAGCATCTGCAACTTCTTCTAATACGGCATACAACTTATTAGAAGAAGTAGATTCTTTCTGTAACAAATCAAGTGTCTGTGTCGCTGTTTGCACTGTATATAATAACGATTCTATTTCTTTACGTACCTTGACAATTTTACTAGCGTTCAAATAGATTGGAGGTGGATTGGTTTCTGCACCTGCAACTTGGTTAAAACCTCGTAAATGGTCTTCTGGAATTCCAACAGGATTAAACAATTCCAAATGAATGTGTAGCTTGTCTTCATTCTTGATAGATTCTGAAAATGCATAAAAAGAACGATTTCGATCAAATCCTTGTACTGGTTCATCATTAATCGACAATAACGCTTCATAATGTGAGAATTGCCCGCCAGGACCTGATGCTTGGAATACAAGGCCAACAACATCCCCATTCTCTATATGTGGTAATGAAATCGTTGCATTTAGAAAAGCAGTCTCTCCAGAATCAATTAGATGTTCTCCTATCGCTACTTCTTTTTTGTGAAGAAAATGATATGTCTCCACATCTTCATATCGATAAATATCTGCATCCCATTGATTAATTGGAGTGATATCTTCGTATTGATACATTCTTAGTTGTCGGATGAAACGATGAATCCTTTGCATTTGTATCCCCCCACTCAGTCTATTAGTAATTCTTTTTCTATTAATTTATCAGGTGAATCTCCAACCATCAGTATTACCGTACCTTTTTCTAATACTTGTTCCATACGAATATTCCATATTGCTAAATCTTGTTCGTCTAATGTGAGCGAGATATGTTTCGTCTCCCCTGCATGTAACCAAACTTTTTGGAAATCTTTTAATTCTTTGATTCGTTGTGTAACAGATGATTGTACATCTCTACAATATAATTGCATGACAACATTCCCGTCATATGGTCCTTCATTTGTCACTTGTACTTCTACCTTTACTTTTTCTCCATTGCGTAACTTTTCTTTCGTAGTATGTATCGGTTCGTCTAAATCAAATTGATAATCGAATGTGGAATAAGAAAGTCCATACCCGAAAGGATACATTGCTTCACCTACTCCATCATAATAATCTCGCATGCCCCCACTGTCTTTGTAGTTGTAATACACAGGTAATTGTCCTGTATGTGAAGGAATGGAAATTGGTAATCTTCCACTTGGATTCACTTCACCAAAAAGAATTTCTGCAATCGCTCTTCCACCTTGTTGCCCTGGATACCAGCCAATCAATATCGCGTCTAAATCTTCTTCTATATTCGCAAGACTATGTGGTCTTCCTTGAATGAAAACACCAATCATAGGTTTGCCAATAGCTGCTAGTTCTTTCACTAAGTCTTCTTGGACGCCACCTAAGTCAAGATCAAGTACATCAATATTCTCTCCACTATCCATTTCTGCATTTCCTGTATTTACGACAGCACCATTTGCGTGAAAGGTCATCCCAAACTCTCTTGCACTAGACCCGCCAAGTGCCACAACAACCACATCTGCTTCTTCTGCTATTTCTTTTGCACGATCAAAACCAGATTTGTCTGTTGTACGAAGGTCGCATCCTTTTGTATAAAGCACATCGGCATCTCGTCCGGCAATATCCACAATTCCTTCTTTAATCGTAACTACAGCTCCCTCGCGTTGTGGCGGGGTATAATCACCGAGTAAATTATAGACATTGTCTGCATTAGGTCCAATAACTGCTATCGTTTGTTTCTGTTTTGACAATGGTAGAATACTATCCTTATTTTTTAAAAGAGTAATAGATTCTCTTGCAACAGCTAGATTTAATTCTTTTCCTTCTTCTCTATCTGCCTTAATCTGATTAGTCGTTTCCTTCTCATTTGAAAACAGACCTAACATATATTTGATTGATAATATTCTACTTACAGCGATGTCCACTGTCTCTTCTTTGATGACGCCATTTGCAACAGCTGACTCGATTTGTGTATAAATATCATCCCATAGACTTAAATCCACACCAGCCTCTAGCGCATATTTTGCTGCTAACTCCTTATCTCCAGTGAGGTGAAGTAGACGCTCTAATGCAACACCGTCCGCCATAACAAATCCTTCAAATCCAAGTTCCTCTCGTAACAATTTTGTTAACAAAAAGGAATTTGCATGGCATGGTACTCCGTCAATTTCGTTATATGCTGCCATACAAGCTAAAGCACCAGCTTCGATTCCAGCTTTCATAGCAGGAATATGAATTTCTCTTAATTCTCGTTCTCCAATTAAAGCAGGACCAGCATTATGACCACCAACCGCTGAACCTTGTGCAGCAAAATGTTTTAATACTGCGATGACTTCCTTCTTATCTTCCTTCTCTCCTTGCATTCCTTTTACAACAGCTTCTGTCATGCGTGCTGATAAATAAGGGTCTTCACTAAAGCATTCTTCTGTACGACCCCATCTCGGGTCTCTAGCAATATCTAATGTAGATACTAACCCGAGATGGACACCTTTTTCTTTTAATTCCGTTGATACATATTCTGATACTTTTCTTTGCAATTCTGGATTCCACGTTGCACCCGCGCCGATATTTGTCGGGAACACAGTACTATCTAATGCTTGATGCCCATGTGGACATTCTTCTGAGAACAAAACAGGTATGCCCAATCTCGTATTTTCTTTTACATATTGCTGTACTAAATTAGTGACAATGAGGCTATCCTCGACAGGAATACCATTCCCAAAATGGACCCCAGACCAAGGATCTGCACGAAATAACCCGTATAATGCTCCAACCCCTTGGAATTCTTCGACATGTTGTTTAAACATATCTGTTAGTTCATACGTATCACCATTTCTTTTGTACACTTGCCATCCATATAATTTTTGATTTAACTGACCCACTTTTTCTTTTAGAGTCATTTTCTTTAGTAATTGTTCGACTTGTTGTGCGATCATTACCAATCACCCCTCTACAAACATCCTCATTTTTTTACCATTTTAAATACATGTGCGATTGGAACTTCTGTTTCTGTTGATTCTGGTAAATGTAATTGAATGCCATGATCAAGTTTCTCAAATGACAACATTGTATCCATACCTAACCATTCTACTTGTGCAATTTCTTCTGCAACTGGGATGAATTTTGTTGTCTCTTTATATTTGTTGTCTCTCTCATCGTATAATTGGAAACAATAAATAGTATTATCCTTCTGTGTAAAGGCTACATTGTTTTGAAAATATGGTGCAATCATACGTGTTCCATAAATAGCTTCTCCAAATGCTTGTGTAAAGTCTCCTAAACCTTGGAGCAGTTCGATTGCTTGTCTAGGTAATCTACCATCAGGTTGCGGTGGCACATTCAAAGCTAGATTACCACCCTTTGCAACGATTTCGATAAATGTATGAATAATCTCACGCAATGATTTATATTCATCTTCATATTTAAATGCAAAGGAGGTAGCAATCGTAATACAACTTTCCCAAGGTACATGTATTGGATGATCTGGTATAGTTTGCTCTGGTGTAATATAATTCTCATACAATCCACCTACTGTCCGGTCTGCAGTGAGTAACCAAGGCTGGTGTTGGCGTGCTTTCTCTACTACTTCACCTAGACGAATGTCTTGATTGCGCTTTCCTACCCAGCCTGCATCTAA
This sequence comes from Gracilibacillus marinus, assembly GCF_042651725.1. NCBI lineage: Bacteria > Bacillati > Bacillota > Bacilli > Caryophanales > Bacillaceae > Gracilibacillus > Gracilibacillus marinus. The sequence goes on along the minus strand of NZ_JBHSDV010000001.1, from coordinate 516,720 downwards.
CCAAAGAATATCTATTTTCCCGTATTTCGTCATTAACTCCAGTATTTGATTATGTGTGAAAGAAATAAATTTCTCCCACATATACGGGTATTTATCTCGGTCATACGATGGACCACGCCACATATGATTCCCACGTTCCATTCCAGGTGCCCAATAATATGGTGTATGCCAATCTGCTTTGGAGAAGTAAGCTGCAATTCCAATCCCTTTTGCTCGAAATGCATCAAATACATTTCTTGTTATGTCTGCATATTTATGTTGGTGAAAGGGACAATCTTTCCCTGTAATTTTGTATTCTGTTTCATTCGTATCCCACATTGAGAAGCCATCATGGTGTTTTGTCGTAAAGATAAGATAGTTACATCCAGCATACTGTGCGAGTTCTGCCCATTTATCTGGTTGGAATCGGATTGGATTAAAGGTTTTGTTCAAATTCCAGTATTCTCTTTTGAATTCTTCCATATCTTCTGTCCAATCCACATCATCTCGCGACCAGTCTCCATCTTCATCACTTAACGCCCATGATTCAACCAATCCTATTTGAGAATATGGCCCCCAATGCATCATCAATGCTAGCTTTTGATCTTTAAACCATTCTAATCGTTCTTTTAAAATCTCTTCTTTTGGTTCCAACCAATTCTTTTCAGATGAATAGTTATGCACACCTTGTTCTACTATTTGCTCATCACTCATTAGCCATTACCTCCCTTTCTCCACTTCATGTAAATACAAGGGACTTCCTGGCACAATGAGTCCAATTCTACTTAATAGAAATTCACTAAACATAGAATTGGCCCATGAGAACCATGGTCTAGTAAACTGACTTGGATCATCTACATGAAAGCCTTCATGCATTAAGTTCAATCCTGCATCTGTTTGTTTAAATAATGTCGTAATATATTGCTTTTCATCTTCTTCAATGGAAGTTAATCCTTGAATTGCAAGTGCGATATGCCAAATGTATTGGTCAGGTGTGTGTGGACTACCAATCCCTTTTGCTACTTTACCTTCATAGTAATAAGGATTCTCCTCACTCAAAATGAACTTTCGTGTGTTTAAGTAAATAGGATCATCAAATCTGCAATAGCCTAAATATGGCATAGAAAGAAGACTCGGTACATTCGCGTCATCCATCAATACATAATTCCCCAAACCATCTGTTTCATATGCGTAAATTTCCCCATACACTGGGTGTTCTACAATCCCATATTGTTTAATTCCAAGTTCTATTTCTGCTGCTAATTGGGATGCGTCTTCTGAAATTCTCTGATTACGTAACACCTCATCCGCAATTTCAACGATATAGTTTAATGTAACAACCGCAAACATATTCGCAGGAATTAAATAACCATACTTACAAGCATCATCACTTGGTCTGAATCCACTCCACGTCATTCCTGTATATCCTACAGGAGCCCCATACCCATCATGTGACAACGTATCTTGGGCTGGGCAGTTATCTCGTACGAAATGATAATCTGATTGATCATGATACTGTTCCGTTCGCCATACGTGTAGTATATTTCTTACTGCATCTTCAAACCTAGTATCAAAGTGACTCGTATCTCCTGTTGCTTTCCAATACAAATATGCCAATTGAATCGGATAACACAATGAATCAATTTCATATTTTCGTTCCCATATCCAATCAGTCATAACTGTTTGATCATTGTGGTATCGCATTCCATTTGCTGATTCATTGAACGCATTTGCATATGGATCATGATTTATAAAAAATAACTGTTTTTGAATGACGCCTTTAATCATTTTTGCAATATCCGCGTCATTCTCTGCTAACAAAAGATATGGTCTTACTTGTGCTGCGGAGTCTCGTAACCACATTGCTGGTATATCACCAGTAATAACAAATGTCGTGCCATCTTCTTGCGGTCGAATCGTCGTTTCATACGTATTCACAAATGTCTGTTCAAACATTTCCACAAGTTTTGGTTCTGATTCTAGCTGTTGTTTCACTTTATCAATAAATTGTTTGATTGCTGGAGTGATTACTTGTGCCATCATGATTCCTTCTTTCTATTCGGAATGCATCCAATTGATTTAATTTCATATTTTTGCAAATCTATCTTGTTAGTATTCAAAAACATCTTTACTTTTTCTTCGATTACATTACTTTCATAGATTACTTCAATAAACGGCTGTGGAGCCATTTCAATTATTTCCTTCTCATCAGTCACATTAAAGAAACGTAGAAAAATATCATCTGTTTTTGTCCCAACTTTTAAAGATGACTGCACAATATTATCTGTGGTCATATAAGATACATATTGATAATCACAAGCAACTTCCCCATTTTGAACAGGAATTTGTATTGTAGAAAATGGTACTTGATATTGATATGCTTGTTGATATACAGATGTCTTACATGCTTCTCCGCGATACGGATAAATCTTAAATGAAGCAGTCTGCTTGCCTAAGCATTGTGCTTCAGGTGTAGGGAAGTAACCCCAATCTCCCAATTCCCCTGTTGCACGTAGCAATGTGATTGCAATTGTATTCGCATCATCTCGTAACACTTCATATTCATTTAATCCCTTGTTCGCAATTAATAATCCTCTATTCTCGTCATGCATGCTAACAAATGCTTGTTGATGCTGTGAATAATCCGGATTTGTCCATTCCTTTGCTGGTTGATTCGGACGTGTTGCCACTTCAAAAATCGCATCTGCTTCATGGGCATTTGACTGAATCTGTGTTGGAAACAATACACGTAAACGATGGTCTTTCGCATGATTCTCATATTGAACGTCTACTTCCACTCCTGTACCATTTCGATCCAAACTCACTTTTGTCTGGATTGTAAACAAGACCGTTTTCTTCGCACGTTTGGCTTGTCGTGCGGTAAACCATACTAATTCTTTTTGTTCTTTATCTAATAATGCTTCAGCGCTTTCTGGTATTTCAAATTGATGTGTAATCAAATACGTAGCGCGGAAAGATGTATTCTCGATAAGTTCAATTTGAGCAGCTACATTTTCTGTTGTAATTGGTAAGTCATCATTCGCACCTTTATACATATATTCATTACCAATATCCCCAGTATCTTCATATAATAATAAATTAGTAAATGACTCATTGGTCTCTTTGTCTAAAATGGTTAAAGAACCGTTATCTTGAATCTCTACTCGTAATTTTTGATTTTCCATAACGTTTTGTTCTGTTGCTATTTTCTCTTCTGCTACTTCCTTCTTTTTAGTCATCACAAAGGCAAATGTAGCATGACTCAGTGCAGGGATGTCCATCGCTTCAAATGTCACTTTTGCTCGTTTTGCTAAATATGGCTGTCTGAATTGATGCTTTGGTAAATCATAATCGAACACTACTTCTACATCTTCTAATTGGTACGCATATTCCTTACCATCCGCATCAACTAAGCAATACTCTTCTAACGAAAAGTTCTCGATTGCCTTACGATTCACACCATCTGCAAAGTAGGATTTAGTAAAATCAACTTCCATAGTTACTACACCTGTTTTATCCCTACCTGTTGTATTAAAAACCACAAATGGCAATACATTCTCCCCATAATTTGTAAATACTGAACTATCAATCTTTGCACCTAGCTTTTTTAAAGTTTCTTGTTTATAACTTTCTGCCATATGCTTACTCTTCTCGAATCGTGTAACCATTTCACGATGCACTTCATCCACGCTACAACCACAAATACTATCATGTGGATGATTTTGCATTAATGTCTTCCAAGCATATTCCAATATGTCTTTGTCATACTTCTCTCCTAGTAGATAACCAAAAGTAGCTAATGGCTCGACTTCTTTCTCTAATAATGTCTGTACTTCTTGATTCATCTGTTTCAAGTACACACGAGAAGATGCTGTGTTAACCAATGTACCCCAACCGTCCGTATGCTGGCTTCTTAGTTCACCTTTCACTTCTTTTAAATCTTGTGTAGATAATTGATCATCCAATGCTTCTACATATTCGTTAAAATTCGAGTGGACAAACCTATACTCTGGATACAATTCCTCAGCGACTTGAATTGCAGCTGACAAGTCTGTTTGGACTGGCTGGTGATCACAACCATTCAACATTAATAAGTGATTAGAGGCTGCATATGTTTCCATTGCTTCAATATGACCATCCCAATACTTTTTCGCTGCATCCTTCTCCACTGGGATTTCATTACCATTACAATACCAATTAGCAAAAAGTATTCCAGTAACTTCAGATCCATCTGGTGCTTGCCATCTCATCTCAGAATATGGTGATTCATAACTGGCTGCTTCACTTACAAGGTTATTGAAACCTGTTGGCTTCACACCTCGACCAAATGCCGCATGCTTAATCCCAGCTTGTGCAAGAATCTGTGGCGCTTGGCCCATATTGCCAAAAGAGTCAGGGAAATATCCAATTTTGGATACATTCCCCCATTTAGCTGCATCCTTCATTCCATATTGCAAATTTCGAATGTTAGATTCACTACTTGTCAAGAATTCATCTTGAAGTACATACCATGGTCCAACATGGATTCTTCCATCTTCAATCAATTGCTTGATTTTATCTTTCTTCTCTGGTCTTACTTGCAAATAATCGTCTAAAATAATTGTCTGACCATCTAGATGAAAACTCTTAAATTGTGGATCATTGTCTAATGTATCGATTAATTGATCCATAAACTCAATTAATAAATAATGATGCTTTTCATATGGTAAATACCATTCCCTGTCCCAATGTGTATGTGAAATAATATGAATTGTTTTCTTTTGGTTACTCATGTTATTAAATCCCCCATGTTGACAATTAATATTTTATTCGAATTGTTTTTATTTCATATGGTTTCGCGTATAACTCTATTGCATCTGTTTGTTCTTCTTCTGTAATTGGATTCTCCATCAAATCACATTCCGTCCATGAAGTAATTGGCTTATTACTTGTAAAGGATACCTTGCCTCTTTTCCCGTGAAATTCATGGAATCGTACAATAATTGCATCCGCATCTTCTGCTTTTTTGAATGCATCGATTTCTATATTCGGTGCATCGAATTGTAATAATGGCTCTTTAACATTTGTACAAATACCTTTTGTTACACGTAATGGTGCATTTAAGTTATATGCTAATGGATGCACATTCGCTTCACGCCAATCACCTGTATGTGGTAATAATGAATAGGTGAATCGTTGCTCACCAAGGTCTGCTTCTGGATCTGGATAAATTGGTGACTTTAATAACGATAATCGCATGGTGCTTTCTTTTATGTCATAACCATATTTACTATCATTCAATAGACTTACACCATAGCCTTCTTCAGAAATATCTGCCCACTTATGGCCAACTGTCTCAAATCGTGCATAGTCCCAACTTGTATTCCAGTGTGTCGGACGCTTTACATTGCCATATTGGATGTCATAGGTTGCTTCTGTTGTTCGAATATCTACAGGAAAAGCAACCTTCAGTAAACGTTGTCTTTCTTGCCAATCTACATGTGTTTCAAAATCAATCCGTGGATTCTCTGTGTATAACACCATATTCTGATTGATTGTTGACTTCCCATAACGCCACTTAAACTGTACTTTCGCAAATAAGTCGCCAATCTCGATACAAGACACTTCCACTAATTGATTGACATGTTCCATCTTCTCTTGATAGAAAATATCAATGTCCCATGCGTCAAACATTAATGGTTTATCTTCAAAAATTTGCAAATCATTGCCTACTTGGCCTTTTTGAAGCACTTCTCTATCGGCCTTTTTATCCCATATACTTGTTAATTGTCCACTTTCATTCCATGTAATTGTATAGAGCGGCGAGCTTATATTGTTCTCTCCTATTTGGAATAGTGATGTATCTTCTTCTACTTTATCTTTTTCTCGATAAATGGTTTTCGCACCTAATGCTGGTATACCTTCTACATATACATACACACCATCAATAGCTTCTTGTGATTGGACAACATTTCCTACTTCATCTAGCCAATTGCCATCCAATTCATTTGGAATAAATGCCCAATCATTACGCTCCCATGAAGAACTATTGATGACTGTATACTTGTTGTCTTCCTTCTTATTCAATACTTTTAATGCTTCTTCTGTTAAATCTGTGACAATTTGTTCCGCTTCTTCATATTCTACTTTTGCATCGTCATATACTTCTTTAATAGAAGAACCTGGAATAATGTCATGGAATTGATTTCGCAAAATTACTTTCCATCCATCTGTCAACGATGCTGTTGGATAGTCCGAGAAACCATTCTCTAATGCTACGAGACTATGGAACCATTCACTTTCACGATAGCTTAATTCTAGTTTTCGATTGAATTTCTTCATAAATGCTTGTGATGTGTATGTTCCACGGTGGAATTCTAAGTATAACTCTCCATCCCATGTGTGCACATATTCTTCTGTCTCTGCAATCGTTTTACGTAACTTCTCGAAATAACTACTAATTGTTGCTGGTTTTGCTTGTGGCAATGCAGGCAATTGATCCATACGTTTCCTTACTTCTAACATATCTCGATTGACGCCACCACCACCATCACCATATCCGTATGCTAATAGTAAATCTTTATTTACAGCCTTATCTTTGTATGCTTCCCAAGAGTCTAGCAATATATTTGGTTGCATGTAGCCATTGTACGTATAGTAGGTAGACTCAGGCCATGGTTCTGTTGTTGTAATAAAATGTGTTAGTATCTCACTGCCATCGATTCCTTTCCAATGGAACGTATCGTGTGGCATACGATTAAATTGATTCCAGCTAATCTTCGTCGTCATAAAAGAAGTGAAGCCTGATTTACGTAATATTTGTGGCAATGCCCAACTATAGCCAAATACATCTGGTAACCATAAAATTTCATTCTTTTTGTTAAATTCTTTTTGAAAGAATCGTGTACCTAGTAGTAATTGTCTGACAAGTGACTCACCTGACGGAATATTACAATCCGCTTCTACCCACATGCCACCTTCTACTTCCCATTGTCCTTCATGTACTTTTTGCTTTATTTTTTCATAAATATCCGGATAGTCTGTTTTGATATAATCGTATAATTGCGGTTGACTCTGTAAAAATAAATACTCCGGATACTGCTCCATTAATCGAAGTACCGTACTGAACGACCTTGCAGACTTTTCTCTTGTATGCTTTAGGCGCCATAGCCATGCTACATCAATGTGTGTATGACCAATACAGTGAAAAATAACCTCACTATGTTTTTCAAGTGTATTCATCTGTGTCGTTAAATACTCGCTTGCTTCATAGATTGATTGATAGAATGACTCTGAGCCTGGATCTAACCAATTCACGTATTGGATTGCTTTATTCAGAATCTGTGTCAATTGTTGTTTCTCTGTTTGTGTTTCTTTAAGGTGTTGGATTGTTTCTAACATCACCTTTGCATCAAAATAAAAACCATCGACAATTTCATCTAAGTAGCCAATGCTTGCATGCTTAAATCGGTAGTGTTGTGCTTGCGGTTTGCCTCCACCTTCTAAACCTGACCATAAGCGCAAATCAAATTTCACTTGATGAGAAACCTCGTCACATGTCAAAAATACTTCTTTATGATTAGAATCCACACCTTGGTATGGATGATTATTCAAAAATAATAGTGATTCAAACCCTGAGTTGTTCCCAGCGCCTGTATCTCCAAAGTCAAATCTTGCAACAATTTTTTTATTTTTCCATTCATTTGGAATCGTTACTTCTTTTGATAACCATACATATAAATCTCTACCTGACCAATGATCACCTAGTGTAATTACTTTACTATTTTCATTCCATTCTTGCGGGTATGTACCAATTTCACCTTGCTCATCTTCTGTATATGTCCATTCATTTAATAGAATGACATCTCTGTATCTGTATTTTTCTACTTCTTGTATTCTTGCGTTTAATTTTTTTTCCGTTAAAAACATAGTCCATTCTCCTTATGGAAGAGATAATGTATCAATGGCTCGTCATTATACTTCAGTAAATGATGTACATAACGAGCCATTAATAGTGTTATAGGTGTCTTCAATTCATTGTGATGGGAGTTTCCCTCACTTCATTAATTACTTGCCCAACGATCATATGCTTCTTGGTAAATTTCTACATAACGATCAATGTTCATTTTCTCGATTGTTTCAATATAATTATCCCAGTTTGTTAATGGTTCTACACCTGTGATAAATTTTGCTTCCATTTGTTCTACATAAGACTCTAAATCTACTTCAATTGTGTTGATTTCTTCTTGCTCTTCATCAGTTAAGTACACTAATGGATAAGCTGTTTCTGCGTATGGATCTACTTTTGCTTTTGTTTCCTCTTCAATAAACAAGTCAAAATCTGATCTCGGTGCATTTTCAACTAAATCAACTAACATTGGAGTTGTAATACCATATGCTGGTGTCAATGAACCACGATAATCTTCACTACTTTCAAATTCTTCTGGCACTTCTTTAAATACTCTCATGCCATCTTCGCCTTCTTCCCATAGATACCCTTCAGGCCCTTGGTCAAAGAAATCGCGTCCTTCTTGTGAATACAAGTAATCGATCCAACGAATAGATGCTTCTGGATGTTCATTATTAGAAGTTAATGCAAAAGCACCTCTACTAATACCAGGGTTACCTGGTAAAACAATTTCAGGAGATACATCACTTGTTAATGGGTGGAACATTGGATTATTTAATGCTTCTTCTTCTGTTTGTCCTGTTGTGAAGAAGGAGAACCAATCAGGGAATAATCCTAGTCTATTTTGTTGTCCTTTTGCTTTTTTCTGCTCATCTGCTTGAGAGAATGTTTCTTGATCAAGTAACTTTTCAGAATACAGTTTGTTCATATACGTTAAATATTCTTTATAGTTTTCTGAAGCTGGTGCATAACGAACGGTACCATCTACTTCTTCAATTCCCCATTCTTTCATACCGAATGCTGCTAAGAACCATCTTCTCGTACTGTTCATTTGTACATCTACCAAAGGAATTTCATCTGCTTCTCCATTCCCATTTGGATCTTCATCTCTAAAACGTACTAATAAGTCATATAATTCATCTGTTGTCTTCGGTAATTCTTCTACACCTAATGCATCTAACCATGCACCGTTATACCACATTGGACCTGCTGGCCATGCTGCTGTTGGGTGTTGGTTAATCGCAGGTAATGCATAAATGTGCCCATCTGTTGTTGTAATAGATCTCTCAATTTCAGGATTTTCTTCCATCAATGCTTTGAAATTCGGTGCATACTCATCAATTAAATCTTCTAAAGGTAGTAACACACCTTGTTGACCATAATCTACTTCCATCCCTGGTGTTAAATCTGCTGTTCCTGCACCAAAGATAATATCTGCTATATCGCCACTAGCAAAAGCTAAGTTCAATTTTGTTTGGAAATCACTTAAAGGCGGTGTATCGTATTCAAAATTGATATTTGTCTTTTCAGAATACTGCTGTAATGTCGGCATATCTTCCCAGTCCGCAAGACCAGTACCAGGTGCCATAAGAGATAATGTAATCTCTTCATCCACAATCGGATATCCCTCTTTATTTACAGCAACATCTGCTGATCCAGTATCCTCATTACCATCTTTTTCTTCTGTTGTATCGTCACTACTACATGCTATTAAAGATATGACAAGTATTGCAAAAACTACAGATAACCAAAATCTCTTTTTCATAACTTAACCCCTCTCCTTATCGTGTAGAAAATTGTGTTTAATTTTGTGCTGCTTCATAGGTATCTTTTTACATCACCTCCTTAAAGTTGAATTGTATTATCCTTTCAATGATCCAATCATGACACCCTTCACAAAATACTTTTGTAAAAACGGGTAGACTATGATAACGGGTAAGGATGACACAATCATGACACCGTACTTAATAATCGCTGCTAATTGTTGCTGACTATTAATTAATTGAGCAGCATCTCCAGTTAAATTCGTATTATTTGATGACATGTCCTGTAATACGAGTATTTCCCTCAATACTAACTGTAATGGAAACAACTCACGATCTGAGATATAGATTAATGCATTAAAATACCCATTCCAGTGTCCCACTCCATAAAACAATGCCATTACAGCGATGATTGGTGCAGATAACGGTAAAATAATCTTAAAGAATAACTTAAAATTAGACGCACCGTCAATAATTGCTGCTTCTTCTAACCCTCTTGGAATCGTTGATTGGAAGAATACCCTCGCAATCACAATATTCCACACAGCAGCGGCATTCGGTAATACCATTGCCCAAATTGTGTCAATCAATCCCAAATCTCTCACAACTAAGTAAGTAGGGATTAATCCACCAGAGAAGAACATTGTTAACACAAATAGCGCTGTAAAAAATCCTCTTCCATAGAAATCTTTTCGAGATAATGCATACGCTGCTGGAATTGTCACTAACAAGTTAATGAATGTACCTAGAGCAGTATACACAAGAGTCATTCCGTATCCGCGCCAAATCGAATCATTACCAAATATTAAGCGATAGCCCTCAAGTGTGATGTCTTTCGGTAATAACCACATTTCACCAGTATTTACTGCATGTGGATCACTGATTGATGCACTAATAATATAAATTAATGGATATAACACAACGACTAATGCAATCGTCAAGAAAGTATAGACAATGAACTTAAATAGTTTATCCGTTTTTGATTCATATAATGTTGTTGTTTCCATATTTCCACCCCTTTACCATAAGCTTGTTTCACTTGTTTTTCGTGCAATTTGATTAACCACAATTAATAAAATTGCATTAATGACTGCATTAAATAAACCTACGGCTGCTGCAAAACTATATTGTGCATCTAATAAACCTGCTTGATACACAAATGTTGCGATAACATTCGATGATTCCATATTCAATGGGTTTTGTAATAGTAAGATTTTTTCAAAACCTAGTGCCATAATATTTCCTAAGTTCATGATTAGCAAAATAACCATTGTCGGTACTAATGTCGGTATATTAATATACATAATTCGTTGAAATCTTGATGCCCCATCTACAATCGCTGCCTCATGCTGTTGTGGATCCACACCAGATAATGCCGCTAAGTAGATAATCGTACCCCAACCAGTGCTCTGCCATACTCCAGATAATACATACACTGTTTTGAACCATGCTGGATCACTCATGAATGCAATCGGCTCTAAACCAAAGAATCCAATGATATGGTTGATAATACCTGTTGTTGGTGATAAGAATGCAATGATCATACCTGAAATAACTACAACAGAAATAAAGTGTGGTGCATATGTAACTGTTTGAACCGTTCGTTTGTAAAAACCGTCTTTTGCTTCATTTAATAATAGTGCTAATATTATAGGTAAAGGAAAACCAACAATTAATTCATATACACTAATTCCTAATGTATTTTTTAGTAAATCCCAAAAATAATAGGAATCGAAGAAACGTATAAAGTGTTTGAACCCTACCCATTCACTTCCTAGAAATCCGAGTGACGGGACATAATCTTTAAATGCTATTTGAATACCATACATTGGTACATAATGAAAAATAATAAAATAAAGTAGTGCTGGCAAAATAAATATATATAGTTGCCAATTCTGAATTATTTTTCTATTCTTCTTTGTTTTTACTTTTACTTTTTCTTTATTAGATATGGTTGAATCGATGTTGCTCATAAATCACATTCCTCCTTTTCCTTCACTTCATTTGTCTTGCTACTATCTGGTATCATCATAGCTTAAAAAAGAAAGCGTTATCAATATGTCATTTTTGTTTCCTTTTGTCATCTTCTCGTAACATAGTTTAAAAAACCTTTGTAGTTAACGCTTTCACAAAGCGCGGATATGTCAAACTTTACGTCTATGTCAATTTTGATATATGTCATACTAACCCTTGGTACATAGGCTTTTAAGGATATAAGTGTGTTTCTACATATTCACCCACACAGGAATAATTCGAACGACGTAGGAATTCCTCTCGCCACGTACGAATTATACAAACAACCAAGGTATTAATTAAATTTTAAAAAGGATATACCCCTCCACATCAAAAAAAGAGATGAACTACTGCTCCCACAGTAATCCATCTCTTTTTACACTTCTTCCGTCATTTCTTCACTATAATATTGACGATACTTCCCTGGTGTCATTCCAACAATACTTCTAAATTTCCTTGTAAAATTAGCAACATCTTTATATCCAACATCCATTACAATACTTTTAATTGGCGCATCTGTTGTAACTAATTCATGTTTTACTTTTTCAATCCGTAAATTCTGTACATATTGTTTAAAATTAAACCCTGTCTGTTCTTTAATAAATCTACTTACATAAGATGCAGACAGCTGAAATTCTAGTGCAATTTTTTCAAGAGATAAATCATACAAATGATAATTTTCATCTAAATATGCAATCAAGTCATTTCTTAACTGATCATTATGACTTCTTTTATTACTATTTACTTCCTCACATGCTTGTACAATAATCTCGTCTAACTCACTGTGCAATGCTTCAATCGACTGAAAATCAAAGATATTCTCTAATTGCTCTTGGCTAGGTGTGATACCCACATCCGATATCGCCTTAATCACTGTATTAATGATATCAAAACTAATTGCACGTAAAAAAGCAGGTGATATTTCCTTGTACTTTATTGTATCAACAATAGTAACTAGAGATTCTTTCGCCACTTGCTCATCCCCATGCTTAATACTCTGCACAATTTTTAATAACTCGTCTTTTGGATAACCAAGTGAAGTCGTTGGCTCTTTCTCAATCTCTTCAAAGTAAATACAACTACCTTGCGCATAAAAATATTTATATTCTAACGCAGCAAGTGCTTCAATATACGAGCGATTAATGACGGTAATATCTTCAACAATCGTACCTGCACTAATGATTGGTCTCACACTTAGTTTCTTTTTAGACTCTGCGCGAAGCATTTCTACAAAATCCCTACGCTTTTCGGAAGCCAGATTAGCATCACCATTCATTTTTATAATCAGTGCGATACCGTTTACATACAATAAATCCACACCAAATGCCTTTACATCAGCTAATTGAAGACTATTCACTAGCTCATAGATTGTCTCTTTTTCAATTAATTTCTTGGACGAGGAACGACCACTTTCTAATGAAATAATTAGAGCTGCATAATAATCTGCTTCAATATCTAAATGCAATGTACTATTGTAATTCGTAATATCCTCTTTTGTATGAAAATCACCTTTGAGTATCTTTGTAATGAACTGATCTCTAGCAAATGATTGATGTTTGTAGACCGTTTCACTCAATTTCTCATGATCCTCAAAAACAGAAGTAACTGTTTGTTTGATTGTCTCTAATTCATTCACTGTTGCATTAACCGTACGATTGTGACTAACAGAATTAAATAGAGAGCGAATTGGATTATATTGTCTTCTTGCAAGAAAAATGGCTAACAATCCTCCAATAATAAAGACACCTACACATAACAAGATAATTAACAAGCGTGTATCTGACAATCTCTCAAAAAATTGCGATGTTTCCATCATCATGACAAATTTCCATTCAGAAATAGGAGATTGTACCGCTACTACGGAATAATCTTTCTGATTTATTGTCACCTGATTAATTTTACGATAGTCACTTTTTTCAATGGATACATCATGTATATCAATGGAAGTATCCTTGATTGTAGAAGCAAGCATACTATTATCCCCTGAAAAAATGTATGCATTTCCTTTAAAATCACCCATCACATTATCAATCAGTTCATTTAATCTGCTCTCATTAATTAAATAAAGCACAGATCCATATGTACTATTACTATCCAATGTAATTGGTGAAAAATAAGCAACATAATTTTCCTTTTCACCATTACTGCTTTGTTTTTCAAATAATACATTATTTGGAATGGTTGTATGCAATAATTCTTCAAAATTATCGACCTTTACATCATGAAACTGGTATTTATTTAAGAATGCTTGAATACTAAAAGATCCCCCTGAGGAATAAATCGTATTACTATGATGATAATAAATTAGTAACTCATCAATCAAGGAGCTATTCGCTTTATATTTTTTTAATTCTGACACTGCCTCTAATCCATAATATGGATGTCTAATCATATATGGTGTTAAACGAGGATCATGCGCAATTCTTGTAGAAAGAAATTCTAATTCATTCATTCTTTCATTCGTAATGGATGCAACTTGCTCTAATTTTGTCACATTGGATTGCTCAATTTCTTCTTTCAAATTACTTACAGAGTTTAAATAAATAATAGAACTCATAATGACAAAAGGAACGAAGAAGACAATCAGATACGAAATAATATAATTAGTAAATAATTTCGACTTAAACATTAGATAACCTCCTCACTTTATCGTACATCAACTCCTACCATAAGAGGGGGTTTTACTTTGTTGTTCTATCTTTTCTTTACTATCCTCCACAGCAATACACGCTCGATAAGAGAACCATAGAACAGGATATAACGTCAACGGTACACCTATAAATACAGCTAATACTGGTAAGAACATATATACATAATATAAAAGTAGTAGAGCAACAAATATTGCTATCGATTCCATTGGTCTAGCTAGCGCAATCAAAAAGGATTGTTTAAAATATTGAAGCAATGGCAAATCATAACGTACAAATACAGTTAAGAAATGTGCAAAACTACCTAAGGTAATCACAATAACTAACATAATCACTATATGGAAATAAAAAGATTGGATATATGTCTTGGATACGAAATAATCAAAGTATAAGAACAAACCGATAAATGCCCATCCCCAAAATAATAGATTCGATTTTTTGAAACTTCTGCGGTATATTGCAATAAATTCCTTAAATAATGCTACATTTTTCTTCTCTGTGAACCATCCATGTATAATTGTAGAAACTGCTACTGTGGCAGGAGCAATCCCAAATATTCCTAAGCCTAATACAGTAAACAAAACCCAATATATTTGCAATACCATTATTTTCGCTAACCAAAAACCAAAATCATATACATATTTAAAAAAACCATTTACATAATGCATGTCATGTCCTCCCATCATGTTGTTGGTACTATCATATCAAATAATCACAAGTGAAAGAAAGCCTTTTCATAATAATACATAAAAATTATCTATGTAGAATTAACTATTACTATGTGATTTTTATCTTATTATTCTAACAAAGGGGTATCACGAAATAATACGGTTGGTTTCGATACTTTTTCTAACTCAAAAATAATAATTTCATTATGTTCTTTAAGTAATGGTGCTGGAATGTATAATGTTTTTTGTGGACCTTTTTCCCAGTACCGACCAAGGTTAAATCCATTTATAAATACAACCCCTTTTGTCCAATTACTTAATTGTAAAAATGTGTCTGCTATTTCATTAATCGAAAACTCAGCCTTATAAAACATTGGTCCTTTCTTGATCGTATCTCTTTTTTTAAAACATACTTCTGTTATGTTATCTAATGGTAATGTGTGTATTTTCCAATTACACAAAAACTGATTACCAATTCGGACACCTTGCGTAATTCCCTTGTAGTCTTTTAGATGCGGTCCATAATTTACTCTTCCCATATTCTCGACAAGAATCGTCAGTTCTGTTCCATGTTCTTTGATTGATATCGGTATCTCTTTTGGATTCCATCTCTCGATTATTGCTATTTGTTCATGATCTTGATAAATAATAGCACGGTCGTGTACTCCATCAATTGTTAATAAAGCATTGTTTATCGGCCCATTTACAAAGGTTTTGTAAAGTATAAATCCGTAGCTTTGATCAAAATACTCCATCGGGTCTGGCGTTACTGATATATAGGAGTTAGAAATTACATCTAGTAAATCAAATAAAGCGGCTTGTTCTGTCAATTCTATTGAGCCAAAGTTTCTTTTATTATTGAGCTCTGGCAGTTCAAGTGGTGGCAAATCAAAATGTTTCTCTAATACTTCGCGTATAGCGTAGAATTTATCTGTTGGCTCTCCTGCTTCATTTAATGGCGCATCACTGTCATAGCTCGTAATTGTTGGCTCATAGCTCTCAGAGAAATTTGCACCATTATAGAATCCAAAATTCGTTCCACCATGAAACATATAGAAATTCACAGAACCCTTCTCCATTAGAATTTCATCTAACACTTGTCCAACCTCTTGTGCATCCCTTACATGGTGCTCTTCACCCCAGTGATCAAACCAACCATTCCAAAATTCCATACACATGACTGGCTGATTACTTTGGTATTCTTTAAGTTTAGAAAATGATGACTTAGGATTCGAACCAAAATTCGCAGTTGCTAATGTATTTTGAATCATTCCACCTTGAAGTAATGCATCTTCAGCACCATCTGATGTAAAAAGAAGTACATCTACACCTCTTTTAATCATACTATTCTTCACATATTCTAAGTATGCTGTATCATTGCCATAACTTCCATATTCATTTTCTACTTGCATCGCAATGATTGGACCACCATTTGTACATAATAAAGGTATCAAATTTGGCATCAATTTATCATAGTAAGCATCTATTCTGTCTAAAAACGGTTGATACGAACATCGCAATTTCATCCTAGGATCTTGTAATAACCAAGATGGTAATCCTCCAAATTCCCATTCTGCACAAATATAAGGAGATGGTCTAACAATAACAAATAAACCAACATCTTTAGCTATACGTATAAATTGTGCAATATCTTTCCATCCACTAAAATCAAATTCATTAGGCTTTATCTCATGAAAGTTCCACGGAATGTATGTTTCTACTGTATTAAAACCACAAGCTTTTAATTTCACTAAACGATCATGCCAATATTCAGGTACTACTCGAAAATAATGAATTGCTCCAGAAATAATGGTAATTGGTGCCCCATCATAGAAAAACTGACTATCCTTAACTGTAAATGTTGACATAGTTAACACTCCCACTATATGTTTGTAGAAATTTGACTCTCATCATTGTTACTATCAGATGCAAAAATGAATCTATAATACTTAATCAATCATATCAATCATAATCCCAGTCTTATCATCAGATTTCTTTAACCGTGGATATTGAACACACTCTCGATCTTTTTCTTCCATATCTATTAAAGCATTTGCATAACCCACTAATCCTAATTCATCCATACAATCAAGCATTTTATTCCAATTAGGGTGGTCATTTATAGTTGTTTGAGGATAAAATAACCCATCTGTACATAAATAGATTTTACTTACATTCGATAAACTAATCACACCATTATCCATAAAATCTACTAAATAATCATCTCCATTCAATACACTATATCCGTTCCATTCATTCGCCATATTACGATTTGCCTGTTTCCATGGTAAAAGGCCTTCCGCAATCTCTTTTGCATCTAATTCACCTGAATGACGTAATGCTAAGTATTCTTGTAGCAATAGATGATCAAACATCTGGACATCATCACGAGTGATGACACGCACTTCCCCATCACGATATCTAACAAAAAGCATACAATCGCCTGCTTGTACATATTCTAGCTTTTTGTCCGAAAGTTTTATTGCGACAAATGCTGCACTCCATCGATTGGGTTTCAATGAGAAATCAACTCCGGCTTGTTGCATCTCTTCTTTAAGTGTCTGATTTCCTAGTAACACAATATCCCTTAGACTACCCTCTTCCTTTTCTAAAGATTCCGCTAATATCTGTGCAGCTAAATAGCCACCAGTTCGTCCTTCTTCATTTTGATATGGCGTAACAGTCGATGCTCCATCAATCACAGCATATATTCCTTTTTCTTTATTTACTACTTTCTTATCTTCATTCATTATTCCGATTCCTTGACATGTAAACTCAGTAATATGCATGTTATATCTCCCTTTTCGATTAAATAGAAGAATTTTGTCTTAGTTTATTTCCCGGGGAATTATTTTGTCAAAATTGCAAATAATCTGCGTTATTAAATACAACGCTTACATATCACATTATTCTACATGATTCTTTCCAAAATGTATAGACATCTATATAATTAATTGTACATAAAAAAATACACAAAGAGCTCATTCCTCGCTCTTTGTGCATACATTTATTATTAACGAACATGCCCTGTCACTGCATCATAATAATTTTCTGGGTTAAAATAATGCCCATTATTATATACAATTCTAACCAAATTATCATCCATAAATTCCACTTCATCTATATGTTCTAACCATGGTGTAGTAAAATCCTCTTCTGTTAAATTGACATTACCTTTATTCTCTAATTTATTCAATTTCCAGTGGCCTTCTTCTTTCACGATTTCCATATGATACAATCCTGAATCTGTGCCTCTCAGCTCACTTCCTAGTATCTTAAATTGAAGTAAAATAAAATCATTTGTCTGTTCTAAAACTTTGGCACCTATTTCTATATCAGAATCATCTGACAGGTTAGGTGTTGTCCATACATCACAATGACAGTGAAACCAAGAAATATATTCATCCAATTGATTTGTAATAAACGTATCTGTGATATAGCCTGACACTTTCTGTATTGTTTTTTCTCTTGCTTGTTTGAATAACTCTGATTGTGGATCTTCATGAATAATTAATCGATCATCAATTGTCTCTGTAGTTTCCCGAACCTCTCGAATATCTGCATATAAATCAAATAATAACTGATCACCAAGTTCTTTTACATCTGCTAATGTAAGCTGTTGATCTACTACTTCGTGATTGTCCTCTTCTTGTACTTGCTCCACTTGAACTGGTTCTGGTTCAACAGGCTCCACTTCATTTTCTACAGGCAAGACTTCTACCTCTTCTTGTTCAAATGATGGGTAATCTTTCGTGGATGCATGCACTTCATTTGTAGCCAATTTTCCGCTATCAATATCTGTTTCTTTACCTTCTTCTTTTGTTCCACATGCTGCAAGCACCAATACAAATAACAATAATACGATTCCTTTTTTAAACATACTAATCAACCGCCTTTGTTTATTTTTTTATAGTAGTAAGAAATTATTTATATTGCTAAATCATCTTATGCAAAACCAATGCAACAGCCACTTTGTTTTGAGGGTTACAAGAGGTGTCAAAGTAAAAGCGTTAGTTATATTCTTTATAAAGAACGAATGGGTTTGATTACCTTGGAGTATTGTAGAATATAATGAAAATGGCTTATGCTTTTTATTGTTTTATTACTTTTGCTAAAACATGAGGAGTTCTTTATTTTTATTATTCCCATTCTATACCTCACTTAATCACTTTGTCATAAATACGAACCCTCCTTTTACTTTTAGAACTTACTTTGCTATAACGAAATATCCTCCTCATTTCATATTTATTTTGTTTTTCACTAATTAGACGAATTAAATGACAAAAATGTTTCATTTATATTACAAAAAGATTACAAAAAAATTAACCCCTGTTTTTTGAATAAAAAAAGTGAGCATATACTGATATTCAGTAGTACTCACATCTTTTACTGTTTCTTCTTGTTCAGAAGGTAAATTATTATTCTTCTTCAGACTCTATTATTTCACTTGATTCTTCTTTTATCCCAATTTCTGTAATCTGATGAATGGGCTCTTTAGTAATCTTTGATGATACTTCTACACGTTTTATCAACTTATCATCTTCATAAGTTTCTTTATATGTAATTGTTCTTATACCATTCACACCTTGTTGAGTGATTTTAGACTCACCTACTAGTAATCCTGGATTTCCCTCAGCAATTTCTTGATAAGGAATACTTATGTTTTCCTTTACTGTTTTAGTTGTGATAGCAGGCTTTTTCTCTTCTTCTTTTTCTACTTCTTTCTCTTTTTGAATACCCTCATCTTCTTCCTGAACAGTATCTTTATCTTTTATATCCTCTACTTCTGTTGAAGCTTCATTTGTCGATGTATTATTCGTAGTAGTTGGCTTTTTGCTTGGTTTGGTAGGTGCTAAATCGTTTTCCGTCTCTGTTGTATCCTTAGCTGTATATAATGGAATGGATTCCGTCTCTTCTTCTACTTCTGGTTCTTCCTCTGTTTCTTCTTCCACAGTATCTTCTAGAGATTCGTCTTCTTTAACAAATAATTGCTCATTTGCTATGACATTTTTCTCTTTCATATATATTACTCTATTATTTTCATAGTTAGCCACTTGTTCCGTTGTTGTTTCTAATGATTGCTTCTGATAATTCGATCCAATCACAATAATACCAATCACTATTACAATCATAATCGAATTAAAAATAACAAATTTTTTATTATGAATGCCTTTATGCATATTATTTACCACCCTTAATCATTTTTTACAACTACAGACTTACTTTCATTATAGGTAAATAATCTTATGAAATCTACCATTTTTAGCAAAAACATTCTTAATTGTCATAGAGTCATATGATAGATTGATAAGGTCAACTAGTTCTTTTGCCAATAAACTGATAGAATCACGTAATAGAATCTATTATTCTTTTCCATACTATGTGATAGAGAGACAGATTATGGTATACTACACATTGCATGGTAAAAAGTTGGGTAATCTATACTTATTGTTAGGGGTTGTAATGGTGCAAAAATTTTTCAGCTTTGATTCGATGATTACACCATTGATTATCAAAATCATCTTTTGGGTCGGTGTCGTCTTTTCTATATTGTCTGGTTTAGGAATAATGATTTCTGGATTTAATTCTTATTATGGTGGAGGATTTCAAGTATTCATGGGGATTCTTACCATTGTTGTCGGTCCATTAATTGTACGTATTTATTGCGAATTATTAATAATCGCATTCAAAATTCATGATTCACTTAAAGTAATTAAAGAAAAATTAACAGAAAATACAAATAAAGATATTCTCTAATTTTTTCGAACTTATTCTATTATTATTTTATCCAAAGCTTTTTACCATGCTGCAATTTAACCTTCTAAATAGATTATTTATTGCTAAACTAAAAAAACTTGCACATCGACAATTCATGCCGACACACAAGTTTCCGATGACATTAATCTATAAGACAAAATAAGAGATACAAACAACTACAA
The DNA here is from genome assembly GCF_042651725.1 of Gracilibacillus marinus. Taxonomy (NCBI): domain Bacteria; kingdom Bacillati; phylum Bacillota; class Bacilli; order Caryophanales; family Bacillaceae; genus Gracilibacillus; species Gracilibacillus marinus. Next base: position 495,822 of record NZ_JBHSDV010000001.1, on the reverse strand, counting down.
ATACAGCAATTGTCCAAATCTTGTCTGTCTTCTTTCTCTTTACTCTTTCTAGTTCTTCTTTTAATTGAATGATTTCTTCCTCTGTTTTCTTTTGTTTTGCATCCGCTGCCTCAACCATCTCCAATAAGGAACTAAGTTCTTCCTTCTGTTCATTTATCAATTGTTGATAGGTTCTCTGAGTTGAGTGAATTGTATCGATATTTTCTTTATGATTATCAAGCAAATCATGATGAGTTGTTAACATATTCGTATTTCCTATTGTTACTTCATTCAGTTCTGTAATCTGTTGTTTCTCACGTTGCAACTCTTCTGTATGATTTTTTAGTATGCCTTCCTGATCCTGTAGTTGTTTCTTATAACTATCAAAAATTTCCTGATTATTCTTAAATCGTTTCTTGTAATCTTCTAATATCGCTTCATGTGTTAGTAATTCATTTGTATGTAGTTGAATAACATTCTGTTGCTTCCCTAAATCTTTTCGTAGTTTCTGAACATTACTCACATTTTCTTCAAGTCTTTTTTCTTGCTTATCTAACTTATTTTCGTGTGCAATAAGAAATGTATCATGCTCTTGGTTCATCTGTAGTTGATTAGAAATAAACAACTCATAATCACCATGTAACGTTTCATGATTTTTAATTTCTTGATGATGCTTTTTCACCTTTAAAGCTAAATCAGCTTGCTTTTTCATCATATCTTCTTGTGCCTTCAATTGTTTAACAACATTGATGATTTCTTGTCTTGCAAGCTCCGATAGCTCCTCTTTCGATGCGCCTTTCAATTGAAGCTCTAATTCTCTTACAACAGACCGGTTCGCTGCAAGATTAGCTACACCCAAGCCAAATAAATATTTAGCTATCTCCCCTAATTTTTCCTGATAGGTGAAGGAGACTTTCTGCGCTTCTGTTGCACTAATTTGAGATTCTGCTAAATCCATCGTTGCACTTTGCAATGACTCAATTGCCTCTTTTTTTTGAAAAAGTCCTGCAGATTTTCTTTTCGCTCGATCAGCTGATTTCTTTGCCTGTTGCGCTTTATTCATTGCATGTGTAACACTTTCTTGTAATGCTTTCAACTCACTGAATTGGGATGTAATAATAGATGGAATATCTGATTCTTTTACATGCACGTTTTGTAATTCTGTTGTCGTCATTTTACGTCTTTACCCCCAATCAAGTATATCTTCCATTTCTTCTAGTAACCCGCTATTGTTTTCTTTTATACCGCCTCTGTACCTACCAATATTCTTTACATTTGCATTTATTTCTTCCATCGATTCGACAAAAAATGCAGTTGTCTCTTCGATCATACTGTAGGCTTCTTCAATTGTCGTATGCGCACTTTCCGCAGCTATCCACATTTCCGCTTGTTTATAATATACTTTTGTATTCGTAAGATGCAGTTGTTCTCCAATCAATCTCATGCGCTCTTTCTTCTGCTTATTTCTCTTACACTCCATTCCTACATCTGACCCAATCGCAATTGCAAATCTACCAAAACCAACAAAGTTCACTCGCAGCACAAAATTAGTAAGAAAGGCAGGAGCAGCTCCACCAGATTTTACAACTGAGCGTATTGCTGCATCAGCCAAATCAATTGCCGTAAATGTACCTGTAGCAATCGTCAACATTCGAGTAATAGTTCGATTTCTCCATGGTAAGGTCTTTTTCCATTCGACTTTTTTCAACGATTTCTTTTCTTTTAATTCGACAATGACACGACGAACAAAATAAAACACTCTTACAAGCACTTCATTCAATAATACAGGGAATGCTTGTCTACCTAATTCATGAGCTACCGCTAGCTCACTTCTCAAATCAAATTTATAATCAACAAATACTTCTTTCATTTTCTTCGCTAAACCAGTTTGATTCAACCCAGGTATCAACGATAGTTCTTTCAACATAGATACAACAGGACCAGGAATCCCCATTCCCACACCAGCTGTTTTGTTACTTCCCGACATATCACTAACAAGATGAAAGAACCAATTAATCGTACCAGCAAATAGTTTACTAGGAACATCTTTTCCAATCCATTTCCCATCAACTATTTCAATCGGAATAAAATCTCCATCCTTATTTTGAAAATATCCCGTCTCTGTAAATTGGGTGAGTATGGAACAAAGTAATCCAAGAGGTGTTGGATGGTGTGCTAAATCATCTAAATGATGAGATTTCGCGCTTATCCCAACACCTTCTCCTTTCCATACATTATCACTAGGTATTTTGAAGTTATCTTCTAAATGTCTAATTGCCCCGTCTAGACGTTCCCCATCATATCCTTGACTTTTAGCAATCTTCATCACAAATTCATTGACTTTCTTATTACTCCAAGCCTTACCCCGTTCCATACTGAATTCCCCAACCCAAAGTGAGTCAATGATACCAGTAAGTACACCACTACCTACTGCCACAGTATAATCAAGCCCATCTGCATTATTCGTCAAACGATCAATATCTGAATTGATTTCATCTATTTTCTTTTGATTACTGGAAATTCTTTCATCCACTTGTTGGACTTTTTTCATGATTTCTCTTTGTCTATCATCTAACTCCACAGATGGAAGTACATCATAGATTACTTCAAAATCATCTTTTTTATTCTTGAGCGACAAGACAGTTTCCATAACGATTACTCCATTCACTTTTATAGTAATAAAAGATTACAAATTAACACGACATTTTACCTATATCATAACACATTTACTAACTATATAGACAAATAATATAATTACTAAGAACTAGTCCAGAATTTATGACATCAATCATACTTCATCTCAAAAATAATTAAATTTTAAAACTAAATAGTTTAACACTAAAATATTTTGTGTTAAACTATTTAAGGTTTGAATTCAAATCAACTAACAAGAATGAACAAAGGTGGGGAAAGAAATGGGAAGAGTTGAAGGTAAAGTAGCTTTAGTAACAGGTGGTGCGTCTGGTATCGGTTTAGCTAGTGCACAATTGTTAGCAAAAGAAGGGGCAAAAGTTGTAATTGGTGACTTTAATTTAGATGGTGCCAAAGAAGCAGCAGAAGCAATTAATAAAGAAGGTGGAAATGCATCGGCAGTATTTTTAGATGCTTCAAAAGAAGAATCGATTAAAGAAGCTGTAGAATTCACTGTTAAAACATATGGCACTATCACTGTATTATTCAACAATGTGGGATTAACAAACCTTCAAAAAGATTTAGATGTATTGAATATTGATTTAGATGAATGGGATCGTTTAATCAATGTCAATGCAAAAAGTGTGTTAATAGGTAGTCGTTATGCAATCCCTTACATGAAAGAAGCTGGTGGAGGGTCCATCATCAATACTGCTTCTATGGCAGGATTTGCATCTGATGCGATCCGTACCGCATATGGTGCATCAAAAGCGGCAGTTATCCATTTAACAAAATATATCGCAACACAATACGGACAAGATAATATTAGATGTAATGGTGTGGCACCTGGTTTAATCCTTACACCAGCAGCGGAACGTAATATGCCGCCACAAGTATTAGATATTTTCAAGAAATTCAATGCATTACCATACAATGGTGCGCCTGAAGATATTGGATATACCGTTCTATTCTTAGCATCAGATGAATCGAAATATATCACTGGTCAAACAATCCAAGTAGAGGGTGGACATTATATCGCGAATCCTTCTATCACTGATTTTAATGACTTCATGGCACAAGCAAAACAAAATTAAGTAAACTCATACTCGGTACTATATACCTGTACCGAGTTTTCTAAAAATAATTATGTCGAACAAAGGGGATTTTAGGATGGGACAAGCAAAAAGTAAATTACACTTTGCATGGTTAGTATTAGTAGGACTATGTATTACTGTCGGACTAGGAAAAGCGGCACTTAATAATACTTCTGGTTTATTTATTACACCAATTTCGCAAGATTTAGGTGTAGGTGTCGGAAATTTAACATTATATTTAAGTATTTCATCAATTGTTACAATGATTTTCTTACCAATTGGCGGTAAGATTATGGCAAAATATGATGCTAGAATTGTTCTTACAATTGCGATCATCTTACAAGCAGGATCTTTTGCTGCATTTGGATTAATGAATTCTGTATGGGGATGGTACATTTTCTCTATTCCATTAGCAGTTGGTGGTGTATTTATCACTGTAATCGCAGGTCCAGTATTAGTGGAAAGATGGTTCGAAAAGAGAAATGGTTTAGCATTAGGTGTAATGACAGCAATCGGAGGATTATTAGGTGCCTTCACTCAACCAATTGTTGGTGGGTTAATTTCTGATATTGGTTGGAGAAATACTTATTTTGCTGTAGGTATAGCTGTAATTATTATCGTTGTACCTATCATTCTATTGTTACTAAGACAAAATCCAGCAGCTAAAGGATTATTACCATACGGTGCAGAAGAAAGTACAGGTTCTGAGTCTAATAAACCGAAACAAAAGCCAGGAATTCCATTTGCTGTTGCTAGTAAATCGCTAGCTTTTATTTTACTAGCATTATTTTTCTTTATCATTACAGCAATCTCTAGTTTTACTGTACATATTCCGACATATCTTGTTAACCAAGGATATACAGTAACATTTGCAGGAAGTGCCATGTCAGCAATGATGATAGGTGTATTTTTAGGTTCATTACTTTTCGGTTATTTAATTGATCGTATTGGTGTGAAAAATACATCATTAATCGCAATGGTATTAGGCTTACTCTCTATTGTTCTATTACTATTATTCACTCAATCTGTTGCAATGATTATTATTGCATTACTACTATTTGGATTTATGACAACATCAGTTGGTACTTTAGCTCCAGCGATAACATCCGCATTATTTGGTGGTCGTGACTATAGTCAAATCTATGCAACAGCATCTATGGGTCTTGCAATTGCATCCATTATTGCCCTTCCTGCATACGGATATATCTTTGATTTTACAGGTAGCTATTTAATTGCATTAATTGCAGTTATTATCATGTTCTTACTAAACATCGTATTTATCATCGTTGCTTTTCGTAATAAAGAAAAACTTGTTAAAGAAGGACATTGGAATTAATTATAATAAAAGGTGAGTGTAGCAAAGGTCATCTGCACGACGCAGGAATTATCCGAGCCACACAGGAATAATCTGTGCGACGCAGGGATTCCCCGAACCACGCTGGAATAACCCGCACGACGCAGGAATCCAACGAGCCACACAGGAATTCCAACAACACACGCAAGAATCTCATTCCACCACATAACAATTAATGAAATACCACCATTAAATTATTTAATAAAAATCAAATTATGCAGCACAAATAAATAAAATACATGTGCAGTGAGTAGAACATCACTTTTACTGCACATAATGCAGAGCACAACTTATTTCTTAATCTCCAATCACATGATAAACTAATAATAATTGAATAAAAAATGGTTGTGAGAAAGGACTAAACGATGAACCAAGAATCTATTTTTGAACTCATACGTACTGCCGAATACTTAAACAATGAATCCATGATACTGTTTGTTTCCATGTTTAATAAAAATGTGGGTGTTTCGCAAGTATTAGTGCTTGCAGAATTAGCTGAAAAAGGCCCACAAATGCAATCACGATTATCCAAACGACTAGGCTATACACCAGGAGCGATGACTGGGATTGCAAATAAATTGATTAAAGAGGGCTATGCTGAACGAGAATATGACGAAACTGATCGTAGAATTATTCGAATTGCTATTACAGAAAAAGGAACCCAACTTTTACAAGAAGCACAAAAACAAGGGAAAAAGATGAGAGAAAATTTATATTCTGTTTTAACTGAAGAAGAAGTCGTACAATTATTTACCATTCAGAAAAAGTTAATTAAACAAGTACTACATTTAAAGAGTCAAATCGATAAAAAAGAGTAAAAAGTAATGTGGCACAACGAATAGTTGTGCCACATTTAATAAGGAGTAATTTAATTCATTTTTCTCTTTTGTTTCCGTGTAACAATTGCTAGAACTACTCCCATCAACAATACAATTCCACCAATTGCTAACATATTGTAAGTGGATGTTGCTGTGTCAGGTAATTTCTCATTCCCATTCTCTTCTTCTACTTTCTCCACATTACCTTGTTCTTTTTCGTCATCATCTTCTGGAATTATTTCGTCACTATCTTCTGGATCTGTCACTCCACTATCTCCTGGATTCGTTACTGCTCCATCACCCGGATCCGTTCCTTCACCAGCTCCCGGATCTATTCCTTCACCAGCTCCTGGATCATTTCCTCCATCATCTGGAACTCCAGGATCCACTTTACGAATCACTACGTCATCAATATACACATCATGAGCAGCATCTGGAATAATACCTTCCGCATCATTACCTAATGAAAAACTTAATCTCGTATTAGAATCTGTTACTTCCTCCATCGTAAATTGATAGCTAAACGTTTGATATTCATTAGATAGTGTAGGTCTTTCTGCTACATATCCTGCCCAAGTATCATAGTTTTGAATTTGAACTAACATCGTTCTATCTAAAGTAGATTTTGCTTTAAACGATAACTCATACGTTTCGCCTTCTTTTAGTTCAAAATCATTTTGATATAATTGAATATCCCATGGATTCGTACCAACTTCTGTAATAGAAGATTTGAGCTCACCTGCTTCTGCATCAAATGTAGCTACACCACCATTATTTGCTTCTGTGAACCAACCATCTAATCCATCAAGTGATCCGTTCTCTATGACTGGCTTCTCACCTGTATCCCCATCACCTGGAACATCCGTATTTTCCACTTTCTTCAAAGTGACATTATCAATATACACATCATGTGCTTGATTTGGAGTTATACCTTCTGCATCTTTCCCGAGGGCAAAACCAAATTTTGCCGCAGCATCAGAAGGTTCATTCATCTCAAATGTATACGTGAAGTTTTGTAATGTATCATTTAATAAGACTGTTTCGTCAAAATACCCAGTCCAATCATTATCTTCTTCCCCATTGTGTTGGATTTGTAGACGTAATGGTCTTTCCACACTTGCCTTCGCATCAAACGAGACTTCGTATGTGGCATTTTCTTCTAATTCCACACCATGCTGGAACAATTGAATATTCCAATCTTCCGTTCCAATATTCGTAATACTTGCTTGTGCTTGTCCTTCTTCGTTCACTTTAAAAGTAGCTTCACCTGGATTATAGGCTTGTGCACTCCAATTAGCTAAGCCATCAAATATGCCATTTTTAAGTAAATTATCTGGAGATTGTTCTAATGGTAACCTTTTCATAAATACATTATCAATATACACATCATTTCCATTTCCACCAATATTAAAGTGAAGCTCTGAATTACTATCAGATTCTTTATCCATTGTGTATTGTAGAGTATATTCTTCTGTTTCAGGTGATAAATTTACTATTTCTTCATGAATGACCTCAAACTTAGAATTTACGAGACTTACTTTCATATCTCTATCTGCTGCTGCGCTTGCGTCAAATGTTAACTCATAGGAATTTCCTGACTGAAGATTTAAATTACTGTGAATTAATTGGACAGAGGTCACTTCACTCCCACCATTGTTAATTCTCGTTTCAAATCTTCGTTCATTGACAGCACTTCCGATATAAGTAGTTGCGTCAGCCGTCTCATCTGTATGGAACTCCCAGAATTCAAATCGATCCGTACCTTGATCAAATGTTCCATTATAAATATAATTTCCTGTTGGTAATGGCTCTCTCACGATTGTGTCAGGATCAACGGGTGGTGCATCCGCTATTTTAACAAGCTTTACATCATCAAGGGAAATATCACCATCATCTAATCCCATATTAAATTCAAAGCGAGCTTTTAAGTCTGTTAATTCCTCCATCGTGAATGCAAATGAATAATCTTCCCAAGTCGGAGTAATCGTAAGTGGTGGTTCCCCAGCATAATCTGACCAACCACGGTCTCCATCTCCTCCAATTTTCACTTTCAAAAGTCTTTCATGTTCTGCTTTTGCTTTAAAAGAAGCTCTATATTTCGCACCTTTTTCTAATGTGACTGGAGACTGAAGTAACTGTATGGCATGTTCCACATCGCCACCTGACTCAATCTGAACATCTAGTGCACCTTCATCATTTACTTTAAGTGACGCTTTGCCACCAGCACTTAAATACGTCCAATAATCAGTATAGTTCACACCTTCAATTCCACTTGCTTCTGCATGCTCTACATCAAAACTACCATTGTAAATATAATTCCCATCTTCTAATGGTCTTCTTCCCTCTCCTGAATCTCCACTTTCAGGCTTCTCATGAACTGGGTATTCATCCTTTTGATATACACGTACATAATCTACCGCCATTTGTTGCGGAAATTCAGTCGTTTCATCTGGATTTCCAGGCCATCCACCACCAACTGAGATATTCATGATCAGAAAGAAGTCTTGATCAAATGGTGCTGGATACGTATAATCTGTCGCATTATCATCATGTTTCGTGAACCAGTCATTAGCAGTATGGTATAATTCACCATCAATGTACCATCTAATTTCACCAGGCTCCCATTCAATAGCGTAAATATGATAACCATCTGCAAATGTTTGACCAGCAGGCAATGTATACGTTCCTTGTCGTTGTTGATGTGGTTTACCAAAGTGTACTGTGCCATGTATTTCATTAGGTTTATGACCTAACAATTCCATAATATCAATCTCTCCACTTACAGGCCATGTCCCGTAAAATGGTTCATCTTCAGGCATCATCCAAATAGCTGGCCAAATGCCTTGTCCTGTAGGCATTTTCGCTTTAATCTCTATTTTTCCATATGTCCACTTTTGTTTACCTTTCGTAATTAATTTAGCTGAAGAATAATTGTACGTTTTTCCATCTTCTTCTGTAATATCTTCTTTTCTTGCTTCTAATATAAGGGATCCGTTTTCAATAAATGCATTATTCTCTGTATATGATTGTATTTCTCCATTATATCTTCCGTTATCAGGACGATCATAACTCCAATTATCCATATTAATTTCATTTCCATCAAATTCGTCGGACCATACCATTTCCCAATCTTTATCCTGTTGATTATTTTCTGTCTCCGTACTTTCCGCAGCTGAAATACTACCAACAAAGGAAAAATTCGAACAAATAAGTACTACCGCACATAGAACTGTAAAGAACTTTTTTAACTGCATAATAAACCTCCCAAGTATAATTATAGTTTAGAGAAACCGGTTTCTCAAATTGGTAAACGATTACATATGAAAGTACTAATAAAAAATACTTATTTTATCATGTCTTATTTTAGTAACTATTCTATTCATAATCATTTTTACATAGAGAAAGCGGTTTCTCTAATTTATTATATCTACATATAAATTTACTGTCAACATAAATTTATATGTATTTTGTGAATAAGCATATAGCATTTGTCAATTCAATCTATACACTCATTCACATTTATTACTTTGAGTTGATTCAATTAAAATCAACTTCTCTATTTCATGCGTTCAAACTTTACACGAATCTCTAATAATTAATTCAGAATCTACTAATAACGATTTCGGTACTTTATTATCATTAATTAAATCATGCAACATGGTAGCAGCTAATTTTCCTATCTTTACCTGATCCTGTTTTACTGTTGCAAGAGTTGGGTCCGTATAACGACATGCTTCTATATCATCACATCCGACAACCTTAATGTCTTCTGGTACAGAGAGACCTGCTTCTTTAATAGCTCTAATTGCCCCTAAAGCCATCATGTCTGATACTGCAAATACCCCATCTGGTCGATGAGTTCCTTGTAGAATTTCCTTCATCTTCTCGTAACCACTTTCCTCAAAATAGTTACCATATTTAATCCATTCCTCATTGACATTCATGCCAAAATCTTTCATAGATTGAATAAAAGAATCCTTACGCTCATTAGAAACTTGTGAACCCTTTTGTCCTCCTAGAAATGCTAATTTTCTAATACTATGTAAATAAAAGTATTCTACAACATGCTTAGAAATCTTTTTGTTATCTGACATTACATAAGTTGATTTTTCGCCTGTCAGCTCCAAATCGACACCAACAGTAGGTATATTACTTTCGTCTAATTTAATAATGGAATCGCCAATTTGTTCTCCAGCAATAATTAAGCATCCATCTAGTTGATAATGTCTTGCTCTTGCAACATAGTCTAATGTGCCCATATTGAAATTTTGATTAGAAAAAACAAGAATATCATATCCCAAACGACCAATTGTATTTTTAAAAGAGTTAATTACATGATTAAAAAAAGGATGATTAAATTCTACATTTACTTCTCCAGCATATATAAGACCAATCATATTTGATTTTTTTGTTGTCAAAGTTTTCGCTGAAAAACTTGGTTGATAACCTGTTTCCTCAATGACTCTTTTGACTTTTTGGATTGTTTTTGGACTAATCCTTCCAGTTTGATTAATTACTTTTGACACAGTAGCAGGTGATACGCCAGCCATTTTTGCAATCTCACGAATTGTCAATTTCATAATATACTCCCTCAATTTATCATCATATCCATAAGCTGTTCCTACTCTAGTTTTAGCTTTTTTCATCCCTATTTGTCAACTATAACTTACTAATAGGAGCATCCTAGCATGCATCTGCTATGGATGGAAAGGAATATAGTATGATAAGTGAATAAGTACACAACCATTTTATTATATATAAAGAATGTTCCTAATACGTAAACTCACCAATTAGTTCATGTAATTCTTCTGCTATTTTGGAAAGTTCTTGCGCATTATTCGCAATCTCTTCCATAGAGTAATAGGTCTGTTGGGAGGAAGCGGATGTTTGTTCCACTCCTGCAGCCGCCTCTTCCGAAACAGCAGCAATGTCCGTAACAGCTCCATTCATTTCTTGACTATTTGCAGACATTGTTGCAATTGTTGTTGTCACATTACTAAACTTAATTACAATTTGTTTCATTTCTTCATTTATTCTTGTAAATGTTTCACCAGTATCCTTCATTTGCTTTGTTCCTTCTTTAACTTCTTCATATCCACTTAATAAGGACTTAGAAACTGTTGTGGATTCTTGCTGAATATCTTTCACTATGTTCGTAATATCAGATACGGAAATCGCTACTTGTTCTGCAAGTTTTCTCACTTCCTCTGCGACTACCGCAAATCCTTTACCATGCTCTCCTGCTCTTGCCGCTTCAATAGAGGCATTTAATGCTAGCAAATTAGTTTGTTCTGCAATTTTTTTAATTACAGATATTAATTGCGATATTTCTTTTGATTTCGTATCCAAACCAATTACTCTATCAACGGATTCCTGAACAATTTGATCAATAAGGTTCATTTGGTGTACAGAAGCTCTCATCAATTGTTCCCCTTTTTCTGTAATTGCAAGCACATCTTTAGAAGAATGATTAATATGCTTAGTATTTGTACTTACTTCTTGTAATTGGTTATTAAATTCTTGCATAGAAGAGGATAGCGCATTTGTACTGTTTACCTGTGTCTCTGCACCTGAGGATAATTCTTGCATAATCGCAGAAACCTGTTGAGACCCTGATTTAACTTCAAAAGAAGATTGTGTTAATCGAGCACTTCTTTCACTTACATTTTGTGATACGACAGAAATTTGGCTAATGATTGATTTTAAATTGTTACTCATCATATTAACGGAAAAAGCAAGTCGACCAATTTCATCCTTCCCACTATAGCTAATTGCATCCACTTCAAGGTTTCCATTCGCAATACGTTTACTTACTTCTACTAATTTATTAAGATTATTCGAAATACCTCGACTAATAATGAACACAAGCAAACTACCTCCACCAATCGACACAATCATGGAAATAAGTAAAACAAAAAATGCAGTTTGCTGATTCGATTTAGTCTGTGAGACAGATGCTACTCTTTCGTCATTTAATTTCTTTTTAATTTCTTCCAATAAAAAAAGTGATTCATTACGTAAATTTCTAATTTGTGTAGACAAACTTTCTGCATTGGTCTGGTTTTTTGCCAACTTTTCATTTAAAAGTTCATTTAAAAACAAATCATTAATTTTTTCATCATTTGTTATGACACTTTGTAATAGTTCTTGCTGTTCATTGGTGTTTAAGGTTGATTCAAGTTTTTGACTCAATATGACCAACTGTTCTTGCTGCAATTCAAATTGATCAATAAATTGTTCATGGCCATCTTGAACAAAATTCGCTACACTTATACCTTTAGCTTGTATTATTGCACCCATTTCAGTAATTTCTATTGCTTTGTCACCGCTACTTTCCAAACTTGAGATATCCTCTCCCGTTTTGTCTAATAGCATCAACACAATAGCAGTAGTGATACCAAATAATAAAAAGACAAAACATAATATCAAAGCATATTTCTTTCCAATATTTAAATTTTTTAACGTAAATTTAGTAAAGCTAAATTTTTTAACACTAGAAATATATTTATTAGACATATAAGGCCCTCTTTTCTAATAGAGTAACTACAGTAATATACGTTCTACCTGGTGTTATAAGTAAGGGAACAAACCATTGATTCTATAGAAATAGACTGTCAAAAAACACATTGACAGTCTATTTTAGCTACATATATATTTTGCAATTTTTTTATACGTGGAGACCACTAGCCTTCATTGTTCGATTATTTAGCACACGTTGAAAAACCTGATAAATCGAGAACGCAAGTACACTTCCTATCACCATAAGAAAAATTGGGGCAAGATAAGTGATAGCTAACGCACCGATTAAAATGGCGATAATAAGAAATGTATGAAGATAGTATCCAATTGACATGAATAGTGCATTCTTGATTGATTGTACGATTGTTAAATCTTGATGCACTAATATAAAGAAAATATAAATGGTCATAAAAACGTATAAAATAGAAGAAAAAATCAACAAAATAAATACAAAAATTTTTCCTGTAAAATCAATTTGCAACACAATGGACAAATCAAAATATAAGATAAATCCAGCTAGTAACCATATCAATCCAATAATAAAACTTTTCTTAAAGTTCGTCTTAAAAAGTTGGAAAAATATTCGAACAACACCTACATCCGTTCCTTCCACATGCCACTTTCGCGCAACACCAAATAGTGCTGTAGTGGCTGGAAAGATAGTGAAAATAGGGATACAACAGATGACCCATAAGGCATTTAACAATACAAAATGAGCAAAAATATCAAGTATTTTAAAAAACATATTTTCTGATTTGTTCATAAAATCACCTTCATGATGGAATCGTTACTTCTGACCCAATAGCACATGACTCACGAATGATTAGTTGTGGATCTACTAATAAAGAGCATGAATCTGCATTACCAGTTATTAAGTCATGTAACATATATGCCGCTAATCTTCCCATTTTCACTCTATCCTGTTTCACTGTTGCAAGCGGTGGATTGCTATATCGTGTTGCTTCAATGTCATCACAACCGATTATTTTTATCTCTTCAGGCACTTGAATTCCCTCTTCCTTCAATGCCTTTAGCGCACCAAATGCCATCATATCTGACGCTGTATATACAACCTGTGGATAAGGACCTGATGCTAATATTCGTTTCATCGCTTCATATCCACTCTCTTCAAAGTAGTCACCATACTGAATCCAATCTGGTCGTTTGACCATACCAAATAGATCGAGATAATGAAGAAATGCATTTTTTCTAATGTTAGAAATGTTGGAATCACTTGGTCCACCAATGAATGCTACTTCTTTAATCGAATTTAGATATAGATATTCTACTACAGTTGAAGACACTTTATGGTTATCTGTAGAGACATAACTTGATTTAGGTCCATTTAGCTCGATATCAATACCGACACATGGAATATCACTCTCATCTAATTCCTTTAAAGGAGGTTCTAATTCTTCACCTGAGATAATGACACATCCTGCTAATTGAAAATATTTACTCTTAGCTATATAATCTTCTTTTGTATCGTCAAAATTCTCCCTTGAAAAGACAAGTAAATCATAACCTAATTCTCCTATTGTCATCTTGAATGAGTTAACTACTTCATTAAAGAAAGGGTGACTAAACTCCACATGGAAAATCAATCCAATCAGATTAGATTTTTGTGTTGCAAGAGCCTTCGCAGAAAAACTAGGCTGATAACCTGTTTCTTCTATTACTTTATTTACTTTCTTAGCTGTCTTAGGGCTTATACTCCCTGTTTTATTGATTACTTTTGATACGGTTCCAGGTGATACTCCCGCCATTTTCGCTACATCTTTGATTGTCAGCCTCATGTACATCCCTCTATAATAATATAAATTAAGGTGTTAACTCTTTACTGCACCTTCTGTCAAACTTTGAATAAATAATTTGTTTAATAATAAGAAAATAACAATTAACGGTACTGTTGCCCAGAATGTCCCAGACAGAATCATACCATTATCACGTACATAGTTGTCAATTAGACCACGTAATGCTACTTGAATCGTAAAAGATGATTCGTCACGCAATACGATTAGTGGCCATAAGAAATCATTCCATACATACATAAATTTAATAATCGCTAATGTTGCAAATGCCGGAATAATAACAGGTACTGCAATGTTCCAATAGATTCTGAAATTAGAGCAACCATCTATTTTGGCAGCATCTACTAGTTCATTTGGTACATTACTACTAATATATTGTCTCATCCAGAAGATACCGAACGCATCGATTAAACCTGGCACAATAATTGCTTTTAAATCATTTAGCCAATCTAATTTAGAAATGATAATATACTGTGGGATTAACCCGAGTTGTGGCGGAATCGTCATTGTAACCAAAATTGCAAGGAATAAGACGTTCTTTCCTTTGAATTCGAATTTAGCAAAAGCAAAACCTGCCAATGAACATAAGAATAGTACACCAATTGTTGCTACAACAGAAACAATTAATGAATTCATAATTGCGCCCCAGAAATCAATTGTATTAATTACATTCGTAAAGTTTGTAACTAGCTCAGAACCTGGAATAAACGCAGGTGGCACACTGTTAATTGCACTGTTGTGGTTTGTTGCCATTACAAACATCCAATACAATGGAAAGACAGATAAAAAGGAAGCAATGACAAGTAGTGCATAGACAAAGAACTTCGAAATGGATAATTTATTTGATACTGTTTTTTCACTCATTTGCTAACCCTCCTTATCGCCCAATCCGATTTGCAACAAATACGTTAATTGACGATAAAATTATAATAATAATGAACAAGATAATCGCAGATGCCGAAGCTGGACCAAATGATAAGTTGGTAAATGCTTCACGATATAAATAAAGAACAACTGTAATACCTTCTTCTCTAAATGACCTTCCAACATAAATTAATGGCTCTGTAAATAATTGCAATGCACCAATTGTAGAAGTAAATACAGTTAAGATAATAATCGGTTTTAACATTGGTATTGTGATATATTGTATTTTTTGACGGATTGTTGCACCATCAATTTGAGCTGCTTCATACAATTCATTTGGTATTGCCTGAAGACCTGCAAGATAAATGATGGTATTGTAACCAACCCAACGCCAGAATACCATTGTAGAAATCGCAATCTTCACACCCCAATAAGATGTCTTCCAACTAACTGGATCCACGCCAAACCAACCTAGAATTACATTAAAAAGCCCAAAATCTTGTGGATTGAACATAATACCAAATACAATTGCAACAGCAACGGTCGATGTTACATACGGCATAAAAATAGCAACCCTAAATAAACTTTTCATTTTTATCAATGCTGAATTCAACGCATATGCCAAAATAATACCAAATAATAACTGTGGAATTGTTCCTAAAACCCACATAATTAATGTATTACTTAAAGAAGTCCAGAAGATTGGATCAGACAATACAAATTTGAAATTCTGTAAGCCTACGAACTCCATCTCTCCTAAACCATTCCATTTCTGAAATCCTAAATAGAAACTAAATAGAATTGGAAACAGTCCAAAAACGGCAAATAAAATAAAAAATGGGGAAACATATATGTAACCAGCAATTGCTTCTCTTGTTTTCTCATTTAAGGATGATTTTTTAGCAATATTTCCTGTTGTTTCTGATTTAGCCATGATAATTTCTCCTTTCGTTGATTTCAAACGGTCTAAAAGTAATCTTTAGACCGTTTGAACATCATCCTTATTGTCTTTCTAATTGTGAAGTGATACGTTCAATTGCCGCATCCCATTCTTCTTGTGGATCTGCACCATCTACCGCAACATTCACAAGCGCTGTAGAAAGCTCTGTATCAACGATAGAATAGTTCACGCCCATATATACTGTTTTTACAGATTTCGCTGCTTCCGCGAAAATTTTCGCTGTAGGCGCACCACTAAAGTACTCATCTGTTGTCGCTAAAAATTCTTCATTTTCATATACATCTGGTGTTGACGGGAACAATCCAGCAATGTCAAATGATTTTAATTGTTGTTCAGGTGCTGTTAACCATTCAATGAAATCATATGCTTCTTGTGGATAATCCGATTCTTTTGGTACTGTTAAGAAAGAACCACCCCAGTTACCTGCTCCTTCAGGAATTGCTGCAATATCCCAAAGACCTGATGCATCTGGCGCATTACCTTTTACGTTCGCTACCATCCAACCTGGAGCACCAGGCATTGTAGCATACGTGCCTTCTGCCATTGCAGTACCCCACTCAGGAGTCCAAAGTTCGTTTTGACCAATTAAATCTTCTTCAATCATTTTTGTCGTAAAGTCATACGCTTCTTTCACCGTTTCTTCCATTATTAATTCATCGTCTTCGTTAAAATATTGTAGTTCTTGTTGATCTCTTAATGCGTTAAATACAAGTTGAGGTGTATCTGTCATATATTTACCTGTAGTTTCTTTTACTTGTTTTGCTGCTTCGTAATACGCTTCCCATGTATCGATTTCAGCAGCAAGTTCTTCACGATCTGTTGGGAATCCAGCTGCTTCCATTACATCTGTACGATAAAACATTGTTGTTGGTCCAATATCTGTTGGCAGACCAATTTGGAACTCACCATCTACAGATTGTGCTTGTGCCCATTTCCAATCAAGGAAGTTAGCCGAAACATCTTTTGCACCATAATCATTTAAGTTGTAAAATTGATCTTTAGCTTGCAAGAATTTCTCTACTACACTGATTTCAATCTGTGCAATATCAGGTGCGCCACTTCCTGCAGAAATGGATGTAAACAAATTGTTGTGCATGTCCGTCATTTCACCTTCATTAATGGTGATTTTTACATTTGGATTCTCTTCCATATACTCATCAATTAATTCTTGATATCCTGTACTACCAAATACCCAGAAATCTAAATTTACAGTACCATCTTCACTCTTATCCCCACTAGCTTTATCACTATCATCACTACAAGCTGCCAAAGTTAAAGCTACTAGAGAAAATACGATTGCGATTACCCATTTTTTCATTTTAACTAACCCCCGTGTCTTTTAAAGTTATAACGCATTTACTAAATCAACTACTTCTACTACCTAAACATTATGAAGAAAACGGTTTCCTTATTGATTAAAAAAAACGAACGAATATTTGCGCTGCAGCGAACTGAATCCGTTTTCTTATTACAGTATATTATGATTTTTTCTCGAAATCAAGTGTTATTTTCAAAAAATCTCTTATTCTATCGAAAATTAAGGAAAACGGTTTATCCGTTTGTTATATAAAGTTGGGTTTCCTCTCTTTTCTACACATACGCAAAAGAGTTTAGGATGCTCTTCCTAAACCCTTCTCTATTCCTATACTTTTTACCTACTTCTCATACTGACAACCACATGCTCCGCACTCACACACCATCCACTTACACGAACCACACGTTTCATGCGTACTCGAATACAATGCATTCCCACACCTAAAACAATTCGCCTCTCTAAACTCAGGAGCAAATAACGAGAATATCCCATACTTTTTCTTATGCAAATCAAGTGCTGCTTGTCTTTTTTTGAAATCTTGTTGAACTGCTTCTTCGTGTAAACGCTTTTGTTTATCTAAATGCCTATTACGTGCCATTTCCCACTGTTTCTTCTTCTCTAATCTATCTTTCTCCAGTTGCAAATCATATTGTTCAAAATACGCGTCTGCATATGACTTCACTTCTTCCCATGTCGCAAAAAAGCAAATAGATTCCTCTAAAAATATACCATACACTCTACTTTTACCGAGTATACTGCCAATCTCTTGATTATAAGCTAGCATAGGAAAAACGTCCGAAACATCCCCCATTTTAATGGAATCATGTTGGAGGAATCGCTCAAATGCATCAAATCGTTTCACACTACGAAAAACTTTCTCTTGATTTGTAATCCATACCAGTTTCCCTAAATATTGCGGGTCCCTTTGTTTTACCTCAATAAGCATATCATCCCTCATATCTACAGATGTCTTCTTATTAATGATAGATGATTACTAGTGTTAAGTAAATGCTTTTCACTAGATAATTACCTCGAACTTCAAAATCCTGATTAATTATAGCTAATTTCCTTATAAAACAATCAAATTTCTAAGCAAATTGATATAATTCCAAGTACTTTTTCAACTTTACCAATGTGTAGAATACGCAATAATCCATTATGGTTGCATTACCGCGGAATAACTGGAAAAGCGCTTTTCCCCTGAGGAAAAGATAAAATGAACGAATTAGAGTTTGAAAAATGGGTCAAAGAAAACCAAGATATCATTTATCACTTTATCAATAAGTACCAAATTAAAGACACAGATGGAGAATTCTATCAAGAAGGATTACTTGCTATATGGGAAGCATGGAGAAATTATGATGAAACAAAAGCGAAACGAAGCACCCATACTTATACAATTATTAGAGGACGATTGCTTAGTAAAATGCACAGAAATTATAAATATCAAGACCAAACGTCACATATTTCTCAAGCATTCATTGTAACAAATGCCCATATAGCAGAAGATCATTATTTTGAAAAAGAAAATATAGCAGAGTTACGTGCAATTTTGTCGAAAAAGGAAAGAATATGGTTTGATGGTTATATATTAAATCAAATGCCTTTAAAGTCGATTGCTCAAGAAACCGATTCATCCATTGTTGCAGTAAAGAGCTGGGGAGTTTGTGCACGTAAAAGGATTAGAGAATATATAATGAAAAATTGGGAAGGGAATATGATTTAAGTATCACCTGTATCTTAACGAAATACGCGCACTTTCGCCGACATAGAAAGTGCGCGCATTCAATCACCTTACCCCATAATACCCAACATACCAATCAGCAAACCGCTGCAATCCCTCTTCAATCGAAGTCTTTGGTCTAAATCCAACAGCTTCTTCTAACAAATCAGTTGAAGCATATGTTGCTCTTACATCACCAGGTTTGAGTGGCTCATAGATTTTCTCGAATTGCACTTTCCTGCCTAATGCATTACTTAGTGCTCGTTCCAATGCTTCAATAAATACCATTAACTTTACTGGCTGATTATTACCTATATTGAATACACTATGCATCACATCATTTGAAGTCTCATACTGAGTCACTCGCTCTATTCCTTCGACAATATCATGAATATAAGTGAAATCACGATATAAGTCATCATCCACATCTCCATTATTATAAATATGAATCGGCTCACCTTTAAAGTACTTATCTGCAAAACCAAAATAAGCCATATCCGGTCGTCCCATAGGTCCATATACAGTGAAAAAGCGTAAGCCTGTTGCTCGTATTTGATACAAATGGCTATACGTATATGCCATTAGTTCATTTGATTTCTTAGTAGATGCATACAATGACACAGGATTGTCGACAAAATCCGTCTCTTCAAATGGCACTTTTTCATTCGCACCATATACAGAACTAGAAGATGCATACACAAGATGCTCGACAGGATAGTGCCTACACGCTTCTATAACATTATAAAAGCCAATAATATTACTTTGGATATATGCATCTGGATTCACTAATGAGTACCTGACACCAGTCTGTGCCGCAAGATGGATGACAATCGTAGGCTTATATGTATTAAAAATATCCAATAAAGCATCTTTATCTGTAATGTCCATTTTCAAAAATGTAAACTGCTCAAAAGGTTCAAGCAGCTGTAAACGATTATGTTTCAATTCTACATCATAATAATTATTCACATTATCGATTCCAATTACTGTGAATCCTTGTTCTAATAATTTCTTAGCAACATGGTAGCCGATAAAGCCTGCTGCACCTGTAACTAGATACGTAGTAGTTTTCATTAAAGTTACCCCTTCACATGATAAGACTTTATCCTCCTATCATATCATGAACCTCTTTCATGCACATTCAAATCATTTCATTGATTATAAAGAAACTACTTTCTTCTTATTATTTTCTTTCAACATCCAATTCATTAATTCATTACGATTAATCAACCTCACATGATTGGAACGTGCTAGTTTAATAGCTTGAGCTGTATAGAAACTTTTCGTAATTACCCAACATTCCTCTGCTTTATAGTAACTTTTAGCCGAAACAATTTCTTGTACTGCTTTTACCCCAACATTTTTCTTATACCTTTTCGCTTGTACAACAATCTTTCTTCCTTTGTCAGACAGAACAAGATCTGCACCAAAATCTCCTGTTGCTGGTGTCAGTTGTACTGCATAGCCTTTTGTTTTTAATAATGCTTGTAGATATTCCTCAAACTTACGACCAGACATTTGATCAACTTCTCTGATTCCAGATTTCCGAAGTCTTTGTTCCCTCAAGAACCTCACTATTAACCCTAAAACAAAAGACCCACCTACAATGTATAAGAATAGAGCTAACAATGCTGGGTCTGCACTTATTGTCGTCCAAATCATATCTAGTGATAATTTCACTCCTTCTATGACTCCTCCTAAAAAACTATCAAACATATGAATGCCTCCAACTAGATTATCAATTTTTTCACAATTATCCAATAATCTACATATTTATCAATAGTATATCATAATAATATTGACCTACTCTATTTTTCAGAAAATAATATTGACAAAGATTCTTAAATACAATAGACTAGATTTATAGAGTTAGTACTAAATCATTTTAATAGTTATTAGTACCAAAGAAAGAAGCGTTTAATCATGGAAAAAATAATCAATAATGCTCTTTACAATACATCAACTGCAAACTTAATCTGTACACAGCACTCTAACAATGAAAAAGGTATCTATGTTAAACAAACAACCGAAATTAACTAAATCAATCGCATGACATTTCCCAGAATTTGCTTCAAAAAGAGAAAAGAAAGCAAGAAAAATACAAAAAAATTATATCTTTCTGAAAAAGCAAATTGGTATTTAGAAATGTTACTAACAGAAAGTGAAGAAACAAATAGTAGTTATATCGAGAAGTTAATTACGAATGAGTACAAAAGACTATATGATAAAGGTGTCATGAAGCTTGATCCATATTTTGAGATGGACAACTAAGCATCATTCCTTATCTATTAGCTAACAACTATGTTCAATTCTACCGATATAATAAATACAAGCAAATAGATTGGAGAAAACATATGACCGCACAATTAGTGGTAATGAATACTGGTGGTATTGCTCTCGCATCTGACAGTGCAGTTACTATACACGGAAAAAAAGTCTACCATTCTGCAAATAAATTAATTCATTTAGCAGAAAATCATACCATTGGTGTAATGATTTATGGTTCAAGTTCCCTATTCCACGTCCCCTGGGAGACACTAATCAAAGTATATCGAAACACATTAACAGAACCGCTCGACTCTGTGAAAAATTACCTGGAAGGTTTTATTCACTTTCTTCATCATAATCCGTACAAAGAATTTCTAGATGAAATAAACGAAGAAAGATATATAGAGAACACCTTATATAGAAGAGTACAAGATTTGTACAGAGATTTATCAGCAATAAATAACAATCTTTATAGTGAATATGGCGAATTGCACTTACAAGATGAAATCCAAGAAATATATGCAGAGCAAGCAGCAATTTTTCTTGATGAACAAGCACGACATCTAAGCGACAAAGCCTACCCTTTAGGATTCAATGAACATGATGAAGAAATATTAATGGAGAAATATGAAGATAAGATATGTTCATTACTAACAAAACAATTCGACAATCATCTACTTCAAGTGGAATGGACACCAGTCCTTACACAGCTAATGATTCAATCCATCTTGAAAGATTTTTCAAACAACTATTCAGGGATTGTTTTTGCAGGATATGGTGATAAAGAAATCTATCCGTCCGCATATGTCATGATTATTGATGGAAAAGTAAACAACAAGACTAAATACTTCACAAGAAAAAAGATTATTAATTATACGACTCACGGTTCTATTTTACCATTTGCGCAAAGAGACATGATGCGAAGTTTTCTTGATGGCATTCACGAAGAAATGGAGGACTTTCTCTCGACGTTTCTACAAAGGGAATTACACCATGTAAAAGAAACATTTTTGCACCAAATTAAAGATTATTTGAGAGAAGATATGTCAATGGATGTAATTGACAAAGAAATCTCGCATACAATTAGTCAATTCTATCAACATTACCAGAATGAAGTAGCTACACATAAACGCAAGCACTTCATTGATCCGATACTAGATATTGTAGATTCATTACCGGCAAGTGAACTCGCACATCTATCTGAATCCTTACTAAACGTCACATCACTTAAAAGAAAAATGTCGATTGAAATGGAGACAGTTGGTGGTCCAATTGATGTAGCAATCATTACAAAAGGGGATGGATTTAAATGGGTAAAGAAAAAATAATAGAATTATATTGTACTGTGAATTCTCCCTCCGCAGTTTGGTGCTTTCATAATTAGTCCGCTATTATTACTTATTGCTGTTCCTGTAATGAAACGAAAACACATTTTAAACAGAAAAGAAACATAAAAAAAGGAGATTACTTATATGACAAAGAAAACGATCTTAGAACTAAATGGCTATGCGCGTAATACTCCAGGATATGGAGACCGGATTGTGGAGGATTATAAAAAGGCAAGTGATGAATGGCGCAATATATTAGCTAATCCGAAGAGCAAAACAGTAGATGATCTCACTACAATGATTAATGAAAATATAGATGTTTTTTTCGAAATGAATCACTCAGGCACATGGGAAGATGCAATGATATGGACCGCATTCCTCTATTATTACGATTCCCAGACAGGATTAAAATTTGAAAATGGTTTCCATGCAGATAGAATTTTAGAAGCAATCAAACAAAGTGACTGTTCCACATATGCAAAAAGAACAGCAGAATATGCTTACTTTGTACTACGAGACAAAGACATTAAGTAATTCACGACATGGGAATTCTTTTTACAATAGTAGGATTCCCATGCCCTAATTAAAATAATTAACACTATACAATTACCACCTTCACCAAAATTTAACAATCTCCCTATACACTTTCCATACTTTCTTTGCTAAAATAGTTAATTATCACATATCCTAAAAAAGACCAAGATTGGAGGATATACACGATGAAAGTATGTCTATTTGACGATGAACCTCTAGCAATCGAATTACTCAAATTCCAATTACTAGAATTCAAAGAGATAGAAATCTTATTTACATCAACAGAAGCAAATATAAATAAGTACAATGGATTATTACAACAAATCGATGTTGTCTTCCTTGATATTGAGATGCCTGGAACAAATGGCCTATTGTTAGCAGAGGAGATCACAGCACTGAATCCCAATATACAAGTAGTTTTTGTAACAGGATATAATCAATATGCCGTTCAAGCATTTGAAATGAATGCACTTGATTATATATTGAAACCAGTTTCTACAGAGAGACTACAAAATACCATACAAAGATTACAAATTTCGACAGACAATCCTGAAAAAGAACAAGACTTACTTCATATACAAGTACTTGGAGACCTAACTTTTCAATTGCACCATCAAACACATCCAATTGAAATTAAATGGCGAACAGCTAAATCAAAAGAATTATTTATCTATTTACTACATAACGAAGGAACAGTCGTATCAAAAGATAAGCTTGTCGATACTTTGTGGGAGGATATAGAATTAGAGAAAGCATACTCTAATCTATATGTGAGTATTTACAATATTCGCAAGGCACTAAAAGAACTCCAACAATATATATATATTGAAAGCGTCCAGGATGGTTATGTACTTAAACTGAATCAAACAATTATAGACAAAATAAACTGGAAAGATAAAATACAGTATATCCCGACAATCACCACAGAGTTTATCGGTCATCTTGAGGACACGATGTCTATATACAAAGGGAATTATTTAGAAAAACTAGATTACACATGGCTTGAAGCAGAAAGGTTTGAATTAGAGGAGTTATGGCTTCATCGTGCGAAACAAATTGCGACATATTATTATGACACGAATAATACAGATAAGGCCATTCGATGGTACACTGAAATTGTTAATAAAAGACCCGAAGACGAGCATGCTTCTTTCCAACTGATGAAATTATTCAATACACTAAACTACCACATGCTCGTAGATCATCAATATAAATATTTGAAAAAAATCTTGGCAGACCTAGATATTACTATTTCGCCTGATATTACTAAATGGTATCACCAACAAAAAAAGAAGAAAAAAGTACTGAATAAATAGAAACGTACCCTATAGATGAGACGAATCTGCCTCTACTATAGGGTACGTTATTTAATAATTATGCATTTCTTTTGCGATACACTAATAATAATACAAAACCTATTAGAATCGCACTACCACCAACTAATAGCATATTAAATATGTTCGTTGCGGTATTTGGTAATGGACCATCATCATTTGGTGACTGTTCATCAGATGACACAGGAGTTTCTTGTACATCTTCTCCTATCCATGTGTTCGTAATATGATAACCCTCCACTGATGATTCATATCCTTCTACTTCTTTCTCTTGGATGGTGTATACATAAACTACACCTTCTTCATCAAATTTAGGTAAATCATCAAAACTAAATTTCCAATCATCATGACTTGTAACTTTCTTCGTTTGATATTCTACACCATTCTGATAAAGTACTACTTCGATATATTCTGGACGATTTGCTTCAGAATCATTTTTCCAAGTTTTCTGTCCAGAAACATCCGTTGTACCTATTCTTAAATTGGTTATATCTAAGCCATTAATAATTGTTTGATATCCTTCTACCGGTTTTTCCTCAACAGTATACGTTATCGCACGACCTTCTTCGTCATAAGCTTCTAAATCTTCAAATGTGTAAGTCCAATTATCCTTCGCAGTAATTTCTTTTGTTAAGAATGGCTTACCATTTTGTAACAACATAATAGTTATAGAATCTGGGCGATCTGGTGAATTATCGTCTAACCAAGCTTTTGTAACCTCAATCGAAGTCTTTGCTGTTCTTGTATTTGTAATATCATAACCATTCACTTCTGATTGATAACCTGGTACAGCGTGTTCTTTCACAGTATAATGATAACGGACACCATTCTCATCAAATGCATCCAAATCACTAAAATGATACTGCCAATTCGTATCTGCTGTGACTTCTATCGTGTCAACAACCACACTATTTTGTAAAAGGTTTACTTTAATTACTTTTGGACGACTATCTGCATTGTCATCCAACCATGTCTTCGTTCCTACAACCTCTGTTTTTCCTACTCTTACATTCGTGATGTCATATCCGTCAATTGTTGTTTCATACCCTTCCACAGCTTCTTCCTCTACTGTGTACGTGTATGCTACACCATTGTCGTTATATTGAGGTATATCCGTGAAACGATACTTCCAATCATCTGTCGCTTTTACTTTTGTCGAATCAATACGTTCTCCATTTTGAAGTAAATAGACAGTGATTTCTTCTGGACGATCTTCTGCATTATTATCTAACCATGTCTTCGTTCCGGCAATTTCTACTGTACCAACTCGTAAATTCGTAATATCATAGCCTTTTACAGTAGCTTGATACCCTTCTATTGCTTTTTCTTCTACAGTGTATTGATAAGCTACACCTTCTGCATCAAATGCTTCTAGATTAGTAAAGCTGTACACCCAGTTAGATTCAGCTGTCACTGTAGTCGAATCAATGCGTTCTCCATTTTGAAGTAAGTACACAGTGATTTCTTTCGGACGGTCTTCTGCATTGTCATCCAACCATGTCTTCGTTCCTACAACCTCTGTTTTTCCTACTCTTACATTCGTGATGTCATATCCGTCAATTGTAGATTCATATCCGTCAACAGATAGTTCTTGTATCGTGTACGTGTATTCTTCCCCTAATTCATTGTACTTCGGTAAAGAGTCGAATGTAGTTTGCCAATCATTCTCTTCTGAGAGTTGGTCATCCTTAATCCATACACCATCTCTATATAATTGTACAGTTATCTGGGATGGACGTGCTTCATCCGTACCATCTAACCATGTTTTTGTAACGTCTACAGAAGTAGTTCCTGATCGCACATTCGTAATATCATATCCGCCAATCTTCGGCGTGTATCCTTCTACAGGCTCTTCACTTACTGTATACGTATAAGAGATACCTTTTTCATCATATTTCTCTAAATTCTCGAATTGGTACTTCCAATCGTCTTCTGCTGTTACCTCAACAGTATCGATGACTGTTCCATTTTGCAATAATTGTACGGTAATTACTTTTGGTCGTTCTTCAGACTCATCATCTAACCAATTCTTCGTTCCCGAAACTTCCGTCTTACCAATACGAGTATTCGTAATATTAAAGCCATCAATTGTCGTTTTGTATCCATCTACTGGCTCTTCTTTTACAGAATACGTATACGCAATACCATCTTCATCATATGCTTCTAAATCTGTAAATGTATATTGCCAATTGTCTTCTGCTTTTAGATTCTCTTCATCAATTTTCGTACCATTTTGGTAAAGGTACACTGTTACAAAATCAGGACGATCACTCGTACCTTCATCCTGCCAACCTTTTGTTACAGTAATACCACGCTTCTCTGATCTTGTATTCGTAATATCAAAAGCCTTCACGTCTGATTGGTAACCAGGCACTTCTTGCTCTGCTACTGTATACACATACGGTACACCTTGGTCATCATATTTCGGCAACTCTGTAAAACTAAAGTTCCCATCACCTGTTGCACTAATTGTTTCCGTATCAATGACCACATTGTCTTGTAGCAAGTTGATTGTGATACCATCAGTTGGACGATCTGATGCATCCTCATCCTTCCATGTCTTCATTCCAGTTACTTCTGTCACTCCAACACGTAGATTCGTTATTTCATAACCTGTCTCTTGATCACCAGTAATAGATTTCAGTGCATATCCTTCTGGCACTTCTTTTTCTTTTACAGTGTACGCATAAGGAATGCCATTTTCATCGTATAAGTCGAGTTGATCAAATGTATGTTTCCATCCATCCTCTGCATCAATCGTTTGTTCTTTATACCACTCACCATTTCGATGCAATTCCACTGTGATGGACTCTGGGCGTGCATCTGTATCTCCATTATCCAACCACGCTTTTTGTACGTCTACTGATGTTTGCTGTACATTTGTCAAGATATACCCATCTGTCATGTTCCCTGTAGTAGCTGCCAAACGATACCCAGTTGGTGTCACTTCATCAACTGTATACTTATAAGCTACCCCTTGATCATCAAATGCTTCTAAATCTTTGAAAGTGTGTTTCCATTCCCCATCATCATTCGCAGAAACTAAGAATCTATCAATTGGTTCTGTTGAATTATCACTTCTGTAAAGCTCTATTTCAATTTCTTCTGGGCGAGTATCATCTGCATTGTTATTGTCATTCCATTGTTTCGTAACAGAAACAGATGTCTTACCTGTACGGATATTCGTAATCTGTACATCATTATCCGTATCTGATACAACCGTACGATACCCTTCCACTGGTAATTCTCGTACTTCATATGTGTACGGCTTACCCTCATCATCATAGACTTCTAGATTATCAAAAGTATATTCCCATCCGTTATCTGCTCGAATAACTTTTGTACGATATGCATTAGATGTATCATCACTTCTGTATAATTCTACCGTAATTTGGTCTGGTCGTTTGTTGGTTGCATTATTGTCATCCATCCAAACTTTGTCTACATGAATCGATGTTTGCTCTGAGCGAATATTAGTAATGTCATAACCATCCACCACTTTTTTATAACCCGCAACAGGTGTTTCATCAATCGTGTATTGATATAAGACACCCTCATCGTCATATTGTGGTAAATCAGTAAATTCATAGGACCAATTGTCATCTGCATCTACATCTTGTGTTAAATATTCGTTCCCATTTTGTTTTAAAATTACTTCAATTTGATTTGGTCGATCCGCTGTACTTTGTTCATCTTTCCACGTTTTTGTTCCTGAAATATTAATCTTACCTGTTCTCGTGTTAGTGATGTCATAACCATTCACTGCTTTATCGTAACCAGACACATCCACTTCATCAATAATATACGTGTATTTGTTCCCATTATCATCAAATTCCGGTAAGTTATTGAACTCATACTCCCAATTATCCGATGCTTTTACAGTTTTTTCTTGTAAGAAAACATCGTCACCTTCTCTAGTAAGTTGAACTGTGATTTCTGTTGGACGTTCTTCAGAATTATCATCTAACCACGTCTTCTTACCTGAAACAGCAATCGTATTACTTCTTGTATTCGTAATTGTGAATGATTGGTTTTCTGCTGTTTCTACAACCTCTGTTGCATAACCAGGCACATTCTCTTCTTCCACTCGATAATCAATTAGATGACCATTTTCATCAAATTTTTCTAAATTTGCGAATGTATAGGCCCAATTGCCATCCGTATCTGGTTCAATTACTTGTGTGTCAAAAGCTTCTGTATCATCATTTTTGAAAAGTTGCACTGTAATACTTTCAGGTCGAGCTTCTGTTTCTGGATTGTCTTTCCATTCCTTCGTTACAGCAATGGATGTTTTTTCACTTCTTACATTGGTGATTTGGAATCCTTCTTCTGTTTCCTCTATACCTTGTAGCTGATAACCTGCTACATCTGATTCTTCTACTGAATAGGTATATGCAACACCCGAATTATTGTATAGTGGCATATCTTCAAATGTGTATGACCAATTGTTAGCTTTAGTTAATGCTTCACTACGAACTTCTTGGCCATTTCTCAAAAGCGTTACAGATATAGACACAGGTCGTGCTGTATCATTCTCATCTAACCACGCTTTTTCTATCTTGATATCTTTGTTTTCAGCTCGTGTGTTTGTAATGTTGTATCCATTGACTTTCGCTTCATATCCAGTCGGAACATTAGATTCAGCAATAGAGTACGTATATCTGTTTCCATCATTATCTACTTGCTCTAAATCAGTAAATGTATGTGCCCATTCGTTACTTGTTGCATCACCACTTAAATCAAGCGATTCAACCGTCTCAACTGTGCCACTTCCTACTTGTCTGCGTAATTCAATTGTTACTTCACCTGGTCTAGTACCTTCCGCATCATCATTATCATTCCATGTTTTTGTAATTGGAATATCAATGAGTTTAAAATTCTCTACTGTTACCGTTTGTTCATGAGCTGTGTTGGCTAAATTAATTTGGAAAGATACATTTTGAGCACCAGTTGGTAATTGGTATCCGTCTAATGTCTTTATTTCTTCTAGATGATACGTTCCTGGTGTAAGATCAGTAACTTCGAATTCACCATTTTCATTTGTTATGAATGGTCCACCTGAATACGTAGCACCATTTACTAAAGAGTCAGAAACTAAATTAAATTCTACACCTTGAAGACTCTCGCTTGTATCTCCATCTACTTTTGTTACTTTTACAGAGCCTTTGATGATTGTATTCGTCATTTCTCTTGTGAAAGTTTCCGTTACTATACTTGTATCATCTATCGTGAATGGTAACGTAAATCCATCTCCATCAATAGAATAACCGAACGGCGCTTGCGTTTCTTGAAGCTTATACTCTCCTCTGGATAAGCCTGTAATCGTAATTTGCCCAAATGCATCTGTTGTTAGATTTTGATAACCATTTATCGGCATTTCACTTGATGCATCAACTACTTGATACACTGCACCTTGTAATAATTTATCTGTTTCTTCATCTTTTTTCGTCAATACTACTTTGCCGTATGGTGCATTTCCGATAGAACCTGTTACAAGCGTTCCATTCGCTACATCGTCAATAGTTACTTCGACTGTAATAGGAACGGAATTTAAAATATAACCAGTTGGCGCGTTGATTTCTCTAATCTCATACGTACCTGGTTTTAAATCTTCAAATACAGCTTTACCAGTACTATCCGTCGTTTTCACTTGAGTAGGAATCGTATAGTCACTTCCGACATATGTGAGTTCTAATTCTGCACCTGCTAAAAATTTACTCGGTAATTCTGTGTCATATTTTGTGATTTCGATATTTGTTGACTTGACTTCATTACGGAATTTTTCATTTACATCAATCGTCTCAACCGTATCACTTTTCGCAATAGTAAAAGGAATACTAGGTTGATCTGCAGGTAAATGATACCCATGAGGTGGCGTCACTTCTTTGACCGTGTAATCCCCAGGTTGCAATTCTTTTGTGACTGCATAACCGTCAGCATCAGAAGTCAGCGTGTCTACACGTTCTCCCGTACTATTAAAAACATGGAAAACCGTACCCGCTAAACCATTACCAGTTTCTATGTCTACTTTTTGTACTCTGGCTTTTCCAGGAACTAATTGATTGTCAACAGTCACCTGTATTGGCTCACGTTCTTTTTCTCCAATACTTACCTGAATTTTTTCTGTATTAAGCTGATAAAATTCTGGTGCTTTTGTTTCTTCTAAATAATACGTACCTTCACTTGGTAAATTCTCAAATGAAAGTTCACCACTTCCATCTGTTGTAGCAGTTCCCATTACATTATTATCTGCATCATACAACGTGAATTCTGCACCTGCTAATAGAATGTTCTCATCTACATCATCCGTTTTTAATAAATCAATCTGATACACAGGTTTGTAATTATCTACTGTTAAAATAGTTTTACTTTCTTCACTTCCTGCGACATATTCTTTATTGATTGTGATGGTTTGCTCTTCATTTGGTGTAACATATCCAGTTGGAATTCCACTTTCACGTAAAATGTATTCTCCAAAAAGTAAGCGTCCAAAATCAATCTGTCCAGTTGAATCTGTTGTCGCAGTTTTTAACAATTTACCATTATGTGCATCAATTAATTCAAATTCTGCACCTGCTAACTTAGATTCAGGCACACCATACGTTGAATCAATCTTATCGATGACTAGATAACCCGCTTGACCTGTCGCACCACCTGATGATAATTGTCGAATGGTCACATTACTTGTATCCTCAGTAGTATCATTAGCAACGATGTTACCACCTGTTATCTTATAATCATTGGATACACTTTCGTTATGACCTGCAAAAAATAGTGTCGAATACTCCACTACAAATGCATCATTGATTTGGTTGTACCACACTACTTGAAAACTACGGTTATCTGGACCAAATGTAATTTCATATTCACTATTTGGAACTTCTTCACCTTTTGTTACATCACCATTACCATCTACAATTCCCTCAAAGACATGTATAGAATCCTTCAAATAATCTTGATTATCAGAAATGGAATCTTCTAAGACTAAATTATCAATTAATTGCTGCCCAGGGTTCACATCAATCTTCCAATGTACTTGTTTTCCATCTTGAACCCCTGACTTATCTGCATATCTATCCGCTTTCGCTATCCCTACATTTGCTTCAATAGATTCTAAGTTAGTAGAACCATCTTTAATTGTTGCAGCATTCTTATAATTAATCGCAACATCAACTAATCCTGCTAGACTAGTCTTATACTCAATTTTGTATGCTTGATTTGTTTCACCAATGGTTACATTTAGTGAATTCGTATTCGTGTTAACACTCGCCACACTAGGATCGAGTGCATCTCCTTCTGTCATGCTCCCATCTGCATCAATAGTTAATGGTGTCACAACGACAGAGTCTTCTACAATTTTCTGATTGCCTAATGGTGTATCTTCAATAATCAAATTTCCGATTTGATTTTCACGGTAATTCGTATAAATAGTCCATGTAATCTCTCTTGAACTTGGATCATAGGAACCACTTTTCCAATGATTGTTCTTTGTCTTGTCATTTAATTCGGTGTTTACCGTAATATCTTTCGTAATCGATCCATCTTCACCCTCAGGCGTCCATGTTATTGCAGCTGTATTTGTAGGTCGTTGATTTGGAACCTCATCTGCTACAAAAATCGTTTGATAGTCGATAATGATTTTCTTGTCTGTTGTAAAATCATTTGGAAAAGCAATAGTAAAAGGATTACCTTCCGTTAAAGTAAAATCATGATATGCTTGACCATCGATTGTCACTGAGATAGAATTTGCATCTAACGCCAATCCCGCGCCTAATGTATCTTCAACCTTAATTTTCTCCATCGGATACTCATCATGGTTTATCTCAATGCGCCAGTCAATTGTTTTTTCGGCATAATTGATTGTACCAACTGATTTGGACCCGTAATATGCCCCAATTTGTGTACCTGTTCCTGTTTGGTACTCTCCAAATCCAGCTGTATTACTTACGTCAAAACTATCTAAAACACGTCCTGTCACTTTTGTTTGATACGTAATTTTGTATGGTTTATCTGTTGTGATGCCAGTTATCTCAAACTGGTCCTCCCCTTTCACAACTTCAGCACCATTAGGAAGTCCTGTCGTTCCTGTTTCCGAAGCATTCCCATTCTCATCAATGGTCATTTCTTTAAAAACGACACTACTTTCAACTAATTCAAGCTTTCCTGTTGGTGTCCATGCGTCTTTTAACGTAACATCTGTTAAACTTTTTTGATTGTAATTAAACTCAATTTCCCATTCTATGATCCCTGTTTTAGGGTCATAGCTTTTCGCAGCTTTCTTTTTAATTGGATCGCCACGATTAATCGTAACCGTTGCACCTGTATTCAGCTCATCCAAACCGTCTGCTGTTAAGCTTGCTTGATTAACAAATTGAGTAACATCTTCGTCTGTCACTGTTGTTACATATTCGATGCGATATGGATCATCAATATCACCTAGTGGAATCGATAAAGTACCATTTTCAAAAGTTGCATTAGAAACAGGAATTTCTTCTAGATCACCAATGATATTCCCATCGATATTGGCCTTAAGCTTCGTTACCTTAAGGCTTCCTTCTTTAAACGTCGTGCCTTCAGGAAGTAAATCCGTAATCGTTGCATTTGTTAAATCATTTTTCTCTTTATTAATAATTACTTCCCAGTTTATTTCATTTGCATTATAAGATTTATTAGGTGCCCCTTTTTTTTCAATGGTTGTTTGTTTTTGGTCATAGATAATCGGAATTCGCAATTGATCCTCATCACCAATCGGTTCAATAATTGCTTCTCCATCTTCTACTTCTACATTTTCCTTATCTAACATGGAAACAATTTGTAACCAACCAGTTACATTACTATTGTTCATCACATAATCTGTAAATGTTAATGTCACTTGTTTATCTGTTGAAATCGTATAATTTGCCACTACATTATCAAGGCTGTCTTTTAATTCTCCTGTCATTTCTTGGAGAATTGCTATGGCATTTGGCAATGTAAATGTAACCTGGTCTCCCACTTTATATGTGTGGCCATCTTTCAATTGCCAAGCTAACTTTAAATAAAACTCATCGGATGGATCTAATAATTGATCTTGAGTAAATGCATTTCCATTAAGATCTGTTAGTTGATCTAAAGTTAATTGGAATCCATCGTCTACCGCTGTTGCTGCTTGTTGCATATTGAATGAATTAGTTTCTGTTGTTGCGTTTGTCTCTTCTTTTACGGGTTGCTCTTCCTGCGTTAATGGTTGCTCCGTGTCTGTTGTAGTTGGCGCATCTGCTTGAGTATCATCCGTCTGTGGTTGTTGTTTAGTATCAGTTGGTGTCTCCTCAGCAGGCAACTGCTCCTCTTCTGTTACAATGGGAGCTTCCTCTGTGACGACTTCCTCAGTACTCTCTATCACAACCGCTTTAACCTGGAAGCTACCATTTGCATCAGGATATGTTGCTATTTCTTCTGTCAATTCAACAGTAACTATCCCATCTGTTGTTGCAAGATACGTACCGACTTCTTCTTCCTCAAACGTTAATACTCCAGCCTGTTCTGTATCAACACTTAAATTAGAAGGTACCGTAAAACTCTCCGTACTGCCTGCTTCCATCTCTAAATCAGCAATCGACCAATCGACAAGAATAGTCGCATTGGTTCCAGCTACCGCATCATCTTGCAGCATATTCCCCTCATCGTTCACTACTGCGATATTTGTGAAAACACTTGGTTGATCACTATTTGTTATCGCCTGTATTGGAATCAATAAGGAACTAGAGATTGTTTGAAAAAGCAACAATGCCATTAATAACACACTTACATTCTTTTTCACTGCTTCATTCCGCTCCTCTCCTATTGTCTTTATCTCAAAAATAAAAACCACACAAAAATAAATCACATCATTTCTATTTAATGTGACATATTGTGTTATACGTGATAAAAATAACGATTACTCTATGTTGTCTCGCGCTGTTTATCTCAGTGATGTATGTATGATTATTGCGTATCATTATTTATACGATGTTATTTTCATCACTAAGTACTTATATTAATAGACAACTCTTAACAATTTCTAAAATAATTACAGCACTCAAATACGAGTGTTAGTTATTAAGAACTAAATTATCAGAATATTCAATTAATAAAACGCATACTTAAAAAAATAAGTTAATCCAACAACCCCACATAACAATTCAAATAACCACACTGGAATTATCTGAGCCACGCAGGAATTCCTCCAGCCACACTGGAATTATCCGCACCACGCAGGAATTCCACACACTCACGCAAGAAATCCCACTCCCCAAAAAAAACAAAAAAAATAACAAAACCCATCCAAAAAGAACAGGTCTTGTTACTCCTTTAATAAAATATCACTTCTTCAACACACGAACCCCATAGCCTTCCACAACAACAGACTTCCCAACTTCCTCATCATTCAATAAATCTTCATACACTGCATCCACCAACTGAACTTCCTTCTCCTGATCAGAGAAATTCATCAAGAATACAAATTCATTCTCTCCGTCCGTTCTCACTTGCACACTCACATCTTTCGGTAACTGCCCATCAACTGCTTTCTTCAATCCAAGTTCTTCTGCTAACTTACCAAAAAACGCCTGATGAAACGCCTTATCATTTCTAGAAGCAATGTAATATGCTTTTCCTTCACCAAAATGATTAACAGTTAATGCTGCTCTACCTGCATAAAAATCTGAAGTGTATTCTGCTAGCACTTCTGCACCTTCTACATGAATTAAGTCGCATAATTCTCTTGCTTCAAAAGCACCCTCTAATCCAAATGAATTCTCACCAACTGCTTGAATTCCATTTCTTTCACTATCATATAATCCATCGATTTCTTCAGACCAAATACCTAAAGTTTTACGTAATGGACCGGGGAATCCACCTAAGAAACATAAATCATTTTCATCGACAATACCTGACCAATATGTCGCTACAAATGTTCCACCATTTTTGACAAATTGCTCAATTTTTGCTCCAACACCTGGGCGTACCATGTACAACATTGGCGCAACAAGTACTTTATATTTAGAAATATCTTTGTCCATGTCAATTACGTCCACACTGATTCCTTGTTCCCAGAATGCTTGGTAGTGTTCTCTGACTGTTCGTTCATAATACACGCCAGCATTTCTAGGCCCTTGTGCATCTTTTACAGCCCATCTATTTTCTGTATCAAAAATAACTGCAACTTCTGCATCTACAGTAGATCCAACTACTTGATCTAATTTACTAAGACCTTCGCCTAGCTCTTTCACTTCCTCAAAAACTCTTGTATGCTCATGACCTGCATGATCGACTACCGCTCCGTGGAACTTCTCACTGGACCCACGACTTTTGCGCCATTGGAAATATTGAACAGAATCAGAACCATGTGCAACTGCTTGTAATGAAGAAAGCATATGCATGCCAGGTTTTTTCAATTTACTAATAGATTGCCAGTTAGTCAAACTCGGCGTACTTTCCATTAGCAAAAATGGTTTGCCGTCTTTCAATGCACGGAACCAGTCATGATTCATCGCTGTCCATGCCGCTAATGCTGATTCATCTTGTTCATCATGCCATGTCGGGTAGGAATCCCATGAAACAATATCTAAATCATCCGCAAACTTTGCATAATTTAATCCTTCAAATGCTTCCATAAAATTCGCCGTTGCAGGTAAATCTGGATTTGCTGCTTTCAGTGGTTTGATTTCATGACGATAAAAATCTAGCGTCTGATCTGTAACAAATCGTTTCCAATCTAAATTCTGTCCGTGCACCATTGTTTCCCCATGAGGTGCTGGTGATTCCACTTGTGACCAACTAGTATACGTATGACTCCAAAAAGTCGTCCACCATGCGTCATTCAATGCGTCTAATGTCTTATATTTGTTCTTCACCCAATCACGAAATGCATCTTGGCAATAAGAACAATGACACTCGCCACCATATTCATTCGAGATATGCCACCCAATCACTGCTGGATGATTAGCATAACGTTCTGCAAGCTTTGTATTCATTTGCTTCGTTTTTTCACGATACACAGGTGATGTGAAGCAATGATTATGTCGCATTCCATGCAAATTACGGACACGATTCGCTCCAACACGAAGCACTTCCGGATATTTCTCCGACATCCATGTAGGTCTAGCGCCTGTTGGTGTCGCTAAAAATGCATAGATTCCATTTTGGTGAAAGGTATCTAATAATCGATCCATCCACTCAAAATTATACGTGCCTTCCTCAGGCTCTAACTTCGCCCATGAGAAGATGCCAACAGACATGACATTACAGTTCGCAAGCTTCATTAAACGAATATCGTCTTCTAATACTTCTGGATACTTCTCCCATTGTTCAGGATTATAATCCGCACCGTGAAGCATTTTTGGGATGTTGTTACTTACTGGGTTGAATTTCATAGATTGTCACCATGCTTTCTTTTATATTTTTTTGAATGCATCTAAACCTTCTAATTTATTACCTTCGTAATCAAACAATGTTAAATGTGACCAATTATTTTCGTGTCCGACAGACCATTCTTCTTTCGACGGAATCCAACAAGGTTCCCAATAATAGATTCCATGCCCTAAATTATTTGGCACATTTTTCACAGTAGCCATCAACTTAGTCAAATATTCCTTCTGCCCAACAGGTGTCGCTGGATATCCTTGAACAAGATTCTCACGGATATCTGGCGCTTCATCTACTTGTGGGATTTCATCAGGAATGGTCCACGGATACGCTACCTCTACCACATTTATTTTCTTCTGATATCGATTCGCTATATCGATTAAATTGTGTTCAAAGTCTTCATATGGCCCGTGCCACCATGGATAATAAGATAGTCCAATCACATCATAAGTAAGATTACTTTCTTCAATATGATCATAAAATTTTCGAGATCCTTCATTATCTCCACCACGATCAATATGAATCATTGTCTCCACTTTATCTGAAACAGCTCTTACTCCTTCTAGACCTGCTTGAACAAGTGCCAGAATACTGTCCCATTCTTCTATCTTCTTTCCATTTTCTTCTTTATAAATCTTTCCTTCTTCCCAAAGCATGCCGTTCGTTATTTCATTACCTATTTGGACCATGTCAGGTAGTACATCTTCCTTATCAAAAGCAAGCAATACATCCTCTGTATAGCTACGTACTTCTGCAACTAATGCATCAAAAGATAATGCTTCCCATGCCTTAGGTTTTATTTGCTTGCCAGGGTCTGCCCAATAATCCGAATAATGAAAATCTAGTAAAAAATGCATGTTATGTTTTTTTACCCTTTTCGCCATTTGAATCGTTCTATTTAAATCACAGTATCCCCCTGAAGGTGTGTGCCATAAACGAAGCCTAACTGCGTTTACCCCTGAACGATGCAACAATTCAATGACATCGACAGGCTTTCCGTCTTCGTAATAAATGCCGCCTTCTGTCTCCACTTCGTCAACAAACGACAAATCGACACCTTTTATAAAATCTATCTCTCTCATACTCTATCCTCCGTGTACCTCCATTAACCTTTCGTTCCACCTGCTGTTAAGCCAGAGATTAAGAAGCGTTGTAAGAACAAATAAACAATCGCAACAGGAATGGCTATAAGAATCGAACCAGCAGCAAATCGTGTGAAGTTATTGGAAAATTGATCATTAATGAAATTGAATAGTCCTAATGCAATCGTGTAGTTTTCGGGACTATTTAAAATAATCGATGGTAAAATGAAATCAAATAATGGTGTCATAAAGTTAAACAATGCGACAACTGCTAGAATTGGTTTTGCTAATGGAAGCACAATTCTTAGAAATACAGTAAAGTGTCCCGCACCGTCCATATATGCTGCCTCATCTAATTCTTTCGGAATCGTATCTAAGTAACCTTTTACTAACCATGCATTAAACGGTATTTGTCCACCAATATAAATCAGGATTAAACCTGTTAAAGAATCTAGCAATCCAATTAAATGTAGGAAAATATATAATGCTACCATTGCCATCATGACAGGGAACATTTGCAAGATTAGGAATGTATATAACCCGGACTGTCTCCCTACGAATTTGTATCTAGAAAAAGCATACGCAACAAAAGATGTCATAATCACAGAGAAGAACGCTGCACAAGTAGAAACAATCATACTGTTCTTGTACCACAGTAAATAATCACTTCTCGGGTCTGTAAATAACCATTTATAGTGTTCTAATGACCAATTCTCTGGAATGATAGATGAGGAATACAAACTATTCCCAGGATTTAAAGACATTCCAATTGCCCATACAAGAGGATACAGAATAATCACAGCCATGAATGCAAAAATCGTGTATATTCCAGCTAATTCTAGTTTTGATTTTGTTTTTGGATTCATTAAATATTCCCCTCCTCTTTAAATGAGCTTGTACGTCTGAATTGGAAAATGGCAAAGACAGACACAATCAATCCGATAATAAGTGAAATTGCTGCCGCCATACTGTAATTGTTTGTCTCGAATGTCAGCTTATACACCCATGAAATTAAAATATCTGTTCCTCCAGCATTCTGTCCTTGCACTGCAGGTCCACCTTCATTAAATAGATAAATAATGTTAAAGTTATTAAAATTCGTCGTATATTGAATGATAAGTAATGGCGCTGTCGCAAATAAAACATGTGGCAATGTAATATGTCTGAATTTTTGCCAACGCGTTGCCCCATCCACTTCTGCCGCTTCATACCATTCTGAAGAAATACTTTGCAATACCCCAGAAAATAATGCGAAAATAAATGGATACCCTAGCCATGTTTGAATCATGATAAGCGCAATTTTGGTGTAAACAGGATTGGTTAACCACGGTAATCCTTCTCCACCTACGAGTGGAATAATAATATCACGGTTGATTGCACCGAATTGATCATTGAACATCGCTGCAAAGATTAAGATAGACACAAATCCAGGTACAGCCCATGGCAAGATAAGAATGGTACGAATCGTTTTCTTAAACTTTACACGTGGATCATTCACTAATACCGCCAAAAATAGTCCAACAACAATTTGAAACGATGTTGCGACAAGTGTCCAAACTATCGTCCATGTAAATACACTTAAGAACGTATTTTTCCATAAATCAACGGTAACTAATTTCCCAAAGTTACTAAAGCCTACCCACTCTACTAAATTCCTCGGTGGGGAGTTATATAAGTCATAATTCGTAAATGCTAAAGCAATCGCAAATAATAGCGGGAAAACAACTGTAAAGACTAATAAAATCAGTCCAGGTGCTGTCATAATATAAGGGAATGCCTTATCATAGCCATTTCGAAGTGCTTGGCTGAATGTAGGCGGCTCCCAACCCGTATTTAATTTCATTGCTTGCTTACGTGCATCGATTACATTAAATACATAGAATGTAATTGCAAAAACTAGAATTAATATTGCAACGATTCCGTATACGAGTAAAAAGATAGAATGGTCAACACCTGGTATCGTTCCTAGTGTTGTGATTCCCCATAATCCTAAATGTAGAAAATCAAAAGTCGTTATGATAAAGGCAATCTCCAAAAGAATGAAAGAAATTCCCTTCACATAGCGCTTGTTATAGATTTGTCCCAGTCCTGCAAGTAGAATAGACAATACCATTGCTACTGTAGGATTTAATTTTTTTTGATTTTCTTTTCTATTTGTATTTATATCTTCGTTGTGGGCCACCTGAACCACCTCTTTCATCTGAAAAGTAATGATATAGAGAGTGGAAAAGAAATCATTCTCTTCCACTCCAACATGTTATTGTCCTGCAGACGCTGCAATCTTGTCTTTAATAGATTGAACGGTGTCTTTCACTGCACTTTCGACATCTGATCCATTGTTAATTAATTCAATTGCAATATCCATATCCCATACTGGATTCATTTCTGGAATATTCGGCATCAATGTACCATGTGGCACTTGCTCAGTATATCCTGCATAAATTGGATCTTCTACAGCATCTAAGATTTCTGGACGTGGTGGTAATTCACCTGTCACGTCATAGTACAATTGAGAATTCTCATCATTTGTCATGAATTTAGCCAAATCCGCTGCCCATTCCGGTGATTCACTAAAGTAAGAAACTAACCATGATTTCACACCAGAGAATGATGGTGCGATTTCTCCATTCATTTTTGGAAGTGGAGCTGTTGCTAAATCGTCACCTAATGCTTCTTTATAAATTGGCATATTCCATGGTCCACTCACTACCATTCCAACTTTTCCTTCTTTAAATAACCCATCAAGTACATCTACTGTTAATGTTTTTGGTAACACACCAGCATCAATAAACTCTTTGTATTTCTTTAACCCTTCAATAGAACCTTCATTATCTAAACCAATATCTGTTGCATCATACACGCCATCTTCTT
The DNA here is from genome assembly GCF_042651725.1 of Gracilibacillus marinus. Taxonomy (NCBI): domain Bacteria; kingdom Bacillati; phylum Bacillota; class Bacilli; order Caryophanales; family Bacillaceae; genus Gracilibacillus; species Gracilibacillus marinus. The sequence continues at coordinate 454,952 of NZ_JBHSDV010000001.1, read as the reverse complement.
GACCGAATACATATCCGCCATACGCATTCATGAATGAGTATAAGTAATAGAATTCAGGTGAAACCAAGAATCCATATTGGTCTTTGCTTGCATCTGTCAATTCTTTTGACATTGCTAACACATCATCGATTGTTTCAGGAACCTCATCAATTAAACTCTTATTGTAAAAAGTGAAGTATGTTTCAATTGCAACAGGCGCACCATAAATTCCACCTTCATACGTGAATGCTTCCATTGCAACATCTGTAAATTGACCTTTTTCTTCATCTGTATACTCAATTGGTACAGCTAAACCTTGTGCAACAATATCTCCTAAGCTATCTTGTGGCTGGAAGAATAAATCTGGTCCATCACCAGTAGGTCCTGCTAGAGCTAACTCTTGCACTTGATCAGGAATTGCTACCCTTTTGTATTCAATTTCAATACCTGTTTCTTCTGTATACTTGTCAAACATCTGTGTTGCCACATCTTCTGCAATATCTTCATCATTAACCCAAACAACTAATTTCTCTGGCTTGTCCGCTTCCTCTGCACCTTCTGTTTCCGTATTACCTTCTTCTCCACCATTATTTGTAGCCTCCTCCGCACCTTCACGCTCTGGCGCACATGCTGCAAGGAACAATGCAAGTGACATCATTAATACTAAACCCCATAAAGTTTTGTTTTTACCCAACTTCATGACCTCCTTAATAAATTAATTTTATTATCTCTACACACTTTATTATAAAGCGTTTTCAGATTCATGAATATATCAAATTCTTCTAAGTTACTTTCAAAAAACGAAACCTGCATCATAATTAATGCAGGTTTCGATATGTAGTAGGCGTCATACCCTCACGTTTTTTGAATGTAGAAACAAAATGACTCAATCCATTAAATCCAACTTGTTTCGCTATTTCCTTTAAAGACAACTCAGGATTTGTAATCAAAATTCGCTTCGCCTCCCGAATTCTCAATTGCACAAGAAATGAGTACGGACTAATGCCGAATGTATCATGAAACATCGAATTTAAATGCTGTGAACTAACTTGTGCCTTTTCTGAAATCTCAAGTAACCCAATATCTTGTGGATAAACTTGCTCCAACCACTCCACAACAAACCGAATCTTCTCATAAGATTGAAGAATAGATAATTTGTCATTCATCTGCCCATATTTCTTCAATCGTACTAAAAACTGGTACAAATCTGCTGAAATTTCATGTGCAATGTGATGTGGTGTGTCATTATTCTCTAATTTCCCAAGCATCTTCTCCATTTGATAAGAAAAAGAAATCTTATCTGTCTCTTCATAAAATGCAGAATAATTCATGTCAAGTGCATTCAATATCGGATCAATCGCCGCTCCAGTAAATGTAATATAGTAAGTCTCCCACCTCACGTCACTATCATGATCAGAGTAATATGCATGTGGTGTATATGGTGTTAATAATATACCTTTTCCAACAGGTAAAGGGAACGTCTGCCCCTGAAGTTCAATCACACCCTCCCCACGAACCGTCTGCAGCCAATGATAATAGGGATACCCCTCCGGACGCTTGAAATCCAATTCCTGCGGGTTGTACCCCATACTTTCAATATATAACGGCAAAGGATTCTCAGAAATAGAAAAAGTGAATCGTTTCTTTTCATTCATACAACCACTCATTTCTTAAAAAGTATCTCCATCTATTATATGAGATAATAGACATATATAAAAGGAATTATTTAATGAGACAATAGCGACACAGGGATTTCTCCAGCCACACTGGGATTATCCGCACCACGCAGGGATTCTTCCAACCACACTGGAATTATCCACACCACGCAGGAATTCCTCCAACCACGCAGGAATCCCAACAATTCGAATTTAATAAATTGCAATTCATTAAATAATTAATGATGGAATTTAATTAACTACAACATGGGCGTGCTTGGAATTCCTGCGTCCTATACTTATTCCCTGCATGGCTCATGGATTCCCTGCGTCGCACCAATATTCCCTGCGTCCCTCACACATTCCCTGCATCGCTCAAATTATCTTTGCGTCGCACCAATATTCCCTGCGTCAAACAAAAAAATAATTAAATCATTTAACAAAATCCAACATATAAGTTATAATCAAACTACACAAGTTACCTCTACAAACAAAATTTAAAAATATATATTTAAAAAGGAGTTAACATGAACGATTCAGAAAGAAAAGCATATCTAAAAGCTGTCGGTTCCTATTGTAAAGAACAACGAATCAAACAAGATGTTACACTAGCAGACCTAGCGTATATTGCAGATGTTAGTGAAGATTATATTGAGAGGTTCGAAAATGGCGAGATTGATATGCCTTTAGATAAAGTTGTTCTATTAACTCATTTCTTGAACATACCATTCGAAAAATTAAGTGAAATACATTTAGAAATCATCGAAAATAAGAAAAAATAAAGGACGAGCGTACACATCTATGTACCCTCGTCCTTTTCAATCCAATCTCTTCGTCATAATATAATCTGTCTGCTCGTCATCCCCCATATAGAAAGAATGCGCACCTGTTTGTACAAATCCAAGCTTCTTATAAAAAGCAAGTGCATTTTCATTATGCTCCCATACACCTAGCCATATCATTTTTTTATTCTGCTCCATCGCCACTCCAATCGCATGATCTATCAAAAATTTGCCCAAACCCATTTTTTGATAACGACTTCGAATATAAATCCGCTCAATTTCCAGTGATTCCGCCTCCATCTTTTCTGTCTGCGCTTCACCAGTATTCACTTTCAAATATCCTGCCACTTCTCCATTCACATAAACAAAAAAGAATTGCGACAAATCATTCTCCAATTCCGCTTCCAACTTGGCCAAATTATATGCTTTCTCTAGATAATCCTTCATATTCTCAGCTGAATTATGTGCTTCAAATGTCTCATTAAATGTCTCCACACTGATGTCTTGAAGTAATTGCACATCATCCACCGTGCATTTTCTTAATACAAATGGCATAACCAAAATCCCCCTTAATAATTTCTTTTATTTCCTTTTCTTACAAAATCCCAGTCTTTCTCCACATTCCTTCGCACTCTTTGGAGCAAATAAAATAGTGCCTCTTCTTCCTCTTCACTCAATCCATCTAATGCCATCTTATTCGAATACTCATTTTCTCTTTTGATAAATGGATAGACGCTTTTACCTTTATCTGTCGGAAAAAGTTTCTTTATCTTTTTATTATGCTGGTCTTCTCGCTTTTCGATAAAGCCATTCATCTCTAATTTCTTAATTGCACGAGCTGCTGTCGTTCGATCTACTTTGATCATTTCTGCTAATTTTTCTTGAATAATGCCTTCATTTTCACATATCCGCACAATATATAGGTACTGGCCTTTTGTTAGATTACATTCTTTGAATTCTACATTACTGATTGAATCCAGTGCTCTAGCAATCATCCCAATTTCACGTAGTGTTTCATTTTTCATCTTACATCACCTCACTTTTGTTGCAAATACAACAAAATTACCTCAAAAATATAACTCATTTTTATTGTAATTGCAATAAAAGTGAGTTTAGAATTCAATTTATGTTAACAAATTCAAGAAAAAACAACTTACAATTGCTTCATATTTCATCCGCACCAATCGATATAGCTTCTTTCGTCCTTGCATTGTTCTTTACCTTATAACACCCCTACCTCTTCACAACAGTCCCCTAATGGAAAAACAATTGCCATCTCCCATCAATATATTTCCAAATCGAACTTCTCAATGTGTTCTGTTGTCGATCCGCATCTCTTACCAGATATGTTGTCAGAACTGCCTCTCATGAAATCGAATGCATCTCAAAATCATATAGCGATAAGTCTCTAACACCAATTCCATCTTCTACTAAACAATCCTTTTTGTAAGTTACCCCACCTGAACTTCCAAATTCAAAAAAATCATCTGCCAACAATTGGTCAAGTTCCTCCACTGATGTACGTACTTCTGATTTTAGATGACTCTCTTCAAGTCCCTTCAACTGCATTTTTAGTATTTTTTCATCCATTGTGTTTTCTCTCCTTCTCATTCACCGCCCTCACAATAAGAAAATGCGGATTCCTCATCAAATAATGGTAAGCCTTCTCATCCACTTCCCTCATCACTTCCTGTGGCTTCGGCTCAATTAATTGTTCCAATCGAAAAAAACTCGTTGTTTCTTGAATGATTTGTTGCAATGGCCTTCTGTAGAAACTCACATCAATCGTAATTGTTGGTTTATGCCATGTCTCTTTTAATAGCGTCGTCTCAAAATAATTCTCACACTCAAATCGAGTAAAGTCCATAAAAGGGTGATGCACCGAAAACAAGAAAATCCCGCCAGGTTTAAGCACGCGCTGAAATTCTTGAAATGTTTGTGTCCAATTTTCAAGATAATGTAGTGTTAAGGAACTAATAATCACATCAAAAGAATCCTCTTCAAATGGCAAAGTGTCTTGCATATCATGACAGAGAAATGTGCCTTTTCCTGCTAGACGCTCTCTTGCCACTTCGATCATACGAGGACTACTATCCACACCAGTTACAACAGCCCCTTGTTTCACGCACTCAGCAGCATACCATCCAGCTGCACACCCTGCATCCAGTACCCTCTTTCCTTTTATAGAGCAAGATAACGCCTCCATCATTGCGGGACGTTCATAATATGCATTATATGGACTTCCATTATCAACATCATTTTGATAAGTAGATACTAACTGATCGTAAATTTCTCTCGTCGTATCAGACATTACCATTCCTCCATTCAACTATTCCCCACAAAAATAACCTTATTTCCATTATATTTTACAAAAAACTTATCAATATGAACTATAGTTCGTGTTATATTCGTAAAATTTCATGCATAATGGAGAGGAGGTCTAAAAAATGAACCCAAATGAACAAGCAAAATTTCTAGAACATGTTGGCGAATACTTCAGACAACAACGAATGGACAAAGGATATACGCAAAATGACATTGCATATTTAGTAAACAAAAGTATTCGTTGGGTACAGAAATTTGAAAAAGGACAAATCGATATCACTTTATCCTTATTCATTCAAGTATCACATTTCTTGGATGTTCCACAAAGCACAGTAATGGAATATTTCCAACATTTCGCTTACGAAGAGTATACCGCTCGTACCAAAGTATTAAAAAATTAAAAGAAAAAATAACACATCATACTACTGAGGAGAAGCGGCACAAAACCCTTCTCCTCAACCTATACCTACCTCCATCCCCTATATAGAAAGGACTGTTACTAGCCAATGTACCTGATCACACCACATACACTGGCATTACTACCACACTATTCAATTGACCATCAAACAAAAGTCTTAGAAACAAATCAAAGCATACTATGTAAAGAACCCCCACTTCAACTGATCAAGCTAAATTGTCTAATAGGCGGTTCTTCTTATGACGGACGGAAAGAAGCGATGACGTATCATTTTGGCTTCAAGCAACGCATTCCGATTGCAATATTCCCGCAACAAAACTTATATTTCTTCCCAACCAAATCACCTGAAGCACCTGACTGCATCTGGCTCTCCTTAGCAAATATTCGATTCATCAAACGACACGAGAATAAAACAAACGTTCAATTTCATAACGGATATATACTCACATTGGAACAATCCTTATATACTGTCAGGAAACAACATGAGCGAGCGGGAATGTGTAAATTGATGTATGAGATGGGAATGATGAGGAATCAAACAGAGTTGTATGCAGAGAAAGGTGTCTCAACATACAACTACTGATTTAAATACTATACACCACTTCAAAATCTTCAAATACTACAGGCATGTCTTCAGAGAATTCATAACCTAACATCTTACCTTCTTCTTTGTAAAACCTTATGTGTCCATTACGCCATGAATCAAGCGTATCATCTTCCCCTTCTCGCTTACATATATCATAGGTCATTTCAGAAAAGGGTAAAATTGTTACAGCTGTTGTTTCAATCACACAACGCGGATTTCCTTCCCAATCTGTAACAATGCTTAAGTCGCCTACTTCAGGCAAACGTTCCCCTTCGATTTCATAACTCCACAAACTACTAGCTGTTGCCTTTTTTTGACCGATTAGCACGAGATGTAAGAGGTCATTCGCTAGTTTTTCAGTTAGTTCGAAATGGAAAGCTTCTAGGTATGTGGTGGATTTGGGTCTGTTTGTTTCAGTTAGGAAGGTATTCCAGAAATTTGTTAGTTTTTGATTAGACATAATTGTACCTCCTTTTTGTTCGTGAATGAGTATCAATTATTAATGTTCTAGATTTCCCAAAATTCCTTATTAAGTTAAGGCTTTTATGCTTTAATTGTAGATTATTTGAGTGCAAAAGCAAGTTATACTCGATAAAAATTTCTGCGTTTCCGCTTTGCTAATCCGACACGATTCTATTGCCTTTGATTTTTTAATTATTCAAGATAAAATTGTTGACTAATAAAGTGAAATTATGATATTATTAAAAATTTGATTAAAAACAGCATCCATGTTAAGGTTAAAGAGGTTACAATATATGGAGGTGGATTATTTGTTTCAAATTGGCGAAAACATCATTTATCCAATGCACGGAGCAGGTATAATTAAAGCCATAGAAGAAAAGGAATTTTCAGGCAAAAAACAACAGTATTATATTATAAAAATGGTCATTGGTAATATGCAAGTCATGATTCCTACAGGTAAAATATCGAGTGCAAATATACGACCTGTTACTGACATTATTGCATTAAAACAAATCATGCACATTTTTCAGCATGGAGAATCAGATAGATTACTGCCATGGAAACAAAGGTATAAAGTGAATACAGACAAAATAAAAACTGGCAAAATAAAAGAATGCGCTGAAGTTGTGCGTGACTTAATGCGTATAAAGGAAGAAGCGAAACTGAATACCAGTGAAAAAGAAATGTTAGATACCGCACATGAATTATTGATTAGTGAACTGGGATGCATTAAAGGGATTACGGATAATCAAATAAAAAGTTTCTGTTAAAGTTAATGTAAGATACTATTTTATATCTCCCGAAAACACCCACAATTCTTTTGAAACATATTCATGAATACTAGTAAATCTTTTCAAGCATAGACAACTTCTCCAACTCACCAATAGAACATTCACTTCTTTTTTTATTTCTACAATTTAATTTCTTTATTATTTAAAGTTTCATCTAATAACTCGATAAAATGATCACTTGATATTTGTCATACTCACACGGATGTGGTGACAAGTATTGTAGGTCTTTCATTGTTGTAAGTATTCCATTTATTATTTTAGCGACTCGTTCTAACAGTATAATAAGGAACAGCACATAACTCAAAGCAAAAAGGGATTTCCAAATCAGGAAATCCCTTTTTTTCGCTATAAAAGAGTGCAAAAAAACAAGCTCTACGCAGAGAGCTTGTTTGTATAGTTGATTTAGAATTAAGAAGCTTTTTGAACGTTAGCTGCTTGCTCTCCACGAGCACCTTGCTCAACGTCAAATGTTACTTTTTGTCCTTCTTCTAATGATTTAAAGCCTTCACTTTGGATTGCTGAGAAGTGTACGAATACGTCGTCTCCATTTTCACGTTCGATAAATCCAAAACCTTTGTCTGCATTAAACCATTTAACTGTACCTTGTTCCATATTTGTTGCCTCCTAGTGCGTTCCCACACATGTATTACTACCCTTGCTCAAAGTATCATCAAGATGAAAGATGATATTCATACTATCCTTTACACCGAACAAAAATAATTAATCTTAACTATATCATGGTTTGTAATGAATTGCAAGTTGTTTTTAACGAATAGCATATATGTAGTGGCACAATCTATTATCTTTTTACGAATTAAAACATTTATGAAGCTATCGCAAACAACGATAGCTCCACACTACTTATTGTGCTACTTCTTCCCCGTTCAACACCAATTTATAAGAAATATCTGCACTTAATGAATCAGAGACAGAACAATACTTTTCCTCACCTAAGCGAATCGCTCGCCATACTTTCTTACTATCTACCTCACCATCTACCGTGAATGTCACAACAATATTTGTGAATCCTTTCGGTGGTTCTTCCTTACGTATGCCTTCTGTTTCTATATCAATCTTAGTAATTTTATCTAAATGCGGACGTAGAATCATCGTTACATCAATTCCGATACAGCCAGCAAGTGCACTTAAAAGCATTTCCGTAGGCGTAGCACCTTTTCCTAATCCTCCGTATGCTTCTGTTGCATCCATATTTACTTCATATCCAGAATCACCTTTTGCAGTAAAAGCTCTTCCGCCTGTCCATGTTGTGGTTACTTTCATTATTCACTCATCCTTTTCTTAGTAAGTTAAGCTTGTATCTGGTCCTACAGGTATACCTAGTAAGAACCAAATTATAAAGAAGATCGTCCAAATGACGAGTATTGCAATCGCGTGTGGGAGCATTAACGAAACAACCGTCCCTACCCCATTTTCTTTCCCATAACGTTGAGCAAAAGCGACGACTAATGGGAAAAATGGCATCAATGGTGAAATGATATTTGTCGACGCATCACCCACTCTGTATGCGACCTGTGTAACTTCAGGAGAAATCCCCATTTGCATAAACATCGGAACAAATATTGGCGCCATAATTGCCCACTTCGCCGTATCTGCTGCGATAAATATATTAATAAATGTTGTAATCACGATAAATGCAACAAGTAGAAAAACACCATCAAGATGGATTGCTTCTAACACACCCGCACCTTTCACAGCAATAATCGTTCCTAAGTTTGTATAATTGAAAAGTGCCACAAACTGCGCCGCAAAAAAGATCAATACAATAAATCCAGCCATTGTTTCTAATGAAGATGCCATTAAATTGGCGACATCCTTATCACTTCGAACCGTTTTGGTAATCATACCATAAACAATCCCTGGAACTAGAAAAATAAGCATCATGATAAATATGATACTACTCATAAATGGTGAAGAAGCAAGACTTCCACCTTCCCCACGTAATGGCGCATTCTCAGGGATCACTAATAGAGCGAGTGCGATCATTGTTAGTAAAATAGAAATATTTGCCCATCGTAAGCCCTTTTTCTCGAGTGGTGTAATGCTTGTCTGCTTTGCACTTGCGCCATCTGTCGGAAAATATTGGCCTAATTTGGGTTCGACCAATTTATCTGTAATCAGCGTTCCAATTACTACAATTAAGAAAGTAGATGCGAACATAAAAAACCAGTTGTCTGTAGGATGAACGACATAATCTACATTCAATATTCGGGCAGCCTCTGTCGTGATCCCTGCTAGTATTGGATCATTTGTTCCAATGATTAAATTAGCAGAATACCCCCCAGACACCCCAGCGAATGCAGCAGATAGACCTGCTAGCGGATGGCGTTTGAAACCTAAGAAGATGATTGCACCTAATGGTATTAATACGACATACCCAACAGAAGCTGCGACATTGGATAGTACCCCCATCAATACAACGATTGGCGTTACCCATTTTTTCGGAGCTTTGGACACCGTATTTGTCATAATCGCACTTATATAACCACTTTTTTCTGCCACTCCCACACCTAGCATCGCGACCAATACTGGACCAAGCGCGACAAAGGATGTGAAGTTATTTACAACACTAGAAAAAATATGTGCAATTCCTTCTGATGTCAACAAACTGATTGCTTCCACAGTAAGCATTTCTGTTTCCATCGTCTCGTTGTTGACTCCTCTAAATGAAACAGAAACACCCATAATATATAAAATGTGAGATAAAATAATAACTGCTAAAGTAAATAGGACAAATATCGTCACTGGATGTGGTAGTTTGTTCCCGATAACCTCTATTTTATCTAGTAACTTTACTGTGTTGAATTTTTGTTTCTTAGTCATCGTATGCCTCCTCGTGTGTTGGATGATGTTGAATCTACTTGTTGGACTTATTTTTAACCTGGATAATTTTTCGAAAAATGCTCTTTGATTTTTAGGTATGTATCATTTCGAGTTTCGAACGATTCTCACAGGACTAAAATAAAAAAACACATAATACCAAGTATACATATAATATTAATAAAGTATAATAGATTGCTTGCTCTTAATTATATTTTTTTATTTTCTTACATTTCACTGTAGTAAGAAGAATAGATTGATAATAGTCATTCTTTTCAGTTGGATGTATTTCGCAAGTTAAAAGTGTCTCTTAGGCATTTTTGGGGATGATTCCTAATAATGCGTAAGAGCTATTTCTGCATTATCATTTATACTACATGTAAAACGATCAAAACAGAATTCGTTAAAGGGGCTTATTTTACTAACCAACAAGAACATGACATTAAAGCTTTTGATTATGTTCATTGGTTTAATCGCATCCGAATTCATGGTTCATTACATTATTTAACACCGAATGAATACAAGTTAATGAACCTTTAAAAATTTGTTTAATTTAATGTTGACATACCATCAGAGCCTCCATTGACTTATACTGCTTATCAAATTGCGAAGTTACTAGATTCATCTCACTGCCTAACACCTTGACATTTCGATTGATCTCCCTAACGGAATTCTTAAATCCCTTCTCGCCTTCAACACCAATTTTGAGTCCGAAGTTATTTGGCAAGGTTCCACCACCTCTCTTTTTAGGCATAAAAAAAGACCAGCGATTAGCAAGCCTTCAAACTTATCTATAAAATTATTATTTAGATTACTAACTTTCTAGATTTGCATTGATAACATTCCACAAATTAATTAGCGAAACGTTAATATCTTCCCACGTAATATCATCGGCATAACTATTTTTCTATTGATAGTTTAACCAGTGCCTTTGCATGCCATCATCAAACCGAACCTCATCAAGAATAGCTTGTCCACTCGACAAAGTAGAAATAGACCCTCTTTTTTCAGCTGTTTGTCTTACTGCATCGCTCAATACAGCATTCTCTACTTTATGTCCTTGTAGCTTAACAAGAATGTAGATATCATAAAAACCCCTCATTCTTGTATTAGTAATGCCTCTGGTTAAAAGAGTTTCAAATTTTTCAGCAATAACTGTTTCAATGTTATATGCCAGAATATCAATGCTTCTATCCTCAAGTAATAAATCAAAAGTATAGATTACTTCTTTAGGTGTAATTAAATCACCAGTAGTAATATCCACCTTAATCGGGATTCGAGCATTGTCCATTTTAGCTTCTATTGACAAAGATAACCATTATATTGATCCTCGTCACGTATCTCATCAATTTGTTTTAGTGTCATTTCCACACCATCATCTATTGGCATACCTAAAATCACGTTAAATACGGCTTCAATTGACTCCCTATCTACTGGAAAAGATTTAATCGTTGCATCCATATCTATGGTGGAACGCATATCCACACCAACCAGGGCGGCAACCAACATGCCACCCTTTAAAATGATATTATCCTTATACTCTGATCTGGAGATTCTTTCTAGAAGTCTTTCCAACATATAGTTTCTCAGTAGTATTTGTGCATTTACTTCCTTTTCTTTTGCAAGGTTTCTTATTAAGGCTTTTATTTGAGTAGAACTCTTCATAATAAAATCTCCATATAACTTCTTAGAATTTTTTGGACCCGTAACTCTTTGGCATATTTCATTAATAAAGAAATATTCTTTTCTTTACTGTTGAGGTATCTCTTCAATGCGTCATTTAAGATGGCAATATCCATGTTATTTCGATTTCGAATAATATCACAAATGGTTCTTTCCTTGTCATAGGCCGTAACCTTTCTTCCAAACAAAGTTTCAACATCAGTAGTTCCCATTAAATGTAACGATTTTTTAACAGAATGTACTTGGATACCAGAATCCCTTAGTTTAGTAGCATTGTACCCGTTAGGTACTGTCACGGACCATTCAAGTGGATCTCTATCTGTTAAATCATGAAAAAATAACGCCGTTTCATGAGAGAATACCACTTTAGGACTTTTCACCTGAAGCATATACATTTCATCTTCAAATGACTCAGGAGTTACATAAACTCCATGTGAAGCACGATCCAACATTCCCTCTCTTGAAAGAAGCGTTAAATAATGGCGAGGGATACCTTGTTTCTCCACTTCACGCGTCACAATGATTCCATTGTTATCTGCAATTAAATTCTCTAATTGTTCACGATAACTCATATTATCGACCTCTTTTTGCTTTTATGCTTTAATTATAGATTATTTGAGTGCAAAAGCAAAATTATCAGAAGGTCATTTTTTGCATTTACGCTTTAATTATTTTCAATTTGAGCATAAACGCAAAAAATCATGTCCTCACCAGAATCACATCATCAATCGATACTTCCCTCATCGGTTTAGCAATCCCATTAAACCTGTTTATAGCATTCCCAAAGGTCTAGCAAATATCCCAATGGCATAAGCCACACTTCATCTTCATAACGATTCAATAATGCGGTTCCATAATAAATAAGTCGGATAATCAACTCTTCATCGCTTACCCGACTTCCACGTTTTTTGAGGCTTTACTCTCAATATACCTTTTTGTTCCTTTCAACGTACTGGCCATGATGGTATGTCAACACTAAATCAAACAAATTTTTAAAGGCTCATTAACTTGTATTCATTCGGTGTTAAATAATGTAATGACCATGAATTCGAATCCGATTGAATCAATGAACATAATCAAAGAGTGCAAAGTCAAGTTCTTGTTGGTTAGTAAAATAAGCCCCTTTAACGAATTCTGTTTTGATTGTTTTAAATTTAGCTTACGCAACGGCATTGTCGTATAGTGTTCCTTTTTTACTGAGTGAGCGTTCGATACCGAATGTTTCAAGTTTCTTATCGATTAATTGATTCTTAAACTCACTTTCTCTATCGGTATGAAGCATTTCGAGGTCATGTAGATTGTATGGTACAGATGCAAAAGCGCATTGAACTAAGGCAGCACCTTTGTGAGGTCCTGCACTGTGTCCGATTATTTCACAGTTATATAAATCAATTAAAATTCATATATAATGCCATCTTTATCCGACTTATACATAGGTTAGGTCACTTACAATTACTTACAATTCTTGGTCCTGACCAAACTCTCGATTCAACGTATTACCTATCATGGGTTCATTACATGGTGATAGTGACGGTTGTTGTGAATCGCATCTACTTTCGTCCCATGACCAGCTCGGCTTGCTTTAGTATGTCGTTTCTCATGACTAACTTTTCATTCTTCACGGTTTGTTATTTGAACCAAGTCTAACTGACCTTAATTATGTTATCCAATTAAGTGTAATCTTTCCAAAGTTCCTATTAAACAACTTCTCTCCTATTGCCGATAACGCTTGAACCTCTAGTAATTCTTCCGTCAACAATGACAAATATTTTTCAAATAAAAATCGCAACATTCTTATAGGTATCAGATACATATAATGCGATTGTATGATTGACATATGCAACCACACGATACTAGACGGAATTTCTTATGAAATAAGCCTCGGGCAATGTACTGCTGTTTAGTTATTTAATTAAATATAATAATTTTCTGTTCATGAAACCACTCTGTTATAAACTAGATTCACATACACCTATTTCATACTAAACGTATTCTAATCTTCCATATACATTGCTTTTTTCACCATTACTAAACTATCTTTTTCTTGATTACCATGAAGATCCTTCTGAAAATCTCTAATTAATCGCGCATAATCTGTCTTCTCGTTATATGCTTCTGCATATTTTAATATAAATTGTGCTACTGCATTTTCCAACTTGGTTTGTATTTCTTCATCTGCTTTGTAGAACTTTTCATATAGTTTCTTTGCAATCACATATTGCTGTTGTTTAGCATGACTATCTTGTATCATAATTATTTCTGCATGTCTATCTATTACGGATGATAATTCTAGATTCTCATCACTCAGAATTACCCGAATCATATATGTTGTCCATTGAATGGCTAGTTCTTCAAATAGTGCAGCTTCCTCGGTACGATCAACAGTAGAATGCCTAATAATAAATTCTACATCACCTCTAAAATAATCCATAAATTTATATGTAAATAGATTATCTGATTGACCAAATGTATTGATTTGGCTAATTATACGTAATGTATTACAAACGTAAATAATAGATTTCTTTTTACTGTCCTCATTTTCAGGACGAAAGAGATTAGCAATATATATCAGCCAACGGTCTTGTGCTTCTGAATAACGGTATAGTTGGAAGAACTCATGACTTATATCTCTTACTAGACTAGTATCTTCTCTATATACATACGGAGTAGCGTCCATCTTCATTTGTTTTAACATTTTACTTTGCTTCTTTCGATTGTAGATGATGGAATTGGGACCGAATGCTTCTTCAAATAGTATTTCTGCATCTGTATTTGTTTTATCGAAAAAGCGGATGACATTGAGTGAAAGTTTCTTATTTGTTCTCATGCCATCTTCAATCTTAGCGACAATGTCTGGGTTATATGATGTTTTATCTTTACTTTTGATATAATGTCCTAATAATTCTTGTTCCAATATTCGATTTTTTATGTATTTATTTTCTATAATGATATATGCAAAAAAGTAATAAATAGCAAAAACAAGTGATGACATGAGCACCCAGAAGTGGATGAAGCGGTATTCATAATTGTTAACGATAATAATAAAAATGGAAACGATATTAATAATTGCAAAGATAACTATACATAATAGATTCGAATCATTCCAAATAACTTATATTTTGTTAATAAGAATCTGCCATAATCTATACCAATGATAGATTTCATATCTGCTAATGATGTTAACCCGATAATCGTCATGTTAATTGCTATGATTGTGTACATTATGTTTGGATCTGTTATTATTGTTTTCATTTGGTTACCTCACTAAATATAGAAAATTGATTTTTTTTGAAGCTTTCATATTGAATAAGAATAATTGAGGATTACTTTTATAGTTCTATTATATCATTGTTTGGTAAAATTTGATGGTACTTGTCGTTTTTTTAATAAAAGTGTAGTTAATTAAAATTTGCATGAACAATTTTTATCAATGGGGAGAATGATATATCAAGAAGAAAATATTGCATTGGAGATATTAATCTATCTGAGGATTGAATTAGTAGGAATGAGTTGCTTGTTTATTCTAGCACTCAAAGTGAATTTTCTACCTATTAAAGATGAGCGGATTCTTACTAGATTTACTAGCCTCATTGAACTTTTCATTAACAACATCTACATAGGTTTTTACAGCTTGTTCAACTTCTGTGTTGTAAAATTCATTTTGTTTCATCTGCTTCAGGTAAGCTTTTATTTCTGGTTGCTTGATCTTGCCCGGCGCATTTGTAATAAGCGACCCCAGCAACTCTTGAAATACTTTTTTATCTAACCCTTTTTCTAGAGTAGTAATCGTATTGAGTGATTTCTTATAAATCACATCACTGTCATATCCTGCAGCAGTATGTGCCTCAACTACTGCATTTTCATCACTATACTTACGGCTACCTCTACCCTCAACCAGTTTCATCCCTGGCCATTGCTTGTTTTCATTCATCGCCATAGCAAAAGCATATTCTTGTACATCTTTTGCCCAGCTCATCAACTGATCAATAGAAGTTAACACTTCTACTACTTCATCATCTGTCAGTAACGGAGGGTTCTGAAAATCCATACAAGCAAGTTTCAAATTTTCCTCTGCTCTTGCTCTACAGGTCGCCTTCACCTTACAAAAGCGGCAATGCTCACCTGCTAAGAAATCACCTTCACCCTTAAATGCTAACTCCGCTTTGGGCTTGACCTCATTCTCTGCCCATTCCAATAGTTCTTCGACCTGCATTTCATCAGTGGAGATATTATCTAACCTTGGCTGCACAATGGTCATCAGTATTTTCTGAGTATCATAGAGTACACCAAAGTTGTTTAATGCACCCAAAGCGTACAGTCGCATTTGTGGGTTTTCAACTGCTGAAACCTTGACACCTTTCCCACCCTTAAGATCAATAACTTCTAATCTATCACCATAAATCAGAATAATGTCCACGGTTCCGAATCCATCTGGAACATAGGGACTAAAATCTACCCTTTCCTCAATAAGGATGAGCGGATCCTTGCTAGATGCCCTAGCCTCGTTCATTTTTTCAGTAACAACATCTACATAGGTTTTTACAGCTTGTTCAATTTCTGAGTTATAAAATTCATTTTGTTTCATCTGCTTCAGCTTTTTATTCAACTGTGCTTTTGTCATCTTTTTTAATTCATAAGACAAATAGAGTTCTGACAGCTCATGCATGAATGTACCTTCTTTGGCAAAGGTGCTTGTTGTTTCTTCGTACTGCTCTGACAACCGAACACTTGGTGGACAAGCTAACCAGCGACTCGCACCAGAAGCACTTAAACTTGCATGAGCTCTTTCTGAATGGTTCATAGAATAGTAGGAACCTCCTTTTAAAGCTTTTCAGCTTCTTCTAATAGTTCAGGATACTTTTCCGTTGGGATATCACTCAGTTTCTTGGCTCCAAACCCTGTAATCAGCTCTTTCACCTGTACCTGTTTTCCGGCCTGAGAAAGTGCTGCAAGTTTCGCTCTCACATCTTCCAAAGATGGTAATTTAGCTATAGGAGGTTGTTCCGGTTTCTTTGCTTCCTTATTTTCTTTCGTTTGTTTTTTCTCAACGGTAGCTACAGAGTCCGTTTGATTGCTTTCTAATGTAAACACCAATGATTCAATACTTCCTGCTAGATTTCGTAAGTCCGTCACTACATCAAGTGCGAGTTTGGTTTTGCTCATTTGCTTTTTCTCCTTTCTTCTCATTTTGTTCATCAAGCTGGCTCAGTCGATTAGCTAGCCTTTTAGAAACAATACTGATAGCCGTAAGAACACCAACCATCTCTTCCTGCATATCTTTATTAACACCATTCTGCTTTACTTGTGTTGTCATCCCATTCACCTCCTCGCCTTGGATATTGCCCTTCACTTATTAGCCAACGGGGATGGTTGTTTGGAAACCAAATTTTCAAAAAAACTTTTTCAATTTGTCTATAATTTTTTTATGACGTTTTACAACTGCCATGTGTGAGACGCCTATTTCTTTTCCAATTTCTCTTGTAGTTAAATTTTTATAGTAAAGATTCTCAATCAACTTTTGTTCCTCACGATCTAGCTCCGCAACAGCTTCCTGCAAGATTAATAGAGTTGCTTTATCACAAAGAATTTCTTCAATCATTTGATCATCATGAAAATCTGTACCTTTTTCCATCAAACGATTAATTGAATCTTCTTTGCTCGGGACAAAATCAACTGTTTCTGTTTTATAATCAACAGCTATCCGTCCAAGTTTGACATCCTGTTCCAGTTATCTCTGACGTCTCCCCATTTTGTAATACTCTTTGTAAATTTCTTTGCTAACACAGACCTGCGCCTTGCCGATTTTGATAAAAAACTCGCTCATTCTCTTTTCCTCCCATGGCACGGCAGTGAGCCGTAGGGGAAAAAGAGACAAAAAAATAAGCGGACACAGAACGCCCAAACTGCATTAATTTGCAGGGCGTACTATGTCCGGCTTATAGGTAGTTCACACCACGACTCCATTGCTCGGTACCGATTATTTTTGATTCAATTTGCATTCACTTGCTAGATGATCATTTCTCCTCAAAACATCAGATCATCCGGCATGGGTAATGCATACGATTCCTCGCTCGGTATTATCGTGGTATGAACTTTTGATAAAAATTAAAAAGGTCCAGGTACATCAGTTTTACTGATTTCCCGGACCTTAAGGTAGAATTAAATTGCAACTCATGGCGAATCGCTATCTCCTTTTCGTCTCGTTATTGGTTTTCCACTAACTTTTTTAAATTCACCTGTAGCGAGTTCAACTTCCCAAACCCGCTTACATCTAGCACACTTCGTTTGTACGGGACCAGCAGCTTCATTCCCTTTATCCAGCAGCCTGTAACCACAAGCAGGACATTCAACTCGCATAACCTTAGCTTCTCTTATCATTTGTATTCCTCCCAACTTTATTGAAGCTTTTTATAATTATTTGTTATTTCAATATTAATATTTTACACAAGAACGTATGTTCTGTATAGTAGGAATACCAATTTTCTGCCTTTCCAAATTATCATTATTCATACCATCCTTTCTGCGATACATTTTATTTTGTTGCATATTTGGGAAATGGAGATAAATAAAAAAGTTATATTGTTAACAATTTCCATTATACTTCGACAGAATAATCACGTCAATCCCAAATACGCAACTTATTTAAAAAGTTGCGTATTTTGTTGCGGCGGCTTATACTATTATTGTAGCAAGAATGTGGGGGGCAATTGTATGAAGAAAAATGAAATGGATAAGACCGATCAAGAAATACTTCGAAGGCGCTTAAAGGAAAGACGTCTCTTTTTAAATATGACATATCAAGATTTGGCCGAGAAAACTGGCATCAGCAAATCTTCTATACAGCGGTATGAAACGGGAGGAATTAAAAATATTCCATATGATAAGATTTTTGCCTTATCAGAAGCATTAGAGGTAAGACCTGAATATTTTACTGATTTGACTAAAGATTATACTGGAGAATCTGCTTTTGAAGTGAAAGTGATTAAAAAAGAGGATAGATCGCAACATCTAGATCATATTAAAGAATTCGAGGAAAGAGCTATCAGATATATAACTCCAAACTTAATTTCACAGGGATATAACATAGAACGGCACAGTCATGGCTCTGTAGGAGATATTGTTGCAACGAAGGGGAAGCAAATTTGGCATATTGATTTTCTTTACACGAGAGATGTAAGTATATATCCAACTGGAATGGGAATGGGTCGACAGCAGCTACTTTTAAGGTTTGGAAGACTTGCTGTTTACGACAAACCGATTACTAAATACTCTATTGTGATGGATAGACGTGTACTAGCAGAGCAATTCATAAAATTTAAACCGATTCATTTAGATATTGAGACGAGTATCATTATTTTACGGGGGACTGATTATGAGGAATTACATTTCTAGGAAAAGATAAACAACGCAAATAAGCCCGCCAAGCCATTACTGCTCAGCGGGCCTTCAAGTTTAATTACATTTTTCCCTCCAGAACATCAGCAATTCTTTTACTTGCATATCCGTCACCATAAGGGTTACTTGCTTTACTCATTTTTTCATATTCTTCATTATCTTCAAGGAGTAATTTAAAATTCTTATAGATGTTTTCTTCATCTGTGCCTACTAATTTTAATGTTCCAGCAGCTATACCTTCTGGTCGCTCAGTAGTATCACGCATAACTAGAACTGGCTTACCTAGGCTCGGTGCTTCTTCTTGAATTCCACCACTATCTGTAAGTATTAAATATGACCTCGAGAGAAAATTGTGAAAATCTAACACTTCTAATGGCTCAATTATTCTTACTCTATCATTATTTCCTAGTATTTCATTAGCAGCTTCTCTGACAATCGGATTCATATGGATTGGATACACTGCTTTGATATCTGGATATTCATCCACAATTCTTTTAATTGCTTTAAACATATTCCGCATCGGCTCACCGAGATTTTCTCTTCTATGAGCAGTAATCATAATGAGTTTACTATCCGATGCCCATTCAATTTGATCATGAGAATAATCTTCTCTAACTGTAGTATTAAGTGCATCAATAGCCGTATTACCTGTAACATAAATAGATGAGGGGTCTTTGCCCTCTTTTAATAGGTTCTCCTTGGACATTTCGGTTGGAGCAAAATTATACTTTGATACTATTCCTACCGCTTGACGATTGAATTCTTCAGGATAAGGAGAGTGGATGTTATAAGTTCTTAGTCCTGCTTCAACATGTCCAATAGGAATTTGTAAGTAAAAACAAGCTAAAGACGTAACGAAGGTTGTAGAGGTATCGCCATGAACTAAGACTACATCCGGCTTAACTTCTTCAAGCACTGATTTCATTTTTTCTAAAATATTAATTGTTACATCAAATAGCGTCTGCTTTTCTTTCATTACTGATAAATTATAATCCGGAACAACGTTAAATGCGTCTAGAACTTGGGTTAACATTTCTCTATGCTGACCCGTTACACAAACAATAGTATCTAACTTCTCTCTTGTTTTCAATTCTTTTACCAAAGGACACATTTTAATAGCCTCTGGTCTTGTCCCAAAAACTACCATTACCTTTTTCATTCTTATCAACCAACTTTTCCTTTATTATTCACTCACAAACAAATCGACTAGCAAACTACTAATCCCTACTAAATAAATCCCTAGTATATACCTTATCCTCTACTTCACGTAAATCATCAGATAATCGATTCGCAACAATTACATCTGATACTTTCTTAAATTCTTCGAAGTCATTAATTACTCTAGAATTATAGAATTTATCCTCTTGCAGCGCTGGCTCATACACAACGACTTCAATGCCCTTTGCTTTTATTCGTTTCATAACTCCTTGAATAGCAGATTGTCTAAAATTATCTGAATCCATTTTCATTGTGAGTCGATAGATTCCAACAACCTTAGGACTTCTCTTAATAATCATATCAGCAATGTGATCTTTTCTTGTTCTATTCGCATCTACTATTGCTGCCATAATATTATTTGGTACGTCCTCATAGTTTGCTAGTAATTGCTTCGTATCTTTAGGGAGACAGTAGCCTCCGTAACCAAAAGAAGGATTATTATAATGATTACCTATTCGTGGATCTAGACCAACACCATCTATAATTTGTTTGGTATTTAAACCTCTAATTTCTGCATAAGAATCTAGCTCATTAAAGAATGAAACTCTCATTGCTAGATAAGTATTTGCAAATAATTTAATAGCTTCAGCTTCTGTTGAATTCGTATATAACACGTCAATATTTTCTTTAACTGCTCCCTCTACTAACAAATCAGCAAATACTTTGGCTCTTTCAGACTGTTCACCAACAACAATTCTTGAAGGATACAAGTTATCATATAATGCGTTACCTTCTCTTAAAAACTCTGGTGAAAAAATAATATTTTCTGTCTCAAACTTTTCTCGAACTGCTTCTGTATAACCTACTGGAACTGTAGATTTAATTACCATCACTGCATCTGGGTTGATAGACAATACGTTAGCGATAACAGCCTCCACAGTTCTAGTATTAAAGTAATTTCTTTCCGGATCATAATTGGTAGGTGTAGAGATAATTACATATTCAGCATCCTTAAATGCTTTATAATTGTCCGTTGTTGCAGTTAAGTTCAGATTTTTTGTTGCTAAGAATTCTTCAATCTCATTATCTATTATTGGAGACTTTTTATTATTTATCATATCTACTTTTTCTTGCAAAATATCTATTGCAACAACCTCATTGTGTTGAGCTAACAAAATTGCATTAGATAACCCTACATAACCGATACCAGCAATTGTAATATTCAAAAGTAACACTTCCTAAATAAATAATTATAATTTTTGATCACTTCACCTTTGCAGGTATTCCCACAGCGGTTCTATTTGCAGGTACATCGTTGGTCACAACTGCATTTGCACCAATTTTAGCACCTTCTCCTATAACTATTGCACCCAATATCTTTGCTCCAGCTCCTATAAAAACGTTATCTTCTATTCTAGGAGCTTCTCCATTATCTTTTATAGTGCCAATTGTAACTTGATGATATATCGTTACATTATTTCCAATGATAGCTTTAGAGCTAATAATAACACCTTTCCCACCGTGCGGCAGTTTAAGGTTCTCCCCGATTTTGGTTGGATAATGTATTTCTGAGTTATTAAAACCCTGAACAATCAATAAATCTAATAATTTATAAAAGCTAATTAATATAGGATAAACCAATGGGTAGCGAAGATTACTATAAATATAATTACCCAATCTATAAATACCGATGCTCAAAATCCCATAACCAGAAATTTTCCATTTTTCTTTTAAAAATTTTATTGAGAATATTTTCATTGAATTAACCTCTTTGCAAGAACTGATTCGATATTAGATTTAGTGTTAATAAACATGACTAGTATTGATCATGCTTAACTATTAATAATGTTCTTAATTTTTTCTATTTCTTTATTAACTGTATTATTATTATGAAACTTATCTGGTAAGTTTTTAATATTATATAGCTCTAAAACAGAATTATAGTTATTATCATATCCGAATTGGGAATTAGGAATAAAAACAACATTCGGGAATTCATTTAACATTTCTCTACAAATTGGTATATCAGAGGTTATACAAGGCATTCCATAAGTGGCTATTTCACATACCATAACACCTTGAGAATCCAATCTTGTTGGCATTAAAGCGCATTTATATTTGTTTAATAGAGCAGGAATATCTTTTTGCTCAATGAAACTTTTAATTACTTTCACATTGTCAGGAATTGCGTGATAATCAAAATAACTACCTTCTCCGTAAATATGAAAAGTATAATTAGAATTGCTTTCTGCAAATTTTACAATTAGGTCGATACCGTATTTAGGTTGATCTAATGGCCTTATAGAAACAAAGTCAGCTAAGTAATTGTTTTCATCAAATTGGTATTTTTTACTTATAAAAGCTTCATTAGCAGCATTAAATATTATTTCTGAATTGTTTTCTACCTTATCCTGGTATGTTTCAATATTTTTAAGGAAGTGTTCCTTCATCCAAGAGCTTACAAAGAAAAATTTTACTTTGTTTTGTTCAAAAAGGTTATTAAATAGCTTAGAAAGAGTTCTTAGTTTATATTTATCATAAATTGATTGCATTCTTTTCTTGAAGAAACTTCTGTTATATTTATAGTTTTCTGGATAATAATTATTTAATGGTAATACTTCATGCCCATGAATTACAAAGATAATTTTTCTGAACAACTTAGAGTTTTTATTAATGAATTTTACATGATTTTTCACATTAGGAGCATGAGAAATTAATAGATGATAATCTTTTTCAGATTTCTCAAAATCATTTAAAGACATTACATTTATTCCTTCATAAGAATAATTAACTTTTGATTTGAAACTTAGAACACTTACATTGAAATGCTTTTTATAAATTAGATTTCGACTGTGAACATAAGACATAGCGTACTTATTATTTAAACTTGGATAATCTTCACTCAGTACTAAAATATTTATTACCCTCACCTCTTTAACCTTGATTGTTACAGATAAGTCATACACCAAACTAAACTCCCAATATTATTGTCTAATCAATTTGAACAGTAGCAAGAATTGAAGTACTACAAGTAGTGTTGAGAGCTGGATAATATCAAAAAACGTTACAAATAAAGCATAAAAGTATAAATTTATTACTATAGCTATTAATATTTTTGATTTCTTGATAAACCGCAAATAATTTTGTCCTATAAACAAGCGCAATATATATAGCAATAAAAAAGTAGTACCAACACCAATTGAGGCTCCTATAGAATTTAAATTGTTAATCAGTATAAGTAATAAAAACACTTGAAAAATCAGTATAAAAAAGGAGATTCTAAAGTGAATATAGCTTTTTTTACATAGATTTATGCCTATAGATACGGTTTCAGATAAAGTATAAAATACAGGCATTAAAACTAACATTGGAATAAGAGAGGTTGATTCTTCAAAATTCTCCCCTAACAACACCGAAAAAGCCTCTTTGAAATTTATTAACACAATCGCAACTATGACCATAACTACAGTTAATAAATTATTAATTGAGTTGAACTTATCTTTATAACCGTCTGTTTGGTAAACAGAATAAGCATATGGTACCCAAAAGGAATTAAACGCAGATTGAATAATATTTAGTGATAATGCAATTTGTAAGGCAGAAGTATATATACCTAACTCATGATCTGTAATAAATAAACTTAATAACATTTTATCAATATTAAGTACAATAGTTATTAGTACAGTTGACACCATTAAAGGTACTCCAAATTTTAGTAGGGACCTACTTTTTACAGAATTTTCCAACGTATCAAATTTACTTTGTGAGTTAATTAATCGAAATAAAAAAATTAAACCCAATATAGATGGAATAAAAAATCCTATAATTGAACTATAAATTAGATACAAATGCACCGCAGAAAATAAAGATATAAACATTACTATCAATGTTAGTTCAGTGAACCTTTGGCCAATATATAGTAAGGAAAACATATAACCTTTTTGTTCCATCCTTATAATAACCAATATATACCTGAATATATTTTGGGCAAACAGGAAAAAAATTAATAAATATGCATATTGATATTCACCTTTAAAGAAATGATTAATTGAATCTTTATTAATTAATATTATTAAACCAAATGTAATTATTGATAGTATAGTTAGTGAACTGATTTTTTTCAGTAAAATTTTAGGATTCACTTTATCGTAAAACCTAGCATAGGATTGATCTAACCCCATGATTGAAATATTACTAAAAACCATCGCGATAGAAATAAAAAGCATACCCCTTCCATATTCTTCGGGGGTCATCACCCTGGTTAAAAATGGAATACTTATGAATGCTATAATGCCTGCTCCGAAACTACCAATAGAGAATGAAAAAAGCTTTTTTAAAAAATCCAGCATATTTAATACCTTTTCAACTTAAATTTTGTAATGATACTTAATATTTTTATGATTATATATCCAATAGCGAAGTAAAAAACACCATTGTATACTGAACCTCTTCCTATAATCACTAGCATAGTACCCGCCAATACAAATACAGGAAAATAAAATGTACTGTTACTAGATTTGATTTTAGTGAGCCATTTGTTAAAAAAGGTCAGTATTATTACTAAGATAATAGAGGTAGTTAAACCTACCATTCCAAAGTTTCCGAATAAATCTCCATAGAGGGTTGGGTGCATTGAATAAGAATTGTTATTAAAATTAGATATATACGCACTACCCATACTTATTGTAAAATCTGGAGGTTTTAGTCCAAAAGTATAACTAGTAGGAAAAGGCATTAATAGAATTCTTAAATAAGTATGACCTTCTAGGAAATTTGGAAAGTTATTATTATGCTCTATGAAAAAATAGAATGCATTTTTCAAAGACAGTTCCCCATCACCCGATAAAAGCATAGACATTACTTCTGAATTCAACTCACCCAACGACCTCATTTCTAACATATCCCCAAAACCACCATATATTCTAATAAGTCTTAAGAAATATACTATATACACCGTTAACATCCCAAATATCGCTAAATAAAAAACAGAAGTTAATTTCACTTTCTTGTTATATAAGAAGGGATATATGCTAGATATTAGTAAGGGTAAGATAGTTATTCTATTACCAGTAGTTAAGGAGTATGTTAGGATAATTCCTAAAACTAAAAGATACATCTTTTTAGAATTTTCATAAAAAATCAAGCCAACACCTGCAGTTGCAAAAAACAAATATAAGGAGATTTTAAAAGGATTTAATAATCCTAATTCTCTATTTACATTGATGTATTCTCCCCAGGAAACACCAAAAACCTTGCCGAAAAATATATAGTTTGATATATATAAGATTAATACACTAACAATAAATGTACCGAATAGAAGTTGAACTAGTTTTCTATTTCCACCCTTATTTTTGTACTCATCTTCTACTAATTCAATATTCTGGTTTTTTGATAAGATTGACCTGGTTATTATATATAAAAAATTGAAGAGTATAACGAATAAGGAAGCAGTATTTAGTGTTTGAATAGTATAACCACTTGAACGAAATAAAACTTCAAGAAAATGAGGTACTCCGAATAAAATAAGAAGTGCCCCCCATAAGAAAATCAAAATTGATTTCATCTTGTATTCATATAATATGATTAATATGATTAAAACCAGCTGTAAAATTCCAAGTGTACTGCTCATCTTTTACTCCTTATCTTGTAGATTCTGCCTTCTCCCAAAACGGCTTTGCCTTTCCAGTCAATATATTATAGACTCCTACCCATTGCGCAAGTATGGTTACACAGTAGTAATAAACTAAAGTCAAATACTTATTATTCGATTTTGTAATTACTCTTACTAGTGCCAAAAGATAAAACAGCACCTGACCTGCAAAAGTTATAATATAAAGCAAGGACGCTTGTATTAGTAAAGCATTAGTTATAAATACTAATAAATGAGAAATCCATAATAAATATCTACATGTTCTGTGCCCAAAATAAAAATATGAAAACCATTTATACTTAAATATGTTTAGTATTCTCAAATCAGGTAATATATGTTTAAGAATAATACGGTTCATCCTTACTTTACGCCCGAATTCATCCTCTATAACTTCTCCAGCTTTCTCATAAGCGATAGCATCATGATTTGCAATTGCCCTTTTACCTTGGAGTGCATATAACGGTGGCATTGCACTATCATGACATTGAATTGGATCAAAGTCATAGTAATCCCTCGTCCTACAAGCATATAAAGCCCCATTACCCGCAGTTATTGACTGTATTCTACCTTCAATCTCACGGGTAGCTAGATCACTGTCCCAATAACTTGCTTCAGCATTACTCACATCACTAGATGCATGATTTACGATAGATAATCTTCCAGACACATAAGCAATATCATCTGAAGTAAAAGAGGCCATAAGTTCTTTAACAGAGTTTTTATCCATTATTGAATTAGCATCAGTCATAACTAAATACTCAGTTGTTACCGTTTTTTGCGCTTCATTCTGAGCATTTGTTTTTCCTTTTCGTGCTTTAACCTCATAAAGTCGTATATTCATGTTTTGATGTTCTTTTATGAATTGCTTTACGATTATATTTGTTTTGTCAGTACTATTATCTGAGGCAATTAAGAATTCAATTTTATCTCGAGGATAGTCTAACTCTATAATGTTATTTAACTTTTCTAGTATTACTTTTTCTTCATTGTGGGCAACTACCATTACGCTTACTGTAGGTTGATGATTATAATCCTTATTAAGCCTTCGATCCTTTAATAATTTCCCAATAAACTTCAACGAAATTGGATAACCAACCATTGCCCATACTATAATAAATCCACTTATATAAAATAAAATTTTATATAATAATTCCATTTGATTTCTCCCTTATACTTTTAGTAGTCTAACTTTTTTGCTGGTGTTCCAACATAGACTCCAGGTTCATTTATGTCCTTAATCACAACCGAACCAGCACCTACTTTGCATCCGTTAGTGATGTTTATATTATTGCTAACTACACTGCCGATACCTAACCAAGACCCTTTTCCAACTCTGACAGTACCAGCTAAATGGGCTCCCGGTGAGATATGAACAAAATCTTCT
Source organism: Gracilibacillus marinus (assembly GCF_042651725.1). NCBI lineage: Bacteria > Bacillati > Bacillota > Bacilli > Caryophanales > Bacillaceae > Gracilibacillus > Gracilibacillus marinus. The sequence continues at coordinate 427,846 of NZ_JBHSDV010000001.1, read as the reverse complement.
ATATTATTATCATGGTCAATTGTAGAGCCTGTATTAACGATACAACCCTTACCTATTTTGGTACAGCTGTTAATAATTGCTCCCGCCATAACAGCTGTACCAATTCCTAAATCTACTTGTGCCCCTATAACTGCATTCGGATGAACTAATACGGGAATATTAGCTCCAAATGTTTCGAGCATTTCATGAACCTTTTGTCTCGTAGCATTGTTTCCGATGCCAACAAATATTTCATATTCATCTATATTTGTAAAAACATCGCCAGAGGTGCCAAGCACCTCCAAACCCATTGATGATTTAATACTTTGATTATCATCTAAAAAAGCAACACTCTGCCATTTATTCATTTTTAACGCAATGTCCGCAACTACTTTTCCATGTCCACTAGCACCTATTATAAGAAGTCTACTTTTCATAGTTCCATTCTTCTTTCTTTTTTTGTCCCCTTAAAAGGCTCCACGGTAGCAGCAGTCTCTGAGTTAATTCCTTCCCTGACAAAAACCTTTTTAATAGTAGAAAAAATAATCTTCCAATCATTCATAAAACTAACATTATCAACATAATTCACATCTAGATTAAATTTATCTTCCCAACTAATAGCATTCCTACCACTTACCTGAGCTAAACCGGAAAGACCTGGCCTTACTTCATGACGCCTCTTTTGGTGTTCGTTATAAAGAGGGAGGTACTGTACTAATAAAGGCCTTGGACCTATAATTGACATATCTCCCTTAAGAATATTAAAAAGTTCTGGTAGTTCATCAAGAGATGTAGAGCGAAGGAATCTTCCAAACTTCGTCAATCTAATACTGTCAGGAAGCAGTTCTCCATTTTTATCCCTTTCGTCAGTCATTGTTCTAAATTTATACATCATGAAGACATTCTCATTTAGCCCTGGTCTTTTTTGCTTAAATAGTACAGGGCTACCTAACTTCGTTCTCACAAGCAAAGCAACTATTAGTAATACTGGACTAAGAACAATAATAGCGATTAAAGAAAGTATAAAATCCATCGGTCTTTTTACAAACCTTCTATAAATACCGCCCTTGGAATTCTTCATTATTCTAACCACAACCCTTTAATAGTCTTGACGATTCTTTCTAAGTCCTCATCCGTCATCTTCGTATCAGACGGTAAACATACACCATTCTCAAACAATTTCACCGATACACCTTCACCAATAAAATCATACTTCTCAAAGAAAGGCTGCAAATGCATTGGTTTCCAAACCGGTCTTGACTCAATATTCTCAGCTTCCAATGCATCAAAGATATCAAGAGGTCTAACTTTACCAGTCAATACTATCGAGCTCAACCAATAATTCGGTTCATCCCATTCATTGCTAGGCATGAATTCAATGCCTTCAAGCCCACCAAGCTCTCTTTTATAGAACTCAAAAATGTAGTTCTTTTTGGCAACTCTTTGATTTAACACTTTAAGCTGCCCTCTACCAATCCCAGCAACCACATTGCTCATTCGATAATTAAAACCTAATTCGCTATGTTGATAGTGCCTTGCTTGGTCCCTAGATTGAGTTGCCCAGAATCTTACCTTCGCAATTCGTTCTTCATTATTTGAAACTAGCATTCCACCACCAGAAGTAGTGATAATCTTGTTCCCATTAAAAGAGAAAATGCCATAATCACCAAAAGTCCCAGTATGCTTACCTTTATAGTAAGTACCCAAAGACTCTGCAGCATCTTCAATAACTACTACATTATGTTTCTTACAGATCTCCATAATTTTGTCCATATCTGCAGACAAACCATATAGATGCACAACAAGTACTGCCTTTACTTCTGGATACTTATTAAATGCCTCTTCTAATGCCTTAGGACTCATATTCCAAGTTTCATAATCACTATCGATAAATACAGGAATAGCATTTTGATAGATGATTGGATTTGCAGTAGCTGAGAACGTAAGTGTTGGACAGAATACAATATCCCCTTCTCCAACTCCTGCTGCTTTAAGAGCCAAATGAATAGCAGCAGTCCCTGAGGAAAGTGCTGCAGCAGCTTTAGATCCTACTTTTTCAGCAAGCTCTCTTTCGAATCCATTTACGTTTTCACCAAGGGGCGCAATCCAGTTTGTATCAAAAGCTTCTTTAACATATTGCATTTCAAAACCCTCATCACTCATATGTGGTGAAGAGAGGAATATTCTTTCTTGCACTTTTGTTGTCTCCATCATCTAGACTTCCTTCCCAAGATAAGTTAATATATTTTAGTAGATTAGGACTTAATTAGAAGATCTAGCTCTAACCAACTACTAAACCACTAAAATTGTTATCTACTTTTCATAGCCACCTCGTAGTATCTATTCAATCTAACATAAAAATACGAAATAGATATTCACTCCATAATCAATTCAAACCGAATTTCTTCCTGCTATATATACCATTCAATCAATCTATAATTCTCACTAAATCAGTCTCAAACCCTTATACTGCAAGGTTTCTAGCGCTCAATCTAACCATGATAGTCAGTTCCACATTACCATTCAATCCAAACTTACACAATTCACTAAACAAAATATTGCCCCCACGTATATCTATATAATCTAACTTAACAAAATAGTTAGTACCAATCCTATGAGTTTATTCTAATTAAGGGATACTATTTTCCAAAACAACAATTCATTTCAATCCTCACAACATATTCATCACAAAATAGGAACTTCTCCACTCCCACCATCATGATTCCCATGCTTACTACAATCTATCTCCTCACCAACAAGTTGATAAATTCCATCATTAGGACAGCGCACTTCATCATATCTCAATTGCACAAACTCTTTAAAAATAATAGTACTACTTGTTTTATCCTCTATAGCTAAATAATCACGATAATTCTTACTTACCATTAATCGATTCTCAGCACATACATCTTTTCTAGAAGATTCTACTATATTACTAATGCTAGGAATAGCGATTGCTAAAATGATTCCTAATATCGCTATTACCGCTAGTAATTCAACTAGTGTAAGGCCGGCCATTTCTATTTGTAAACAAAATAGTAACAATTCTGTTTTTCATCATATATAAGCTCCTATCTATAATAGTTAACTCTATGATGACAATCTAATTTCTAAAAAAACATTAACTATCATTGATATAAATCCCCCAACCCAAAAAATACAGATTGAAAGATCTATACCAATATATCAAAAGGGGCATCCAACCCCACCTCACATCCCACTACCGACGACTAGCGTCTAAGGTGCCCCTAACACCCACAGCATGACCGAGTGCCTCTATTGATATTGGTAAAGAGACATCACCATTCTTATACGTTCATCTGAATTACTGCGAGAAAAAGAAATAATAGATTCATTCCTTCTTTTTCTCCCAATAACTCTGTTGATTCATCTCACATGTGTATACCAATCGACAACTAGCAATCTAGAAATCGATTGGTATCAACAATGTTCTTCTTTATTTCGCAAATTCTGCATCTACATCGTCTAAAATACGCCCATAGACAATGTCCATCAACTTGTCCTTTAACTCTACATTCGATAACTCTTGGAAACTAGCGATTAAATCAAGTAATATATGTCCATGCACATCGACTGTCTTTCCAACATATATCTTTTCATATACTGCTTCAGGATGTACTTCATCTTCTCCGAGTAATTCTTCATACATTTTCTCACCAGGTCTAATACCAGAGAATTTAATTTCAATATCTGATTCATTGTAACCTGATAATTTGATGAGATTTTTGGCTAAATCGACAATCTTGACTGGTTCTCCCATATCAAGGACGAATATCTCTCCACCTCTTGCAAGTGTACCTGCTTGAATTACTAGTCTCGATGCTTCTGGTATTGTCATGAAGTATCTCGTCATATCCGGATGTGTGACTGTAACAGGTCCACCTTGTTCAATTTGCTTTTTGAAGAGTGGAATCACACTACCACGGCTTCCTAATACATTTCCAAATCTCACTGCAACGAATTTCGTCTGACTACGTGAAGCCAAATCTTGAATCACCATTTCTGCGACACGCTTTGTTGCGCCCATTACATTTGTTGGATTCACCGCTTTGTCTGTCGATACTAACACAAATGTATGAATACCGAATGCATCTGCAGCCTCTGCTACATTCTTCGTTCCAATCACATTGTTCTTCACAGCTTCATGTGGATTGTACTCCATTAATGGTACATGCTTATGTGCTGCTGCATGGTAGATAATCTCTGGCTTGTATTCATTCACAATATCGAATATACGCGCACGGTCTTGGACATCAGCAATAATTGGTATAATTTCAATTTCAGTATGACCGTATTTTTGACGTAATTCCATATCGATGGAGTAAATACTAAATTCACCATGACCAACAAGTAAAATTCTACTTGGTGTAAATCGCATTAATTGACGACAAATCTCTGAACCTATCGATCCACCAGCACCTGTCACCATAACAGTATTGTCTGTGACATATTCAGAAATCGCATTGATATCTAGTTCTACTGGTGCTCTTCCTAGTACATCCTCTACATCCACATTCTTCAGTGCACTAACAGATATTTTACCTGATACGATATCTTCTATTTTCGGAATCATTTGTACTTTGGCATTCGTACTATTACATTGTGCGACAATTTCTGTTAATGCACCTTGTGTTAAGGAAGGAATGGCGATAATGATATGTTCAATCTCTAACTCTTTTACAATAGCAGGGATATCTTTCGATCCACCTGCAACTGGAATGTTATAGAGTTGCATTTTCTGTTTGGTTAAATCATCATCGATAAATGCGATGGGGCATAGTTCATTATGATGTTGTTCTACTTTTAATTGTCTAGCAATCATGGCACCAGCAGCGCCAGCTCCGACAATTAATGTACGCTTTTTATTTTTTGTGTCATTGATATATCTGTCACGCAAGACACGCCAGACGAAGCGTGAACCACCGATTAAGATAATATGTAGCAGCCATGTAACAAGTAATGCACGCCGATAAATAGAGTAGTCATTGATAACATATTGGACAATTCCTGCAGCAATAATCGAGAATGTGATTGCTTTGACAATTGCCATTAATTCACCTACACTCGCATAGGCCCAAACTTTATGATAAAGCTTGTAGACCCATGCGAAGATGTGATGAAAAACAAGTAAAGCGATGGAGCTAATAATAAGTGTGCTATCCACTATAATATTGCTTGATTGGTAGACAATCCATGTTGCAATAAATATCGCAGTACTTACAATGACGGAATCCATTAATACTAATAATAATATTCGTGATTTATAACCCATAAGGGCCCCCGCCTTCTGTTTTTACTTATTTTTGATTGTCGATTCGACTATTTCTTCTAACATTTTGCGAACTTCATCACCAATTTCTTCATTCTGTAACGCGAACTCGATGGTAGTTCTTACAAATCCTAATTTTTCCCCAACATCGTAACGTTTCCCTTCGAAATCATATGCAAAAACGCTCTGTGTCTCATTCAATTGTTGGATGGCATCTGTTAATTGAATTTCGCCACCTGCACCTAACTCTTTACGTTCTAAGAATTGGAATATTTTTGGTGATAGTACATAACGGCCCATAATTGCTAGATTAGATGGTGCTGTACCTTTTTCAGGTTTTTCTACAAATTTATTTACTGAGTAGTTTCGGCCATTTTGTTCGTTAGGATCTACAATACCGTAGCGATGTGTCTCATTCTCAGGTACTTGTTGTACACCAATAATCGAACCACCTGTTTCTTCGTATTGGTCAATTAATTGCTTTAAGCATGGTGTTTCTGCTTGTACAATGTCATCACCTAACAATACTGCGAATGGCTCGTCACCGATGAACTTACGTGCACACCATACTGCATGTCCTAGTCCTAGAGGTTCTTTTTGACGAATATAGTGGATATCTACTTGCGCAGGTTGTTTTGCTTTTTCTAATAAATCATACTTACCTTTCTTCAATAAATTATCTTCTAATTCGAAGTTATTATCAAAGTGATCTTCAATCGCACGCTTGCCTTTCCCTGTTACGATGATAATATCTTCAATTCCTGAGGCAATTGCTTCCTCGATAATATATTGAATCGTTGGTTTATCTACAATTGGTAACATTTCTTTCGGCATTGCTTTCGTTGCTGGTAGGAATCTCGTACCTAGCCCTGCCGCTGGAATAATTGCTTTTCTCACTTGTTTCATTTTATTACCCTCCGAGTATATCTGTCATGTGACATGTATAGTATTTGTATAGTTGATTATGCTACTTTTAAAGATGCAAAAAAAAATACATCTTATATTATACGCTTGTTTTAGGTAAATTCAGCTAAAAAATACCCAAAATTTTCTTTCTTTTGATTTGTTCTGGTGGATTACTTATGACGATTTGATTATTTATAAGGAATTGTGCATTTTCAAGGAACCAGTATAAGCGTTGTGAACCGAATTCTTTTTTTACGACACTATGTGCTTCTACATTTGCAAAACCACGTGATGTTATATTATGTGCATCTGATGCAATAAAATGTGTTAATTCTGATTCAATTAGTTGTAGGCTTAAGTTCTTGATCTTCTTTCCGAACATACCAGCAACACTTCCCGCTGTCACTTGGGTGAGTGCACCATCAGAGACGAACTCATAAAGAAGATTAGGATTCTCCATAATCTCTTTGTTTCGCTCAGGGTGAACGATAATTGGCGTTATTCCTTTTACTTGTAAGTCGAATAGAATTTGTTTTGTATAACGCGGAACATGACTTGAAGGTAGTTCCACGAATAAATACCCACTTGTTTCATTAAGTGGAAGTAGGTGTCCATTCTCTAAGTCTGTGATTATATCTCCATTTATTCGTGTTTCTTGTCCTGGTAATAGGATGAGAGGAATATCTTCTTCTTGGATGACAGTATTTAATTCTTTCACTGCTTCTATTATATCAATTTTGTAATTATCGTAACTGCCATTTCTGTGATGAGGTGTAGCAATAATTGTAGTAATCCCTTTAGATACTGCATCTCGTGCCATCTCAATACTTTGGGCTACATGTTTTGCTCCATCATCCACACCTGGTAAGATGTGACAATGAATATCTATCATAAATGTTCAGCACCTTTACTAGCTTTCTATTATTCACAAAATGATTATATCAGTATTAAGAACAAATGAAAACAGGTGATGGCAAATTCTTGTCAGTTTTTTGTAAAAAAATAATTAGATATGATTAAAATTAGCGAAAAATAGCAAAACTATCACTAGTAAATTAGTGATAGTTCATAATTTTAATGCTATTATCACATAAACGAAAAGAAACTTTTTTTCTTAATACGTGATGGTTCGTTCATGATTATGGGATATCCTGTTTCGATACAGGAGGAATTCTCTAGGAAGAAACGTTCTACTTCATCTCCAAAATCTTTTCTTATCTTACTCCACACTTTCTCTTCTTCCATTATCAAGGTAGTGTCTATGTTAACAAGGTGCGCCAAATTATGTTCAATCATTTGTTTCGCAAGTTGTTGCGCTTTCTTTCCGCCTTTACCAAGAATGGATTGTCCGTTAATAAGAACAACGAGACCTTTTTTCACCATCTGGTAGATAATACTTGAATCATTTTGGATAATCTTATTTTGTTCCGGATACACTAATATGGGTTGATAGCCTTTCATCTGAAGTTCGTATATTGTTTTTGCAGTATAACCATGTATGTGCCCTTTTGGTAATTCAATCAGTACATAGTCATTCACGCTGAATGTCAGTATCTTCTCTTCCATTATATGTTCCAATAAATGATCATAGATAGTCACTACATGCGCAGGAACGACATTCCACTTATTAGATAGACGCTCTGTCAATAAATTATTGATTCGCAATACTTTTTCTTTATTCCATTCATCCATTAATGGCATATGCCTTTGAACAACATATACATCTTTCCGATTCTCGTTCGTTATATTATTTAACAAATCGTTAATTGTAACTTTATTAAGAACGTCACTATCTACTTTTTCTAATAAATCCAAATGGAAATATACCAACCCAAACATCCCCTCACAAAGAATATATCGTTCTATATAAAGAATAACACATTCATAATAGTTTGAAAATAGGATATTAGTAAATATTAATTATTTTTTGTGGGTAATTCTAATTATATTTATAGCTGCAGCAGAATATTTCTAAACAAAGAAGCTATCACCCTAGCGATAGAATGATAGCTTCTGATTAATTTGTACCATAGTAATAATAATAGTTCGAACCTTTTTTAAATACTTTATCATTTAGAACAACACCTAATAGCTTAGCTTGTCCTACTTCTAATAATTCTTTTGCTTTTTGTGCCGTTTCATACTCTGTTCTCTTACTACGTACAACCATTACAACACCATCACAGATGTTACCTAAGATTTGCGCATCTGTTACCGCTAATACTGGCGGTGTATCAAAAATCACTAAATCATAGATACCGTTCAAGTGTTCTAGTAGACGTTTCATAGATTGAGATCCTAATAGTTCAGAAGGATTCGGTGGTATTGGTCCACATGGCATCAAGTCCAAATTTGCTTCATCACTTTCCACAACCGCTTCTTCAACTGACGCCCCACCTACAAGTACGCTACTTAATCCTTGTTGATTGGGAATACGGAATGTATAGTGTAATGTTGGTTTACGCATATCAGCATCAATTAGTAATACCTTTTTCCCTTGTTGGGCAAATACTACTGCTAAATTTGCTGTTACTGTAGACTTTCCTTCTGCCGGACCTGATGACGTCACAAGCATCGAGCGAACTTCACCGTCTACTGTTGCAAATTGAATATTTGTACGAATCGTCTTGTATTGTTCTGTTACAGGGGATCGTGGGTTAATTTTTGTAACTAAGTGCCTCATGTTCGAGTTCAAGTTAGACTGTTTTTTTCTTCGCACCATTGATATTACCCCTTTCCCGCTTTACATTACTCACCTGCGCTCTAGATATGTGTGCACGTGACATTTCCTCATCCGTCACATGTGCCACAACACCTAAAATAGGCAGACCTAATTTATCTTCAATATCTTGTTCTGTCTTAATTGTATTATCTAAGTACTCTAGTAAGAATGCAAGTCCTACACCTGCCATTAGTCCTACAACAATAGCAATCGCAATATTCAGCATTGGCTTTGGATTTACTGGTGATGGATTCGCACCTGTTACTGCTTCTGCTAATACGCTGACATTATTGACATTTAAGAGTACTGGTACTTCTTCTTGGAACACTTCGATTGTTTTATTTGCAATATCTGCTGCTAAATACGGGTCTTCATTTGTCACTGTTAGATTCACGACTTGCGAATTCTGTTGGCTACTTACAGCAACTTGACTTGCTAATGTGCCAGATGAATATGGAAGATCTAATTCTTCTACCACTTGATCTAGTATTCTTCTACTTACGATTATTTGATTATACGTATTAATAATTTCAACATTGGAACGTATTTGATTAATGTCTACTGTGCTTGATTCTGCATTTGTATCTTGGTTAACAATAAATTGCGCATTAGACTGATACGTTGGTGTAATAACAAAAAAACTAATAATTGCACTGATACCTGCTGCTACCACAGTGATAGCGATGATTAATCCTAGACGTTTTTTCAGTACGGCGAATATTTCTTTCAATGATATTGTTTCTTCCATGACTTATTTTAACCCCCGTGAAGATAGTTTGGATGATAGCACACACACACTTCTCCATCATACCATAAAAGAAATTATAACATAAATAGATTTTTTTCTATACTGTTAATTTGTTAGATTTTACAATATATTTATTTTTTTGATTATTTGGGTGGGGAGTGGCTCCTAGGATGTTTGTGTAGATGGTGGAATCGTTGTGTCATGGGATTTTCATTGCGTGGCTTTGGAATTCCCTGCGTCGCTTGGATTATTCTTATTCCTGCTTGGCTCGGATTATTCCTGCGTGGATCGGGGATTCCCTGCGTCGTGCGAATTTTCCCTGCGTGGAGATAGCAAAAAGAGGAAGGTGCGTCCTTCCTCTTTTCATTCTATTAATTATTTGGTTGTTTGCTTATTCTAATAGTGATGCCTGCTAGTAATAAGAGAATACCTATTAGAATCCAGTTGTACATGTTTGTTGCTGTATTTGGTAATTCTTGTTGTTTTGTTGGTTCTTCTTGTTTAACTGGTGTTTCTTCTTGTTCATTTGGTTCTTTAGTTGGTTGTTCATTAATTGGTTCTTCTACTGGTTGCTTCGGTTCTTCTTCTGGGTCTTTCACTTCTTCTGTTGGTTGTTCTTCTTCAACCTGTTGTTCTCCATTTAATACTAGAATATCATCTGGATGGAAGACTCCAAATACACTGAAGTGATTTGTTCTTGCTACAATGCTTCGACCGATTAATTCTCCACCAATTAATTCCCATTTCTTTGTTTCTTCATTGAAATAATATACTTTTAATTCTTCTGGTAATTCTTCTGGATTTTCCACAGTTGTATCAATTGGGAATGTAATCTCGATTGGATCTTCAAAAGTAGATATTACTTTGTCCCCTTGCTTAATCATAAATTTGTAAATAGATCCAACTGCTCGTTCTTTTGCTTTTTCCACTTGTTGCTGTTGTGGGTCTTCGAAAAGAGTCATCAAAATATGAAGAGGTCCTTCATCTTTGAAGTTACTCGCTGGAATAGATAGTGCCGCATCCTTCTTTTTACTTTGAATAATGGCATGTTTTCTTCGCAGTTGCTCTAATTGTTCTTCTTTTAACGATACATTCTCACTCTTGTCCGTCAAATTTGTAACAAGCACACCATTTTGATCTAATACCTCAATATCCTCTGTGTTCACCTCAACACTTTTATCCTTTACGATGACATCTGCAACTTTTTCTTTTACTAAATTAACTAGATTGATTGTGTATTGTTGTTTAGTAGAATCTTGTGCTGTTACCGTAATGATGATCGATTCTGCATCTACTTTCGTTTGTTTACCCGATTCAACCAATTGACCATTAACTTCAACTTTTGCATACTTATTCATCTTCGTTGGTGTAAATGGAATAGTTGTCACAGATGGACTGATGAACATTTTGTATTCATACTGATTTTGCTCAAATACAGGTGAAAGTTCAAGATTTTCACCTATAGTTAGATTACTTAATAGCGCATTATTCGACTTTTTCTTAATATCTACCTTTATTCTCTCACTAGTAGTCACTGCTTTCTGTTCACCTGTTGCCTGTTCATTCGTGTTCGTTACAGTCACATAGTAATAAAAAGTTCCGACATTATTTGTTGGCACTGCGTACTCACTAGAAGTAGCACCTGCTACCTTCTGTCCTGCTTCAGTTGATGAAGTGGACTTGTACCACTCGTAACTTAACTTGCCGCTATCCTCAATCGTCGCTTCTACAGATACTATTGGAGATGCATCACCTTGAAATGCTTCATTGCTTGTAGTTTTCACTTGGACTAATGGTTTAATTGCATCGATTTTCTTTATAAATTGTGCTGTGACAGTTAAAGGACTTATGATTGATGTGAAATCAACATCCCAACCTGTAAATAGATAACCGTCTTTTGTTGGATTGGCTGGTACTGTTGCTTTACTTCCATGCTTCACATTTGTTGTATGCCATACTTGTCCGTCTCCGTCTAAGAATGTTACTTCATATTCGTTAATCTGCCATTTTGCATGCAACGTTAGGTTTTCTGCTGACATTGTCGCATTTTCCCAGTTGAAGGCCTCTATTAATGCTTCATCTGTGTACCAACCTTTGAACGTGTAGCCTTCTTTAGTTGGTGGTGTTGGTGCTTCTAATAGTGCATTATAATCTGCTGCAATTGGTTCGACATTACTTCCACCTTCAGAATCAAATGTAATCTCATATTGATTAATTGCATACTGAGCTGTAATTTGTAAATTTTCCGCTACAAACTCGAAAGTCTTATCCCAATCAATAAATGTATATCCAATGCGTGTTGGGTGGATTGGCTCTGATGCTTCATGGCCGAAATATACGACTTCCCTCGCCAATTCTGTACCATCATAGTCTTGGAAAATGACGGTATATTGATTGATTTCGTAAATTGGACTAATGATTAAGTCTCCTGTTACATTAGAGAAGTCTCTGTCCCATCCAGTGAATGTATACCCAATTCGAATTGGTGGTTGTGGAGCAATTGCTGCATCTCCATGTTGCACAAACTGCGAATCCATCTCCATACCGAGTGCATCTTGGAAAATTACTTTATATTCGTTAATTTTCCATTTTGCATATAATGTTACATCTTCCGCTGGCATTGTCGCACTTTGTAATGAAAGTGGTTCTGTTAGTGCTTCATCCGTATACCACGCATCAAATGTGTATCCTACTTTTATCGGTATTGGCAATAGGTTCAGTGGCGCGTCAAATTTTACAGGCATTGCATTCATTGAAATGCCACCATTTGTTTCAAAATGAATTGAATAGATGTTTTTCACATATTGAATGTTTACTGTATACATTTTCGTCGTGCCATCTTCTGCCATCACTTCAATCTCGACTAAATTATCCCCTTCTACTAAATCAATTGTAGTAGAATTGGTGCTTTCTGATTGAATTTTTACATCAGCTAATGCATCTGATTTTGTTGCAGTGATTGTAACTTGATTTGCTTCGTCCGCTAGTATCGCAGTATAATTGGTTGCATCACTTGCGAACGTTTCATTAAGTGCACCAACACTAAGCTCGATATTCGACAAATCTGCATTATTGCTTAATCGTTTGACATGTACAGTGTATGTCTTTATTGATTGGTCCCCTGCTGTTACTTCAATTGTGAGAACATTATCCCCAACATTTAGTGGTATATTTTCCGAAGTATCTCCAGAAGCAACTGTCTTACCATTTATTTTTACTGATGCTTGCTCATTTGCAGTAGTTGGGACAAGTGATATTGTTGTGATCGCGTTATCTACTACTAATTCATAATCTAATACATCACTATCGAAATTCGGTGACAATGACCCATCACTAGATTCTAAGTTCGTTAGACTATTATTACTTGAAGCATGAATGACTGTCACATTTGATGGTACGCTTTGAAGTTGATTTACCTCTTGTACCACATAATAATTTGTTTCAAAGTCAATCGCATCAAACGTATATGTCCCATTTTCATTTGCAGTTCCTATTGCGACTTGTTCATTTGCTTCATTCATTAGGTATAATGTCGCGTTCGGTTCTGCATTCTTCACATCTATACTTGGTAATTGTGCAGATATGCCAGTAAGTGTGACTTTAGTAGGTATTACTTCCACTTTTCTACTAACTTCTGCATCATTCCCTGCCGTATCCTTTACAGAATAGGTAACTGTATATGTGCCAATGGTAGATGTATCCACATTGTCATTTACAGTAACTGAATCAGTAAGATCACCTTCTGTTTCATCTATAACCGCATATCCTAATTCTGTATATGCTTGTCCCTTTTTAATCTGAATGGTTTGATCACCGTTCAATGTGATAACAGGCTGATCTCTATCGATATTGGAAACTTCTATTTCTGTAACTGTTGTATTACCAGCAATATCTTTTGCTAGAATTGTATATGTGCCATTTTCCGTTGCTACAAAAGCTCCATTTGTAATCTGCTCGCCATGAGTATTCATATAGGATTCGTCATGACTTCCTTTTGCCCATTTGAGTTCGCCATATTCATTCATATATACACTAACTATCACATTTCCGTTTGTCCATGTGGAAGGATTTTTAGTATAAGAAATAGTAGGTGCAGTTCGATCAATTGTAAAACGAACTGTTGTACTATTCCCAGCATCATCTTTGACAATTAATGTATACGAACCTTCCTGTGAAATAACAGTATTAGACGGAATTTCTATACCATTTAATGTAGCTACTCCTTCTGTGAAAATAACCGTACGTTCTGTTGAATAAATAGAATTATTTGTTACACCTTCTACTACAGGGGCAATTCTATCTAATTGAATAGAATCAAAGGCAATTTCAGATTGATTCCCAGCTTTGTCTCGTAGTCTCATAGATATGGTCTGTTCTCCGTCCACATCTTGAAGTATGAAATTTTTTATAGATGAAAAGGGCTCCCATTGTGACCATTGTGACCATGTTCCTCCATTTGTTGAGAATTGCATCTCGTTTTGTGAGTTTTCCTCTTCATGCGATACATGAAGTACAACACTAGTGCTGTTTGTTACAGCAGCACCATTATTAATTTGAATAGTCGGATTGGCTGGTGGTGTGCTGTCATATACTACTGTAAAATTATAACTCGCCTTATTACCATTACCCATATTATCTATAACCGCATTCTCATTAAGTGTTAATGTAACTTCTCCATCGTTATTTGGTGTAATTTCAATATTGTGGGTTTCATAATAGCCAGAAACACTTGTCACTTCGCCATTTGATACAGTAAAATCATTTACATCTAGGCCAGTTACAGTTTCACTAAAAACAATGGTTATTGGTATAGGATTTGTATTTGTCGGGCTTATCTCATAAGTATAGAATATTACAGTTGGTTTATGATCAATTAGCATTGTATATGTTTCATTACTATAACTTGTACCATCATGGACATCAAAACGGAAAGATCCGTATCGAGATGTATTTTCTAGATATTTTAATTCACCCTGTTCGATACTTTGTCTAGAAATATTTCTTTCTGTGGAGATATACTCTCCTGGATCTATATAATTGTTGTTATTTTTATCATGAATTAATGCACCATTTGTCTGCCCTTTAATTCGAATATGATGCAATTTATCTCCATCTGCGTCATAATATTGAAAGTCTGATATAGAAAAAGTATACATATTGCCATCTAAAGTTATATTTCCATAATTTGCGCTTGGAGGCGTATTGATTTGCCCATGAAAGAATTCAAGAATACTATTGCTATCATTAACCGTCACCCAACTCGCTCCAACAGGGATACTGTATATATCACTTACACAATTCGTACTATTAGATGCTGGATAACAAAACTGTAGACCATAATTATCTGGAAAGTTCTCTACAGCCCAGACTGCATTATTGGGTATTGTAGCTGCTCCTTCAGTTTTGTAAATAGATATTCCATCAGAATAATAATATTGATTATTATTCTGATTAATAGAAACAACCCAATTAGCATTAGCAGGAAGCATCAAAGGATCAGGAACACTTTTAATCTCCTCATTATTTTCCACGCCATAAAAAAACTCAGTTCCATAAACAGTAACAGCCCATTTCGCATTTGATGGTACTAAATTTATATCAGTCACCATTAATGGTATTCCTTGCAATGGAGTAATATTGACAGACAATAAAATAAAAATTAATAATAACGAAAAAAATTTTTTCATTTTGTTTCACCTCTCTTTTTTTAATGTTGTAACAAATAGAATAATTTTTATCCTCCTTTTCAGTTTTTGTTATATTACTGGGAATTTTGTATCGAAAGTCTTGGATAGTTGTGATTAAAGTAACTTTTTGCACTCTTTATTATAGTTCTTATGTAACAGAATAGATACAATTTTTTTGAGTATTTCAAATATTTTTTAAAGGGATTTTAATATACTAATTGAAGTGTAGATAATACTAGTTTGCAAAGGGTGAAGTTTGTTGACAAAAGTTCAAAAAGTGGGAAATGGTTTAGCTTTACGAATACCGACATGCATTGCAAAAGAGCTAGGAATTGTGCATGGATCTGAAGTCGAACTTCGAGTATGTGAAGGGAATTTGATAATGAAACTAACATTAGAAATTTTGTTATCTCAAACAAAAGGAAAAACAAACCCACATTTAGTGTATAACTTCGGAGGACCAACAGGTAAGGAAATAATTTGACTGTTTTAGTTACAGTCACTTTTTTTATATTCAAAAAAGGATTTTGACCAGTTATGTCGAATATTAACTTATAGAAAGGAGGCTACTAATTTGAACAAACGTAAACCATCAGATTCACTGATTCGATTACGGCGTGGCTCCGTCCGTTATGCAGAGTCACCCATCCGCAATGAATTGGAACGACAGTATCAACGCGAAAGGAAAGGCCATGAAGCTGAATGTGATTCAGACTTTCATATGGAACGATTGGGATTTCTACATTCCAAAAAGGCCATCTACATCCCCGGTATCCGCCTACCAACAAAAATAGGTAACACATACTTCCAAATAGACTCCCTTTTGCTCACAACTTCATTCGCATTAATCATTGAATCCAAAAGCAGCTCTGGTCAATTCAATTATTCCGAATACGGGAAGAACTTTATCCATGATAAATTCGACATGCTAGATCCCATCATCCAATCTGAAGAACAACGCGACCAACTCCAACAATGGCTGAATAGAGCCGACTACCCTATTGAAACAATTGTTGGTTTAAGCAATTCACACGCAAAAATTATTACAGATCAAACAAGCAAATGGATCCACGAACGTGTAATGCATTTCGGCCATCTGAAAAGCGCCATCCCCCATCTAGCTAATAAACACCAACAAGAAATCCTAAAACGCGATCAACTACTAAGATTAAAGAAGTACTTATTAACCCACCATACAGAAAGACATTACACATTTAATACTTTTTTCACCCCATATGCACAAGGTGTTCTTTGTCCAAAATGCTATACACTTGGCATGAAGCGCACCCGCTATACATGGTGTTGCCTCAGATGTAAGCACGTCTCGCGCGATGCCCATCTTGAAGACCTGCTCGATTATTTCTGCTTTGTTCACAATCGCATCACAAACAGAGAATGCAAACATTTCTTAGGATTAGACAGTTCCCACACCGCGTATAACCTATTAAGACAAGCACCCTTTCTAGAACCAAGAGGAACATCAAAAGGAAGATATTATGTGTTGAAGAAATGAATGGACGGTTGGATGGGTGGGAATTTGAGCGACGCAGGGATTCTCTGTGCCACGCTGGAATTCCACCAACACAGCACATTAATCAACATCCAGCCAACACACAATAAATCAATTTAATAAAATTCAAATTAAAAAATGCTTGGAATTTAATGAAAACCAAGCATTTTTTTAATATATTCTTTTGTTGGTGGAACTTATTCAATGTTGAGTTGGTTTATTCAATAGTAGATCACATAGGATTCGTGCGTCACTCATGGAATTCCTGTGTCTCGCATTTTATTCCTGCGTCGCTCCAAGTTTCCCGGCGTCTCGCACTTTATTCCTGCGTCGCTCCAGGATTCCTGCGTCTCGCATTTTATCCCTGCGTCGCTCCATGTTTCCCGGCGTCTCACACTTTATCCCTGCGTCGCTCCAAGATTCCCTGCGTCCCACCAAAAACCTCTAACTCACCAAAATCTCACTCAAACTTCCCATACATCACCATACTATCCAAGCTATTACGCCCAGATGGTGTTTCGCGTTCTCTTAGTGTTTCATCTAATGTATTTTTATCATCTTGATAACCAATTGCAATACAGATTTGAACTTCATATTGGTCTGGGATATGTAGGATTTCTTTTGCTTTATCTTTATAGATACCGCCCATTGCATGTGTTGCTAGACCATTTTTGTGCGCTTGAAGTGCTAGGTAACCCCATGCTGCTCCTGCATCGAATTTATGTGATGGACTTGCTTCTGTATCTGATATGAGTAGTGCATATACTGGTGCATTGCGACACCACGTGAGGTTGCCATCCATGATGAATTGATCGAATGTTGCTTTGTCTTCTTCTGTTGTTGCTAGGATGAAGCGCCATGGTTGTTTGTTGCTGCCAGATGGTGCCCAACGAGCTGCTTCTAATATACTCATTAATAGTTCTTCTTTGACTACTTCTTTTTTAAATGCTCGTGGTGACCATCTATTTAGAAATATTTCGTCAATTGGATAATCTGCTTTTCTTGTGCTCATCATTGTGCCTCCCTTTTATTATCTCTTTAATTATAGAAGATTATGTACATCTATTCAAATACACCAAACTGGGCGATTGTCATATATTGAATGTAAAAAGGAGGAATGTCACTTTGCGCACTACTTTTTCCTTTGTATTTATTTTTATAATTGGCTTTCTTCTATTTATTCCAATCTTGTTAATTGTGATTCCAATGGTCGGGTTGAAGACATTCTTCGTCGTTGTTGGAATATTGATTATTGGATTTATTGTCGAACTCATTTTTAAAAAGGAATAAATTTCTAATTATATTATCGGATATAGTGGCTATACTAATTTGTGTAGGAGGTGTAGATGATGGCAAAGGATGTAAAGTGTGAAGTAAACAACTGTAAGTACTGGATGTCTGGAAACAGATGTCAAGCAGATATTATTTACGTTGTGAGTCATACTGGAAAAAGCGCTGCTAATGAAAAGGAAACAGACTGTCAAACATTTGAAGCGAATGTTTAAGGTAAGTGACCCAATTCTCCCTATTATGTGTTAATCCATGCATAGGTTCATTGTGCTCTATGCAGACGCCATCGCTCTGACCTTCTTCCAAAAACAGTTAGGGTTATCCCTCCGAAACAGGATAACCCTAACGTTACTAATTTGCTTGCATTTTCTCTGGTAACTCGAGTATGGACTCTATCAATGTGTCGAGTTTTGTCTCCACACGATGTAACAAATAAAAAGTTACAGCAACAGGAAACCCGACATCCGTGATGAGTGCGATCCAAGTTTGTTCCATAACGCTAGCTCCTCTCTATTTAAAAGTGTATAGTTTGGAAGGGAGTCGCTGTGATAGCAACTCCCTTCCTTTTTTTCTTACAATTCGATATCCTCTACATTACGCTCTACAAGACGTGCACTCTTGATTGCAACTAAATCCCCACCGCTTGAGAAGAACGCATTTTGCGCGATGATGGTATCCATTGCAGCATTAATTGCTACAACATCAACAGGTTCCACTGGGCTATCAAGGGACACTGTTACCACTTTACCTTCTTCATTTTCGAATTTAAGCTCAAGTACCTTCATGAAATTCACCTCCTGTCTGCTAGAATTTTTACAGCATCATTAGTCTGCTGTAATTACTTCCGTGTCGTTACGTTTCACTTCAAATAATGGTAATTGTTGAAGTGGTGCTAACGCTTGTGCGATCAATAGAATCTGATCAGGAGTTGCATTTGTTTTTACATTGTTGAATGACTTTGTCTTGAAGACTTGTTTTCCACTGATTGGATCTACACCATTGTCGAACACTAACTGCATACGTGAATCAGTTCGTAATGCTTGTGCCATGTGTATCACCTCCTTTCACTACTATTATCCAAAGTTAGGAGTGAAAGGTTGGGTTTTAATTTGATAAAAGCATAAAAAAACAGGAACCCGTATAATACCTGCTATTTGGCATATACTAATTCCTGTTTCTTTATAAATTTTGTTTTTTGTCGATAAGCCTTTGTAATCGATTAATAAGTGGCCTTCTTCCTTTTAAGACGACACCAGTTAATTCTGCAATAATTTGGATTGCAATTAAAACTGCTACAAATACGATTAATGAGGCTAGCATTGTCGCACTACTGAAGAGAATTGCCATAATACCGAAAAATGCACTGAATAGGTAAATAATTAATACAGCACTTCGATGGCTAAATCCTAAATCAATGAGTTGATAATGGATGTGTTTTCTGTCAGGCGTACCGATACTTTGTTTGTTAATAACCCTTCTTATAATTGCAAATACAGTATCTAATATAGGTACAGCAATCACAATAATTGGGATAATAAAACTAAATAAAGCAACATTTTTAAATAAACCTAACATAGAAATAATAGCAATACTATATCCTAAAAATAACGCACCCGTATCTCCCATAAAGATTTTTGCCGGATAAAAGTTATGGTATAAAAACCCTAAGCAACTTGCCACAAGAATTGTAGCTAAATACACGACTACCCATTGTGCATCCATTACTGCCATAATTAAAATACTTGTTAATCCAATTGATGATACACCTGCCGCTAATCCATCTAGGCCATCAATAAGATTTATGGCGTTTGTAACACCTATAATCCAGAAGAAAGTAATTACATACGCAAATCCCTCTAATTGAACTGTTCCGACAAATGGAATTGTAATCGCATTGATTAACAATCCAGACCACATCACTATAGCTGCAGAAGCAATTTGACCAATTAGTTTTTGATATGGCTTTAATGTGAGGAGGTCATCTAATAAGCCTGTGACAATGATGATTGCCCCACCAATCAAAATTGCTGTCATGTGTGGATGACTTGGTTGCAAATAGAGCAATCCTGCAATTACACCTGTAATGATTGCTAATCCACCTAAATACGCTTTTGTACCTTCATGTTTTTTTCTTTCATCTGGTTGATCTATTGCATTAATTTTAAAAGCTAATCTTCGGTAAAGTGGAGTTGTTCCAAGTGACACAACTCCAGCTATAATAAACGCGAGTACTAGCTCAAGTATACTGTACATATTGACACCTACTTAGGTTAGTTTCTTAATTTTACGTCATATTATTCGTTACTCACAGAGTAATTTATGGAGGTTATAAAAATAATTAATCTCTTGTAAATAAATCACGTGTATATACTTTTTCTTGTACATCACGTAGTTCATCTGTTAAACGATTAGCAACAATCACATCTGATATCTGTTTGAATTCATCAAAGTCTTTGATTACTCGTGAATTATAGAATGAATCTTCTTTCATAACTGGTTCATATACAACAACTTCAGTTCCTTTTGCTTTAAGTCGTTTCATGATACCTTGGATAGCTGATTGTCTGAAATTGTCGGAATCAGTTTTCATCGTTAATCGGTAAATTCCAACAATCGATGGTTGACGAGATAAAATACTATCCGCAATATGATCTTTTCTCGTTCTATTAGCATCTACAATTGCGCCCATTATATTATTTGGAACATCTTTATAATTTGCCAATAATTGTTTTGTATCTTTCGGCAAGCAATAGCCACCATAACCAAAAGAAGGATTATTATAGTGGTTCCCAATTCGTGGATCCAGACTAACTCCTTCAATAATTTGCTTTGTATCTAATCCACGCACTTCAGCATACGTATCTAATTCATTGAAGAATGCTACACGCATTGCTAAGTAGGTATTCGCAAATAATTTAATTGCTTCTGCTTCTGTGGAGTTCGTAAATAAAATTTCGATATCTTCTTTTATTGCACCTTCTGCCAGTAAGTTTGCAAATACTTTTGCACGTTCTGATTGTTCACCTACAATAATACGTGATGGATAAAGATTATCGTACAATGCTTGACCTTCACGTAAAAATTCAGGAGAGAAGATAATATTTTCTGTATTGAATTTCTCTCTTAATTCCAATGTATATCCTACTGGTATAGTTGATTTAATTACCATTACCGCATTGGGATTAATAGAAAGTACTGTATCTACTACATTTTCTACACTTGATGTATCAAAGTAATTCTTATCTGGATCATAATTGGTTGGTGTTGATATAATCACATATGTTGCATCCTTATAAGCAACTTCTGGGTTTGTTGTAGCATGTAGATTTAACTCTTTTGTAGCAAAAAAATGTTCAATCTCTTTATCAACAATTGGTGATTTTCTTTCATTTATCATATTTACTTTGTCTTCCATTATATCTAGTGCGATTACTTCATTATTTTGAGCTAATAAGATAGCATTTGACAAGCCAACATAGCCTGTACCTGCAACAGCGATTTTCATAAAATATTACTTTCCTTTCTTTCTATATGGAATATTTGATTTCAAACAATACTTTTTTAGTATAGCATATATTTGTACAAATAATGAACACAAATAATCCCACACATATTCCACACTTATTATAGTTATATTACAATACAATTATAAATTTAAAATTTAATTTACGTTAGTCATATATTGTAGTAAAATGTAAATTAGTTTGTAATCATAATGGGGGAAGGTACATTGAATCAAATCAATAAGGAATCAAAATCAAGAATTATTGTTAAGAAAAAAAAGAAAAGTAAAAAGAAAAGAATATTTATATATATCCTAATATTTTTGTTATTAGTCATTGGTGGAATTACAGCATATGTCGTGTCATTATGGAATAAAGCGGAAGACGTTGCAAACGAATCCTATGAATCGGATGGTAGAGAAAAATCAGACTACAGAGACACTATTGTAGATCCAGCAAAAGATCATGTGTCTATTTTATTCGTTGGTATTGACTCTAGCGAAAAGAGAAACAATGGCACTCATGCATTATCTGATGCTCTTATCCTAGCTACATTAAATATTGATGATAAGAGTGTAAAAATGTTGAGCATACCAAGAGATTCTTATGTGTATATGCCTGATACAGATGAATACGACAAAATTACACATGCACATGGAAGAGGTATAAAAGCAACTATAGAAACAGTAGAGAATTTACTAGAGGTTCCTGTTGATTATTATGTGAGGCTAAATTTCAATGCATTTGTTGATGTTGTTGACTCATTAGGAGGAATTACAGTAGATGTCCCTTATGAATTTAGTGAGCAAGATTCTAATGATTCGAAGAACGCAATTCATTTGGAAGCAGGGATTCAAGAATTAAATGGAGAAGAAGCTTTAGCATTAGCTAGAACAAGAAAATTGGACAACGATATTGAACGTGGAAAAAGACAACAAGAGATTATGAAAGCAATCGCGAAAAAAGTTGCTAGTGTAGACTCATTATTAAAATTAGATGAGAGCATGGAAGCAGTAGGTAAGAACATGTCTACTAATTTAACATTTTCTGAAATGCAAAGCTTAGTGAAATATGGATTATCTAGCGAACTAGATATAGAGACTCTCAACTTATCAGGTACGGATTTATGGACTAACCGTTATTACTTACAACTTAATGAAGAAGATTTGCTTAATGCAAAAGCTATACTTAAGAATCATTTAGAACTTGAAGGTACATCAGATAATTTAGAAAATACAACTGAAGTTCAATAATAGATTTATATGAAAAAAAAGCACACTTATTAGTAGTCGTTATACTATAAAGTGTGTTTTTTCATATTTAGAAGGGTTTAACCAATAAAATTGTTGTTCAATCCTTATAATGGTATAAACATAACATTAGCAGTAAATAATTAATTTAAATTGTACATTAGACTTGTAAATGTTTAGAAGCGTATAGGGTGATTTTATAACGCAGAATTCACAGTAATAATTATTCTCAAACAAACAATCCGAACTAAATTAATAGTTCGGATTGTTCAACAGTTAAAAACTTTATATTTCATTTGAAATTTTGCTTATTCAGTACGGAAATAGAAAGCTTCAAAATCATCATAATCTTTCGATGAGTGACGATCTTTTACATGAATACTAAATTTATATTCTCCCACTTCTGTTGGAAGCCATTTAAATGTATCATTAGTGGAATAATCATTTAGTACAACCCATTCCGTTTCATTAGGAGGAAGTACCCAATACTTATATTGACGTTCTGTTCCACCCGTCGCATCTGCCTTAATTGTGATTTCCCCAGTTGTTTTATCGTAATTATGGGTTACTTGTGTCATTGATACTCCATCTACTATCTCGTAGAAGAAAGCTTCGTAATCATCATATGCTTTTTTAGATTGGCTATCCTTAACATGCACACTTATTTTATATTCGCCAACTGTTTTAGGTATCCAATTATATTCATTAGATGTAGAATAATCCTTTAATACCTTCCAGTTTTCTCCATCAAAAATGTGGAATTTATATAACTTGGATGAACCACCTGTTGCAACTGCTTTTAAATTTACTGTAGTATTAGCAGCTTGTGGACTAGTATGATTTAGTTCTACTCTATTAAATACAACCGGATTATCTTTGATATTATAGTATATCGCCTTATAACTATCATATTCATTAGATGATAAACGATCTTTCACATGAACTACAAGTTTATAGTTACCATCCTTAGGTTTCCAGTTTAATTCATTGGACGTACTGTAATCTCTTAGTACCTTCCATTCCTTACCATCAAATACATGGAATTTATAAAGTTTTTCATATCCACCTGTGGCGTTAGCTGTTAATTTTATCGTTTGACCTTCAAGTTGAGGACTTTGATGATCCGTGCTTAAATTAGTAGCAACGACTGGTTTAGTTAATACTCTATAATACATTATACTGTAAGTATCATATGCTCGATTGGAGTTCTCATTTTTTCCATGAATACTGAATTTATAATATCCTGGTTTAGTTGGTGTCCAAGTAAGTACTTCTTCTTTACCATAATCTTTTAGGACTGTCCATTTTTCGCCGTCATAAACGCTAAATTTAAATTGACGATTCTCCCCACCATTCGCATTTACATTTAATGTAATCGTCTCATTTATATATTGTGGACTTGTGTGGCTTACAATAATATTATTGATTTTTAAAGGCACAGGATTAATTGTATAATTAATCTCATCCGTTACTATTGTTCCCCCAATTTTTTTATAAAGCTTTAATTTATAGTTGCCAGATAAAATCGGAATCCAATCAACATAATTCACTTTGCTATAATCTCTAATGACTTTCTCATTGCCATTTAAAATATAAGAAAATTTGTACTCAGCATTTTCAACATTTACTCCTGTTAATCTGACAGTTGAATAGACATCTTGAGGAGAAACTTTACTTGCTGTTAAATCTATACGAGTTTTGATTTCAAAATAACTCCATATATGTTCATCATACTCATCATTAGAAGTATTATCCTTCACATGAACACTTATTTTATAATTCCCTGGCTTAGAAGGTTTCCATACTGTTGAGTTATCTGATTGATATTCAGTGATACTTATCCACTCTTTTCCATCATAAACCCAGAATTTGTATTGTTTTTCACTTCCTCCTGTTGCATTAACTGTTAATTTAATGTCCGTATTAATTAATTGAGGTGTAGATTTACTAAAATCTAAACTATTAATCTTAATTGGACTTAACACCTTATAATAAAAAGCTTTATACGAATCATAACTATTTGTAGAATTACTGTCTTTTACATGTACACTTATTTTGTAATTTCCTTCTTTTGGCGGACTCCAATTAAACTGCGAATTAGTAGAGTAATCTCTAACCACTTTCCATTCTTTACCGTCATATACATTATATTTGTACATTAATGTTTTTCCACCTGTTGCACTAGCATTAAATTGAATTGTTTTATTTTGAATTTGTGGACTTTGTTTATCCATTCCAACTGATGTCATATGAACTTCTTCCACAATTTCATATTCAAATGCTTTGTAAGAATCATAATTTTTATTAGATCCTGCATCTTTAACATGTACACTTATCTTATACTTACCAGCTTTTGTTGGTCTCCAAGAAAAGCTACTTTTAGACGAATAACCTTGCGCCACAATCCAGTTCTTTCCGTCATAAATATTGAACTTGTACTGAGGATTACTACTTCCTTTTGAAGAAGCTGTTATTTTAATTGAATCATTCTCTTGTTGTGGGCTAGATTTATCTGTACTTACACTAGTCATCTCCGCGCTGCTAGCAATACTAAGAGAACTAAGTATATCTTCAGCTACTAACTTCGCAGTTTTATTTTGTATAGTTGGATTCGATATTTTTGCTAATTCGGTTGGGTTGGATACAAAACCATTCTCCATTAGCACTGAAGTCATATTCGTATGTCTAGTAACATATAAATTATGATCTTTACTTCCAGTAGAAGTATACATTCTGTTATAACCTAAACTTGCAAGACTATTAGCAATTTTCAATGAAAGTTCTTTACTTTTTTTTGCTACAGGTAATGGTGTTTTATCATCGTATGCGATTGCATTATTCATACTAATCGAGTATGTGGAACCATTCGAAGCTCTATACCAGAACATACTAGGATTTCTTGTTTCTTTCACATACGGATACGTTCTTCCTGTAGACACATTCTTTACATAAGCATCCCCACCCATATTGAGGTTAGGTCGATATGTACTATAATGTGTACTAATACCATTTGCACTTTTACTACTATTTGCGTCATGATGCACGCTTAAAAATACGTCTGCATTTAAACCATTTGCAAAATTTGCTCTTTCTTCAAGTGAAAGATACCGGTCATTCGTTCTTGTCATAGTTACCTTCACGCCATATGACGTGAGGTAACTATATATTTTATTGGAAATTTGCATATTTAAATCTGCTTCTTCATATGTTTTTCCATATAAGAAACCAATGGCACCAGGATCTTTTCCACCATGACCTGGATCAATCACAACATGCGGTGCACTTGCGGATATACTCTTATCAAATGTCGGTAATGTCCATATACCCAATACAACAACAAATGATAAGACTATTTTCAAATAATTGAAATTCAACTTGTAAACCCTCCAATTGTTACTCTAGTTGTTTAGACAAATCGCCTTATTTAGTAAAGAAAAATGCTCCATGATCATCATAAGTTTTTGAAGAATTAATATCTTTCACATGCACACTAAACTTATATTCACCTGCAACTTCAGGAATCCATTTAAACACTGAATTTGTTGTGAAATCTTGTAATGCTATCCACTCACTAGTATTTGGTTGCAAAACAAAATATTTATATAGGCGCTCTGTACCACCTGTTGCAACTGCTTCAATAGTTAATTCTCCTGTTTCTGCATTAAATGAGTGGTTTACTTTTGACATACTTACCGAGTCTACAACTTGATAAATGAATGCCTCATAGTCATCATAAGCATTTTTAGAATCTTTATCTTTTACATGAATACTAAATTTGTATTCTCCTGATTGATTAGGGGACCACGTATATTCATTTGAAGTACTGTAATCTCGTAAAACCTTCCATTCTTTACCGTCATAAACATTAATTTTATACAATTTAGTAGAACCACCTGTTGCATTGGTTTTTAACGTAATTGCTGTATTCTCTGCTTGTGGACTAGCATGGGATAATTCCACACCTTGAATATTAACAGGCGTACTAACTATGTCGTAAAAAATTGCTTCATAGCTATCATATTCATTTGATGAATTTCTATCTTTTACATGTACTACTAGTTTGTAATTTCCATTAGATGGAGTCCAATTAACCGTATTGGACACATCATAGTCTCTCAACACTTGCCATGTCTTTCCATTAAATACATGGAATTTATATAATTTCTCGCTTCCACCTGTAGCATTTGCTGTTAAGCTAATTGTTGTTCCTTCTTTTTGTGGACTTACGAGACTTGGTACTAAACTAGTTACTCTAACAGGTACATCAGTTATATTGTAGTAAATATATGTGAAGCTATCGTATTCTTTTGTTGAATTACGATCTTTAACATGTACTACCAATTTGTAATTACCATTTGAAGGTTTCCAATCATATACATTAGAAGTATTATAATCACGCAATACTTTCCATTCTTCACCATTGTACACATGGAATTTATATAACTTCTCGCTTCCACCTGTAGCATTTGCTGTTAAGCGAATGGTTGTTCCTTCTTTTTGTGGTGTTGCTAGATTTGTTGTTAATGATCTTGCAATAACATCTTTAGAATAGATTGTATAATTAAATACTTTATAGTGATCGTATGCGTTCTGAGACCCTGCATCTTTCACATGAATACTAAATTTATAGTCTCCCTCAACTGTAGGGTTCCACGCAAACGTGTTGCTAGAGGAGTAATCTCTCAACACTTTCCATTCATTACCATCAAATACATTAACTTTGTATTGCGGGTTTAAGCCACCTGTTGCTATGAATTCAAAGTTAATTGTGCTATCTGTGTATTGAGGGCTATTTACATCCATTTTTATATTACTCAATACAGGTGCTTCTACAATGGAATATTCTAATACAGAATAATCATCATATGGTTTTAATGAATTCTGACTTTTCACATGTACACTAAATTTATAATTTCCTGCTTTTGTAGGCTTCCAATCAAAT
This sequence comes from Gracilibacillus marinus, assembly GCF_042651725.1. Taxonomy (NCBI): domain Bacteria; kingdom Bacillati; phylum Bacillota; class Bacilli; order Caryophanales; family Bacillaceae; genus Gracilibacillus; species Gracilibacillus marinus. Next base: position 400,019 of record NZ_JBHSDV010000001.1, on the reverse strand, counting down.
GTAGGGCTTGTATTATAATCTCTCGCTACAATCCACTCATTACCATCAAATACATTAAATTTGTATAACTTTGTTCCATTACCGATAGCATTTGCTGTAAGTCTAATTTCTGTATTGGTAGTTTGTGGACTAAGTTTATCTGTAGAGACATTCACAATGTCTACAGGTTCAGCATCAACTACATAATCAAATGTCTTATAATCGTCATAAGCTTCCGTTGAATATTTGTCTTTCACATGAATACTAAACTTGTAGTTTCCTGGTTTTGTAGGTTTCCATGCATATGTGCTCTCAAAAGAGTAATCTTTTAATACCTTCCATTGTTCACCATCATACACATTGAATTTATATAACATTTCATTTCCGCCTGAACCTACTGCATTAATATTAATCACTGTTCCTTCAATTTGTGGAGAAGGTTTATCAGTAGATACGCTTGCCAATTTTACTGGTACTTGTAATAAAGATTGATCTGTTACAATAAGAGTACCTGGATAATAGAAGTTTAATATGGAAGAGTAATTCTCTTTATATGGATTATAACGACCTTCTAGTGCACCACCAGCCATTACGTATGCACCAAACTGGCTCATACCAATTCCATGACCAAATCCCCCACCATATATTGTAAACATCGTGCTACTATTCCCTACAGATTTAACATAAGGTCCATACATAATGGATGAACCAACTATTGATCGAATAGAATAGGAACGTTGTATTAGATCATAGTCGAATTCTTCAATCTTTCCATTTTTCATTCGATAAGTATTATTCGCTTTATTTTTCAATATATATTTAAAAGAAATCTTACCTTGCAGTACATCCGTATCTGAAAATTCAGTTGTAAAGGATACGTTAGTAATCTGCGTAATCTTCATCTCATAATCTTCATTTATTAGATTATTATTTTTCATCCAATTCTTAATTCTTGTAACAATTCCTCTGTCATCAATCTCTGCAGCTTGATTCCACCATGATCCAGGATTAGATGTATTGTATTTAGATAAATCGATTTGCTTTTTGGTTAAAGAAAAATTCCAATTCACTCTATTATTATTAGGACTTGCACCTTGACTAAGAGCATCATACGGGTCACTTCCACCTTTTAAATAAGAAATTAGCGAAGTGTAACCAGATAATGAACCCCATGAATTCACATTAGAAAGCTTCTTTCCTCCATTAGAGGAAGTATACACAGCATTAGATTTTATTGATCTACCGTTATACGTAATGATTTGTCCTTTAGTTTCTTCAACAGCTTTTGTCGAATTTTGATAACCATCGTTGAGTCCCCAAGTATATCCCTCATAAACTTGATAACTCACTGTATCATTGATATTCGATGAGTTTAAATAATTTGTTGCATAAGTTCTAGCTGCTACTGCTTGTGCTTTAAGTGCCTCTAGAGGCCATGACCTATACATTTCAATAGGTACAACCCCTTTTAAATAATCAGATAATGGCAATGTATTACTTGGTCTAATATAGCCATTATTATCTATTCCAAAAGTCATTGTACCTAAATATGCTCGGCCATTAATCAGTATATAATTGTCTCCACCATATACTTCTGGTTCTACTTTAAAAGTTGATCCATAACTTTTCACACGAGTGTTATTTAAATATAAGTTTAACGAGTTTCCTTCTTTTTTTATTGTATAATTCTCACCAGATTTAAGAGCATAATTATCCGATGCTACCGAATGTTCTCCGCTAAATTGCATAGTGATTTGTGTTTTGTTTCCCAAGAAATTTACAAGTTTCACTGTGATTAAACCAGTGTTTGCAGAAATAGGTAGCGAAACAAACAAAAATAAACCACTAAATATAACCAACGATAATAATACTTTTTTCAACATTCAACCTCCTAATCTTCCATTAATTATGGTAAAATAGACTCAATTTATAAAAAATGATAATTTCTTATTTTCATATATCCTAATCTATTTTACTCAAAAACTATAATAACACACTCTTCTAAATCCTTCCATACGTCTTTTAATTTTATAGACAATTTTTTTCAAATTATTACTTTTTAATTATATTTCGTTCGACATTGAAGCAATAGAAAAAACCCATAGATTTAGTAGAAATCTTTGGGTTTTTACCTTGCATATTCATTTATACAAATTATTTAGTATCTAGCAGTAACTGTGCAAATTTGAAATCTACCTCATTATCTATATCAATTGAATGTTTTTGATCCATTATATATGCATGACATTTATTATAATAGAAATTTTTATAGTTTAAAAAATAATTCACCTTAGCGAGGTAAATTGCTCCATTTAACCTATAATACGAAGGTAAGTCTTGTCTTCTCATCGTCCATGCATCTGAATCAAAAAAAGTATCCATGCTTAGCGTCTGATCTAAAGTATTTGTCAATAATGGGGAATGTTCTACTTCACACACACTTACAATTGCATTTGCTTCTTTTTCAATCAATAAATCAGTAGCAGCTGCAATATCCGTTTTCATACGTAAAGGAGATGTTGGTTGTAAGAGCATAAAACAATCATATTCTCGCCCCATTTGTTTTAATCGATTAATAGTATAGAGTATGACATCTGTACTAGTAGCCTCATCAGTAGATAGTTCACAAGGGCGTAGAAAAGGACAGCTTGCCCCATATTTTCTAGCTATTTCTGCATATTTTTCAGAATCAGTAGAGACGAGTATATCATCAAATATTTCACTTTCGACTGCTGCTTCGATTGTATGTGCAATCATTGGTTTACCTGCTAATTGTTTAATATTCTTATCAGGCAATCCTTTAGAACCACTTCTTGCAGGAATAATTGCTAATATCTTTAAACCTTTATACATATTAGATGGAATCCTCCGATTCTATATCATAGAACTGTTTTTTTATTTCAATGCCCTTTTTAAAGTGAAAATGAATTGCTTCAAGTATTTTTTCAGAAACATTTCCTTCACCGTACGGACTATTAACCTTTTGTATTTTTTTAGAAACTTCTACAGAAGTAGCTTGTTTAATTGTGTGTAATATATCTTCCTTTTCTGGTTTACAATTATACACAGAGTCTGCTTGTATTCTTCCTTTTTGTCTATCACCAATGTTAATTGTCGGAACGTGAAAAGATGGAGCCTCTAAGATACCACTTGAAGAGTTTCCTATCACTAAATGGCAATATTTCATTGCACTTAAATATCGAAGTTGTCCCATTGAATCAAAAGCAATTACGCGATCTTTATTCCGTGTCACATATTGATCAATTAATTCATTAATACTTCGTCCATCTGTATCTGCATTGGCTTTTGTAAAAATAAATTTCCAATCTTTCAATTGATCAATTGCTTCTAATAAGTTTGTAAATTGTTGTACAGTCGTGCTGTTTTCTAAAGTCACTGGATGAAAAGTTACTAACGCAAATTGCTTATCTAACTCAAATTGTATACTTTCTTCTAATTTTTCTTTAGATAATAAAGAAAGTGTTTTGATATTCTCAATGCCTATGGCTCCTACATTATATACTCTGTCAGGATTTTCTCCTAATTGAATTACTCTATTTCTATATGTATCCGTACTTGTGAAATGAAGATAGCTCATCTTAGTAATCGAGTGACGAAAGGCTTCGTCAAAAGCACCTTCAGTCGTTTCTCCTCCGTGCAAATGCGCTATTGGTATTTTAAGAACACTTGCTACACTAGCAATGGATAACATTTCAAATCTATCACCCAAAATGATTAGCAAATCAGGACTTAATCTCGCTAAGGATTCAGATATACTAATTGTAGCTAAGCCCATTGATTTACATATCCCAATTCCAGAATCTGAACTCAATAATATTTCTACCTTATCGTTTACATGAAATCCATCTTCTTCAATTTGATGATAAGTAGATCCAAACTCTGGTGATAAGTGCATTCCTGTAGCAATGATTTGTAATTCTAAGTTTAAATCTGCTTGAATTCTTTTCATTAAAGGATACAACAACCCATATTCTGCTCTTGTACCCGTGACTACACAGATTTTTTTGGTCATAACTGTATCAGCTCATCTTCCTCATAATCTTTAGTTGCAATAGTCCCAATAATTTGATCCCAATTCATTGGAGAAATACCATCTCCTGGTCTTTTGATTGTGAGATTATCTTCCGTTAGCACTTCACCTTTTGTAATCTTCTTGTTTGCCACAATACTTTTCCGTACAATTTCTTTATTACTTTTCTCAGAAACAGATGGTTGCTTTATGCCGTTACCCAATGCTAATTCTACATTACGTATCTTTTCAACCATTTCTTTCAATTCCATTGGATCGAGACTTGCTGCATGATCAGGACCTTCCATTTCCTTATCTAACGTAAAATGTTTCTCAATAACCTTCGCGCCTAAGGCTACTGCTGCTACGGGGATTTCAATTCCTAAAGTATGGTCAGAATAACCTACATCCACCTGGAACGATTGCTTGATTGTATTCATTGCTAATAGATTTACATCTTGCATAGGAGTTGGATATTCTGTATTACAATGTAAAACTGTAATGTTAGAAGCACCATTCTTCTTTAATACTTCTAGAGCCGCTTCAATTTCTCCAAGAGTAGCCATCCCTGTAGAAATAATAATTGGCTTATTTAATTTTGCTATTTTTCTCAAATAAGGAAGATTAGTTATTTCACCTGATGGAATTTTAAATAAATCAATACCTAATTTATTTAAATCATCAATACTTTCTAAATCAAACGGAGAAGACAAAAATAAGATACCTTTATTTTCAGCATACTTTTTTAATTCTATATGTTTGTCCATATCGAGTTCTAGCTTTTTTATCATATTAAATTGATTTTCATCCGCATCCGTTGTCTTAGATTGATATGCTGCTTTCTTAGCCGTTTTGGTTACTAGCTTTTCTGCTTTAAAACTTTGAAATTTTACTGCATCTGCTCCTGCCTCACTTGCAACATCAATTAGTTGTTTTGCAAGTTGCATATCTCCATTATGATTTACGCCTGCTTCAGCAATTATAAATACTTTACTCATTTGATCCTACCTCCTTGCATGGATTTCCAAATGCTTTTTTATTATCATCAATATTTTTAACGACAACACTACCTGCACCTATTAAGCAATAACTACCAATTTGTACACCCTGAATAATAGTTGAATTCGTTCCTATATGTGTACCTTCTCCTATAAACACTCCGCCACTAATAGTTGTCCCAGGAGCAATATGACAATAAGACTCTATTGTAACATCATGTTCCACTATCGCTCCTGAATTCACAATTACATGATCACATAGTGAAGCATTGACATTAACAATCGCACCTTTTCCTATAAAGATTCCACTACCTAATGTAGTGGAATCTGAGACAATAGCTGTAGGATCAATAATGTTTGGCATATGAAATTGCTCATTAATTATTAACTGTGATATTTTATATCTTAATCGTATATCTCCAGTACTACCAATTGTATTAAAAGCATTTTGAATTCCTTTTTTACGATATAATGCCATATCCTTATCTTCGCCAACAATTTCGACACCTAATATACTCTTACCGATATTATCTTTTGTGTCTAATATACCGACAATATTAAATTGATTGGTAGCTTGTATGGAATCAATTACACTTCGGCAATGTCCACCACCGCCAATTAATAAAATATCTTCCATTACTTAACCCCTAATTTTTCCATCATTTTTTCCATTTCTTTAAATTCGCCCATATCTAACCATGAATTTTCACTCACTGGATAAACTCCAACTTTTTCATTATTTCTTATATACAGATTAATTAAATCAGTAATATGGAAAAATTGTTCTTCAGGAATATCATCTAAACAACTTGCTTCCAAAATATACATACCTGTATTAACTAAATAATCATACTCAGGCTTCTCCATCATTTCTTTTACTTTACTATCTTCATCTAGTTTTACAATTCCATATGGGATTGTATAGTGTTTTAACGATGTAATTAAAGTAATTTTATTGTTACTTTCTTTATGATACTTCATCATATCTGCATAATTACCGTCAATTAAAATATCGCAGTTACTTACAAAAAACGTATCTTTTAGTTGATTCTTCAACATATATAGACTACCAGCTGTACCCAATGGCTTTGTTTCTTCTACATAATCTACTGTATAATCTTTTTCTAAATCCTCAAAGTACGCTCGTATCATATTCTTTTTATAATTTACCGTCATATAATAGGATTGACACCCAAATTCATGAAATCGATTGATGATACGTTCAACGATTGGTGTTTCCCCAATTGGAATTAAAGGTTTCGGAATGATCTTCGTATAAGGTGCTAATCTAGTCCCTTTTCCCCCAGCCATAATGACAACTGGATTTTTTAAAGAATTATGATATCGTTTCGTTTGAAAACGATCATTCCAAAAAATTATGTCCTTCACTTCCATGTAATCATCTACAACAGGAATAGCTTCAATCATTTTAGATTCTAATATTTCTTTAGCACGATAGCTTTCTCTTTCATTCACATATTTAGGAGATTGATTCATCACTCGTTCAACAGTGTCATTTAAATCTCCATTTTTTAATATCCAACGTCTTATATCACCGTCAGTCACAATTCCTTGTAATTTGTTCTTTTCAACAACTAATAATATCTTTTTCGCCGTCTGATCTAGTTTTTTAATTGCATTTTTTATTATCTCATCTCTTGAAACAAAAATTTCCTGTAAATCCATAGAATCTCCTCTTTTCATGTCTACTTAAGATTCCTTATTTCATTAATTACTTGAAGCACATCTTCCTTCGTTAAATTTGAGCTACATGGAATATTTAATATTTTTTCTATCCATATACTAGCGTTTGTAATATGATACGATTGTGCATTCTGATAAGGTTTTTGCTCGTGAATCAGACCCCAAATTGGACGGGTTTGAATCTTTTTCTCTTCTAACTTCTTCAGAAGTGTATCACGACTTAACGAGAATTTAGATTCATCAATTACTAATGAATAAAACCAGTAATTGGGACGAATATCCTTATTGAAATTTAAAATGTCTAATCCATCAATTGATTGAATATGTTCTTTATAGACATTATAGTTTTCTTTCTTTGTTTCGATAAAAGATTCTAACTGTTCCAATTGCGCAACACCTAATGCTGCTTGTAAATTCGTCATCCGATAATTATAACCAATTTCATTATGGACATAATACAACGTATCATCTTTCGCTTGTGTTGATAAGTATCTAGCTTTATCGGCCATTTCACTATCTTTTGCAACAAACATACCTCCGCCGCCTGTTGTAATAATTTTATTACCATTGAAAGAATATACACCAAAATCTCCTATTGTTCCTGCATAGCTTCCTTTATACTTACCATCTATGTAATAAGTACCTAACGCTTCTGTTGCGTCCTCAATTACTTTTAATTGATATTTATTTGCGATGTTCATAATTTCTTCCATATTAGCCATATTGCCAAAGACGTGAACAACTATTATTGCTTTGATAACTCTTTTTGTATTGTTGTTCACTAATCCATCACTTGTTAATTGACATTCTGTTTGGCAAAATTGCTCTAATTTAACTGGATCTAAACACAATGAATCATCGCAATCCATAAATATAGGATTAGCGCCTAAATAGCTAACAGGGTTTACTGCTGCAATAAAAGTCAGTGTCGGAACAATTACTTCATCATTATGTTGTACATCCGTTAATGTTAATGCCAAATGCAGACCAGCAGTTCCACTTTGACAAGCTACAGCATTATTTACTCCTACGTATTCTGCAATATTCTTCTCGAATTTGTTGATAAATGAGCCCCCTGTAGAAACCCATTCATCATTTATTGCTTCTGATACATATTTTAATTCGTTTCCTTTTAGATTTGGCACGGATAAAGGAATCATTATTCAGTCTCCTTTAAATATTGTAAATATCTGTTTTATATTTATCTAAATTATTTCTTAACCATTCAATCGTTTCAGCGATACCTGATTCTAAATTGTACTCTGGACGCCAATTAGTTAATTGCTTTATTTTTTCATTCGAACCTAACAATCGATTCACTTCGCTTTTTTCTGGTCTTAATCGTTCTTCTTCCGTAACAATTTTAGCATTAGGATTAATTTGGCGAATTAATTCGTCTGCCAATTGACCAATTGATATTTCATCTTGTGTAGCAATATTTATTTCTTCGCCAATAGTATTTTCAGATTTAGCTATTTCTATAAATCCACGTGCTGTATCCTTTACATAATTAAAGTCTCTAGTTGGAGATAAAGAGCCTAATTTAATTTCTTCGTTTCCTGCTAGTAGTTGTGTAATAATTGTAGGTATTACAGCTCTTGCAGACTGTCTCGGACCATATGTGTTAAAAGGACGTACAATTGTTAATGGTGTTTGAAAGCTTCTGTAAAAAGATTCTGCAATTCGATCTGCACCAATTTTAGTAGCTGAATACGGTGATTGACCTTGAAATGGATGTTTTTCATCAATAGGAACATATTGAGCAGTACCATATACTTCTGAGGTAGAAGTTACTAGAATTCGACTCGTATCTAAATCTCTAGCTGCTTGCAATACATTTAATGTACCTTTTATATTCGTATCCACATAAGAATCAGGTGAATGATAACTAAATGGAATCGCAATTAATGCCGCTAAATGATACACCTCATCGATACCCTTCATGGATTCTTTCACCCCATTAGGATCACGAATATCTCCTGTAAATACTTCAATTTGATCTAATACTTTTTTATCTAATGTATCTAACCATCCCCATGTATTAAAAGAATTATAATAAGCAAATGCTCTTACATCATGTCCTGCTTTCACTAATTCTTCTGTCAAATGGGAACCAATAAATCCATCCGCACCTGTTACTAATACTTTTGCCATAAAATAACATCCTCTCAATCATTAATTTTTACTTACTCGCATTCTCCATGGCATTGGATAAACGCGTTGTGCTAATATCCATGATAATATAAAAGTAATGAAGAACGACAATGTAGTTGCTTGTGCAGCTCCTAATGTACCATTCCATTTAATAAACCAATAATTAAATATAATATTTAATATAGCAGTTACAAATGTTAAAAAGCTCAATATTCTTGTCTTTTTCACATAGAATATCGGTCCACTAATCATTTTGTACATACCATTAAATGCAAAACCTAAACTTATCCAGAAAATAAATTGTACTGAATCAACAAACGCTTCGCCAATAAAAATGTCTACAATATATGGCGCTAATAAACTTAATAGTAATGTAATAATTATAATTAATATGAAGTATATATAAGATATCTTCACAATTTTCACTTTAATCTGATCTGTACCCTTTTTAAGATTGCTAAATAGATATGGTATCCATGCCTTATTAAATGAATCTTGTAGTAACTGTATAATCATACCTATCTGGTAAGCAACTGTATAGATACCTGTTTCACCTACACCAATCATATTCGTAATAAAAATTCGATCTGTCATCGTGATTAAAAATGCTCCTAATGCATGCGGGATAAGTGGAACTCCATAACTAACTATATCTTTCGCATATGCATTATTATAAGTAAATCCGACACGTTCTCTTTTTATTACAATGATAATGCCGATAATTGCAAATAAAAGAATCGCAATAACTTGACCATTTACTCTGCCTTGCCAGCCTTGTGACAAGCCAACTACTAACAATAAAGAAACACTGACATTCATAATTGTTTGTGAAATTTGGAATATCCCAAATAATATAGGTTTCTCCCGTACTCTCCACAATGTCAATGTAATTTGTATCAAGCTATTTCCTAAACCTGCCACAACAACAATTAATAAATATTGTTGTGGAAATGCTGATAATTCTGAAATAACATCAGAAAAAATAAGAAATATCAGCAACACTGCAAAAGAACTTGCCACTAGAATATACAAAGCTGTTGATAAATATACACTAAAATCTTTATCTTCATCATAGAATTTTCTACTTATTGACGCATTACTATTTAACCCCATGAAAGGAAGCACAATTCCTATTAAGACACCGAACATTGAAACAATCCCGTAATCAGTAGGTGTTAAATAAACAGTTAGTATTGGCAATAAGAAAAATGGGATTGCACTATTAATGATATTAGCAAAAGTGTAAATTCCAGAATTCCTAATTAAACTTGAATTTCTCAGTTTTTTTATCATGTTTATACATCTTCATTTCTATTTTATTAATGAAATTTCTCTAATGATTTGCACTCTTCATAATGCTCTATATCTCTATATTTAAATACTTTCGCTGGATTTCCTCCTGCAATACCATACTTAGGAATATCAGATACTACAACAGCACCTGCTTGAATAATCGCACCTTCCCCGATTGTTACTCCACCTAGTATTAATACTCTTGATCCAAGCCATACATTATCTTCTATCATAACATTTTTTGTTATATATGTAGAATCATAAGGTATGCTATCCCCTTTATCATAATTGTGAAATTGTGTGATTATCAGACAATCTGTTCCAGAATGAAAGTTATCCCCAATGGAGACAAGTCCTTTCCCTGTTATCTCCATACCATTAAAATGACAATTCTTTCCTAATTTTGTGTTTGATGTCAGGAAAGTTTTATTATTAACATAAAGAGGTTCAACATATTCCTTTATCGTACGTTTCACCTTCTTAGTATAAATAAACCTTTTTAATTTCTTTATATATTTTCTCATCTCATTACCTCTTTTATGAGTTATAAAAAAACAATTAATACTATTCAATACCTGCAAATAAGTCATTTATTTGAATATGATTATCTGTTTTTTGATTTTTTAGTAAATAATCAATTGTTTCTGCTGCAGTATTTACTAAAGGTACATGATGTTTATCATGTAGTACTTTCATCATTTCGTAACTTGGTAGTGTTACTATAATAGGCTTCACTTTAAAAGCGATTGCCTCAAAAATAGCTGTGGAATTTACACCAATTACAAAGGTTGACTGTGCAAATAAGTCATATAAAGGTGTTTCATTTTCGATTACTGTTACATTTGGTAATTTCTCCATCTCTACCAACATATTGTATTCTTTCTTCCAACGACCAAATTCGCCAGGATGTAACTTATATACAAAGCGATATTTAGGAAGTTCTTTTGCTACTAGGAACATCATGTCTGATAACTTTTTTCCAATTGTCCCTTGTGAAATAATTGTTACTTGATTTTGCTCTTTATTCACTTTCATTTTTGAATATGAATCAATATGTTCTTTTAAGTAGGAATATCCAATATAGTTTTTTTGAGTATTCTTCGGCAATCGAGTAATATCTTCCCAAAATTTACCGAACATAAGAATTTCATCAGGAAAATAAGGAACATCATTATTGTACGGAAAGTGATATCCGACATGAAATGGCCCCATCACACCATGTTGAAACTCGATAACTTTTATACCTAGCTTTTTAGCTGCTGCTACGTATGGTTTAAGTGTATAAGAAACAACAACATATAATCTCAGTGGTTTCTTCATTTTTAAGTACCATTCGAATACACTAGAGAGTGATACAAATTCAGTGTATTTATTTTTTGCAAGTTTACTAATATTAATTTTTTCATTAAAAACACTTTCAAAATCGCGTTCTATTTTCTCTAGAATAAGTTGAATATCTTGTGATAGTTCGATTTTCTTGAATTTTTTCACTACACTGTTAGTTACAGAAAAAAAGTCCATGGTTGTATTTGTAGAGATAGAAGATTTATTGTATTTGCCTACATATTTTCTCTCAAGTAACAGATATTTCTCTTTCTTCATATCTTTGAAGAAAAAATGTGTGTATGGATCTATTTCCATGTCTTTAAAAAGAACTTTCCTTGGATGATCAATTATTATATTATCTCTTTGTTTTTTCAATAGAGGATTTTTAAAAATAGCATTCCAAAACGTCTTAATTATCCTTGATAATTTTTGAGTTTTAGGGGTTTGTAAATGGACTGTTTGAATTTTTTGTTTTTTACTTACTAACTCCAAAAAAACGTAGAACCTAATTATATTCCAAATATAAACTTCTTGATCTTTTAGTTGTTGCAAGTTGTATTTCTTTTCAAAAGTGTAAAATCTATCCACCAGTTCTTCATAATTTAAATCTTGCTGCATATAAAATACCTCTTTCTATCGACACAAATAGTATTCTCTACCATACAAAATGTAATGATTATACCCTATTATATATTTTCAATAAAATCTTCTAATACACTCAATAATTGAGCCCTTTTCGAATTAAACGGTTCAGGATTAAAATCTTCTATTGCTTTAATAACACTCTCTAATTCTTGATCATCGTTCCAAACAAGTACGTGGTTGTTTTGTTCAAAAACTGATGCTAATTCTAATTGGTGATCATCATTATGTTCACCGTATTTTTTCAAGCGTGGTACAGCTATTACTTTCTTTCCTTTTTTTAATCCTGTTATAACTGAACCTGTTCCAGCATGAGTTATAATTATTGATGCTTTGTCATAGAGCTCATCCATTTCTTCATACGTCACAAAATCTTTAATTTTTAAAAATTCACTTTCAAATGGAGTATTTCCTGCCTGTACTAATATATCCTCTTCAATAACATTCCTTTTTTTTAATTTCTCTAATTCCACCAATAACCTCTCGAATGGTAATTCATGGGTTCCTAACAATACTAATATCAATAGATTGTCCCTCCGTATACTGCTTTAGGATAAAATTGTTTCATTGATTCCCATTGAACAATAAATAAATCTGCTATCGGATATATTAATTTACCAGAAAGATTTGGGCTAGATGATTTAGCAAAACTTTCAATATAAATTACCTTTTTTCTGAACAATTTTGCGATATAACACATAGGTACTGCAGTATGTGCGCCAGTTGTAATTATTACATCTGGCTTCTCTTTAAGGAAAATAAAAAGCGATTTTATAATATTGAAGGAAAATTTAAACAAGTATTTAATCGGGTAGTTTCTACCACCATATACCAAAAAAGACATCGGATGCTGTTTTTTCATTTCCTTTGTTATATAAGAACTCTCTGTAACTATATGATAGTCATAATTACTAAATAGCGGTTCTAATTGTAATAATTGAGTCAAATGTCCACCTATGGACGAAATTAGTAATAGTTTCTTTTTCCTCATTATATAACTCCCTATTGTATTATAATATCTTTTTACTAAAGTTCTGTAATATTACAATACCTTTTTAATAAAGAAATAAATTCTTTTTAGTATTTTTCTAATTTTGTAATATATAGTTAATTTGATTTTTGTAAATCCAGTAATAACGTATATCTCTTTTAGTTTCTCTCTTTTGTATTTTTTATCTACATGTATATTTGATAAAATACTAAATATTTTTTCTATTCTTTTGATAATTAATCTCTGCTCACTCACTGATTGATATTTTTCAAACAATCTCTCCATCTGCTTTAGCACAGTTAAATAAGAATCAAAACTTTTTATTGATGCTGTATCCTTATATGTCGTCATAACAGAGTTCTCTCTATAGCGTCTTTTGTAATAATCTTTAGGATCATATTTCACACTACTAACATTTAAAAAAACTTCTAATGTAAAGAGCTCGTCTTCATATAAGATTCCACTAACAAACCTTATGTTCTTTTGAATAATGATTTCTTTTTTCACAATATACAAACAAGGTGATGTGGAATAAGCTACTAGATTTTTTTCTAAAAATTCATTTTTATTATATACTCGATTAGAATCAAAATATCTTTCAAAATTATATTGATTTTTAACAATATTATAATTTTTATCTGCTGAAAATGGTTGTGCTGAAAATCTAATTAAATCAAGAGCATCTCTTTCCATTGTAGCAATTAAGTTTTCTATTGTATCAGGTAAAATATAGTCATCTGAGTCAAGAAAATATAAATATTTTCCTTTTGAATTATCAATACCTATATTTCTACACACTGCTTGTCCTTTGTTACTTTGTGAAAACATGTAGAAATTATCATATTCCTTATTATATTTTTCTAAAATCAATTTACTATTATCTGTACTACCATCATTGATCATTAATACTTCTAAATTCGGATATGTTTGATTTAAAATTGAGTTAAGACATTCTTCTAAATAATCTTCTACATTATATACAGGAATAATAATAGATACTAATGGTTTCATATATAAAGCCTCTTCCAATTTATTGTTTTACTTTATAGTAAAAATCTTTTACTACAATAAAAAATATGTCTTTTACCTTTTTGTTAGTAATTGTTTCTCTATATATACGTAATTTTTCTCTCGTACCGAATGATTGATTAGAGATTCCAATTCTTAAATTTTCATCTAATATTATCATAAATTTATCTTTATTAAATATACTATTTGAATTTGCCCATTCTTTCAATTTATTTATAACTACAGGAATATTATCAATATTCTGTATCGATTTTGGATTTTGAGAAAAAATTTGATTATAAATAAATTTTTCTTCTTCTGTCAGGTTAATTCCATAATAATTTAATAAGTCCTCATGTATTCTACTTATAAGTTTATTTCTTTTTTCTAATTTCTCTTGTTTTGAAACCTTTGTAATGTTCTCATGTCCTGTTCTGTATTTTAACAAGTAATCTTCAACCACTTCAATTTTTCCAACTTTGGACAATTGCGCCCAAAATTCATAATCTTGGGATACAAAAAAATCTTCATTGTATGACAAATTATTCTCTTTCACAGTAGAAATTCTCACCATTGAAGATGGATTAGAAATAGGTGTAAAATACAATAACATCATTTTTATTTCATCCGCTTTAGTATATCTCACAGAGATCTTCCGCTCATTATTGTCTGTAAATTTAATATAATAACTCCCGATAGCATCAATATCGGGGTTATTTTCTAAATAGTTTACTTGTGTTTCAATTCTAGTGGGCATTGCAATATCATCCGAGTCCATAATCGCCATATATTTCCCTCTAGCTTCTCTCAATCCTACATTTCTAGTATATGGTATTCCTTTGTTTCCTTTATTCTGTAACAACCTTATTCTTGGGTCGTCAATTGACTGTATAAGTTTTACCGAATTATCAGTAGAACCATCATCAACTAATAAAAGTTCAATATTATTATATGTTTGATTCAATATACTGTTGATTGATTCTTTTAAATATTGTTCACTGTTAAAAACAGGAATAAATATAGTTACTAGTGGTTTTTTCATATCAACACCTCTATCTATTCATTACAATTTTTTGATGAAGTGGCTACTATC
This sequence comes from Gracilibacillus marinus, assembly GCF_042651725.1. Lineage (NCBI taxonomy): Bacteria > Bacillati > Bacillota > Bacilli > Caryophanales > Bacillaceae > Gracilibacillus > Gracilibacillus marinus. Next base: position 384,801 of record NZ_JBHSDV010000001.1, on the reverse strand, counting down.
GTATACAAGTACGAAAAAATAACAGCAAAGTATATTCCTGAAGAAGGGTTTAAAAATATATGGCCAGCAAAGGCAGCAATCCCTACACCCATACCTAACTGAATAGCACTAATAAAAACACGCGCATCGAATTTCTTAAATTTGTTTTTAAACAAAGAATAAACAATAATTATACCCATTATAAGAAATGGTGCAAATAGTAAAATTGATCCTAATATTCCGTATCCAAAGAACAAATCTAAAAAGTCCATTTCGATTAATTTCAACTTTTCCGGATAATTTCCACCAGGCCCCATACCTAAAATCCATTGCGATAATGGAGCTTCTTTCCAATCTTGTATGGCATTATCTAAAAATTGATCTCTTCCACTTAGAACTTTATTTGTCATGACCTGTTCTTTAATATCAAATTGATTTTCATCTATTTCTTCTTGAGTAGGTTCTTGATTTCCCTCTTCATTCGGTTTTACTTCTTCTACTTTTTTATCATCATCACTAAACAGTGAATCCAAACCAAGATTGTTACCTACTGCTGATTGCGGTACATATATCATCGCGAAAATGGATATTAGTAATAAAAAACATAAATTTAACCATTCTTTTTCTTTTTTAATTAATCTAATTAGAACCACAAATAAAGTTATAGCTATACCTATGATAATCGCACCTAATCCCACTTTAGTTCCTACAGTAAGTAACGACCATATAGTTATCGGTACTAAAAAGAATAATAAAAGCTTATATGCGACCTTCTTACTATTTATCAAATGCAACAATAAAATACCAAAGGATAACGCTAGTAATGCACTTAAATCATTTGCAGAGAAAAACCATCCTGAGTGTCCTTCTTTCCCAGGATAATCATAGCTTGAATTCCCTGTACTTGTCCATTCAGCTAACAACATGATTAAGTTAATTACGAATATATTGAGTACAATCAGCTTCTCTACTACATTTCCCCATTTTATCTTTGATTTTATAGAAATAAACACAGTACTATATATAAGTAACATTTCTATTACATATATGGTCTTAATTCCATAAGTAACTTCTTGCATCAAACTATATGGATCTTTAACTAAGTAATTATTAATTGTATTTGCTACTATAAATAGTGATAATAGTATAATGTATATTAATTTCACAAAATTATTTTGAACTTTATTATTTACTAATAAGTATATTAGTCCAACTCCCATCGCAAATACTCGCACCAGTAGCGAAAAGGAATTTCCAAAGTAAGACACGAAATCTAAAATAGGTTGAATTCCAATAAATGCAATAAAAAATATTTCTATATATCTTGTTATTTTTTCTTTCTCATACCTCTTCTCGAACATTTCTCTCCCCCTAATTTTAAAAAAATGCACATACATTAAAATATTATACATCACTTATATTATAAATTCGACAAAAGATTTAAGTTATTTTTCAATTTTATTAGTATGCCATTTTACATAATACTCTATTCCAAAATACTAGCAATTTCACAAATAAAAAACACTAAAGAAAAACAATGATTCTTTAGTGTTCATTTATAAATATTCGAATTTAGACATTAGTTTTTGGCAGTCTTTTTAAAGCCGATCAACTTCAAAATCGGATAATAATTTTCATGAATTAATCCTGTTAACTCTACAATTAACTCCACAATTAACAATAAACTAATTATAATTACAGCAGCACCCCATAATGTTGCCTCAGTAAATATTACTGCCGATATACTAAACAAAGCCGCCATAATATAAATAATTAACACTGTTTGTCTATGTGAGAATCCTAACCTTAATAAACAATGGTGCAAATGTAATTTATCTGGTGACGATAATGGCTTTTTGTTTACAATTCTTCTAACTATTGCGAATAGTGTATCGATAATTGGTACAGCTAATATAATAATTGGAACTAGTAATGAGAACATAGCAATATTTTTAAATAACCCTGATACCGCTAGTACACTAATCATATATCCTAAAAATAATGATCCACTATCACCCATAAATATTTTTGCTGGATGAAAGTTAAATACTAAGAACCCTAAAGTACTACCTAATAGAATAAAACCTAATAAAGCAATTAGTGGGTTTCCCATAGTAACGGCCAATATAGAAATAGTAAATATAGCTATTGAAGAAACTCCCGCTGCCAAACCGTCCAAACCATCTATAAGATTAATAGCATTCGTTATACCTATAATCCAAATAATTGTAATAGGTATAGCAAAATATCCAAATTCTAATCTATCAATAAAAGGTAATGTAACAAAATCTATTCTAATTCCACCAAGTACAGTAATTGTCGCAGCTATAAATTGACCAATTAGTTTCGTTTTAGGAGAGATTTCCTTAATATCGTCTAAAACGCCTGTTAAAACTATTATTAACGCACCTAACAATATTGGCCATGCTACAATTGTTTTTGATATAAAAAACATACTACCTATAAAGAAGCTTAAAAATATTGCTAATCCTCCTAGTCTAGGCATGATTCTTTCATGAACCTTACGAGCATTTGGTTTATCTGTTGCACCGATTTTAAAAGCAAATTTAATGACAATTGGTGTTAATAATAATGTTATAACAAAGCAAGTAATAGTTGCTAAATAAAGCATATCTCCGTAAACCTCCATATTGGATAATTAAATTTATTTTCATAGTTTACTAATAAAATATTTTACAATATCCTGAAATATTATAAACAAAATCTATATTAAAAGCAACATTTATCCTAATTTCATCGTAAAAACTTAATAATATAACAAAAGAAAACCTATAACACATTATCAAATGTGCATAGATTTTCTTTCTTGTTTCATTCTTATGCCTTTCTAAACTTCCCTTTCACTTTCTCTGATAAATTATCAAAGAACGTATAAATTACCGGGATTAACACCAATGTAAATATACTTGATACAGTCAAACCGAATATAACCGTAATTGCCATTGGTTGTTGTGTTTCGGCGCCTTCTCCGTAACCTAATGCTAGTGGTACCATTGCGAGTATTGTCGTTAATGTTGTCATTAAGATTGGACGGAGACGTGTTTTTCCTGCTTGCATGATTGCTTCATATCTGTCCACACCCCGTCTTCTGACAATGTTAATGTAATCGACGAGAACAATCGCATTATTTACAACGATACCGGCGAGCATAATGACCCCAATGAACGCTGTAATGGATAGTGGTTGACCTGTAATGAATAGTCCACCAAATACCCCAATTGCTGTTGCAGGCATCGAGAACATGATGATAAATGGAAATAGGAAATTCTCGAATTGTACTGCCATTACGGCATATACAAGGAAAATCGATAACACTAATGCAAGAGCTAAATCAGCAAATGCTTCAACCATATCCTCCGCTTGCCCACCAATAGAGTAAGAATAATCATCACTTGGGAAAGACATGCTTGCTAATTTTGCTTCAATATCTTCTGTAACACTTCCTAGATCACGCCCTGAAATGGCTGACGTAACATTTACAGTACGTTGTTGGTTTTCTCTTGTAATCGATGCAGCACTTTGTTTTTGTTCAAAGTCAGCAATCGTTAATAGCGGTAATTGTGTACCTTGTTGATTTTGAATCATTAAATTCTCTAGGTCACTGATGGATTCACGTTCATCTTCTGGATAGACGAGCTGCACATTAATCTCATCACCCGCTTCACGATATTGCATGATCGTTTGGCCAGTGAAGCCGACTTGAATTTGACTCATTACTTCTTGATAGGTGAGACCATATTGTGCCGCCAACTCTCGATTTACAATAATGTTCATCTCTGGTTGTGTTTCTGAAACAGATGTAGATGGATTATAGACACCATCAATTGTACTTATATCTGTAACTACTTGATTCGCTAATTCTTCTAGCACTTCTTGTTCTGGTCCTGTTAATTTAATTTGAATTGGATCACCTGTACTCATCCCACCAGAACTCATTGTACTTACAACAATTTCTGCTCCTGCAATAGATTGCATTGCTTCATCCATTTCCTGAACGATTTCATCTGTTGATTGCTCACGTTCATCTTTTGGTACTAATTGAATTTGATACGATGCAGAGGATGAACCCGACATAATTGCTTGAGACGGATCTCCACTACCAACTGTCACGTAACTTACATCAATCACATCATCATATTGATTGATTTTTTCATTGACTTGTTCTGTTATTTCTAATGTCTTCTCTTCTGCTGTTCCAACAGGTGTTTCGACAGTAACCGCAATCTGCCCTTGGTCCCCTTCAGGAATAAAGGCCGTTCCGATAAATGGCGTTAAACAAACACTACCGATAATCGCAACAACCGTAATCGCAATCGTTGTTTTACGGAACTTCAGCGCTTTTTCTAATACTTTTGCATATCCATTTGATACTTTATTTAAGAAACGATCAAACCAATATCTTCTACCAGTTTCGTCTGTTAATTTGCTTAACAATTTAGACGAAAGCATTGGTACTAAAGTTATTGCAACAATTAATGATGCAATAAGTGAGAACGAAATCGTTAATGCTAATGGCGTGAATAATTCAGATGCAATTCCATCAACAAAGACAATTGGTAAAAATACTACAAGTGTTGTTGTTGTCGATGCAATAACAGCTGGTGCAAGTTCTTTTGCCCCTTTAATTGCGGCATCCTTCAATGAATAGCCACGTTGGCGATAGGATACGATATTTTCTAATATAACAATCGAACTATCGACCATCATCCCAATACCGAGCGCTAATCCACCCATCGTTAAAACATTTAATGTTTCCCCAGTGAAATATAGTAAAACAAATGTTGATACAATCGCAATTGGAATCGATAGACCGATAACCATTGTCGCACGGAAACTTTTTAAGAAAAGTAATAATACGAGTAAGGCGAAAATACCACCAAAGATCATATTTTGGATGACTGAATTAATCGATTGTTTGATAAAGTCTGCTGTGTCCACAACCATTTTCAACTCGACACCATCAGGCAGATCTTTTTGTAATGTATCAATCGAATCAATGATATTATCTGATACCTCTACTGCATTTCCATCTGATTGTTTTAAGACACTAAGCACAACAGCTTCTTTATCATTCACAAGTGTCGTTCCATTTTTCTGTGTCGTATCATCAACTGTCGCGACATCTTGTACTTTGATTTGCGCGCCTTGTGGTGTTTGAATGATGGTATTTGCGATATCATCAACAGAATCAAATGTCCCATCAATACGTAACTGTAAGTCTTTATCCCCTTTTTGGACTGTACCTGCAGATGCAGATTGACTCGCACCACCTAATGCTTGTTGAATGAATTGGATAGAAACGCCATATTGATTCATTGCCTCTCTATTCAGTTCTAGATTAATGACACGCTCCTCGCCACCTTCGATATTGACAGATGCTACGCCACCTTGACGTTCAAAGTATGGCTTCACTTGGTCTTCAGCAATACTTTGTAGTTGCGTTGTGTCACTACCAGTTAATCCCACCCAAAGAATCGGTAATTGATTCGGGTTAAAACGTAAGACGCTCGGATCATTTGCCCCATCTGGTAAAAATGATTTAACTTGGTCCACACTTTCTCTTACTTCTAATAATGCATTATCTAAATCCGTCCCATTTTGGAACATAATAATGACTAATGAAGCGCCCGATTGGGATTGAGATTGAATGGTATCCACACCTTCAATCGAGCTTAACGCACCTTCAATCGGTTCAGAGACGAGTGACTCGACTTCTTGTGGTGCTGCATCTGGATAACTTGTCGCAACAACCGCAATCGGCAATTCAATCTCAGGGAATAAATCAATTGCTAAGTTACGAACAGATACGACACCCATTGCAATAATAGCGAGGACAATCATGATTACCCCAACAGGGCGTTTGACGGCTGTACTGACTAACTTCATGATTATTCCTCCTCTGCTATTTCTATTTTGCTACCATCAGATAATGTTAATTGCCCATTCGTTACGACTTGAGCTCCTTTTTCTACCTCTGCTTCGATGGCAGTATGTGTTGATTGTGTGGATTTTACAGTAACTTCTACTTTCTTCGCTTTGTTGTCTTCCACTACGTAAACAAATGTCTCATCATTTGTTTCGACTAAAGCACTTGTTGGGATTAATTTTGTTTCTTTGACAACAGTTTCTGTGACTTCTACTGTTGCAACAGCACCTGCTTTTAGATTCGCTGATTCATTGTCAATCGATAATTCAATCGCAAAAAGGCCTGTTTCTCCAGCCATTTGTGCAGTATTTTCTACTGTTGCTTGGTATGTTTCTTCTTCATTATTTTGCATACGTACCGTTACTTCTTCGCCTTCTTTAAAAAGGTCTACTTGCACATCTGGTACTTGTAACTGTACTGTCAATGTGTCTAAATCCACAATCGTCGCTAGTGGCTCTTGATTCGATGCAATCGATCCTTCTTTTGCAGTTAATTGTGCAATGGTGCCATCTGCAGTTGCTTCAACCGGGATATTTCCTTGTTGTGTTTGAATTGTTGCAATACTGTCGCCTTCTTCTACTTCATCACCATTTGACACTTCTAATTCTGTCACTTCACCTGCCATTTGAACCATGATTGGTATCGTTTGGTTAGGCATTGTGCGACCATAAAACGTTCGAACAGTATTTAGATTTCCTTCTGTCACTTCACCAACTTCTACTGTTGTCACACGGTCCTCTGCTTTTTCCGTATCTTCTGCATTATTTTCTGAACATGCAGCAAGTGTAATAATTGTAAATACTAACATAATGAGTAATTTACGCATTAGTATTGTCCCCTCTCCTCTATCTTTTGAATAATACTTTTGATTTGTGTAGCAATTGCTTCTTCTTGTTCCAATTTTTCAATCATTGAATAGACGATAATCATTTTCGGATGCATTTTTTGTAATTCTTCTTCGATGACGATGACCGCATCTAATAGTTCTAACTTATTCTCCAAATTACTTCTTTTAATTTTTGTTCTTATTTTCTCTAGTTGTGTATGGACGTTTGAACAATCAAATTGCAGTGTTTGTATATGAAATAGTGGCTCCTCATTTGCCTCTATTTGTTTTTGAACGAGTATATCAAATTGTTGCAGAATATTTTTGGCTAAGTATTTTGGATCAAATTCTAATTTATGAATCGCGATCCATTTAAAATAACTTCCGACTAATCCATCGAGTTGGATTGTTACATCCACAATATATGGTTTGACCTTATCTCCATACATAGCGAGCACTCTCTCTGTCGTCCAATCAAATGTCTGCTTATGTACTTTCGCAACAAGCCCATCCATTTTGTCACCAATATGAATATTATCTCTAAAATGCATGAGCAAATATTCCTTATGGTCACGGAAAAGTGTCATAATTTCTTCGAGTTGACGTTCGAATTGTTTGAATGGGTCACTCTCTGTATCGATTACCTTTTCTAACTTTTCAATAATGACTCGTGTATAAAATTCAAAAATAGAAATGAGTAAGTCATCTTTTGATTCAAAATAAAGGTAGAATGCCCCTTTGGATACATTCGCGGTTCTTGCAATTTCAGAAATCGACGTTGCATGAAATCCCTTCTCAGCAAAAAGCTTCATGCTTACTTCGATAATCTTTTCCTTTTTCTTATTCATAATTTGTAAACCTCGCTTTCCTTCATACGAACGACATAGCCAAATGTTTCACAAATGTATAACAAAATCATAGAATGACCGGTCAGTCAGTATCTGATATGAACTATATCATGATAAGAAATGGGGCGCAAATTATTTGTCTTAAGGTAAGAAATACATAGAAAAAAAGCCCCCTAAGCATAGGAAGGCTTCCGCATTCATTATAATTATTGCTCGTCTTCTTTTTTCTCATCTTCGCCATCAACGGCATCTTCCATATTTTGCTCTGTCTCATCTAGTCCTTCTTCAACAGAGTCACCTAGATTGTCGTCTTTATTTTCCATGTCACCATCTGGTTCTTGTTGCGTCTCTCCAGTTTCATCTGTTGCTGGTTCTTCTTCCATTGGTGCTTCATCATCTGCAGGTGCTTGCTCATCTGTTGGCGCTTGTTCTTCAATTGGCTCTTCTTCCTCTTCATTAGAAGCACAACCGAAAAGTAAACCTGTTGATAATGCAACCGCACCTAACATTTTTACATATTTCCATTCCATTACACATAGCCTCCTTTCCAACGTATCTTCTTCGTTAGGATAACCAGTTTCGGAATGAATTATGCTAGTGGCGAAATTATTTTTTTGTAGATCCCGTCTTTTCCATTTGCATAGATGTACTTGCCGCGAAGAAAGACAGGACCAATGATGCGTTTGCCAAAGTTATCTACTAATTGGATTTTATCTTTTTGCGCATATGTACGACCTTTTTTTCGATATCTAATTAGTTCATTTCCAAGAGCAAGTCCAATTAATCCATTCTCATCAAATGCGAATTGTTGGATGCTCGTCTCCCCTTCGATACGATAGCTCGACTTTACTTTCTTCTTTTCATTGAGTGTGACAATTTTGAAATCATCATAATAATAAAATTGAACATGTGTACTGCTCGTGACATTAAGCGCATAGCTATCGATTATCGAAAACTTCCTCGCACCCCATAATTTCTCCCCACTTTTATCAAATGCAATGACACCATCACTTCCAATTGGCTCTTCCCAACCAAAATTCCCAAAAATACCTTCATCAAAATATCCTACCCAAATCGTATCTGTTTCATCAATTTGCATTTGCTCAATGCCGTCACCAAGCGTAAATGCTGAAATGAGTTGTCCATTCGGATTGTATATTCTTGCATTGCGCTCGATTACTGTACCTTTCTTCTCGCACCTCGATTGAACAAGGAGAATCGTACCATCTGAAAACATATCCACTTCTGTCGGAATAAAAGCAATGTTCTTTATTTCTATTGTATCTGTATTTTCCTCATCTATTATACGTATTGTCCAATTCGCCTTTTTTACTGGCCGCTCAAAATAATCTAGCTCTTGTTGATCTGTTTCAATCAAGATGAGTTTTCCCTCCATTGTGATCTGCGCTGAGATGAAGTTACGTGTTGAGTGATATGGGATTATTTTTGTTAATGTCATCTTCTCCATAGTAAACTCCCTTTCCATAGAAAAAGCATACCAATCTCCTGATGGGGTATGCTCTCTTCTATCTATTACTTCACTGCAAATGTAATCTCAGCTTCACAAGCTAATTCGTCGCCTACTTTTGCGACTGCTTTGCCTTTACCAATTGGACCTTTGATTCGGATAATTTCTACTTCTAGTGAAAGTTGGTCGCCTGGCTTTACTTGACGCTTAAAGCGACATTTGTCAATCCCTGCAAGGAATCCAATTTTCCCTTTGAATGCATCTTTACTCAAGATAGCAACAGCACCTACTTGGGCCAATGCCTCAACAATAAGAACACCTGGCATGACAGGATAATCTGGGAAATGCCCTTGGAAAAATGGTTCGTTGATTGTGACATTCTTGATTCCACTTATTTTGTTTTCTTCTATTTCAGTTATACGATCAACAAGAAGAAAAGGGTAACGATGTGGAATGGTTTCTTTAATTTGTTCGATATCCATTATGTATCTTCCTCCTATTACTTCTCTACACGGACAAAATCAATAATATGTTTCCATGTTTCTAAACGTAAGACATCAAGGGGGCTTCCATCTCCAAGTACACTAAATCCGACAATTAAGCCAATAACTAGTGCAAACAAGCTACAAAATAGAATGATTAGAACTTTTAGCCAGACAGGAATTAACCGGAGAACGTAGACTTTCTCCTTCTTTCGCTGCTTCTTCGTTTCTTTTTTTTCTAATTTTGCATCTTGCCTTCTTTTCTGATTCTTATCGGTTTGAACTGTCTTCTCTTCATTTGACATTAGAAATGGCTCCTTACCTCTTACTTAACGTAATTGATTAATTAATCCTTGCATTTGGTCATGCATAGAAATAGATTTCGCATTGAATTGGTATGCACGCTGTGTCTCAATCATTTCAGTCATCTGTTCTTGTATACTTACATTAGATGCTTCTAATGCTCCAGCTCTTACATTCAATTCATTCACTGGAATATCCTCAATAATTTCCGCTTGGTCGTAGGATGCAAGTGTTAATTCTGACAGTCGATACAGATTATCACCAGTACTTTCTAATAGACGTGGACGAATTGCTTGGACAACACTTAATTGTGCTTCTTGCGTTGCGACACCATTTCGCGTTACCATCACTTGTCCATTCTCCCCGATTTCAAGTGCTTCCATATTGTCTTCTAATAGAATTGGACCATTTGCACCGAGTACAGGATTGCCATCACTTGATACAAGCATCACTTGCCCGTTATCCATTGGACTTAAGTAAAAGTTCCCTGCACGTGTATAACGTGTTTCTGTCGCACCATTCTCTGTTACACTTACTTGAAAGAATTGATTGTCTTCAAGTAAAGCAACATCTAAGTTCCGATCTGTTTGTTGCAACGAACCTTGGGAGAAATTGATATTCGTATGACCAAGTCTCGCCCCAGAACCTAGTCGAATGCCTTCTGGAGTTAATCTTGTCGGATTTGTTTCATCGTTCCCTATTTGTTGCATCAATAAGGATGAGAAATTCGCTGTACGTTGTTTGTATCCATTCGTATTCGCATTCGCTATATTATGACCAATATTGTCTAGCTTCTGTTGTAATTGGGCCATTGTGACAGCTGCCTGTATATTCATCCTGCTCATCTTATTTCACCACCTGTTAGCCTAGTCGGGCAATTTCATTGACTGCTTTGTCTAAACTTCTGTCATATGCTTGTACTACTTTTTGATTTGCTTCAAATGCTCGATATGCTTGCATCATCTCAGTCATTGTCTGACCTGTATCCACATTCGAACTTTCTAGATAACCTTGTTGGATTTCAAATTGTAATCCCGCTACCGCTCTAGCATCTTGAAGAGCGCCTTCTTCTACTTCAAAAAGGTCTTCTCCATTTTTAATTAAATCATTTGCGTTCGCTGTGTATGTAACACTTATTGGTATCTCTCCATTTTCTAGTTGAAGTAACCCTTCAGGTGTCACTGTAAATGCTTGTCCATCAGTATTGATTGGATTTCCGTTCGCATCTAATACATAGTAGCCTTGGTTTGTTGTTAAATTACCTTCTCCATCTACAGTGAAGTTCCCATTACGTGTGTAACGAAATTCCCCATCATTGTTCTGGACTTGGAATAGAACCATTCCTTCTTCGTCAGGTATTGCACCTTGAATGAGTGCCATATCTGTTGTCGTACCTGTCTCACGTAAAGTCCCTTGTGTAAAATCAGGAATTGTTTCTTGGACATAGACACCTGTATTGATTGCGCCAATCTCTGTCATTGTCAGATGCTTTCTATCTGAACTTACAGGCAATTGAGTATTTTCCATTCGTTGTAGTAATAACTCTGGAAATGCGCGTAATGTCGCTTGGTCTTGTTTGTAACCAGGTGTCAATGCATTTGTCATGTTGTTTGATAACACTTCTTGTTTCCGTTGTTGTGCCATCATTCCAGATGTTGCTGTATAAAATCCTCTTAACATAATTCGTCTACCTCCTGTAAGTTATGATGGTCTATGTATTACACAATGGAGCGTTCTAATTTATCAATATTATCCAACATAATGCCTGTCCCTTTTGCAACACAGCTCATTGGCTCTTCTGCTAGCAATACAGGTACTTTTAATTCTTCTGCTAATAATTGGTCAATTCCATGCAATAATGCGCCACCACCTGTTAAAATAACGCCACGATCAATAATATCTGCTGATAATTCTGGTGGTGTTTTTTCTAGGACTGTTTTAGCACTTTGTACGATGACTGCAATCGACTCTCTTAACGCTTCTTCTATTTCCTCTGAATGGATGGTAATCGTACGTGGAAGACCATTCACAAGGTCACGACCACGAATATCAATCTCTTCACTACGCGCTCCTTTGAAAACTGTCGCCACATTGATTTTGATATCTTCTGCTGTACGCTCTCCAATTAATAATTTATATTTACGTTTTACATATTGAAGGATTTCTGCATCGAATTTATCGCCAGCCATTTTGACTGATTGTGCTGTAACAATATCCCCCATAGATAGAACTGCGACGTCCGTTGTTCCACCACCGATGTCTACAACCATATTTCCGCTCGGTTGGAAAATATCCATACCAGCACCGATTGCTGCGATTTTTGGTTCTTCTTCTAAGTACACTTTCTTCCCACCAGATTTCTCTGCAGCTTCACGAATTGCTTTTTGTTCTACTTTTGTAATGTTTGTTGGGCAACAGATTAACATTCTTGGCTTAGATAAGAACCCTTTTACATTAATTTTGTTAATAAAATATTTCAGCATCGCTTCTGTCACATCAAAGTCAGCGATTACTCCGTCTTTTAGTGGGCGAATTGCTTCAATATTTCCGGGAGTACGACCAACCATACGACGAGCCGCTTCTCCTACTTCTAATACTTTACCTGTATTGCGATCCATCGCAACAACAGATGGCTCATCAAGAACGATGCCTTTCCCTTTCACGTGGATCAGCACATTCGCTGTTCCTAAATCTATTCCGATATCTCTTGATAACATAATAATTTGATCCTCCCAGCATAATCATTGCATTGTCATGTACTTTTATATATGAAAAAAACAGATTCATTTCTTATGATTGAACAAAATATCTCTAATTATATATAATAGCACAAAATATTTTTTTTAGTTACTAATTTTGTTGAAAAAAGGAAAATAATTTATCGAGCTTTGTCCATTGTATGTAGTAACAGAAGTTATGTAATAAGAAGAGGATCAAATGGTTGATTATTTGAGCATTAGTGAGTCAGAATGCGGTGATTGTGGAGGTTCTTTTTTACCATGTAATTGATACTTCATCTTCGTTGCCTCGCCACCTCTTAAATGTCTAATTGCTTTATGATGACTAAGTATTTCTTTGACTTCATTCGCAAGCTCTGGATGGATTTCTGGTAGCCGTTCTGTTAAGTCTTTATGCACAGTGCTTTTGGATACACCAAATTCTTTTGCAATTACTCTAACGGTTTTCTTTGTTTCGACAATATGCTTCCCGATTTTTATTGTACGTTCTTTAATATAATCATGCATGCTCCACGCCTCCCTATGTTGTCGGTCTAAGGTGTGAACAGAGACAAGCTAATCTGTTATTCATTTGTAGGGGAGAATGATAGGTGCTAGAAACATCTGTTAAAACAATATTCTCACCTTAGACAATTGTTCATGATTTGTACCATTGTATTAGCTTGTAGCATGCTTTATGCCAATATTTTGGTGGAGATGTTGTTTTAGATGGGTGGTGGATGTGTTGGGTGGGATTGTTTCGGGGACGCGGGGATTCTCTGAGCCACGTGGGGATTCTCTGGACGACGCGGGGATTGTCTGAGCCACGCAGGGATTCTCTGGACGACGCGGGGATTCTTTGAGCGACGCAGGGATTCTGTTAATTGGAAGTTTACAAACTGCTTTTAATTAAATAATTAATGATGGGTTTTAATTAATTTCAACATGGGGGCGTGTGGAATTCGTGCGTCGCTCATTTTATTCCTGCGTGGCGCGTGGATTCCCTGCGTCGCTCATTTTATTCCTGCGTGGCGCGTGGATTCCCTGCGTCGCTCATTTTTTTCCTGCGTGGCGTGTGGATTCCCCGCGTCGCTCATTTTATTCCTGCGTGGCACCCAGATTCCCTGCGTCATCCACATAATCCCTGCCTCACACACCTAACCCCACGTCACACAAAAAAGCAGCACGTACCACTCTTATGGTACCATGCTACTTTTTCGTTTACCCTACATCCCCAAAGTCTGGATCTACACATTTCCTATAAGACTTTACGTGCATTCCTATTAACTCCTTTTTCCAAAAAAGTTTTCGCTTATAATCCAACCATTTCTGTTGCATGTAATGGTAATTTCGCAAAGAAATGGTCACCTCTTTGTTCCATAAACCCTTCGAATGAATGAATAAAGTACTTCTGGTTATTTGTCGCAAGTCCAAGATAATATTGTGTAAAAGGCGTTTCTACAGAAAGTTGTTCAAGTATGTTTCTCGCCTTCATTTGGTTTCCCTTCGCAATTTCAATATGTGCCTGTTCGATAGGATTTGTTGTCATAATCCCTTCAATTTGTCCAAAATGTGCACAGATAAATGGTTTTGCAAAGTCGGCGATATAACTTACAATTTCCTTGTTTTCTAAACGTTTGGCTAGTAGTGTTGCTTCGTCAATATGATAAATTGCTGCTTCAAAATCTTCATAAATATAACTTAGTCCTAAATAAATATGAAGTTTCGCTTTTTGAAGTGAATAGTCTGGATGTTGTAGAACACGATAGGCATGTTTTCTCGCTAGTATTAATTCATTTCGTTTCCAATAATACATAAACAAAAGTATGTGTGTTCTTATGTTGAAGGATGTCGCTAGTAGAGGATTGTCGATCTTTTGAAGTAATGTTTGAATTTTGTTTAAATAATAACCTAGTCTGTCATATTGCTTACGTGTGATATCTATTTCTGCATACAGGAAATAATGTAAACATTGTAATCCTAGGTCACTCGTCAAAATACTAGGTGTCATTTCAATGATTTCATCTATCTTTCTATTAAGACTAGCATGTGACATATGCTGATAATAATTGGCATAGAGGCGATTCAATGGATTGTCGCTTTCTTTATTTATATGTATGAAGTAAGTTAATTCTTCATGACAACCATGTAAATAAAAAAACTCTAGTGCTAATCTATTATCTAAATTAGAATGACTCTGTTGACAAAAGTCTTTCACTAATTCAATCATTCGACTTTCGTCATTCGACAACTGAACCATCGAAATAAATTGGTGTAGCTCTAAACCTGTTCTTGATTCTAAATACGAATTGATTATCCCGTCATATCTTTTTGAATTTCCCATTTTTCTTCCCCTTTCACAATTACTAATTATTTCACATTCGAGAATTTTTTCAATAGGATTTTCATCACATTCGTTCGTCAAATACTCAGTTAAATCGACAATTCCGACAAATATTGTTCGAGGAGTTACAGCATTCGTGCTAATGTGAGATATTTAGGATTAACATTACAAAAAAATAACCCAAGGACTAGTTTACCTAGGCTTGGATTATTATTCGTTACTATGCATTTTTTGTAGATTCTGCAGAGGAATGAGTATGCTCATCTGTTGTTTCATTTTCTGCATCGTCTTCAGTGTCCGTTTCTTTGTCAGATTCTGTATCTGTGTCTGTTTCATTGCTTTCGTCTGCATCTTGCTCATCTGTTGTATCTTCTGCATCTTCGTCCACATCTACGTCTTCTGATTCACTTTTCGATGGTGCTTTGATTGTGTTGATTGGTTTGTTTAAAAATGTTTCTGGATTAATCGGTTCGTCGTCTTTACGAACTTCAAATTGTACATGGATACCATTTTCTGCGCCTAGATTACTTTGGCCAGCAGTTCCTAGTACTTGCCCTTGTTTTAATTCTGTTCCTTCTTCTACTAATACTTCACCTAAGCTAGCATAGTATGTTGCGATTCCTTCGTCATGCACCATTTTTACCATCATGCCCCAGAGTGGATCTTGTTTGATTTCTGCTACTGTACCAGATAATGAAGCCATCACATCAAATGCTTGTTGATCAGCAGTCGTAATTGCAATCCCATCACTTTGTTTGTACTTATTTTGATATAGGATTAATGCTTTTTCTTGTGCTGCTTCATCTGCACTGTAATCGTAGAATTTTGTTACAATGTCCACTTGTAAATCTTCAGCGACTGGTAATTGTAGCACTTCTTGTTGCTGCATAACTGGCGCTGCATCATCTGTACCTTGGTTTTCTGATTCAGATTCATTATTTAATTGATTACTTAAATCTTCCGCTAGATCTGCACCTTGATTTGCGATATTTTGGTACCAAAGAACGACAGATAAAAGCAGTGCTGCTACACCTAGATAAACTGCTGGAAAGAACCATTTTTTCTTAAAGAGACGTTTCCAACCATTTTTTGAAACGTTTTTGTTTTCCTCCATTTTTCATCACCTCAGCAACCATTCTGAACAAATGAAGGAAAAATTATACATGGATAAGAAAAATTTTTTTGTAAATGATAAGTAAGTTTGCTAATTTGTTGATTGAACGAGCAAAGTCGGCGCTGCTTTTTCTAATGTTTCAATTGTCGTCCCCTTATAATAATAAGTTAGGATATCTTGGTATGTCTTTCCCTCTAATGCCATTCCATGCGCACCATATTGACTCATACCGACACCGTGCCCATATCCTTTCGTTGTAAAAACAAAATGATCATTCTTTCGCGTTATTGTGAAATCATTGGACGGAAGCTGTAACTTCTCTCTCACTTCTCTTCCTGTAAAAGTAGTGCCAGCAATTGTAGCTGTCTTCACACGATTGCTATCTGTTCTTGTTATTTGAAAATCTGCTGCATTACTTCCTAATGTCACGCCTAACTTTTGTTCCACTTCTCCTACCGTTAAAATTACTTGATCAATGAATTTAGGTGATAACTCTTCATCCCAAGGGCTTTCCACTATTCGCAAATATGGCAATTCATTTTGCCAATAATCTTCTGAATTCTCTGTGTAGCCATTACTTGTCGAGAAAAAGGCTGGTGTAATTGGTTCAGCATTATATGTGATAATTTCTCCTTGTGTTTCTGAGACGGCCTGGGTAATTTTGTCGATTTTCCATTGATAATCCTGTCCCCACACTTGACGTAATTCATCATTATTTTTAAATACTTGATGTTGGACTGTATCTGTCACATCCGCGCCACCAGGTAATTCCTCTGCATTCTTTTGCATGAGAAAACGAACAATGTATGTTCTTGCTGCTAATGCTTGTGCTTTCAGTGCTTCTAATTCAAAGTCTGCAGGCATTTCAGATGCTACAACATGAACGACATATTCTTCAAGTGGAATTTTCTCTACTTCATTTGTTGCTGTCCGTAGCACTTGTACATGGAATGGTGATTCTAGTGCGCTCACTTGTTTCGCCTGTGCTTCTGTTGTCGTTGCATTCGTTGTTTCGATTGAGCTTGCTACCGTTCCTTCTCCTTTAAATGGAATCACAACAATTGTCGGGAGGAGAAACATAATACATAACAATGCAGATGCTAAAATGATGGTGGGAACTTTCCAATTAATAGTACTTTGTTTTATTTTCCGTTTTGGCATGTACAACCTCCTCTAATCTTTCTATTCTATCTATATTGTGTAAAATGAAAGATTAGAACTATGTACATGCTCTATTTTGATAGAAAAGCATAAAAGCGTAAGCGTCCGTTTAAAAACGTAGCAACTAAATTGAAAATAAAAAATAAAAGACTAGCTCTATGCATCATAATCTATGCATAAAAGCTAGTCTTTTTCTTATTGTACTTCTACTTGCTTATATGTTACTGTTTCCATAATTACATCATCATTCACTCGTTCGATATCTGCTCCTAATTGAGCGAATTTACCTGTAATATCTACATATCCTCGATCAATATGATGTAAAGATGTTACTCTTGTCATTCCATCAGCCACTAGTCCTGCTAAGATAAGAGCTGCTCCTGCACGTAAGTCTGTTGCAGCAACTTCTGCACCTTGTAAGGAACCTGGACCCTCTACAATTACACTACGGCCTTCAATCTTTAATTTTGCATTCATACGACGGAATTCTTCTACATGCATAAAGCGATTTTCGAAAACTGTCTCTGTAATGACACTTGTTCCACTTGCTTGCAACATCAGTGCCATCATTTGTGACTGCATATCTGTTGGGAATCCAGGATGTGGTAATGTTTTAATATCTGTTGCCTTTAATTTCTTTGGTCCAATTACACGGATACCAGTTCCTTCTTCATGAATGCGGACACCCATTTCTTCCATTTTCGACACAACCGAACGTAAATGGTCAATTTCTGCATTTTCGATTAAAACATTCCCACCAGTGATTGCAGCTGCTACCATAAATGTACCTGCTTCTACTCTATCTGGGATAATCGTGTGTTCTGCACCGTATAATGTATCTACACCTTCAATTTTGATTGTTTCTGTTCCAGCGCCGATGATTCTTGCACCCATTTTATTTAGATAATTAGCCAAATCTACTATTTCTGGTTCTTTTGCGGCATTCTCAATTGTTGTTCTACCTTTTGCTAATGCTGCAGCCATCATAATATTTTCCGTTGCACCAACACTTGGCATATCTAAATAAATCTTCGCACCTTTTAATCTACCATTTGTTGTTACTTCCACAAATCCATTTCCGACATGGACAGATGCTCCCATTGCTTCAAAACCTTTTAAATGTAAATCGATTGGGCGTGATCCAATCGCACAACCACCCGGTAATGCCACTTTTGCATGGCCATATCTTGCTAGTAAAGGTCCTAAAACCAATACAGATGCGCGCATTTTTCGTACATATTCAAAAGGTGCTTCTGTAAATAAGTCTTCTGTTGCATCCACTACTACGGTATTATTATCGTAATTTACATCTACATTCATATGTTTTAATACTTGATTGATTGTATGCACATCTGCCAATGCAGGTACATCATGAATAATACTTTTTCCTTTGCTTGCAATTATACTAGCAGCGATGACAGGCAAAACGGCATTCTTTGCACCTTCTACTCTCACTGTGCCATTTAATTGCCTTCCGCCACGGACGATGATTTTTTCCAAGGTTCATTCTCCTCTGTAGTCCATATTCATTATTATTAATATTCAATAACTAGGATAGGTGTTCCTATTATGAGTTCTGTTTGATTGTCTTCGGTATTTTTTACTGCTATATGGGCATTCTGCTTATAATCGTCCATCACAATCGTTTGTTCCCATTTCGGTGTATAACCTGTCCATGTTGAAAAGTTCTCGTCTGTCAATTGGTTACGTGTGTCAATTTGTAATTGTTTAGTTAGCTTTTTGATTAAGCAAACAATATCCATAATACCATCATTCAAAGCTTCAATACAAGAAAAATATTGCGCATTATCTGTAAATAATTCATTAGTAGTCCGATTAATTTTTTCCATATAGTCTTTTTGTACTTCTTTTGAATATTTCGATGACGATATTTCATACATAATCTGATATCGTTTGTCATCAATAGCCACAATTACAATAGATTCGCTCACTTCTATTTCTTTATGGGTGTCTTCGGCAATGTATTTTTTTACACCTTGTTCATTGGTAGATTCTTTAATTTTGTACCCTTCTAATTTCCCTATGAAACTATGAATATCTAAAATAGTTCTATTTTCCCTAATCATAAGTTGCCATTTTTTTAGCTTGAATTGTTGTTCCGTAATAGCCTCATACATATCGTCAATTGGTTGTAAAACATCCGTCTGGCTTGTTGCTAATGTTTCTCTCCAAAGTAAAGTTGTCGTGATTATAAAAATAATGATACCAATATAAAATTTATTTAAATAGTTCATTTCTCCACACCTCTATTATTTTAGTTACTAGAAGTGTTGGCATAAAATGAACTATTTAAACCATTATTTCTTCGACAATTTTATAACTTACTAGTTTACGAGAAAATATAAATTAATTGTTGAGACCAATTTAATATGTCTAAAAAGAAATTACTAACAGTAGTTCCAATTGCAATCGTAATAAAAATGATTAAGACCCTTGCTTCAAATACTCTATTTTTGTGAAATAAGTCATCAAATTTCACCGCAAGTAGCACTTTCCATGTAAGTACAATAAAAAATAAATGGGAAATGAACCCGACCAAGCTATCTTGTAACAATTGTTGTTCTAACATGTGTACACCCTCCTTTATTTTTTTCGACATTATTATCTATTTCCCGGGAAATGGGGTAATAAAACGACAGATTCATTGGTAAAATTTGTTGTATTATCGGAAGGGCACGACGCAAGAATAATTTTAGCCACGCAGGGATTATCCGAGCCACGCACGAATTATCCGAGCCACACAGGAATTCCTCCAACCACGCACGAATTATCCAAGCCACACAGGAATTCCCCCAACCACGCACGAATTATCCGAGCCACACAGGAATCCCTCCAACCACGCACGAATTATCCGAGCCACACAGGAATCCCTCCAACCACGCACGAATTATCCAAGCAACAAAGCAACATCTTCTCCCACACCACAACCTAATTCCCCAAAGCATCCTCAAACAAATCCCTCACAAAAAAAGGTTGCCATCAACGATTGTTGAAGCAACCTTTTTGTTTACTTGTTCTCGACTACGTTCAGACGATTTAAAGCACGCTTAAGTGCTAATTCTGCCCGTCTGAAGTCAATTTCATCTTGTTTAGCTTGCAAACGACGCTCTGCACGTTCTTTTGCAGCGCGGGCACGCTCAATATCAATATCATCTGGACGTTCTGCTGATTGTGCAAGAATCGTCACTTTGTCAGGACGCACCTCAAGGAAACCACCACTTACGGCAATGCGTTGTGGATTTGCTCCCTTTAAGCGTACAGAACTAATTGATAATGGCGCAACAAGTGGAATGTGCCCTGGTAAAATACCAAGTTCTCCACTCTCTGCTTTACAGCTAACCATTTCAAATTGATCTTCCAGAACAGGGCCATCCGGAGTAACAACACTTACTGTTAGTGTATTCAACAGAACCCCTCCTTAGGCGAAAGTGCTTGGAATTACGCCATTTGTTTTGCTTTTTCTACTACTTCTTCAATACGTCCAACTAAACGGAACGCATCTTCTGGAAGATCATCATATTTACCTTCAAGAATTGCTTTGAATCCTTGTACTGTTTCTTTTACAGGAACATAAGAACCTTTTTGGCCTGTAAATTGCTCAGCAACGTGGAAGTTCTGAGATAAGAAGAATTGGATACGACGTGCACGAGCAACTGTCAATTTATCCTCATCAGATAACTCATCCATACCTAGGATTGCGATAATATCTTGAAGTTCACGATATTTTTGTAATGTACGTTGCACTTCACGAGCAACTGTATAGTGCTCTTCCCCAACGATTTCAGGGTCAAGTGCACGTGATGTTGATGCAAGTGGATCTACCGCTGGGTAAATACCTTGCTCAGATAATTTACGATCAAGGTTGGTTGTTGCATCTAAGTGAGCGAATGTTGTAGCAGGTGCCGGATCCGTATAGTCATCGGCAGGTACATAAATCGCTTGGATTGATGTAACAGAACCTTTATTTGTTGATGTAATACGCTCTTGTAATTGACCCATTTCCGTTGCAAGTGTTGGTTGGTAACCTACGGCAGATGGCATACGACCTAATAGGGCAGACACCTCTGAACCTGCTTGCGTAAAACGGAAAATGTTATCAATAAATAGTAACACGTCTGCACCTTTTTCATCACGGAAATATTCCGCCATTGTAAGTCCAGTAAGTGCTACACGCATACGCGCTCCTGGTGGCTCGTTCATTTGACCGAATACCATTGCAGTTTTTGAGATAACGCCTGAATCTTTCATTTCATAGTAAAGGTCGTTCCCTTCACGTGTACGCTCTCCTACCCCTGCGAATACGGAAATACCACCATGCTCTTGTGCGATATTGTTGATAAGCTCTTGGATTAGTACGGTTTTACCTACACCCGCACCACCAAATAGACCAATCTTACCACCTTTGATATATGGAGCAAGTAAGTCTACTACTTTAATACCTGTTTCTAGAATTTCTGTTTCTGTTGCTAAATCTTCAAACTTAGGTGATTCACGGTGAATCGGGTCACGGCGTACATCTGTAGCCATTTCTTCATCTAAGTCGATTTTTTCACCAAGTACGTTAAATACACGTCCTAAAGTTGCATCCCCAACAGGAACAGAGATTGGTGCTCCTGTATCAATTGTAACAGCACCACGTTGGATACCGTCTGTAGAAGCCATTGCAATTGTACGTACTGCGCCATCACCTAAGTGTAACGCAACTTCTAGTGTCAATTCATGTGCTTGTCCTTCCACTTGATATTGCACTTTTAACGCGTTATATATTTCTGGGAGATATCCGTCTTCGAATTTTACATCGATTACTGGTCCCGTAATTTGCGTAACGTATCCTTTAGCCATCAAATTCCCTCCTAACTGATTCATTCATTGCCTGTTAAACATATCAATCTATTCTAATGCAGCTGCACCACTAACAATCTCGGTGATTTCTTGAGTAATAGCAGCTTGTCTTGCACGGTTATATTGCAATGATAGATCTGCAATAAGTTCGTCTGCATTATCTGTCGCACTTTTCATTGCTGTCATACGAGCAGCATGTTCACTTGCTTTACTGTCAAGTAGTGCGCCAAAGATTAAGCTCTCTGCATATTGTGGCAATAATACATTTAAAATTTCTTGTTGATTTGGTTCATATTCATACATGCTTGTTGCACTTCCAACTGATTTTTCTTGTAAATCAGTAAGTGGCAATAATTTTTTCGATGTAACTTGTTGAGAAATCGCACTAACAAAGTGATTGAAGAAAATCACTAATTCATCAATTTCACCATCAATAAAAAGCTGTACTGTTTCAGATGTTAAATCTTTAATATCTGAGAAGCTTGGTTGATCAGATAAGCCTGTAATCTCTTTTAATACTGGAATGCCGCGTTTTTTAAAGAAATCACGACCCATTCGACCTACTGCAATGACAGTATATTCATCTTGTGATTGATGGCGATTTTGAATGGTGCGGTATACTTCACGAAGTACTCCACTGTTAAACGCACCAGCAAGTCCACGATCTGATGTAATGACAAAGTAAGCTGTTTTTTTCACTTCACGTGATTGAAGCATTGGGTGTTCTGCATCTTGTGCACTTGCCGCAATACTTGAGACAACTTCTTTGATTTTGTTACTATATGGATCGAATGCTTTAGCAAATTCTTCTGCTTTGCTCAATTTCGCTGCAGATACCATATGCATTGCTTTCGTAATTTGCTTCGTTTTTTGTGTAGAGGTAATCCGTGTCTTAATATCTCTAAGTGATGCCACGTTTCATTCACCGCCCTTTCCTTCTCACAAGTAAGAAGTACTTACTTATTTTCTTTCCGATAAGCGGTTGTTCAAAAAGTGAGATAACGAGTATCTTCCTTTTTGAACACGCACTTTCAACGTTCTTATTCAGAAACTACGAATTGTTTTTTGAATGTTTCGACTGCATCTTTCATTGCTGACTCATCTGCTAATGCACCAGTTGTACGAATGGTTTCTAGGATATCTTTCTTGTCTTGATCCATCCATGCTAAGAATTCCTCTTCAAAACGAGTGATATCTTCTACTGGAATATCATCTAAGTATCCTTTTGTTAATGCAAAAATAATCATAACTTGCTTCTCTACAACTAATGGCTTGTGTAGACCTTGTTTTAACACTTCTACTGTACGAGCACCACGGTTCAATTTCGCTTGTGTCGCTTTGTCTAAGTCACTACCAAATTGTGCAAATGATTCAAGCTCACGGAATGACGCTAAATCTAGACGAAGCGTACCTGCAACTTTTTTCATTGCTTTAATTTGTGCAGAACCACCAACACGTGATACAGAAAGACCTGCGTTAATCGCTGGACGTACACCAGAGAAGAATAAGTCAGATTGTAAGAAAATTTGACCATCTGTAATGGAGATTACGTTAGTCGGAATATATGCAGAAATATCCCCTGCTTGTGTTTCAACAAATGGTAATGCAGTTAATGAACCGCCACCTCTTGCATCACTAAGCTTAGCCGCACGCTCTAGTAGACGAGAGTGTAAGTAGAATACATCTCCTGGGAATGCCTCACGACCTGGAGGACGACGTAATAATAGAGAAAGCTCACGGTATGCGTTCGCTTGTTTTGTTAAATCATCATATACAACTAATACGTGCTTGCCATTGTACATGAACTCTTCACCCATAGATACCCCAGCATATGGTGCTAAGTATTGAAGTGGTGCAGGCTCACTTGCTCCGGCAGAAACAACGATTGTATAATCTAATGCTCCGTATTTACGTAGAACTTCTACAGTACCACGAACAGTTGAGTCTTTTTGACCGATTGCAACATAAATACAGATCATATCTTGATCTTTTTGATTTAAAATTGTATCAATCGCTACAGTTGTTTTACCTGTTTGGCGGTCACCGATGATTAACTCACGTTGCCCACGACCGATTGGTACTAATGCATCAATCGCTTTAATCCCTGTTTGTAATGGTTCATGAACAGATTTACGGTCCATAACTCCAGGTGCTGGTGATTCGATTGGACGTGTTTTTGTTGTTTCAATAGGTCCTTTACCATCTACAGGTTGTCCTAGTGGATTCACGACACGACCGATTAATTCCTCACCTACTGGCACTTCCATAATACGACCAGTACGACGAACTTCATCCCCTTCACGAATTCCTGTGTAAGGACCAAGGATTACGATACCAACATTTGATTCTTCCAAGTTCTGTGCCATACCCATGACACCATTTGAAAATTCAACTAGCTCACCAGACATAACGTTATCTAACCCATGTGCACGTGCGATACCGTCACCGATTTCGATAACTGTACCAACATCGCTTACTTGGATGTCTGATTCATAATTTTCAATTTGCTGTTTAATCAGTGCACTGATTTCTTCAGCTTTAATGCTCATGCCAATTCACCCCTATCATCTATTAATTGACTACTTTTATTTGACGTTCCAGACGATTCAATTTACCTTTTAATGTGCCGTCATATACCGTATTACCAATTTTGACTTTGACACCACCGATAATTGTTGGATCGACTTCATTTGTTATATTCAATGCTTGTATATTTAATTTCTTCACAAAAGTTGCTTCAATCGATTGTTTTTCCACATCTGTTAATGGGCGAACAGAATATACTGTCGCTTGTTTTGTTCCTTTTGCATCATTTGCAAGAGTGACAAAATCTTCTACCATTTGTGGAATAATCGTTTCCTTATGGCGATCCACAAGTAAGAAAAGCGTATGTAAAACATCCCCACTGAAGCCTTGGAATGCTTCTTTAAGCAATGCTTTCTTTTTTTCGTTTTCTACTTTTGGATGTTCTAAGAATGTAACTAATTCTTTGTTGGATGTGAATACTTCTTTCACTGTTACTAATTCTGTTTCAAGAAAGTCAAGCGTCTGTTTTTCTACACCAATTTGAAAAAGAGCTTCTGCATAACGTTTTGCCACATTTGCTTTACTCATCGCTCTTCTCCTACCTCTTTGATGTAGTCACTGATTAACTGTTCTTGGTCTTGGGCATTGATTTCTTTTTCAATCACTTTAGTAGCGATTTGTACAGATAATGTTGCCACTTGTGCTTGTAATGCTTCAATTGCTTTCTCTTTTTCACGTGCGATATCTTCTTCTGCAGATTTCTTCAGACGAACTGCTGCCGCTTCAGCTGCTTGGATAATCGCTTGTTCTTGTTCTTGTCCAGCTTTTTTCGCATTCTCAATAATTTGCTGTGCTTCTTTACGAGTTGCACTTAATTGTTCATTGGCTTCTTTTGCTGCTTTTTCCGCTTCTACACGGTTACGTTCAGCTGTATCGATTTCATTGGCAATATAATTCTCACGCTCTTCCATTTTGTTCATTAATGGTCCCCAAGCGTATTTTTTTAATAACCAAAGTAATACCGCAAAGCTGACAAGTGCAAATAACATATCTCCAACTCTAAAGCCACCAATTGCTGCTTGAATGACAAGTTCACTTGCGAATAGTTGCACAGTGTTCACTCCTTCCTATAAAAAAAATATACTCTATATTTGATAAAACGCTTATATTCATCCATTCATTTCTTTACTTCTTTACAAAGGAATGGCGAAGGTTGTCTTAGACGAACTTCGCCATTCTATCACACATTAAAAATTTATTAGCTACCCATTACCATGAAGGCAATAACTACGGCGAAAATTGGAATCGCCTCTACTAGTGCTACCCCGATGAACATTGTAGTTTGAAGTGCACTTCTTAATTCTGGTTGACGTGCAATCCCTTCTACTGTACGACTTACGATCATACCGTTACCTAAACCAGCACCAAGTGCCGCTAAACCAATTGCTATTGCAGCTGCTAAAGCTCCCATTATTTGTTTCCTCCTTTAAATGTATAAAAAAATATATTAATTATTTTAATGGTCTGAACTCACTTTATGAGACATGTAAACCATTGTTAACATAGTGAAAATAAATGCTTGAATTGCTCCGATAAATAAACTGAATCCTTGCCATGCCATCATCGGAATGATTGCGACAAATGTAAGTGGAGCTGCGGCAAACGCCATTTTTGTAATTAGGCCTAACAAAATTTCACCAGCAAAGATATTACCGAATAAACGGAGACCTAATGTCATTGTGTTCGTAAATTCTTCAATAATCTTAAATGGTAGTAAGAAAGGTACTGGTCGAACATAATCTTTTGTATATTCTTTAAATCCTTTGACCTTCACACCATAATAATGTGATAACACTACAACCATTGTCGATAAAGTTAAGGTGATTGCGGCATCTGATGTAGGTGATTTCCACCATAATGTATGGCCGAATACCCCCATCGTAATAACACCTAAAATGTTACTTACGAAGATATACGTAATTAATGTTAATCCTAATGGTAAGAAAACTTTTCCTGTTTTCCAATCCATCGTGTCATTGATAATGCCTTTAACAAATTCAATGATCCATTCCATAAAATTCTGAAACCCAGTCGGCTTCATTTTTAAGTTTCTTGCTGCTAATACACAAATAATAAATACGATAACAGAAGAAACGAATGTCATTAAGACAGTTGATAAGTTGAAATCTAACCAGGAAATCCCAAATAGATCTTCCAACAACGGTGATTCGTGATCCAATTGCTTCACCTCACTTCCCTTTGCTAGTTTGATTATGAAATAACATAAAATCTATCATAATAACAACATAGGTTGTCATTAATCCCAAAACAACAGCTATAAAATGGAAATATTCTTCAAAACGCATTGCTAGTAACACTGCTAGAGCAGCGGTTGCAAGTCTCGTAAATGTACCAATTCCAGATGCTCTTCTTCCTTCTGAAATAGCTTTACCGAATCGATCTACTTTACGTTGCATAATCCATAGGTTATAAAAGCTTAAGCTTGTCCCTAGGAGGAGTCCGAGGAAAATACTTTGGTATGGTGTAAATCCCCAACCAAGTACAAATAGTGCAAGAAGATAGAACATCCATTTACGTTGACGGGTTATCATATTTTTGTATTGGCTCATTTTTCTTCGTCTCCCGTAAAATCTCTAACGAAATGAATCATTCCATATAAACCGGCTCCTAGCCCTAATAGCAGCCCGATTACTAAACATAGTGGTGCTGTGGCAAAATGCGCATCTAAACTTTTACCAATCCACAATCCTACTAAAGGTGGTCCTATTAGATAAGATAATAGTGTGCTATAGATTGCAAATCCACTTAAATTAGAACGCTGATCAGGTTTCTGCAATTCTCTCACTCCTATGTGAAATAAACACATTGCCTGAAAGTTATGTATAATTCCTTTGCCTAAGCATATGACAGAATTCGATGCAATGATAAATGTCACACATCTGAAAACCTTATCATCCACACTAAGATAGCATACAATAGGGCACCACTATTGTCAATCGATTTTACAGACAATTCACAAGATTATACGTACATGCACAAAGGGATGTACGCTCATCCCTTTGAAATCAAAACTTTTTTACAAAATTGACAAATTCGAATAAAATGTGACAATTGTTTCGGTTATCGAAATATCTTGAACATACTTCTTTTTTCAATCATTACACAGCTGGTTCGATTTGGATAATAGACTGATATTGGTATTCTTTTTCTCCTGCTTCTATTGTAATATTTGCTAAGTATGTTCCACTTGTTGGAACATCTTTGATTGCTAATTCTCCTTCTAACACTCCTTGATTCACACCATCCTTTTTTACAATTGTTTGAATAAACTCCAATGTGTTGCTGTCATATAAATCAATGGTAACTTTACTATTTTGTTCGACAATATATAGTTGATATTTATAATGGTCATCAAAAAATTCCAAATAAAAGTCAAGTCCCATTGCCATCGGTATCTCTGCATGTTCTGTTAACCAAAGATATGGTAATGTATAGCCATTTAATTGAAGATATCCTTGTACAAATGCCTCCTCTGTATAGTGTTCATTCTTCACAACTTCGATTGCCACATCCTTCTTTTCTCCAGGTGCTAATGTAAAAGATGCTGGCAAATAAAAGCGAATCTCTTTCTTTTGCTTTGGCTGTTGAAAGGAATACGAAATCGTTCGTTCAGACACATTCTCGATTGTTAGCATATGCGTCATTCGATTCGACATACCTTTGTTCCGTCCTAGTTGAATCGCATTGTTGTATATGAGGGTGTCTGTTCCGATTGCTTCTTCAATATCCATTTTGCCCGCACCTTGTTCATTTGGTTGGAATGCCTGAAATGGATCTGCTGTCGTTAATAATGCTGCTTTCATTTGGCTTGGTGTCCAGTTTGGGTGCGCCTCTTTAAGTAATGCAGCGGCGCCTGCTACATGTGGTGCAGCCATACTTGTGCCATTATAGGCATCATATCCACCTGGAACTGTGCTTAAAATACTTGCTCCTGGCGCGACAATATCAGGTTTTATCGACCAATTTACTGTGACGGGTCCCCTAGAACTGAAATCCGTAATGGTATCTTCTATTTCTTTCTTCTCTATCTGCAAAAAAGTCCCTGCATTTTTATCTAACCATGCTCCGTCTTCTTTCGTAATTGCTGCAACTGGTATTGTAATTGTTGGATCAATCGCTCCTTGGAATATTCCTTCTTCATTATTTACAATGAGTAGTCCCATCGCACCAAGTTCTTCTGCTTTTTTCGCTAATTGTGTAAAAGGAATTTCTCCACGATTCACGATTAGAATGGTATTGTACGGAACCTGTCCTCTCACTTCCTTTTCATGAATAAAGTTAAAATCTTTTGTAAACTCCCATTTTTTTGTCCCTTGCATTGGTAATAGCTCGATTTTTTTGTCTGCAAATGGGGCATAGATATACGGAATCTCGATTTGTGGCGTTGATGCACCTACAGAAATAACAGAATCTGCTGTAGCTGGTGAACCAATTGTCCATGGGTTTGGGCCTGTGTTTCCAGCTGCAATCACAACAGTAACCCCTTCTTCTGTTGCTTTATTAACAGCTACAGATGTTGGCCAATCCGGTCCATTTATTGTATTCCCAAGTGACAAATTCAATATATCCATCCCATCTTTCACAGCACGCTCGATTGCTGCCATTACTTGGACACTTGTCCCACTACCACCAGGTCCAAGTGCCCTGTAAGCATACAACTCCGCATCTGGCGCCACCCCTTTCATCTCCCCATCTGCACCAATGATTCCCGCAACATGCGTGCCATGTGTCGTAGGAATGCCTTGTTGTGGTACGGTTTCCATAGGATCCTTATCAAAGTCTACCAAATCAAAGCCACCACGGTAATTTTTCATCAAATCGGGATGCGTATAGTCGATACCTGTGTCAATCACCCCAATTTTTACACCTTTTCCTGTATAGGGTAGGTTATCTGGAATAATAAACGGTACACTTTCATTTTTAGGTATTTCTGCTTGTGTTGTTTGATATGTAGTGACGGGATATGTCTTCTTTATGAAGTCTTCTTCTTCGATTTTGATTAAATCTCTTCTAGTTGTCTTAATCGCTATCCCATTGAAAATCGTGTCATATACTGCAAGGACTTCCACCCTTGGATGATGTGCTTCCACTTCTTCAGCAATGCTATGTGGATCACCGTCTACTTCAATGATATAAGAAAGAGGTTGGTCGACTGAGGATAGTAACATAAGAATGAAAAATAATTGCATCACTTACACACCTTTTTTTGTTTAGTGTGTGTGATTGTCTTGGTTTTTATCCAAAAAAAGAGTCCTGAATAACTCAGGACTAACTTGTGACTGTTGTTTTATTTATTTGTTTGAAGAAATGATTGAAACTAAGTTTATTATTTTGTACCAAATAAACGATCTCCTGCATCACCTAGACCAGGAATGATATATCCTTTTTCATTTAACTTTTCATCTAATGCGCCTAAGTAAATATCTACATCAGGATGTTCTTTTTGAATGACTTCCACGCCTTCTGGTGCTGCAATTAAACACATTAATTTAATGTTCGTTGCTCCACGTTTTTTCAAAGAATGAATGGCATCATTTGCTGATCCCCCTGTTGCAAGCATTGGATCGATTACGATAAGGTCGCGCTCTTCAATATCTGAAGGCAGCTTAATATAGTATTCGGTTGGAGTTAATGTTTCTGGGTCACGATACAAACCAACATGCCCAACTTTAGCTGCTGGAATTAAACGAAGCATTCCATCAACCATTCCAAGACCAGCACGTAAGATTGGAATTAAACCAATCTTTTTCCCACTTATCACCTTAGTCTTTGCTTCCATTACAGGTGTTTCAATTGTTGTTTCCTCAAGTGGTAAATCTCTAGTTATTTCAAATGCCATTAATGCAGATACTTCATCAACTAATGCACGGAATTCCTTTGTCCCAGTGTTCTTATCACGTATGTACGTTAATTTGTGTTGAATAAGCGGATGATCTAGCACATAAACTTTACTCATTCACGATCTCTCCTTTTTATCTTAGTTATACCCTAGCTGTAAATGTTCATCCTTCAAATTGTACTGAAAAAAATAGGATGTTTCAAGTGATAATGTTGGAATGGAGGTTTTATTTTTTTGGTGAGAGGGGGATTTGTGGTGATTCAGGGATTCCTTGAGCGACGCAGGGATTATTTGCACCACGCTGGGATTCTCGGAGCGACGCTGGGATTCTCAGAGCCACGCAGGGATTCCTCGAGCCACGCTGGAATTCTCAGAGCCACGCTGGAATTCTCAGAGCGACGCAGGGATTCCTCGAGCCACGCAGGAATTCTCGGAGCGACGCAGGGATTCCTCGAGCCACGCTGGGATTCTCAGAGCGACGCTGGAATTCCTCGAGCCACGCAGGGATTCCATTAATCAAGAAATTAATAACCTGATTTTTATTAAATAATTAATATCGGTTATTAATTAATCTATGTGTGGTTTGCTGTATTCCCTGCGTCGTTCATGGAATTCCTGCGTGGCTCCCATATTCCCTGCGTCATTCACGGAATTCCTGCGTCATACAATCCAAAAAAATCCAAACAAAAAACACCCCTATCTAAGGGATGTTTTCATAGAAAATTAAATTAACGTTGGTAAAGTGGGAATTTTGCTGTTAATGCTTGCACACGTCCGCGCGCTTCTTCTAATGCTTCTTCTTTATCATGATTTTTCAATGTGAATGCAACAATGCGAGCTACTTCTGCGATCTCTTCTTCGCCAAATCCACGTGAAGTGACTGCTGCAGTACCGATACGTACACCACTTGTTACAAATGGGCTTTCTGGATCGAATGGAATTGTATTTTTATTTGTTGTAATTCCAACTTCATCTAATGCATGCTCTGCATCTTTACCAGTTAGGTTTAGACCACGCACATCAAGAAGTAATAAGTGATTGTCTGTACCACCGGAAACAACACGAACTCCTTCTTCTTGTAATACTTCTGCAAAACGTTTTGCATTTTTGATGATATTTTGGCCATATTCTTTGAAAGATGGGTCTAATGCTTCTTTTAATGCTACCGCTTTTGCTGCGATGACGTGCATTAATGGACCACCTTGCATACCAGGGAATACAGTTTTGTCGATTTTTGGACCAAATTCTTCTTTACATAGTACCATTCCACCACGAGGCCCGCGTAATGTTTTGTGTGTTGTTGTTGTTACAAAATGTGCATGTGGAACTGGATCTGGATGAAGACCTGCAGCAACAAGACCTGCAATATGAGCCATATCTACCATAAGTAATGCGCCAACTTCATCAGCAATTTCGCGGAATTTCGCGAAGTCAATTTGACGTGGATACGCACTCGCACCAGCTACAATTAATTTTGGTTGTACTTCTTTCGCTTTTTCTAAAACTTTATCATAATCAATTTGTTCTGATTCTTCATCTACACCGTAATCTACAAAGTTAAATAATTTACCACTGAAGTTTACAGGACTACCATGAGTCAAGTGACCACCATGACTTAAGTTCATACCAAGTACTGTATCGCCAGGCTCTAATACTGTGAAGTATACAGCCATATTTGCTTGTGCTCCAGAGTGTGGTTGTACATTGACATACTCTGCACCGAATAGTTCTTTCGCACGGTCACGAGCTAAATCTTCCGCTACATCGACATGCTCACATCCACCATAGTAACGACGTCCTGGGTAACCTTCTGCATATTTGTTCGTCAAAACAGAACCTTGTGCTTCCATTACTGCTTCTGAAACAAAGTTTTCTGATGCAATTAATTCGATTTTATCATTCTGACGCTTTCTTTCGTCTTCCATTGCTTGGTATAATGCTGGATCAAAATTTTTAAGATGTTCCATTATTGTTCCCCCTTAACCATTTTGGTGTTTTTTCATGCAATCATTCGTTATTTAAATCATGTATTTATAAAATAACACGTAGTTCGTAAAAATTCTAGACTTTTTACGAATAAAAAATAAAAATATGCACCATTCATTCGTAAATAATGAGTCAGGTGCATATTCCCTTACATTCCTACAATTTACATTAAACGTAGACTGCTCTTGGTCCACCGATTAATTTTGGTCTTGTTTTTGCATTTGTCACACGTGCATTTGCTGCATATTTCGTGGCAAAACGAAGCGGAACAGCGACACGCTTTAAATGCATACCAATCATTGTTTCTCCGATATCGATTCCCGCATCTGCTTGAATTGATTCGACAACAATTGGTTCTTTTAATTGTTTATACGCGTATGCAGCCATAGATCCACCAGCTTCTCGTACTGGTATTACCGCTACTTCCTCTACAAGCTGCTTAATCTGATCACTTTTCTCGATAACAATTGCCCTGTTAAGGTGCTCGCAACATTGAAAAGCAAGTGATACACCTGTTTTTACAGATAAACGAACAAGTTCATTATAAATCACCGCAGCTATCTCTTCGCTACCTGCAGTTCCGATTTTTTCTCCTGCTACTTCACTTGTCGAACAACCTACAACAAAAATGTGCTCCTCAGAAAGGATACCGAGATTGATCCATTCATTTACAATTTGTGACATATCTTGCTTTAATTGTTCTAATTCCAATGTGAGCCACCCTTTCCTAGCACGAACTTCTTATTTATTTTCGTAATCCGCTACTTTTCCGATACGATTCTGATGGCGACCACCTTCAAATTCCGTACCTAACCATGTACGCACAATTTCACGCGCAAGTCCTGGGCCAATCACACGTTCACCCATTGTAATCATATTGGAATCATTATGTTCACGAGTCGCCTTCGCGCTGAAAAGGTCATGTACAAGCGCTGCACGAATGCCTTTTACCTTGTTTGCTGCAATACTCATTCCGATTCCTGTCCCGCAAATTAAAATACCGCGATCAAATTCTCCACTTGCTACGCGCTCTGCTGCTGGGATTCCGTAATCAGGATAATCGACAGAATCTGCACAATTACAACCAATATCTTCATACTCTACTTGCAATTCTTCTAATAGTGATGCAATTTCTTTGGATAAATTTATACCACCATGATCTGAAGCTAAAATAACTTTCATTATTTGATGATCTCCTTTACGAAAAAAAGTATTGTTTAGTTAAGCTTAAATTGTGCGATTTGTTTTTTCAAGTTTTGCGATTGATTTTCTAAATTAATTGCTAAATTTTCTAAATTCTCGGCAAAATTCGCCTGTTCTTCAATCGTTGCTAGAATTTCTTCAGCACCAGCTGATGTTTCTTCAGCAATTGCCGCCACATTTTGTGATTTTGCTTGTGTTGATTCAATTTCTTTTACTTGTTGGTCAACTAAAGAGGAAATTTCACCAATTACATCTGCTACGACATGGACAGAATCCGCCATATTTGTAATGACAGTCGTCGTTTCCTTACCTTTTTGCACTTCTTCTTGGGTCTTTGTTACTTGTGTATTAATATTACCAACAACAAGTTCGACATCTTGTTGCATCGCTTTTATTAAATCAGAAATACTTTGCACTGCTTGTGAACTTTGGTCTGCTAATTTTCTTACTTCTTCTGCAACTACAGCAAATCCTTTTCCTTCTTCTCCAGCTCTAGATGCCTCAATCGATGCATTCAATGCAAGTAAGTTTGTTTGCTCACTAATGTTTCCAACAAGTGAAATGACATTTTCCACTTCTTTTGCTTTTTGTGACAAGCGATTGACATCATTTAATGCATTTTCTTGGTTTTTAGCGATTTGAGCAATACCATCCACTAACCCATTAATCACTTGATTCGATTCCTCTAATTGGCGAACCATATCATTCGATTTTGTTTTTGATTCATTCGCTTTCGCGTCTACTTGTGTAGCAAATTGTGACGATGTATCAATCGATTCTGCTGTTTGTTGAATGGCTTCAGATGTTTCTTCTGCACCTTGTGAAATTTGACCTATTGTATCTTCTAATGCATCTATTTGCTGCTTCGATTTTACTACCGCTTCTTTCATAGTATGTACGGAGTGTGTCGTTTCATCTGCATGCTTGTCAATCCCGACTAATACCGCTTTCAATTGCTCCACCATTTTTTGAAAAGCGATGGTTAGCTCACTAATCTCATCACCTTTTGACCTTGGTGTCTCGATTTCTTGATTTAAATTTCCTTCTGCTACACTTTGCGCCACATTTTTTAACTTAATTAACGGTTTAGTTATTAAACCAGCGGCAACAAATGCAAGAACTCCTGACCAAAATATCCCTAAAAATAGTGTAATCAATACAAACGTAACTTCTGATACCCCTAAAATTGGTTTGATTACATCTTGTAAGACATAAATAAACACACCACTTGTTGTATAAGTAATAAGTGCTAGCAGCGTCGTAAAGATTACCAATCTTACTCGTAGACTTAATCCCTTCTTGCTTTTCTCCATTATGTACCTCCTGTATATGACAAATTATCTATTGCTATTGTCCAACTTTTTGACTAATTTATCAAGATATTTCTCTAATTCGTCATAAGTTTGTTCATATACAGTGATATCTGCACCATAAGGATCACTAATATCTGTATCTTGAATTGCTTCTTCCAATTCATAAATCTTAAGCATCCATTCTTTTTGTGCTTCTGAATTAGAAGTTAACTTTAGTTCTTCTAATTTTGCATATGCCTCTTTTAGTTGTTGCCATGTCTCTTCATATGCTTCATTTGTATATTCTTTTAATGTAAAAATTTTGCTTGATGCATTTGGAAATTGTTGTTTCAATAGATCACGATGTCCTTTTGTCATTGTTAGGAGTAAATCTGCCCAGTCGACTAAATGGTTGTCCACTTGTTGCGAAAAGTGCTTCTGCTCGTATCCTTTATTTCTTAATACCGCAGCAGTCCCTTCAGATGCTGGAAAGCCATCCGCTGCCATTATTCCAGCAGACTTCACTTCATGTGTGCTTTTAGATTTCATGATTACTTCTGCCATTGGACTTCGGCACGTATTTCCTGTACAAACAAATAATAATTTCATTTTTGAATTGTTCCTCCAATATGTTAGAAAAAAATACCCATTTACTCTATTATAGCATAGAAAAGTTGTCCATTATTAGAATAAAACAAGTAATCCTAATCCACACAATATGACGCCACCAATCACTTCACTATATGTCCCAAGTAAATGATGTGTTTTCCTGCCAATTAGTAATGCCGTCCATGTAAAAACAGTACTAAAGATTCCGAATAGACTAATCGCAAGTGCTGTTGCAATTCCTGACATACCTAGAGATAAACCAATCGAAAAGCTATCTAGACTTACCGTAAATGCAAAAACAAACAAGCCGAGTCCTACAGGTGCAAGTAATTGATTGTCTTTTTGATGTAATGTATGAATAATCATTTGTATCCCAATACCAATTAACAATAGTCCTGCACCAATCATTGCAATGCCTTCAATTTTTACAGATATATAGGAACCAAGTAAAATACCAATAAACGGCATCAAAATATGAAAAATCCCTACAGTTAATCCAATGAGTGCGATTCGTTTCAGTCGAATTGCTTGCATCCCAATTCCTAATCCGACTGAGAATGCATCCATCGATAATGCAAATGCCATCATTAAAATAGACATAAATTCCCCTAAAGGCAATGAAGTCAAATCAAAAACCCCCTATACTTGTGGACATGCTTCTTCTTATGCATATGCACATATAGCGGGTTATATGTTAGATTTATTCCTTTATCTCGCCAGTTGCGGCTTTCGTCAGACGATTCATGATTGCTTGACCAATTCCTTCTGTCGTAAAGGATTCAGCAAGGATAATATCCACATCTTTTTGTTTAAAATGACGCAATGCATCATATAAATGTGTTGCCACTTCAGGTAAATTTGTGACAGAACCACATCGATACACTTGTGGTGCTACTACTTGTTCTGCTAACTCTGCACTTGCGATCACAGCCACACGTTTTCCCTCATTTGTTAATTCATCAATGCGCGATTGAATAAATCCAACTTTTCCTTTTATTAAATATAAAGGTACTTCAGGTTCATAGTGGTTATATTTCATGCCTGGTGATTTAGGTTGGTCTTTTTCTATAATCTTTTTGTTTGCTACTTGACCTACGACCGCTTCAATTTGTTCTTGCGTAATACCACCTGGACGTAAAATAACAGGTAAAGGACCTGTAGCATCCACTACAGTCGATTCAATTCCAACACCTGTTGCTCCCCCATCAATGATTCCTTTAATGCGTGATTGTAAATCCTCAATGACATGGGCCGCTTTCGTTGGACTTGGTTTTCCTGATAAATTTGCACTTGGAGCTGCAATTGGTTTCTTTGCTGTCTCGATAAATTTCCGTGCGATTGGATGATTCGGAATTCTAATTGCAACGGTATTTAGTCCTGCAGTCACAGTTGGTGCTATTTTTCCATTACTTTTTAAAATAATCGTAAATGGGCCTGGCATAAATGCATCGATTAACTTGTGAGCAATTTGCGGAATATCCTCTACATATTTTGCAATTTGCTCTTTTGAATCCATATGTACAATCAGCGGATTGTCTGATGGTCGTCCTTTTGCTTCATAAATCATTCTTACTGCCTGTTCATTTGTCGCATCTGCACCTAATCCGTAAACTGTTTCTGTAGGAAATGCGATTAATTCACCTGCAACAAGATGTGCTGCCGCTTCTTGTAGTGCTTCTTCGTTTGCTTGATAGATGGTTGTTTTCATTTTCAATCCCTCAACTATTTGATTTCTGTATTCTATTATGGAGAGATTTTGTTCATTGTGCAAGCATTTGAGCACATATACACAACTTATGCACATTATCCACATATGTAAATCCTTTTATTTCGGGATTTTTATTTATTATCCACAAGTGTCAAGGGCGAAAAACACACTTATACACATACTTATACACAAATTATACTCATTTTGTTAATAACTTAGTGATTTATCAACATGTTTTACTGAATTCATCATGATGTAATCTTATACTTATCCACCATTGTCCACTTTCCATATTTGTCGGTGCTCTATCTGTCTGTGTATAACCTAATTGACTGACTAAATCTGTGACTAACTGTGACTTACTATGTATAAATAATTGATTCGCACCATATTCTTTTACTAATTCTTCTGCCAATTGAATGAGTGTCATCGGGAATGTGAGTGGCATTCCTTGTTTCATCACAAATGCACGCAGCCAGTAACTATTTTTGTCCACAGGAAATAAAGAAAAGAATGCAACAGGTACTTTGTTGTCATAGACAAAATAACCAAATTGCTTCATCTGTATATCATCTGTTAACCCAATTTCTTGACCAAAGAATGCTTGAAATTGTTCCATCGTTATCTTATTTGTTGCTGCTACTTGCAAATCTATCACCTCATCAAAAAGAATATATAGTATATTCTATGAAACAAATGATAGATTTAGTACGATTTTTTCAAATCCATGATTTAAACCATTCTACAAGAAAGAATGTGTATGTTACTTCTTCTTCCTCCTCCTCTACTTCTTCTTGTTCATCCGCTTCTTTCTCTTCTTCATCTACGGTTGTTCCAAAGGAGAAATCTAGGAAACATAATGGTGGGAAGACCACACACCACCAATTTGAGCCATCTCCTTCGCCTAATGTCACAAGAATTGCTTCATATTCCCCTTCTGGATATAAGTAGTTTCCATAGAGTTTTGCTGGAAATGTGACATTTTTATTGTATTCTACTGTATATGTATAATCCGATTGGTTTTCTACTAACACGTTATCCACAATTTGTTCAAGTACATCCACCCTTGATGCAATCAGTGCTCTTGCATCTTCTATTTGATCCATCTTTTCGACCCATTTCGTTACTTCTTCATTTATCGCATCACGCACTTGGTGTTTTAATGTTTGATCTTCTTCCGTATCACTATTTGCTAAAATCCGTAATCGAATCGCCTCATCAGGGATTACCTGTACATCCATTGATGATTCGCTTGTTACCTTTTGTGGAAAAAAACCAATAATAAGAAAAATAAGTCCTAGAAATAAAATAAGCTTTTTCATTGTACACCCTCCTGTAATCTTCGCTAGTCACAGTGTGGACAATTTCAAAAGCTTTTAAACTAGTAATCTTATTTTTGTGGATAATTTTTCATCCACACGATTCTGTCTTTTTTATTGATATCTTTGATTATCTTCACATCACTTTGAGGAAAATGGTGCTTCAATAACTGTGCGACAGCTTCACCTTGTTGATGACCTATCTCAAAAAGAATCCATCCATCCTCTGCTAACACATCTTTTGCCTGCAAAACAATTTCTTCGTATGCCGCTAATCCATGATGGTCTGCAAATAATGCAAGTGCAGGGTCAAAGTTTATCACTGTATCTGATAATGTTTCTTTGTCTTCATATGGAATATATGGGGGATTGGATACAAGAATATCTACGACTATTTCATTTTTTTGTAATGGTTCTAAAAAGCTTCCCTGATAAAAAGTCACTGGCGCTTGATGGATACGGGCATTTTCCTTTGCTACAGTTAAAGCTTCTGGAGATACATCTACTGCATGTACATGACATTGCTCCAATTCTTTTGCGATCGTTACCGCAATGACACCACTACCTGTACCTATATCTGCAATAATCGGCTTTTCTTTACTTTGAGCTGCTTCTATTGCGTACTGCACTAATTCTTCTGTCTCTTGTCTCGGGATAAGCACATGGTTATTTACACAGAATTCTCTGCCATAGAAATACTCGATTCCCGTCAAATGTTGGACAGGAACACCTGTCTCTGCATGTCGCTTCACTTTTTCTTGAAACGATTGTAATATTTGCTCGTCAAGCTCTTCCCTTAAGCTTGTAAGGAGCTTTGTCTTGTTCCAATTTAATTCATGTAATAAAACAATTTCTGCAATCCGATGTTCTCTACCTGCTTCTTCTAAAAAAGAAGAAGCCCACTTAAGAGCTTCATAAATTGTCATCATTATTCCCCGATTTGTTCCATTTTCTTTGTTTGTTCTTCGATAATTAGTGCATCAATTACTTCTGCTAGCTTACCTTCCAATATTTGATCTAGCTTCTGGATGGTCAAGCCAATTCGGTGATCTGTTACACGGTTTTGTGGGAAATTATATGTGCGAATACGTTCCGAACGATCTCCTGTTCCAACAGCTGATTTTCTTGTTTGGTCATATTCTGCTTGCGCTTCTTGTTGGAATTTGTCATAAATACGCGCACGCAATACTTTCATTGCTTTTTCTTTGTTTTTAATTTGTGACTTTTCGTCTTGAATCGATACGACGATACCTGTTGGCATGTGTGTTAATCGAACAGCTGACATTGTCGTGTTGACACTCTGTCCACCAGGTCCACTTGATGCAAAAGTATCGACACGAATATCTTTTTCATGAATATCTACTTCCACTTCTTCTGCTTCCGGCATAACTACAACCGTTGCAGTAGATGTATGAATACGGCCACCAGATTCTGTTTCAGGCACACGTTGGACACGATGTGCACCATTTTCGAATTTTAATTTCGAGAATGCGCCTTTTCCGTTGATCATAAAAATGATTTCTTTATATCCACCAACACCTGTACTACTTGAATCCATAATATCAATTTTCCAGCCTTCTGATTCTGCAAAACGAGAGTACATACGGAATAAGTCTGCTGCAAATAATGCCGCTTCATCTCCACCTGCTGCACCACGAACTTCCATAATAACGTTCTTGTCATCATTCGGATCTTTTGGAAGTAATAATATCTTCATCTCTGCTTCTAATTCTTCTTTACGATCAGATAATTCCGATATTTCCATCTTCGCCATATCTCGCATCTCATCATCTAAATCATCTTCCAACATTGCTTTCGCGTCATCTAATTGTGACACGACATCTTTATATTCGCGATATGCTGTAATTACATCTTGAAGGTCTGATTGTTCTTTTGAATATTCGCGTAATTTCTTCGTATCATTAATGACTTCCGGATCACTTAATAATTCATTTAACTTATCATAACGCGCTTCTAACGATTCTAAACGATCTAACACGTTCTCCACCTCTTTCTTCACATTACACAGTAAGTACATTATAGTATAGGATGATAAAATGCGTCAAAACTCATTCGACTCATGCATTTATAATGGCGGATTCGCATGACATTTTCTACATACAGGGTAATACGTATCATTGCCACCAATATGAATTTGTTCTCCTGTGTATATAGGATTTCCATTTTCATCTATTCGCAAATTCATGACAGCTTTTTTCTGACAGAACCAACAAATCGTCTTCATTTCTTCTATTTTATCGGCATAGAGCAATAAATATTTACTACCTTCAAAAAGTTCATTTTGAAAGTCATTTTTTAATCCAAAGCCCATTACCGGTATATTTAATTCATCTACAATTTTCGCTAATTGAAGGACATGATGTTTATGAAGAAATTGCGCTTCATCAATAAGAACACAGTATGGTTTTTCATGATAACTTTTCACTACTTCAAAAATATCTGTTTCTTCAAAAATAGAGAGTGCTTTTCTTTTAATTCCTATACGACTAGAAACATAGCCTACTTCATCGCGAGTATCCAGACCTGATGTAAATAATAAGACAGGTTTATCTTGTTCTTCATAATTATGTGCGACTTTAAGAATTTCAATCGACTTACCACTATTCATTGCACCATATTTAAAAAACAACTGTGCCATGACTTGATTCCCCTAACGTTTCCTACTTTTTTTGACATAAAAAACAGGCAAATACGACTTGCATTTGCCTGTTTTAATCGGAGTTTGTATCCTGTTAATCTGTTTACTTGAAAAATATCCCTTAGCCAAGGTTGTATTTTTTCTTGAAACGATCCACACGTCCACCGACTTTATCAGCTTTTTGCTTACCAGTATAGAACGGGTGTGAAGCTGAACTAATCTCTACACGGATTAATGGGTATGTGTTACCATCTTCCCATTCGATAGTCTCATTAGAAGTCTTAGTAGATCCGCTAAGAAATTTGTAGTCAGAGCTTGTATCAAGAAATACAACTTTTTGGTATTCTGGATGAATGCCTTGTTTCATGTCTGTCCACTCCTTTTGCCCTGAATCCTTTGGAAACAGAGTTAGATTATGCGTTGTGCGCATTTTTCATACAGAAGAATTATAACAATGTACGAGTTGGATTGCAAGAAGAATTTATTATTTCTTCGCTGTTCCTTTTCTTTTCATTTCGTCATCAAGCACTTGCAAGAATTCTTCGTTGTTTTTTGTTGAACGTAATTTACGTAAAAATCGCTCAAGAAACTCAGGTGAATCTTGCATACTTTTACGAATAGCATACATTTTGTCTAAATGCGGCTTCGGTAAAAGCAATTCTTCTTTTCTTGTACTTGAACGCAAAATATCAATTGCAGGGAAAATACGTCGTTGAGCAAGATGACGATCCAAATGTAATTCCATGTTACCTGTCCCTTTAAATTCTTCGTAAATAACGTCATCCATACGAGAACCTGTTTCTACTAAAGCTGTAGCAAGAATCGTAAAACTACCACCATCTTCAATATTACGAGCAGCACCAAAGAATCGCTTCGGTCTATGGAATGCAGCAGGGTCAATCCCACCTGATAGTGTACGACCACTTGGCGGAATGACTAAGTTATATGCACGCGCAAGTCTTGTAATACTATCCATTAATACAACAACATCTTTCTTATGTTCTACTAAACGCATTGCTCTTTCTAATACTAACTCAGATACTTTAATATGATTTTCTGGTACTTCATCAAATGTAGAGCTAACTACATCCACATTATCGGCTACAGATCGTTCAATATCTGTTACTTCCTCAGGACGTTCATCTACTAAAAGGATAATTAATTTAGTATTCGGATGATTGGTCGAAATACTATTTGCTATTTGTTTAATCAACATTGTCTTACCAGCTTTTGGTGGTGCAACGATCAATCCACGTTGTCCATAACCAACTGGTGTTAATAAATCCATAATTCGGGTAGATATCTGTTTTGTTTCTGTTTCTAAATGCATTAAGCGATCAGGATATAATGGTGTTAACCCTGGGAAATGCACACGTTCTTTCGCAGCTTCTGGATCTTCTCCATTTACTGCATCGACATGTAATAAGCCATAATATCGTTCATTTTCCTTTGGCGGACGTACTTTACCAGACACTTTGTCCCCATTACGCAAGTCAAAACGACGAATCTGTGATGCAGATATATAAATATCTTCGGCACTTGGCGAATAATTAATTGGTCTTAAGAAACCAAATCCCTCTGTTGGAATGATTTCCAAAATCCCATCCATAAATAAATACCCACTTTTTTCAGCTTGGGCCTTTAATATCGCAAAAATTAATTCCTTTTTTGTTAATTTAGCATAATAAGATACTTTAAAATCTCTTGCTTTCGCATAGAGGTCTTTCAAAGTCATTTGTTCTAATTCCGAAATTGTTACTTCACTCACA
The DNA here is from genome assembly GCF_042651725.1 of Gracilibacillus marinus. Classification (NCBI taxonomy): domain Bacteria; kingdom Bacillati; phylum Bacillota; class Bacilli; order Caryophanales; family Bacillaceae; genus Gracilibacillus; species Gracilibacillus marinus. The sequence continues at coordinate 341,758 of NZ_JBHSDV010000001.1, read as the reverse complement.
AAATCACCACACCTATATTAATTTGTATTTTTGTCTATAAAACGGTTCCATCCAAATCTTTCTTTTTTATAACAAAATGCTAGGAATAATCATCATTTATTCCAATGTAAATGAAGTAAGAGACATACTCCTACCACTTACATGTAGCATATATCCATACCATCTATTATAAAAGATAGATGCATGTCGCATTCTCTCTAGTTGAACAATAGTTGGAAACTCAAATAATGGGAGTACCGAGATTTAGTTAGAAAATCTCAAGAAGAGTACGAGATGGAAGCTAATTTCTTTACTAAAGGAATCTAGCAAAGCATATAACTATAAGTAGATTTATATCCTCCCTATATAGTACATTGTTCTATTTAGATATTCAATCATTATTTTGAAAAGTCTGTTGCTAATTTTGAGGAATATTGGAGAAAAAGGTGAGCTTTCCATGTAAGAAAGTCACCTTTTACTATTATAAATTCTCGAATTGAATCATTTCTGCTTCTGACATCTCTTCACGCCAAATATTTGCACCGAGATTCTTTAATTTATCTGTTATTAAAGAATACCCACGATCGATATGTTCTAATCCTGTAATTTCTGTTACACCATTTGCCATTAGTCCAGCGGCAATTAATGCAGCACCCGCACGTAGGTCACTCGCTTTCACTTTCGCACCTTCAAGTTGGACAGGACCTGTGATGATTGCAGACCCACCTTCCACCTTAATTTGTGCATTCATGCGTCTCAATTCATCAATATGCTTGAATCTTGCTGTATAAATCGTATCTGTAACGACACTTGTCCCTATCGCTTTTGTTAAAAGAGAAGTAAATGGTTGTTGTAAATCTGTTGGAAATCCTGGATGAACAAGTGTTTTGATATCAACACTTTTTAGCCGATCGCTTCTGTATACAAGTAGTTGTTCTTCTCCTTCTTCAATCACAACACCCATCTCACGTAATTTAGCGAGTAATGGCTCTAAATGTTGTGGAATGACATTATCTATCAATACCTTTTCACCTTGTGCTGCCGCCATAATCGTATATGTACCTGCTTCAATACGATCTGGAATAATTGTGTGCATACAACCAGTTAATTCGTCGACACCTTCGATACGAATGACATCTGTTCCCGCACCTTTAATTTTTGCACCCATGCTTGTTAATAATGTAGCAACATCGATAATTTCAGGTTCTCTAGCAGCATTTTCGATAATTGTCTTTCCTTTTGCCTTTACTGCTGCAAGCATAATATTAATTGTTGCACCAACACTTACGACATCTAAGTAAATTCGTGCACCTCGTAACTCTTTTGCACGAAGATATATCGCACCTTGTTCATTTGTCACTGTTGCACCTAATGCTTCAAAGCCTTTAATATGTTGGTCAATAGGTCTTGGTCCTAGATAACACCCACCTGGTAATCCAATTACCGCTTCTTTAAACCGTCCAAGCATTGCTCCCATAAAATAATAAGAGGCACGTAGCTTTTTGACACGGCCATTAGGTAATGGCATTGCCGTCATATGTGTTGGATCAATATGTAATGTTTGTCCACGCTTTTCTACCGTGCCACCAATTTCTTCTAACAAAAGACTTAATGTTTCGACATCAGAAATGTCTGGTAATCCTTCGATGATTACCTTCGAATCTGCTAATATTGCTGCTGGAAGTAATGCCACTGCACTGTTCTTTGCCCCACTAATCCGTACTTTACCATTTAACCAATGTCCACCTTCGACAAGTAACTTTTGCATTTACAATCCCTCTTTTCAAAAGGTAATATTTTACACGTTATTTTCTCTTATATCTATTGACATCCCTGATTCTCTGTCATTATAGTCACATTTAGTTTGACCAGTTTTTCCATTATCATGCAAGAAATGAACTGTATTTTGCGTATATTTACAGACTTCTTTCTTGTCCAAACAATCATTACCATTATAACGTAATGTAACTAAAAAAAGCTACTCTTCCATATAAGAAAGAGTAGCTTTATTGTAAAAAATGTAATTAAGCTTTTCCAGCAGAACCGAATTCACGCATTTTACCGATAACAGTATCTTTAATTGCATCGCGGCTTGGTCCAAGATATTTACGAGGGTCGATCATATCTGGGTTAGCTGCTAATACTTCGCGAACTACTTTAGTTTGTTGGATTTGGTTTTCTGTGTTTACATTGATTTTAGAAGTTCCGTAAGAGATTGCTTTTTGGATATCTTTTGTTGGGATACCAGTACCACCGTGAAGTACTAATGGCACACCTGCAACTGTATTGATTTCTTCCATTTCTTTGAATCCTAAGTTAGGCTCACCTTTGTAAGGACCATGTACAGAACCTAATGCTGGTGCTAAACAATCAATACCAGTACGTTCTACAAGTTCTTTACATTCGTTTGTGTCAGCATAGATGATGTCACCTTCTACATCGTCTTCTTGTCCACCAACAGTTCCAAGTTCTGCTTCAACAGAAACTCCGTGGAAGTGTGCAAGTTCTACTACTTTAGAAGTTACTGCAATGTTTTCTTCAAATGGATCGTGTGATGCATCGATCATTACAGATGTGAATCCTGCATGAATTGCTTTTGCACAAGCTTCGAAGCTTGAACCATGATCTAAATGGATTGCTACTGGCACTGTAGTACCTTGTGCTTCCATTGTTGCTTTTACCATTGCTACAACAACATTAAATCCACCCATGTATTTTGCTGCACCTTCAGATACACCAAGAATTACTGGAGATTTCTCATCTTGTGCTGCTTGAAGAATCGCTTGTACGTACTCTAAATTGTTAATGTTGAATTGTCCAACTGCATAACGTTCTTTATTTGCTTTTTCTAGCATTTCTTTCATTGATACTAATGGCATTGTTTGTTCCTCCTTTAAGGTATGTATACACAAAAAATTACACAACAATCAATCACACTGCTTTAATTATTGTATCCATTAATAGAATACCAATTACTAACGAAAGGTGCAACAACTCAATTCCAAGAAAACGGTTACGAACAAAAAAATCCGCAAATTTGTTAATTAATCTTAACAATTCTACACATTTTTTAAATATTTTATTGTAATAACTCTCTTACAATCGCACGAATATCATTTAATTGAAATGGTTTCCCGATAATTTTTTTTACCATCTGCATTTCTTTAGCTCTCTCTTCCGCTCTGTCCGGTAATCCACTCATGATTACTGTAGGAATATCTAATCCTATTTCCTTTATTTTCATAACAAATGTATAACCATCCATTATTGGTAATTGATAATCTAAAATAATTAAGTCTGGTATTTGCTTATTCATCTTTTTTAATGCTTCTTCCCCGTTCATCGCTAATACAACACCGTATCCTTCTTGTTTAAATACTTCCTTTAACAATAAACGTATACCAACCTGATCATCCACAACAAGGATTTTTTTCACTATGTACCTCTCCCTTTTTTGTATCTGTATATTTTAGGTGTTGACTCCCAATATGTATTTATACTTTTTCTTCATTCATGGTGCTTTAATTATTATTCGATATCTTTTGTCTATTTCCTGCTAAAAAGAAAAATTTCATTATGTATTGACTTTATATTATAATACCTTTTTTTACAATATTATCTTTTTTTGAGAATGTTGTAAATTTTTATTATTATATTTGTTAATGGGATTATTTGGTGAGGGGGGGTTCTTGGCCACGCAGGGATTCTCTGTGCCACACTGGAATTCTCTTGGTCACGCTGGAATTCTCTTAGCCACGCAGGGATTCTCTTGGCCATGCTGGGATTTCCAGACATTAAGATTAATATGAATAAATAGTGATCATAAATTATTTAAATAAAAGCATTTTGTAAACAGCAAGTGAATAGGAATCTCTTTGTAGTGCTGTTTTTCCCTGTGTGGCTCATGGAATTCCTGCGTCGTGCTAATTTTCCCTGCGTCGCTCATGGAATTCCTGCGTCGTGCTGATTATTCCTGCGTCGCTCGTGGAATTCCTGCGTCATGCTAATTTTCCCTGCGTCGCTCATAGAATTCCTGCGTCGTGCTGATTATTCCTGCGTCGCTCATAGAATTCCTGCGTCATGCTAATTTTCCCTGCGTCGCTCGTGGAATTCCTGCGTCGTGCTGATTATTCCTGTGTGGCTCACATATTCCCTGCGTCACATTAAAACTGCTAAAAAAACTGTCAATCATCCAATGTGATTGACAGTTTTTTATTAAACTTATTTATTTACTGTAGCACCAATAAACCCTTTAAATAATTGTTGTGGTCTTGTTGGTCTTGATTTGAATTCTGGATGGAATTGTGAAGCAACAAACCATGGGTGGTCTTTTACTTCGATTGTTTCGACTAATTTTTCGTCTGGGCTTGTACCAGAGAAGATAAATCCTTTTTCCTCCATTTGATCACGATATTGATTGTTAAATTCAAAACGGTGGCGGTGGCGTTCGTATACAATATCTTCATTTTCATATGCTTCTTTTGTTTTTGTACCGTCTTTTAAGCGGCAAGGATAGATTCCCAAACGTAATGTACCACCTAAATCAGATATGTCTTTTTGTTCTGGTAATAAGTCGATAATTGGATATTTTGTTTCTGGATCGATTTCTGCGGAGTTTGCTCCTTCTAATCCCAATACATTACGTGCAAACTCTACTGTCGCAAGTTGCATACCTAAACAAATTCCTAAAAACGGAACTTTGTTTTCTCTAGCAAAGCGAATTGCTTCAATCTTTCCTTCTATACCACGGTCACCAAATCCACCAGGTACTAAAATACCATCCACGTCACCTAAGTACATATTGACATTCTCTTCTGTAACATGCTCTGCGTTAATCCATTTCACTTCTACATCTGCATCATGAGCAAATCCTGCGTGTTTTAATGCTTCTACTACAGAAATGTATGCATCAGGTAATTCTACATATTTTCCTACTAAGCCGATTGTAACTTTTTTCGATAAATGTAACACACGTTCTACTAATTCGTTCCATTCTGACATATCTGCAGGTCCACAGTCTAAACCAAAATGGTCACAAGTTAATTGATCTAATTTCTGTTCTTGCATTGCTAATGGCACATGATAAAGTGTATCTGCATCACCAGATTCTACAACTGCACGCTCATCAATATCACAGAATAGAGCAATCTTTTCTTTCATTTCTTGACTAATATTATGTTCCGTACGTAATACAATCACATCTGGTTGGATACCTAATGAACGTAATTCTTTGACACTATGTTGCGTTGGTTTTGTTTTTAATTCCCCTGCTGCTTTAATGTATGGCACTAATGTACAGTGAATGTACATTACATTTTCGCGGCCAATATCACTTTTAATTTGACGAATCGCTTCAATAAATGGTAATGACTCGATATCTCCAACTGTTCCACCGATCTCTGTAATAACGATATCTGCATTTGTTTGTTTTCCTGCTTGGAATACTTTATCTTTTATTTCATTTGTAATATGTGGAATAACTTGTACAGTTCCACCTAAATAGTCGCCACGACGTTCTTTCTTAATAACAGTTGAATAAATTTTTCCTGTTGTTATATTGCTATATTTGTTTAAATTAATATCAATAAACCGTTCATAGTGACCTAAGTCTAAATCTGTTTCTGCACCATCATCTGTTACAAAAACTTCCCCGTGTTGGTACGGGCTCATTGTTCCTGGGTCCACGTTGATGTATGGATCAAATTTTTGGATTGTTACATTCAATCCTCTATTTTTTAATAAACGACCTAGTGATGCTGCTGTAATACCTTTCCCAATTGAAGATACTACCCCACCTGTTACAAAGATATATTTCGTCACACTTATCCCTCTTTCTTTAAATTATCGACTTTTTATATATTGAGCTTACATGTCAGAAAACATACCAAGCTACGAAAAGCAAAAAACGCTAACTTCAACAAATTCAACTCAACAAATTCCTCTTATCATGAATAAGAGTGTCTGCATATATAGTAATTAGTAAAGTCGAATTGTTTATAGCGTTCTATGCTAAGCAAAAACTATCTAAGGCTATCTACTGAATGAAAAATAATAGATGGCTTCACAAAACAAAGCCATTACTCTCCGCATACAACGACATCGCAATCGTACTGCGCGTATTTATTTCATTCCTTAATCAAACAAAAAAGCGTCCCCCTACTTGAGGGGAACGCCATATTATCCATAATTAATGGAGCCCAAGTAAAATTGTACTCAGTTCACGATGGAAAGTCAAGCATGTTTTGTTATTTTTCTTCTTCTTCCTCATCGTCGTCTAAATCTTCATCTTCTTCTTCAAAGTCGTCATCAAAATCTTCTTCATCTTCTAAATCATCGTCGTCATCATCAAAGTCGAAATCGTCCTCTTCAATGTCTTCCGCTTCCACGTCATCGTCTTCTTCTTCATCTAATTCAATGATATCTTCGTCAAGTGTTAACTCATCTTCTTCTTCGTCGATATCTTCGTCGATATCTAAATCATCGATAACAGCTTTTTTCGTTGCTTTTTTCTTTTTCTTCTTTTTCTTCGGCTCTGTTGTGATATCTTCATCAATTTCTTCAACAGGGTACCAACGTTTCAATCCCCAAATATTAGATCCTTTTGTCATAAAGCGACCATCAATATTTAAATCAGTATAAAATTGATTAAGTGCTTCTTCCTTTTGATTTTCACTAAATCCTTTTAATTTTGCAATGCGATTAAAAATTTCGCGGAAATCTAGTGCCTTATTTTCTTCTTCCAACAGTATTGCTGCAATATCAATCATTGCCATGTCATTAATTTTTTCTTGAGAGAGATCTTTTAAACTCACGACTACGCACTCCTTTATCGTAAAATCTATGTCAATTAACATATGTATGCATTAGTACCATAACATTATATTGCTTAAAGAATTGAATTGCAATTAGAAATAATCATTCTTTACTTCTACTAATAGCATCTGCATCTATTTCTGATACACTACCAAAGATTGTGTAGTCGTTCTGCATCGTGTTATTTTATCGTATATCCACTTCTTACGCTTCAATGAAAGATACTAAGTTGTTCACCTTTTCTTCTGAAAGGTCTCCTGAGTTATCAAATACTAATATGTTATCTTGTGCAATATCCCAATTAATTGTTGGGACAAAGTCCACTCTTGTTTCGTATTGATCCCAGTTTTCTAATTTCCATGTATCTCTGACTGTTCCGCGTTCTTCAATTCGATTACGTTGTTGTTCGATATCTTGAAGTGTAACGACAATCACTTTCACATCGACATCATTTCTAGTCTTGCCACTAGCTGCAATGACACCCTCAATCCATTCTTTACTTTTCAATTCTGCTGTAAATGGTGAAATCATAAATACATTCTGTCCAACTCTTAGATTTTCAATACAAATATCTTTCGTAGTATCATATTCTAAGTCTCTTAAGTTTTCTTTATAAAAAGAAGAATCACGATCATTTGGATCTAAATTATTCATTTCAAGAAAACGCTCTACAAATCGGCCGCCAACTGTATCGCGATCTAAAAATGCACATGGAATCTCTGCAGCAATTTTTTCCGCGACTGTCGTTTTCCCTGTACCTGCTACCCCAACAAAAAATACTAATTTTTGCATAATACCACCTCTAATTAATTATGTATTCCATTCCTATGTTAACCGATTCCAACAAAAAACGCACGAAAAAATACATGATTTTTAAACATATAGTGCATGATAAAAAAACAGGTATACAATTTGACACACGCTACAACAAAAGGAGTATTCATATGATTCTCATCATTATTATCGCATTGCTCATTTTATTCTATTTAGATTACCAACTAGGCGTGTATTTAACAAAAAAGACAAATAAAAGTGAACAATGGTTAAGTTATTCTGACCATATTTCCATTTATACAGATGGTACTTCATTATATGAACAATTATGTAAAGATATTGAACATGCCAAGCATTCCATTGATATCCAATTTTATATTATACGTCAAGATAAAATTAGTAATCGTCTTTATGCATTATTGAGTCAAAAACAAGACGAAGGGGTAGAAGTACGTTTTTTAACCGATTGGGTTGGGAGCTTTTTTTTTCGAAAGAAATGGTTACAAGATCGTTTTGCATTCAAAAAAGCCAATCGGCCCAAAGCACCTTTTTTCTATCATCTGCAAAAGCGAAATCATCGCAAAGTTGTTGTCATTGATAAAGAAATCGCCTATTGTGGCGGATTTAATCTAGGAGACGAATATTTAGGTAGAGATCTGCATTTAGGAAAGTGGCGTGATTATCATGTTCGCCTTACTGGAGATGTCGCCTATTTGTTCCATCATGTCTTTACAGAGGATTGGAACAAATCCAAAGTTGTCATCCCTTCACCCACATTGGAAGGCGATTTAATTAGAATTGTGCGAAATGAAGGTGGGTCACTAGAGGAGAGCATAGTTCACCTCATACGCCGTGCAACAAATCAGATTGAGATTGGCTCACCATACTTTATCCCAACAAAGAGAGTACTTACTGAATTATTCCATGCATTAGACCGTGGTGTTCATGTGAAAATTGTGATACCAGAAAAAGCGGATCATCTGTTAACAAAAGCAGGTGCATTATCGTTTTTAACCAAAATGAATAACAAAGGAGCACAAATTTTTCTATATATGGACGGCTTTTTTCATGGGAAAGTATTGTTTATTGATGACCACTTCTGCGATATTGGAACGAGCAATTTTGACCAGCGGAGCTTTCGATTGAATGAGGAGTTAAATATGATTGTGGACAACTCTCATCCTATTTATCAAAAAATGAGAGAAGTGTATGATGCGGATTTAGTCCAATGTAAAGAAATGACGGAACAATGGATTAGACACCAACCACTATGGATGAGGCTACTTGGCTTTATTAGTCCATTATTCCGTCCTTTTCTTTGAAGTTACTCATATGTGTACATCATCCAATGCTCAATTTGTTGGAATCCTAATCGTTTATAGATTTTACCTGCGTCTTCATTTTCATAAAATAGACACAATTCTTTACCTTCTGCTAACAAATCTTGGCATAATTTACTTAAACAAGCCGTTGCGTACCCTTTTCTTTTATACGCACTATTAGTACCTACTGCAACAATCATTGCAGAGTTCTTATTTTCAGCACTTGTGGAGGCAGTGGAGACCATCACTCCATCTTCTTCCACATAGTAGCATCTCGCTACGCCATTTTGCATATTGCGTTTTTTAATTTCTAAATTGAATGGCTTATCTCGAAATTCTGGAATAGTTTGTAACAATATTTTTAGACGGTTGATTTCTTCTGGATTTAAAAGATGCACATTAACAGAAGGTGTAACTTGTAACATGTGATGATTCGTCAATTTCACATAATACAATTGTCGCTTCGATATTTGGGTTTTATGAAGAAAGGCTTCGATTGGTTCTGTATATGTGATTAGTCCAGATAACATAGCAAATTCGTCATCTTGGTTGATAATATTTGCAAATCCTTCTGCATCTAGTTCACCAATTGCAAATGGGATATAGTTTCTTTCATATTTTAATAGAATGGCGATTAGCTCATTCTGTTCATTAAATTGCCCCCATACCTTTTGGAAGTCTTGTTCATAACCATATGCCTCTATATCGCCAATAATAAATAGATTCTCTGCAGGCTTTGTCTGTATTAATGCTTGACATTTCTCATTATCTGCTTCTGTTAGCTGTCGTATCATCTCATTGTCACCTCACATGATTACACCATTTGTTGTTATACGTTTTCATAGGAATGATAATCAAGGCACATGATAACAAAATGATGTTCTTCATGTGCCTTTTTTAATTGCAAATAATGTGTAGTTACCTTACAGTCGCTACGTTTCTTATCGGGGGGCTTTCGCTTTTGTACTTACATACTCTCTGGTGCGTTTACTCCTATTAATTTTAATCCGTTATGGATGGTGATTTTTACTGCTTGCATTAGTGCTAATTTGGCTTTTGTTTCTTCTAATGCATCTTCTTTGATGACTTTTTCTGCATTGTAGAAGCTGTGTAAGCTTGATGCTAGGTCAAATAAATATTGTGGTATGCGATGTGGTGTACGGTTTATCGCTGCGTCTTCAATTGTTTGACTGAATTCACCAAGTTTTTTCAATAGCTCTTCTGCTTTTTCTGATTGGGCAAGTGATTGATCATATGATGTAAAATCAATTTGTTTCTCTTCTGCTTGTTTTAACATTGTACAAATACGTGCATGTGCATATTGAACATAGTAGACTGGATTTTCGTTAGACTGTGATTTTGCTAAATCCATATCAAAATCTAAATGAGAGTCCGCTGAACGCATCACAAAGAAATAACGCATTGCATCAATACCGACTTCTTCCATTAATTCGCGTAATGTGACAGCTTTTCCTGTACGTTTACTCATCTTCACTTTTTCGCCATTTTCAAATAGATTCACCATTTGGATGATTTCTACTTCTAACGTATCTGCATCATAGCCAAGTGCTTGAATTGCTGCACGCATACGTGGAATATATCCATGATGATCTGCACCCCAAATATTAATTAGCTTCTCAAATCCACGATCTAATTTATTCTTGTGGTATGCAATATCTGGTGATAAATACGTATACGAACCATCTTGTTTAATTAATACACGGTCTTTATCATCACCGAAGTCTGTTGAACGGAACCATGTCGCACCATCTTGTTCATAAATATACCCTTTTTCTCGTAATACTTCGATTGCTGGTACAACTTTGTCTTCTTCATATAAAGATGTTTCTGAGAACCAATGATCAAATGTCACACGGAATTGTTCTAGATCTTTTGCTAATTTTGCTAATTCATATTTCAATCCATATTCACGGAAAAAAACATGTTGTTCTGTCGGCGCTTTTTCTAATAATGACTCACCATATTGCGCTTTTAAATCTTCCCCAATTTTAATAATATCTGCGCCATGGTACCCATCTTTAGGCATTGGGAAATCTTTACCTAATGCTTGGTTGTATCGTGCTTCTACCGACAGTGCTAAATTATTAATTTGATTTCCTGCATCATTAATATAATATTCTCGACTTACATCATATCCTGCCTTTTGTAAAATATTACATAAACTATCTCCAACACTCGCCCCACGTGCATGACCTAAATGAAGATCACCTGTTGGATTAGCTGAAACAAATTCCACTTGCACTTTTTCGCTTTTCCCTGCATTAGATGAGCCATAAGACTCACCTTGTTCTATAATCGTTGGAATTAGATTCGTTAAATAACTGTTGTCCATAAAAAAGTTAATGAATCCTGGTCCTGCAATCTCTACTTGTTTGATTGATGCTTTGGTGTGATCTAATTTTTCTATGATTGCATCTGCAATTTGACGTGGTGCCTTTTTTGCTACACGCGCTAGTTGCATTGCAATATTTGTTGCATAATCACCATGTGCTTTATCCTTTGGTTGTTCTAAGACAATCGCAGGAATCTCTTCTTCTTTGGCTAATTCCGCATTCAGTACTGCTTGTTTTATTGCGCTTTTTAAATTTTCTTGCATTTCCTGCATTACATTCATTGTGATGCCCTCCATTTTTGTTTTTACAATTTAACCGTTACGTTTCTAAACGGGCGTATTTGCTTTTGTCTCATCCAGCTCTTACGCCCAGAAACTAGGTGACTTCGTGAATCATCCTTCAATAAGTCATCATCGATTCGCATGCTCATCGTGATTCCTTTATTTTGGTTGCTTCACTCCAGTCACTACGTTTCTAAACGGGCGTATTCGCTTTTGTCTCATCCAGCTCTTACGCCCAGAAACTAGGTGACTTCGTGAATCATCCTTCAATAAGTCATCATCGATTCGCATGCTCATCGTGATTCCTTTATTTTGGTTGCTTCACTCCAGTCACTACGTTTCTAAACGGGCGTATTCGCTTTTGTTATTACAATAGTCAATCGTTGTCTTCTTGGGTTTTCTCCGTCTAGACTTGTTGTGTAGCTCATAAATAATTTGCCTTGCTTTCTTTCTGTTGGTTTTTCATACATGATTTGGTCTGTTTTTGTTTCCATATGCATGGTACCAAACGGGTGTCTGTACATATTTTCTGTTATTTGTTTCTGTTTAAATTTTTGTAACATTGAGATGGCGCCAGACCTTTTTACTGAGACACTGTCTTTCGTTATCGTAATAAAAGAATCAATTGTTTCGTTATTTTCATCTTTCTCACTAAACTTTAGAATAGTTGTTGTTTCATTTTCAATGAGTTGTCCTTGTTCTTCGATCACTGTTTTCATTTTGTTACCACGATCATGTATTTCCACAGTCATCTTTACATTTACCTTACTTTTTTCTGTCATTACATTCGTCATCCTTTATTGATCCATTTCTTGCAGTGCTAATAATGGTAATCTCGCATAAAAATAATCATCGCGTTCTTCGATAAAATGACGATAAGATTGGCGTAATAGTGCTTTATCTTTTTTCGCTAATCCTAAATAATATTCTTGAAATGGGGTTAGAGTAGGAAGTGCTTCTAAAAGTTCGATGCATGTCTTATTATCTCCCTTCCTTAATGCAAGATGTGCTTGTTCTGCTACATCCTCTGTCTTCACCTCGTCTGTTTTTCCGTGGTAAGAAGAAATAAATGGGATGGTATAATTCTCTAACCCGTAGATTGCGCGCTCGTCCTGAATCGATTCAGCTAATTCTAATGCTACTGTTGCATGGTGGATTGCTTGTTCGTAACTTTCTAATACATATGTCTGTGCGAATATGTTGTGCAAATCAATTTTCTTTCTTTGGTTATTTGTATTAGCTAAGAGTTTATACCCATATTTCCTTGATAAGATGACTTCATTTCTTTTCCAATGATAAATGCATAAAGTTTCATCAAGTCTCGCTTCAAGTAATTCACGTAATAATGGATCTGTGAGCATATCTAATCTCTCTTTAATGCGATCATTATAATTACCTATTTTACCGTATTGATGAACATCAAAATAACTATAAATATGGATTAAATCTTTTAATATGTGAAAAACATTGTCCGTTGAAGTAGAATCAATACGATTACTCATTTTAACATAACGCATCGGTGCATCTGGTTTAATTTGCTTCTTCGATAATGTCTTTCGTTCATACATTATCTGATAAAGAAGTGCATAATTACGAATAGTGGAATGAATGGAGGAACGATTTTTTTCAATTACTGTATGTAAATCTTCATATAGACCATTTGTATATAAATACTCCATTGCTACATGTTGATTGGAAGCATCTTTACAATGTAGACATATCAATCGCATTGTATCGATTTCATCTGGTTGTGCCTTGATTTGTTGATAAATGACATACAACGGTAATTCTGTTGAACTATTTAGAAATTGTTCCATAATTGGGTGGATTTTGTTATCTCTTGTCATCTTGATATACCCCTATTTAAGAAATGTTTGTAACATATTCTATCATATTTTGCGATAGAGTTGCATTAAATCATATCAGAAATAGGGGAGATTTTACTCATAACAAGATGTCAAACAATCATTATTTCTTTACCCATCCTAACAATATTTCACGAATGAATTTACTTGCTGCAATTGGTGTCTTTTCTGAATGGTCATAGACTGGTGCTACCTCAACTAAATCTGCACCTACTACACGAACATCTGACTTTGCAATTGCATGAATTGCTTCTAATAATTCTTTCGATGTAATCCCACCAGCTTCAGCAGTTCCTGTGCCTGGCGCAAATGCTGGGTCTAGTACGTCAATGTCAATAGTCACATACACAGGACGATCCTTTAATGTCGGCAAAATCTCTTGAAGTGGTTTTGCTACTTCATATCTTGCCATATACATTCCGCTTTCCTTCGCATACTGGAATTCTTCTCTCATTCCTGAACGAATACCAAAGGAATATACGTTTTCCGCTCCATAATTCTCACATACTTTGCGAATCGGTGTAGAATGTGACAATACTTCCCCTTCATATTCCACCCTTAAATCTGCATGTGCATCGATATGAATGACAGCAAGGTCTGGGTACTTGTCAAACATCACTTCAAATATTGGCCAACTAACTAAATGCTCTCCACCTAATCCAAGCGGGAATTTCCCTTGATCGACAATTTTTTGTACGTATTCCTTAATCATACCAAGACTTCGCTCTGCATTCCCGAATGGTAATGGAATATCCCCTGCATCAAAATAATGCACTTCTTCTAAATGACGATCAAGATATGGACTATACTCTTCCAAACCAATCGATGCTTCTCTTATACGATTCGGGCCAAAGCGTGAACCAGGTCGAAAGCTTACAGTCCAATCCATTGGCATTCCGTAAATAATCGCATCCGCATCTTCGTGTGTATCGCGCGACATAATAAATACTTTTCCTGAATATCCTTCATCAAAGCGCATCCGTATATCCCCCTATTACTTCGTTAAATCTTGAACGAATTTTGGTAAAACAAAGCTCGCAAAATGAATTTCTTTTGTATAATATTTCGTATCTATTTCAGCGAAACGTTCTTCACTTACCTCAAGTGGATGATACTTTTTACTACCTAATGTAAATGCCCATAGACCACTTGGATATGTTGGAATATTTGCTAAATATAATTTCGTGATTGGGAAAATTTCCTTCACATCTTGTTGTACTTGGCGAATTAAATCTGCTTTGAACCATGGATTGTCAGATTGTGCTACAAAGATACCATCTTCTTTTAATGCTTTTGAAATTCCTGCATAAAATCCTTTTGTAAATAGGTTTACTGCAGGTCCTACTGGTTCTGTTGAATCTACCATAATGACATCATATGCATTTTCGCTTTCTGCAATATGCATGAAGCCATCTCCTACCTTCACTTCTACTCTTGGATCTTCTAATTTCCCTGCAATAGATGGTAAGTATTGTTTAGAGTATTCGATTACCTTCCCATCAATATCCACTAATACCGCTTTTTCGACTGACTTATGTTTCAACACTTCTCTGATGACACCACCATCTCCTCCACCAACTACTAGAACATGCTTCGGATTCGGATGTGTAAATAAAGGAATATGTGCAACCATCTCATGATAGACGAATTCATCCTTCTCTGTTGTCATTACCATATCATCTAGTAAGAGCATATTGCCCCACTCTGCTGTTTCTACCATATCTAATTTTTGGAAATCTGTTTGTTCCGATACATATGTGCGGTTAATTTTTGCTGTAATCCCAAAGTTCTCTGTTTGTTTTTCTGTAAACCATATTCCCATTTTGTCATCTTCTCCTTATATATGTGAACTCGAATAATTATTGATAGTGTAAACACTATTATTCTAGAGATTTTTCGTAAAAAATCAAGTATTTCTTTAGCTAATGTTTATTATTTCGCTATTTTCCCCATAATACGAATGTATATGTAAAAATAGGAGGAAATTAGCATGCGAAAAAGTAGACGTCGATATAAAAGAAGAATGCGAACAATTAAATTATTTTTATTCGTATTTTTTTCTGCCGCTTCTTTTTTGATTGTTATCTTAGGTGCTAGCTTCTTCTTAGGTCCACCTTCTCTAGAACGAGAACAGAATACCATTTACTATAGCGCAAGTGGCGAAGTATTCGGAGAAGAATTCGGGAAAGAAAAACGATACTGGGTAGGCCTTGAAGCGATTGATGATAAAGTAGAAACAGCGACAATTAAGACAGAGGATCAAACATTTTATGACCATTTTGGCTTTGACTTCAAACGATTAGCAGGTGCCATTCTCAAAGATATCCAAACATTATCCTTAAAAGAAGGTGCAAGTACGATTACCCAACAATATGCTCGAAATCTGTTCTTGTCACATGAAAAGACATGGAAACGAAAATTATATGAGGCATTTTATACAGTGAGATTAGAAATGTTTTATGAGAAAGAAGAATTACTAGAAGGCTATTTAAACACCATCTATTATGGACACGGTGCTTACGGGATTGAAGCTGCCAGCAAATATTATTTCAACAAGTCTGCAGATACATTAACATGGGCAGAGGCGAGTATGCTAGCAGGAATCCCTAAAGGTCCTTCGATTTATTCTCCTTTTCATAATATGGATAAAGCTAAGGCACGCCAAGAACTTATTTTAACCAATTTGTTTCATCAAGGTGTATTAGATGAAGCGACATATAGAGAAGCAATAAATGAAGCATTACAATTCTCAGATTCTCGAACGATTGTTACTAAAGGTATCGCACCATATTTTCAAGATGTTGTCGAAAAGGAACTCGTTACACTTCTGGATATGGATGTAGAAAGTATTAAATCAGGTGGCTATAAAGTATACACAACACTGCAAATGGATCAACAATTAGCCATGCAGCAATCTGTAGAATCTACCATTACAAATACGGATATTCAAGTAGGCTCTATGGCAATGGACCCTTCATCTGGAGCAATTACTGCATTAATTGGTGGACAAAATTATGAAGACTCTTCGTATAATCGTGCAGTGCAAGCGAAACGAATGCCTGGTTCTTCTTTTAAGCCATTCCTCTATTATGCCGGTCTTGAAAATGGGATGACTGCAGCAACAACAATGATGAGTAAACCAACAACATTCGCGCTTGCAAATGGTCAAAGCTATCAACCAAGCAATTTCAACGACTATTATGCAAATGAACCGATTACGATGGCTCAAGCAATCGCACTTTCTGATAATATCTTTGCAGTAAAAACAAACCTATATGTCACACCAGAACGATTTGTACGTATTGCAAAAGAAAAATTCCTTATTGATAGCGAACTAGAACCCGTTGCATCTTTAGCACTAGGCACAGAGGTTGTTTCTGTTGAAGAAATGACGAGAGCATACAGTATTATTGCAAATGGTGGCAAAGAAATTACTCCACATACCATCACAAAAGTAATCGATGCGCAAGGGAACATCGTCTATGATCGCACTACAGAAGAGGAAGAAGAAAAGAACAGTTTCTTCCCGTTCTTTTCAGAAAAGGTCGATCCAAAACAATTGCTACAACCAGAGCTTGCCTATATTCTTACAGATATGATGAAAGGGATGTTCAGAAAAGATTTGAATGGCTATATGAGTGTGACTGGTGCGACAATCGCCGATCAATTAACACACGACTATGCAGGAAAATCAGGCACCACTGATTCGGACAGTTGGATGATTGGCTTCTCCCCATCTATTGTGACATCTGTGTGGATTGGATATGATGACAATCGTCCAATTGAAAAAGTAGAAGAACATCACTTTTCTAAAGACATTTGGGCTAATTTCATGGAGAAAGCACACGAAGATATGATTGTCACAAATCCAGAACGCCCATTGAATGTCATCGAAGTACCGATTGACTTACAAACAGGATTTGTCGCGTCAGATGCATGCACGAGTGCCTACCCTATGCTATTCGTAAAAGGAACAGAGCCAACACAACAATGCACGGTTCATCTAAATAATTATTTGAGTGAAGATATCAAACAAGCCGTCGAAGAACATCCTTTTCTAAAGAAATGGTGGGATTGGTTATGGATAGGAGAAGAACCACCGTCAGAATGAAAAAAAGCCGGAGCATGCGCTCTCGGCTTTTTTCCAGTCCTAGTAACAATAAGAGTGTTACCATGTGTGTTCATTTTAATCAATAATCGTATCCTCCGACAAGTATTTTAGAAAATTGTCAGAAAGTGTTCACAAAATGTTCATGAATTAGGAAAAATTTGTTTTAATTCTTCTGGTGAGTTGTTCCACATTTCTGGTTTGTATTCCTTAAGAAAATCTCCAAGCAATTGTTTCGATTTCTCATCCATATGGTCCACAATGTAATGTCCTTTCATTGACTTATCCATATGATTCACGTGTTCAGGCATGGATTTATATGCACGCTTTATCGAACGGTCGACACGAATCTCACTTCCTGCAACACCATAATAATATGGCCCATTCTCTCCACGTTCTACTGTTACCCATACAATCCAATATAATAAGCCATTCGGTACTTCATCTTTGTTTGGAATAAATTTAACTCGACGTTCCACTTCACTTCTTGCATGCATCGCACCCATATCTACAAATGCACGCTCTTCATTCGGATCCACGATGACTGGAGAAATATTTTCTAAACTAATAGAACCTACACCATATCCACCATGCCCATCTGTGGAATCATCTTTCATTATTGTAAATTGTGTTGATTTTTTCTTTTTTTCGTTATTTTGTTCACTCATCAAGATTCCTCCTGCTTAATTTATTCTGTATCGTTATTGTAGCATTTTGTTTTCCTATTTTCACATTTACGATACAATAGTGATATATTATGCATTTACATATAAGAAAAGGAGCGATTCAAATGCCATATGTAACAATCCAAATGTTAGAAGGACGAACAGATGAACAACGCAAAGCATTAATCGAAAAAGTAACAGATGCCGTTGTAGAAACAACTGGAGCTACACGAGAAAAAGTCGTCGTGTTTATAGAAGATATTGATAAAAACAATTATGGAGTTGGCGGAAAAAGATTAGTTGACTAATTGTATTTTTTTACAATTATGTGGTATCATTCCCTTATGAGAGGGTGTGTTACAATGAGTTTAATTATTTTTGCAGGAATTGGCGGGTTCCGTATTGGTGACATGCTTTTCGCACTTGTTTCATTCAGTATGTTACTCGGAATCATTATCGGAATCGTTCTACTGTTCACAAAAGTGATTCCAAACACCAAGGCAAAGCGCACACAATTGAACCGGATCGAAGAAAAAATGGATGAAATATTAAAAAACCAGTGAAATCACTGGTTTTTTAATGTTTGAATATAATGCCATCCTGCCTCTAAATCCTCGAGTGTATAATTGGATTTTTTCTTTACTTCTTGGACTTTCTGCTCTACTTCTTCTTTGCTCAAATCATCGAAATATAACATTGTCGCAACTAATTCAAGGAATCTGGAACTTTGATTTGTCATATCATTCACAAGCATGTCCACATCTGGAATCGATGCATTCGAATGTGTTAAAAAGTCTTCCCCTTGTTCTGTCACTTCATATCTATATTGATAATAGTTACTCTTTTGTTCATGTACTTCTGAAACAAAACCCAAATTTGTTAATTCTTCCATTCTTAGTGTCAATTCTTCAGAATATGGCCCATAAAAATGGAATGTATACTTTTCCTCAAAAGGATAGCCTAATTTCTTTAAAATATAGATGATTTTTTGTAATTTCTTACGTCCAACAATTCCATCTGAAGAAGCAATCACTTTCACTAGTTTTGCATGATTATCTAACAATGAAAACACCCCTATTTTCTATTCTGTTTGATATAATAGTTCAAATATTTTCTTTTTTTCTGGTTGGCTGTCACTTAATTGAATAATAGCATCACGGGGATAATATAATTTATGATCCGTTCTTTTTTTACCTGAAATTGCTTCAACTATTTCAGATTGACGTGATAATTCTTTTAATTCTCGATTTGGCATAAGTAAATGAATTGGAAGACGCTCCTCCTCTTCACCTGGACGGTAAAAGTCATAAGGTAAGTCTGAAGAAGAATCGACAACTAAATAATAATCTGGATCCAATCCGATTTGATTAAATAATCGATATAATTCCATCCATTCTTTCATCTGTAAGTTCGGGTTAAATTCTACATATTTGAACAATTTTCGATTAATAAATCGATAGGATAAATCGCGCAAAATCGCATCATCTTCTTGTGCCCACATTTGAAAATAATAGTATACCACAGCTTCATCTAACAAAATATAATCTTCTAATGATACCTTTTCTTCAAAAAAGGAAACAAAATGTGTTGGTTCCATTTTAAATATATAGCCTTGTTCGTATAATTGCTTCACACGATGAAGGATTTTCGTGAGAATAACTTCTGCACTTCTTGTCACAGGATGGAAGTAAACTTGCCAATACATTTGATAACGACTCATAATATAATCTTCTACTGCATGCATTCCTGATTCTTTTACAACAACTTGGTCTTCATATGGTCGCATGACACGTAAGATTCTCTCCATGTCGAAGTGGCCATAACTCACACCAGTAAAATAGGCATCTCGTTGTAAATAATCCATTCTATCTGCATCGATTTGACTTGATATTAAACTAACAACCAATTTGTCTTTATACGTCTTATTAATCACATCTGCTACTTTTTGTGGGAAATCATTCGCAACTTTACTTAATACAACATTTACTTCTGTTTCCCCTAAAATAATTTGCTTTGTGAATTCTTCATGATCTAGTTTAAACACTTTCTCAAAGGAATGGGAAAAAGGACCATGACCTAAATCATGTAATAATGCAGCGCATAGACAGAGAAGTCGCTCTTCTTTATTCCAATTCGGTCGATCTTCAAAATTTACTAAAATACGACGAACAATCTCATAGACACCTAATGAATGATTAAAACGACTATGTTCTGCACCATGAAAGGTTAAGTTACTTGTCCCCAATTGTTTAATACGTCTTAATCGTTGGAACTCTTTTGTTCCAATTAAATCCCAAATAACACGGTCACGTACATGTACATAACGATGGACAGGATCTTTAAATACTTTCTCCTCATGTAACTTTTCATCTTTATACGCCATATCATTTACCTTCCTCTTTTTTCTTAGTATTAGTATAATATAATTCGAGTCGAATGAAAACGGACGGAGGAACAAAATGAAAGATTGGCACACATATTTCACAAACAAGAAAATACGTTTCCTTGATCATAGTGACCCGAATTATCTTCAAACAGCGATGGCTTCTTTCGCTGTAGATGATACATTATGTGAAACGATTGGCAAAAATACCGATACTTGTGCATGTCGTTTTTGGGTACATGACAAAACAATCGTATTAGGTATTTTGGATACACGATTACCCAAATTCCAAGCAGGCATTTCTTTTTTAAAACAACGCGGCTATGATGTGATCGTTAGAAATTCTGGTGGGCTTGCTGTCGTCCTTGATGCTGGTGTACTTAACTTCTCATTTATCTTGCCAGATACAGAAGAAATGGGGATTCATTCTGGATATGAATTAATGACTAGCTTTATTCAGTCCATGTACGAAGATGTTACATCAGCTATCGAGGCATTCGAAGTGACAGGTTCTTATTGTCCTGGAGATTATGATTTAAGTATAGATGGCAGAAAATTCGCAGGTATCTCTCAACGACGTGTAAAAAATGGAATTGCAGTGCAAATTTATTTGTGTATAGAAGGAAATGGAGAAGAACGCGCAGCACTTATTCGAGACTTTTATCAAAAAGGCGATGCATTACATGATGATCGATTCGATTATCCTATCGTCAACCCAGAAACGATGCGTTCATTGGCAGATTTAACAGGCCAGCCGCTTACTGTTCATGATGCAAAAGAAAGAATCAAGCAATTGCTTCTATTAAATAAAACAGAAGACATTGATAACAATGAATTACCTATTTTTGAAAAACGTATGGAACAAATGGTACAGAGAAATGAGAAAGCATTCAGTTAAACTGAATGCTTTCTTTAATTTAGAACTTAAACTATGAACAAGTTTGTACAAAGATCAATGAGCTGAATTGGCATTGCCCAGAAACTAGACGCTACCTCTATTAGTTTTTACGTCTTGCAAATAACGCGTATCCACCAATTAATAAGAATAACGCCCCTACCATCGCATAATTAAACATATTTGTTGCTGTTGATGGTAGTTGATTGTTTTCTGAATTGGAGTTGTTATTTCCATCATTATCTTGGCCGTTTTGTCCATTTTGGCCGTCTTGACCGTTCTGGCCGTCTTGACCATCTTCTCCATCTTGACCGTCCTCGCCGTCTTGACCATCTTCTCCATCTTGTCCATCACCATCACCTGGATTTGTTTCATTCTGTAATGCAAACACGCCATATGCAGAGAAATGACTTACATCTAGTGTGATTACAGCATCAGATTCGTTTATTTCTCCACCTTTGTTCACCCAAGTATCATTTGCTTCATCATAATAATATATTGCTATATTACTATGGTCTTCGGCTTCTACACCTAATGATAAGGTGAATAATTCTGTAGGAACTGTCGCTCCACCAGGATATTCAAAGATAAACTCTAATACATCTCCAGCTACAGTTAACTTGTCATGATTTGTTTCTGTTACATCTTTTTCAAATACACTTACTTTTGTTCCTTCAGGTAAATCTGTTGGCATTGTAATTTTTGAATTTGTGCCCTTAATAACATATGTCTTTCCTGCCTTCACTATTTTACCTTCTTGTTGATTTACTTCTAATTCTAAATCTTCTTCTACAGGGACTTCTACTTCCTCTGCTTCTGTAAATTGCCAGTAATCAAATGTGAACAATTCTTCTTCACTATCACCTTGGAACATAAAGAAGACATTGTGCACACCAGTCACATTTGTTATATCCGCTTTCACTAATTCGGCATTTGTATTTGAACCATCTACTTCGACCGTTCCAATCACTTCACCAACAGGGCTATCTAATCTAATTTCAATTGTACCACCTGCAAGTGAGGAGACATTTGCTTCAAAGGAATCCGCACCATTCTTGCCGAAGTCTACATTTGAAACAGCTATCCAATCCCCATTATGAATATCTGTTACTTGTAAATTAACATTCTCATGGAAAGATCCTGGATTACTTGATTCTTCTGTCTTAATACCTGCATTCCAAGCAATTGTTTCTGCTTCTGTTCGTTGATATGGATTTAAATGTTTCACTGCTGAGACACCTTCCATATCTGCAGTAATGTCTTTTATATTACCATTCTCATAGTACTCCACTTTGTTAATATGTGGTGAACGATAACCTTTTGCAGCACCTAATGCTTTACCTAAAGTTTGTGCATGGTATGCAATATACCACTGATTATTCAATTCAAAGAAATCTTGATGGTTATTCCCACCAACACCAAAGAATTCTGAACCATTCTTCAAAACTGCGTCTACATACGTAAATGGCCCCATTGGATTATCGCTGACCATGTATGCAATCTCTGCGTATTTAGGATCATCACCTTGACGAACGCCAGAGAAATTCGTGCTGTAAGAATAATAATATTTTCCATTATGTTTGTGAATACCACTTGATTCAAAGTGATATGGTGAATCAATTACTTGTGCTTCACCTTCTGTATGAATCATATCATCACTCAATTTAATGACTCGAGCTGTCTTTGGATGTTTTGCCTGTTCTTGAGTAGGATTACTACCACCAGGCACTCCACCACCATAATATAAATAACCTTCCCCATCATCATCAATTAATACAGCAGGGTCGAAAACCCAGACTACCCCTTGTGTACCAGGTGTACTTCCAGTAATTAATGGTTTCCCAATCGGGTCTTCCCATGGACCTAGTGGAGAATCTGCTTGTAATACACCAATTCCTGAACCATTGTTAGAGAAATACATGAAGAACTTATCTTTTCCATCTATTTCTTTATACCCAACGGCTACTGCCCATGAGTTCGTCGCCCATGTCGCTTCCCCGTTTGGTCCAGCAACTGGTATTGCTCCATGATCTGTCCAATTGACCATATCATCGGAAGAAATTACTGTAATTGTATTAATGCTTCCATAATTGTTATCAATAATATTACCATTATCGTCATATTCCACTACGTCATTTGTAAGGAATAGATAGACCCTGTCATCATACACGAGTGCATTCGGATCTGCTCCATATTTATGGCTAACTAATGGATTATTGTAACCAGGTATTTTAGCGATTGCATCTGTCTGTAATTGTTTCAATCCAATTGTACCAATTACATCATGTACATTATATGCCACATCTTTCGTTCCCTTCACTTCGATGTAATTAAATCGTAGTTTCTCTGTCTTGTCCGCTGTAGCAAAGGCTTTCACCTTTAATTTTAATGTCGCAAATGCATTAGATACTGCATTCGTAATATCTACATTCTCTCCAGTTATGTTTAATAATAATTGATTATTTTTAAACATAAAGGACGTATTACCACTGATATTATCTGTTGCAAAATCTACTCCAACCACATCAAATGCTTGTGGAATATCAATAGATACCTGAACAGATTCATATTCACCTTCTGGAAGTGCATCTAATAATACAGGTACTTCTAATTCTGTATTCGGTGCACCGATTACCTCATCTACATTCCCTAAATTCGCTGTTAATAATTGCGGTGTAGCATCTGTATTCGTAATGGTATCTTTCACTCTGAAATAATCAAAATCTACATACCCATCTTTAGCTTTTGTTCCATAGTTAAATAACGCAAAACGATACCCCATAAAGTGTGGCAGTGTATATTCCATTTGTAATGCATCACCAATTTGCTCCCATGTGACACCATCTAGACTATAGTAGAAATACGCTTTATCTGTTCTATTCTTAAAGTCAAAATCAACTTTTAGATAGACTCTCTCTTGATTTAAATCCATTTGCGCTATTTCCTCTTCAGATTCTGAATTTCCTTTTACCATCACAATCGATTTAGAATCCGCTTCCATTTTCACTCCGACAAAACCATAATTCTCTTGGAATGCAGCTAAACCTGTCACATCGCCATTTTTCATATTACTTACTTCTATTGCTACTTCTCCAGAACTCTCTGGTCCAAATGAACGTTGTGTCAAAGTATTTCTCGCATCTAAAATACTAT
Organism: Gracilibacillus marinus; assembly: GCF_042651725.1. Taxonomy (NCBI): domain Bacteria; kingdom Bacillati; phylum Bacillota; class Bacilli; order Caryophanales; family Bacillaceae; genus Gracilibacillus; species Gracilibacillus marinus. The sequence goes on along the minus strand of NZ_JBHSDV010000001.1, from coordinate 317,166 downwards.
TACTTATCTTTCCATTTGTTAATCTTAAAAATCCTGTTCGATCTGTTAATGACCAATTGTTGTTATCAGGGTTATGGTTCCATTGCCATGTGAGACCAAGCTTCGATCCATTGTCATCATACTCGCCATCTTTGTCCTCTTCTGGTAATTCTTCTGGAAGCTTCTCAAGAACAAAAGACACATCATCAATATAGAAATCCATTAAATCATTTGTTGGATTCGCTGGATTGGCATAAGATGTCTCTATGAAAATAAAGGATGTAGAAAGGTCTGCATCTAAAGGAATGGTATATGTTCCTTCAATTGTACCCCATTCTCCTTTTTTCATTTGACCTGACTTCATTACTTGAATCGACTGCCATGTCGGTCCATTTTGGATATTAAAATTAAAATTCTTTACATCTGGACCATCACTGTATTTAATTTTTGCTTGGAATCGATATGTCGCTCCAGCAACTAATTTATTAGTTAAATCTTGCTGTGGTCCATCTACTGTTGCAACACGGTCATGTATTAAAAGACTATGTGTACCAGTATGTGCTTCAGCATCTGTCACTTGTATTTTCGCATCACGATATTCAACCCACGGCTCTTGTCCGTCTTCAAAACTACCATTCACAATTAAATTCGGGTCTGGAGTCACATCTTGGAAGGAAATATCATCAATATAAAAATCCATTAAATCTGTCTCTGCACTCGGCGAAGCTACCCATGGTGTTTCCACAAAAATAAATGTTTCTGATAAATCCGCACCCTCAGGGAAAGTATAGGATCCTTTAACTTCTCCCCATTCCCCTTTCTTAATTGTTCCAGATCCAATCACTTCAATACCTTGCCAACTTGGCCCATGTTGAATATTAAAGTTAAAAATTTTCTCTGCTGGACCTTCTGTATATTTCACCATTGTTGTAAATTCATATGTGTTTCCTTCTTTTACTTTTCCTGTAATGACTTGTTTCGGGCCATCACCTGTAGCAACTCTATCTTGTACAAACAGACTATGACTACCTGTGTGGAATTCGTCTGTCCTTACTTCTACACTTGCTGCACCATTTGCTGACCATGGTTCTTGACCATCTTCAAAATCTCCGTTTAGCAAAAGTTCTGCTCCACTACTTTGTACAGCTAATGGTTCCACATCTGAAATCATATTTAATGCTTTTGCTTCTTTTACTGTAGTTACAGCTGTTTTCGCTTCTTTCGTACTTTGTTGATAGAATTCATCTGATTGCACGATATTATGAACAGAATGATTTCCATCTACTCCTATAGATAATTGCTGAGGTACTTTACCATCGATTCCAAATACAGGCCAATCATTCTCCCATGTAACTGGAACTAAATAAGGAATTCGACCAACAGCTCCGCGATCACCAAACAAGAATCCATACCATTCTCCACTCGGTGTATCTACCATGCCACCTTGTGCAATCCCTTCGTCTTGTAAAACAATTTTCCCTTCATACTCTCCATTTATCGTATCAGATTTGTATACCACTTGCGTTCTCCCGCCACTATTCGGCCAAGAAATTAAAGAGATATAATATTTTCCATTTATTTTTTGAATATGTGCACCTTCTGCATTAATAATATGTTCATTTCCAGTAACAGACCCTGCATTAGGTATAATAATTTCATTCAATCCGCCTTCTTTAACCGCTGTTGCGTCAGAAGTTAACTCAATAATGCGAATATCTTTCCCACCATAAACTAAATACACTTTTCCATCATCATCAAATAACAATGACATATCATGATATAAGTTATCTAATGTATGCTTCTCCCATTCTCCATTTTCTATGTCTGTTGTCGTCATGATATACGTCTTTCCAGTTGTATTAGAAGCAAATGCTAAATAAAAGACGCCGTCATGATAACGAAGACTACTAGCCCATGACCCCTTACCATACTCATTCTCTCCATTTTTTAGAGAATGCGCATCTTCTGTTTCTAAAATATCATATGCATAATTCACTATCTCCCAATTTACTAAATCCTTTGATTTCATAATTGGTACACCTGGATTCATGTGCATTGTTGTACTAGACATATAATACGTATCATCCACACGTATTACACTAGGATCTGGAACATCTGCCCATATTACAGGATTCTCTGCATTATTTGTTGTATTAGCAAAAGAAATATTGCTTGGCATATACGCGATTATCATTGTAAGCGTTAACAAAATTACTAACCATTTGTTCCTCATGTAAACTTTCTCCTCCTCCATTTACTAGAATACACATTACTCTCCTTACATTTGTTAATAATCATGCTTTCCCTCCCTTATTTTTTCTCTCTAAAGCTGTAAGTTGTCTAAGCTATCCACTATTATTTCATGTAATATCTTTTTATTTAATAGAATTTCTTTCAGAATAATTACATTATTTTATGAACTTAGTATATCTGAGCAACAAACTTTGGAAATTTGAATAAATATTGGAGGGGAATGTAGTTGGAGGATGATGGGGACACTTAGTGATTCTGTGAGTCACGCAGGGATTTCTCGAACCACGCAGGAATTCCCCGAGCCATGCAGGAATTCCACTAACCACGCAGGGATTCTCCATGCCACGCAGGAATTCTCCGTGCCACGCAGGAATTCCCCGAGCCACGCTGGGATTCCCCGAGCCACGCAGGAATCGACAATCACCCCAACAAGAATCACACCTTCACAATTTCTCGATCTATTTGATAATAAGCTATCGCAGCTTTGTCCACCTCATATCCAATGCCTGGTCTTTGAGGCAATGTAATCATTCCATTTTCCGCTATTATTTCCTCTGATAGAATATCTTTTTCCCAATATCTATCCGCACCTGCTTGATCTGCAGGATAGGTAAACCCAGGTAATGTTGCTAACGCTAAGCTTTGTGCTCTTCCAATTCCTGCTTCTAACATACCGCCTGTCCATAACCCAATTTGATGCTTTTGACAGAGATCATGAATGGTTAATGCATTTCTAAATCCTCCGACTCTTCCTAATTTCACACTAATAATACGACAACTTTCTAACGCAATCGCTGTTCGAACATCTTGTATCGTATGAATACTCTCATCTAAGCAAACAGGTGTATGTAATTGCTCCTGTAAATACTTATGATCAACAAAGTCTTCAGGGTGAAATGGTTGCTCAATCATTAATAAATTGTAGTGATCGAATTTCTTCACGTGTTCTATATCATGGATTGTGTAAGCTCCGTTCGCATCCATCATTAATGGCATCATCGGAAATTTTGTTCGTATTTTTTTTATCAAACGAAGATCATTTTTCTTGCTAACTTTTAATTTTATTCGTTTATACCCGTCTTTTTCCGCTTGTCCGATTGCATCTAATGTCTCATCATCTGTTTGTTTCATTCCAATAGCAACACCTACATTTACCTTTGGATTTTTCCCGCCGAGCACTTGATATAATGGCATTTCTAATCTTTTTGCAAATATATCCCATAGTGCTCCTTCCACCATCGCTTTAGCCATATGATTCCGTTTAATAACGTTAGCCCGTTCAATAAATTCGCTTGGGTGTAAAAAAGGTTCCTTTAATAGCTGTTTTAAATATGTCTTTGCTATATAATGGACGGTTTCTGTAGTTTCCTCTGTATACCAAGGAGAATCAAATGCAACAGATTCGCCATATCCAGTCACACCATCTTGGTCTACTAGTTCACAAATATACAAATCCTTTTCTTTCACTTGCTCTCTCCAATTTAAAAAAGGGGTACGTAATGGCATTCGTAATCTATATAGAGTCATTTGTTTGATTTTGATCATCGCAATCCACCTCTCATATAGCATTTTACTACATATTAGAAAACAGCGCGTCATTAAAAAAACACAGCGAGAAAATTCTCACTGTGCTTGTGCTGCTGTAATTAGGGCTAGTTTGTATGCATCATCCGCGCTACATCCACGCGATAAATCATTTACTGGTTTATTTAATCCTTGTAAAATTGGTCCAACTGCATCAAATCCACCTAGACGTTGTGCAATTTTGTAACCAATGTTACCAGCTTCAAGGCTCGGGAAAACAAATACATTCGCATCCCCTTTAATTACAGAACCTGGTGCTTTTTTCTCTGCAACAGATGGAACAAATGCTGCATCAAATTGGAACTCACCATCTAATACTAATTCTGGTGCTAATTCTTTTGCAATACTTACTGCCTCTGCTACTTTTTCCGTTTCAGGTGATTTTGCTGATCCTTTTGTAGAAAAACTTAACATTGCCACACGCGGATCAATATTAAATAATTGTGCTGTTTCTGCACTCGTCACTGCAATTTCTGCTAAGTCTTGGCTATCTGGTGAGATGTTGATTGCACAATCTGCAAAAACATACTTTTCTTCTTCACGTGCCATAATAAATACACCAGATGTTTTCTTTACACCAGGTTTTGTTTTTATAATTTGTAATGCAGGGCGCACAGTATCTGCAGTAGAGTGTGCTGCACCACTTACAAGTCCGTCCGCTTCATTCATGTATACTAACATTGTTCCAAAATAGTTCTCATCTAATAGAATCTTGCGTGCATCTTCTTCTGTTGCTTTCCCTTTACGACGCTCTACGAATGCCTGTACCATCGCATCGAAGTCTGCATATGTTGCTGGATTAATGATGGTAACATCGGATACATTCACACCTAATTGTTGTGCTTTCTGTTCTATTTTTTCTTCTTCCCCAACTAATACAGGTTGTACAACTCCATCTTCACTTAACTTGCTAGCTGCAGTTAAAATTCTTTCATCTAAACCCTCTGGGAATACGATTTTTCTTACGTTTCCTGCTAATCTATTCTTCACATCTGTAAATAAATCACTCATTGGTTAACCCTCCAAATTATTCATCTGTATTATATGATACGATACTTTGTGTAATAATAAAAGTAAAAGACAAAATGTATGCGTTTTTAAATGCAAATTTCTTTTTCTGTTCAAAAAATGGACATAAAGCTACATCGCATGCTTGTATATCTAATGATTATTTTTCCCCAAATATGTTATATTAAAACGAGAAGCAATAGATACTTTTTATAGAGAAAAGGAGCGAAAGTCATGCCAGAAGCAGTAGAAACAATGGACGGTTGGTATTGTTTACATGATTTACGTACAATTGATTGGACAAAATGGAAACAAGCCACTGAAAAAGATAGAGAACAAGCAGTCACAGAATTACAAGAAATGCTCACATCATGGGAAGTCGTTGCGGAAGCACGAGAAGGTAGTCATGCATTTTATTCTATTATGGGACAAAAAGCAGATATATTATTAATGATATTGCGACCAACGATGCAAGAACTTGGTGAAATCGAATTAAAATTTAACAAATCTAAATTTGCAGAATTTACAAAACCAAGCTATTCCTATGTTTCTGTCGTAGAATTATCTAAATATATGACTAAAGAAGGCGAAAACCCTGAAGAAAATCCAGGAGTTCGTGCTAGATTGAAGCCAAAATTACCAGATTGGGAACATATTTGTTTCTACCCAATGGATAAGCGACGTGAAGGTAATGACAACTGGTATATGTTACCGTTTGATGAGCGTCGTCAACTTATGTATGAACATAGTTTCACCGGACGCAAATACGCAGGCCAAGTAAAACAAATTATAACTGGTTCTATGGGATTTGATGATTGGGAATGGAGTGTCACACTTTTCGCAAAAGATGTATTGCAATTAAAGAAAATTGTGTATGAAATGCGCTTCGATGTCGTGAGTGCACGATACGGTGAATTCGGTCCATTCTATGTCGGCACAGTTTTACCAATAGACAAAATCCCAACATACATGGAAGTTTAATGAATGACACACGCAAAAAAATGCGTGTGTTTTTTTGTTTAAGTAAGCATCTTATCAAGAAAAACCTCCACTACTTTTCATGCATAAATCCCCCATTTCGTTCATATAGATGGCTAGTAGAGTATAGCTCGATATTTTTTTGGAGGAAAGAAGGGAGTTTTTCTATATGAACCAAGATCAATTAAGACAGCAAGCTGGTATGACATATACACCACAAAGCTATTACGGTATGCAAGGCTATCCACAAGCCACTTATTATCCAACACAACAACAGATGCCTCAACAAAAGGTTTCAGATACACCCGGCATGCTACCTGTTGAAGAATCGTATGTGGAGAATATTCTACGATTAAACAAAGGCAAGCTTGCAACAGTATATATGACATTCGAAAACAACGAGAGATGGAACGCAAAAATATTTAAAGGCATTATTGAAGCAGCAGGACGAGACCATATTGTTCTAAGTGATCCAGAGACCAACAAGCGTTACATTCTGTTAATGGTGTACTTAGATTACATTACATTCGATGAAGAAATCGAATATGACTATCCATATAATCAACAATTAGCAAATTACGCCCCGAGGTAATAATGAAAAGCGGAAACGCCCGGTTAGAAACGTAGTGACTGGAACGCATCAAACAAAAATTAAGGAATCACGATGAGGAACGAATCGATGATGACTTATTGATGGTTGATTCGTGAAGTCACCTAGTTTCTGGGCGTTGGAGCTAGCCAGATGAAAAGCGGAAACGCCCGGTTAGAAACGTAGTGACTGGAACGCATCAAACAAAAATTAAGGAATCACGATGTTATTTCATTTAATCATTATCTAAACTAAAACAAAACCACGATCGCCATATAATCGTGGTTTTGTCAAATTTATTTTCGCTTCCACCTACTAATAAACGGAGGTATCTAGTATGAACAATAATCGCGCCACATCGAGTGATATTTCATTCGCATTGTCTGTCATTATGCTCACAAGCCTATTTGTTTTATGGAAGCTTCATATGATTTTTTTCTTATTTTTATCATTGAGCTTATTTAGCATGATTTTGCTCATTGAAGCAAGACAAGCATACATCAAAAAACAAACCTACTATTTCTCACAACAATTGCTCCGCGGATTAGCGGTAATTGGTGCCATTGTTATGTTAGTCTATTTCAGAATCTAACAAATCATGATTACACATATTTCACGATTGCGTAACCGAGTAAAATCCAACCTATTAAGAAAGCAACTCCACCAATTGGTGTAATCATTGCAAATGTCTTTATTGCTGTTGTGGAATAAATATATAAACTACCAGAGAACAACAAAATCCCCGCAAAGAAGAACCATCCAGCTGTTGCTACACTTGTTACTTGCATTTTTTGCATCAGTATTGCAGTTACGAAAAGAGCAACAGTATGGAACATTTGATATTGTACTGCCTTCTCCCATGTTGCTATCATTTTCTCTGATAACTTTCCTTCAAGACCATGCGCACCAAATGCTCCTAATGCCACGGCTAGGAAACCATTGATTACACCTAATAATAAAAAGACTTTCATCTAAACCTCTCCTTAGAAATCGAGTAATGAACCACCATTGCCTTCATCATCTTCCTCTTTTTGAAAATTCTTTATAGAAGTGTTGTTACCAATCATTGCTTTCCATTCTGACGCTGTTACTTGTTGATCGATTGCTTTCGGGCTTTTTTCTTCTGAATCAAGTAATAAATCTGCCAATACTTGAATTGCCTTTGCATGTTCTCGTACATGACCAGATTGTATCGCTTGTTCACATTCTTTCATTATTCTACTTAGTATTTGTTGATTAGAAATCGCCAACTCTATCGCCTCCTCGTCCATTTCCAATATGATGTATGTTGTCTATTTTACAATACCTAATGCATTAAGGAAAATGATGATGATTAAGATTGGTGCGATATATTTAACTAATACATACCATACTTTACCGATAAAGTGACCATGTAAATCAGCTGCTACTAATGCTTCTTTCTTTGTGAAGTACCATCCAACAAATAAAGCCATTGTCAAGCCACCTATTGGCAAGAAGACATTAGATGAAAGAAAGTCCATCGAATCGAGAATATTGCGATTGCCAATTGGTGTAATACGACTCCATCTTCCCATACCTAAAGATACCGTCACACCTGAAATAAAAATAATGATACTTGTAATAACAGATGCTAATTTGCGGGAAATCTTCGCTCTACGCATTAAATACGCTACAGGTACTTCTAAAAGAGAAATGGAAGAAGATACCGCCGCAAAGCTTAATGCTAAGAAAAAAAGAATTGCAACGAAATGGCCATATCCCATTTGGTGGAATATTTCTGGTAATGTAATAAACACTAATTTAGGTCCAGAACTTGGGTCAATACCAAAGGCAAATACTGCTGGAAAAATAACAATACCTGATATGACAGCAAAAAGAGTGTCCATAATACTAATTCCTACTGTTGCACCAGGTAACTTTTGCTTTGATGATAAATAGCTCCCATATGTCATCATTGTCCCAACACCAAGACTAAGCGAGAAGAATGCTTGACCCATTGCTGCGATATAGATGGATGGATCTGTTAATACAGACCAATCAGGACTGAAGAGAAATTTTAACCCTTCTTCTGCGCCAGGTAACGTCACACTATAAATCGCTAGTCCAATCATTAATAAAGCAAGAATTGGCATTAAAATTTTATTAGCTAACTCAATCCCGTTCTTTACTCCACCTAGTACAATCAGCATTGTAATAAATAAAAATAATGCATGCCAGAATATCGGAGCATAGTCTTCCTTAATAAATGTATCAAACGCCTGTCCGTACCCATTTTCAGGTAAATCGGCCATTGTTCCTGTCAGATACCCCCATAAATAGTAAAGCGCCCATCCTGCTACAACACTATAAAAACTTAAAATCAAAAAAGCACTTGCGATTCCCAAAAATCCACCTAAATACCATGGCTGTTTTGGCGCTAACTTTTGATATGATCCTACAACATCTTGTTGTGCCTTTCGACCAATACTAACTTCAACTAATAATAATGGCACACCTATCACAAACACACTCAATAAATAAATAATTAAAAATGCGCCACCACCGCTTTCTCCAGCTACATAGGAGAAACGCCATATATTTCCTAAGCCTACCGCTGATCCCATAGCAGCTAACATAAAGCCGAGACGCGAGGCCCAATTTTCTCTTTGCATTTCTTTTACACCTCATTTTATAGTTTCAAACGCTAGTAATTATACATGAAAATTACACATTCGTCATGCTATACTTTACACGAAATGATGAAAAGGATGCAACAAGCATTTTTATCCTGTTCAAACGTTTGGAAGTCTCAACCAAAAATATGGATTAACCAACAAAATAGAAAAGCCATCATACTAAGATGATGACTTCTCTTTAAATGTATATTTTTTATGACGTTGTCTGTTCCATTTTTGAATCTCTGTTATTTTACCTTCTACAATTGGTTGGGTAAATGTAGAGACAAAATCGGATGACAATAACCAGACGATTGATGCAGCAATCACTGCTAACCCTATTGTATCTAAATTGTGATCTAATTGGAGTAGATTAGCTTGGCGAATATACTGAATAATCACACCATGTAATAAATATACATACATTGTTTTTTGACCAAGACGTGTAAAATGATAGTTTTTTCTCGGAATTAACATGAAAACAGCCCAGACCATTAATAGTGCAACACTATATAAAAGCAGGCGTACAATTCCTCCTTCAACTGGCATGCCTAAATCTTGAAAAGAATGCGAGCCAAATAACCAATGTGCATGTATTTTCGGTCCTATATAACTAATGACAAACACAGTCAGTAACAATAATGCTGGAATCCAACGTTTTGTTTTCTCCATCGCTAAAAACAGTCGTTCTTTCGTTAACCAAAACCCAATTAGGAAGAACGGAAAGAAGACAAATGTACGTGATAAACTGAATGCCTCACCGATAAATGGTACGTATCCAACACCGATTCCAACTAATATTGCAACAACAAGACTTGGTAATGGTTTCATTTGTTTAAATACAATTAATAATAAATGCCAACTGAATAAACTAAGTAAAAACCATAATCCCCAATGCGGGTCATATAACGTGGTATCCCAGTTATTCTTACCAATTCCGTAATAATAAAGTGTATAGAATATATGAAACAACAAATAAGGAAACAATATTCGTTTTGCTAATTTTATTAAATACCCCTTCTCACTAGAGCCTTTTGCAAAGAAACCACTAATCAGAACAAACGCAGGCATGTGCATTAAATAAATGGTTTGATACAATGCATCAATAACCTCAATCTCTTGTTTTAATGGTTGAATCAAATGACCAAAGACTACTAGAAAAATAAACAGGAGTTTTGCATTATCAAAGTATGCTTCTCGCTGCATATAACTCAATCTCCCTTTCCCATCACTTTTCTAAAATGATACCCCAATCCCCCCAACAACCAAACCCAAATAACCCAAATGTAAACAGAATGTAAGAAACATGTAAAAAAAGCAAAAGCGGAAACGCCCGGTTAGAAACGTAGTGACTGGAGTGAACCAAAAACGAAGGCATATCTACTATTAGTAGTTGCCTTCGCTTATTACCTCATCGTTAAAATGTAATCGCCCATGTTCCATTTCGAAATATTGCTTCTCTTTTACCATCTTCCGTAATACCGTCAATATCCATTTTATCTGACCCAATCATAAAATCTTCGTGCACAATACTATCATTCACACCATTTGCATCCATTGCTGCTTCATCCATGTTAGAACCATCTTTAATATTAGTAGGATATGCTTTACCTAATGCAATGTGACATGATGCATTTTCATCAAATAATGTATTAAAGAAGATGAGGCCAGATTCTGATACTGGTGATTCATGTGGGACAAGCGCCACTTCTCCTAATCTAGATGCACCATCTTCATCTGCTTCTAGTAAATTCTTTAATGCTTGCTCCCCTTTTTCACATGTATAATCCACCACTTTACCATCTTTAAACGTTAGCGTAAAATTTTCGATCAATTGACCTTGAAAACTTAGTGGTTTCGTACTTGTTACAACACCATTTACATTATACTTATGTGGCATTGTAAAAACTTCTTCTGTCGGCATATTCGGATTGAAACTTACTCCATCTTCTGCAACAGCTGCCCCACCATGCCAAATGTGACCATCTGTTAAACCAATCGTCAAATCTGTACCTGGTGCAGTAAAATGCAATGCTTTATAACTTTTTTCATTCAAATATTCACGTGCATTTTTTAACGTTTCATTATGCTTTTGCCATGCAGCAATTGGATCAGCTGTATTTACACGACCAATCCGGAAAATCTCATCCCACAGTTGCTTCACCGCTTCTTCCTCTGTGATGTCAGGGAATATTTTGCTCGCCCAACCTTTCGTTGGATATCCGACGATTGACCATCTTGCACGATCATTCATCATGTAATCACGATACTCTTTTAACGCAACAGAACTTGCTTTTGTTACTGCAACCATTCTATTCCCGTCAATGTCTTTCAATAAATCTGGATTTTCTCCGTAAATATTTAGTACAGCATAACCATCTTTCACCATTGATGTGAATGCGTCTTTTCGCCAGTCTGGGAATGTTTCTAATACATCCATATGTGCATGTTTCATTTTTAAGTATGTTAACTCGTCATCTTTCCATTCGATATGTACATCAGATGCACCTAATTGATATGCCTTTTCGACAACGATTCGAACAAATTCAACCGCTTCAATTGATGTTTGAATGAGCAATCCTTGCCCTTTTTGTAAATGCACACCGACTTCTAATGCTAATTGTGCATATTTCTCTAACTGATTTTTCATTTTTATTGCCTCCTTCTTCTACTATAAGAATATTTGTTAGAGTGGAAAAGTCAAGTTAAAAGAATTGCTTAAAAGGGTATAGAAGAACATAATATAACTTAGAAAGAAAATAATTGCATGAGGTGAAGCGATGGAAACATTATTAAAATATCGTAAAATTGTTTGGATTTTTGTTCTGTTATTTATTATTACAGGTATTTTTACTTACATACAAATCCCGAAAAGAGATATTCCTGAAATCTCACAAAACATTGCATCTGTATCCACTGTGTATCCAGGCGCGAATCCTGAGGTAGTCGAACAAGTGATTACAAATAAAATAGAAGACGAATTAGAAACAGTGGATGGTGTGGATCAACTAACATCTGCATCTACAAATGGATTCTCTACTATTACAATCTCATTAACTGAAACAGACAATCCTACTAGTATCTATGCGGCTATTCGTCAAGCGGTTCAAAATGCACAAAAAGATTTTCCAGATGAGGCCTTAACACCTGAAGTAAAAACAGATTTAGTTCGTTCCAGTGTTGCAACCTATCATTTGCTAAATGAAGACACAGAAACATTGTTAGCAATAAGAGAAACGATTGCTAGTTGGGAAGAGGAATTCACTTCTATCAGCGGTGTAGATAGTATTGAATGGAAAGGTATTCCTGATCAATATGTTGAAGTTCAACTAGACCAAGAAGCCTTAGGCGAGTATCGTGTGCAGCCAGGACAAATTATTGAAGCAATCCAAGCAGAACTCGGACCTGTTGCACTTGGTACAGAAACAACGGATGATCAGAACTTTTTGCTTAATATTGCAGAAGAAGATGATTTCACACGTTTAGAACAGACCTATATTACAACAAACGGTGATGAACCAATCTATTTGGTCGATATTGCCTCCATTGCAATCGTTGATGAGAAAGTAAGTGACATCATCACATATGATGACAAACAAGCACTTTCTTTGACGATTTATGCAAAAGATGGCGTCAATATTACAAACTTACAAAAACAAATTGATGACAAAATGACAGTATTACAGCAAGATTTACCTGAAGAAGTGGTTGTTGACAATTTTTATACACAAAGCACGATAATTGATGAGGTATATACTAGTTTATTAGTATCATTTGCAATTTCATTCTTTGCAGTAGTCATTATCATGGTATTAGGATTACCTATTTCTTCTGCAATTTTAGTGGCATTTGCTATTCCGTTGTCTATCATTATCGGGTTCATACCATTACCATATACGGGTGTAGACCTAAACCAGATATCGATTATTGGAATTATTGTCGCAATTGGTATCTTGGTGGATGATGCCATTGTTGTAAATGATAATATTATGCGGCGGTACCAACTTGGTGACAGTCCACTAGAAGGAGCAAGGAGAGGTATAAAAGAGGTTGGTGTTTCGATTGTTACATCGACACTTCTGATTGTATTTAGTTTTCTACCATTGACATTCTTATCAGGTAGTAATGGTGAATTCATTCGCGCTTTACCTATTGCATTAATGGGAACAATTATTGCTTCAACCATTTTAGCTTTAACAGTCATTCCTTCCATTCAATATGTAAGACAACTGAGAATACAACAAACGAAAAAGCGTCGAAAAGGTGGACTATTAACGAACTTTTTCCGCTTTCTCGAGAAACATTATGCAGAAAACATTATTCCATTTACGATTAAGCGACCATGGCTTACTGTACTAAGCGGAATCATTATCTGTCTATTACTTCTATCCTTAGCGCTGAAAGTTCCATTTGAGTTCTTCCCTGCTGCAGACAGACAAGAAGTAACCCTTTCTTTAACATTAGATGAAGGTACAAAAATAGAAGATACAGATGCTATGCTCGACGAAATCGAAGCATACATTCTAGAGCAAGAGCCTAATGTAACAGAGACCGTTCGCTATACTGGAAGTGGATTACCGAATATCTTTAATTCTAGCCTAACAAGGTCTGGAGAGAACACAGGTCAGCTAGCTATTCGAATTAATCGTGACAATTATAGTGCACAGACATTTATCGAAGATTATGAACGAGAATTAAGAGAAACATTCCCAGAAGGGCAAATTTTCTTAGAAACGATTGTATCAGGTCCTCCAGCATCTGCTGCATTAGAAGTGAAATTACAAGGTCCAGAATTGGATACATTATTATCAACCGCGACAGCATTACAGGAAGATTTAAATGCATTAGATGCTGTTGAGATTGCTACAATTAATACTGGAACGAGTCAACCCGTAAAAACATATGAGATTGACAAAGCATTTCTAGCGGAGAATGGGATTGATTTGAATCAAGTAAAGAACACATTACAATTAGCTAATACTGGCGTTCCTTTCACAGAAATATCTGTAGACAATCAACGATATACGCTTGAAATTAGTCTTGATGAAGGGTTGGAAGATGGGATTGCTTTAGATCAATTACAAGCTGTTGTACCATCAGAACGTGGCGCACCGTCTATCTTCACATATGACAAATTCATAACAGAAACAGTCGATGAACAAATTGCCGCAATTACACATTTGGACGGAGAACGCACGATTACGATTGAGGCATATGAGAATAGTGATGTAGCTACATTCACAGAGGATACAGAAGAAATAATAGATACATTACAAGCAGAATTGCCTGAAGGATATACATTGATAGAAGATGGCGAATCTAGTGCAGAAACAGAGTTCTTTATTGAAGTAGCTAAATTGTTCGTCATTGTCCTGTTTTTAATTTATGTGACATTAGCTATACAGTTTAACTCATTACTTACACCATTATTAATTACGAGCACTGTACTCATTGCAGTTACTGGTGCGATTGCAGGCTTATTTGTGAGTGGGCAGCCACTTAGCTTCTTAGCAGTACTTGGTATTGTTTCACTATCCGGAGTTGTTGTTCGTAACTCGATATTAATTATTGAATTTATTGAGCAAAATAAAGCCCGTTATCAAGGAAATATTAAAGAAGCCATTATTGCTGCAGGGAAAGCAAGGCTTCGACCAATTATTTTAACAACATTAACATCAATTGCTGCATTAGCTCCAATCATTTTCACTGGAGATGTATTGTTCAAACCTTTAGCAGTATCTATCGTTGCTGGACTTATCTTCTCCACAACGCTCACATTACTATTATTGCCAGCAAGTTATGTCACAATGGCAAAAATGATTAAGAAATAAAACAATTTTAAGCGTACAAAAAAGCAGGGCAATCAAATGCCCTGCTTTTTCTATCCATTACATTGCAATATCTTTATCTACTAAATCTTTGTCATTGTACTTTTTAATATTTAATTTTTTCATAATTTTTGATGTTAATGTACCAGATAGTATAGAGTCATTCACATTTAATGCTGTACGACCCATATCAATTAATGGCTCTACAGTAATAAGTAGACCTGCTAATGCAACTGGTAAATTCATAGATGATAGTACGATTAATGCAGCAAATGTTGCTCCACCACCGACACCTGCAACACCAAATGAACTTACACCGATAATTAACACTAATGATAATAAGAAACTTGGTGATAAAGGATCAATACCTTGTGATGGTGCAATCATGACAGCTAGCATTGCTGGATAAATACCTGCACATCCATTCTGCCCGATTGTTGCACCAAATGATGCTGCCATATTTGCAGTACCACTATGCACACCTAAACTTTCTTTTTGAACTTGTATCGTTAAAGGAATCGTCCCTGCACTTGATCTAGATGTAAAAGCAAATGATAATACAGGTAATACTTTCTTCACATACAATAATGGATTTAAACCAAATACCGCTAGTAAAATTAAGTGAATGATGAACATCGCAATTAAAGCAACATAAGATGCAGCAACAAATTTACCTAGTTCAATGATTCCTGCAATATCTGTTTGTGCAACCGTATTTGCCATCAATCCTAAAATACCATATGGTGTAAGACGTAAAATAATTGTTACAATACGCATTACAACAGCATATAACGCATTAATTATTTCAACGAATTTCTCCGCTTGTTCTGGTTGCTTTTTACGTACACCTAGTACTGCTATCCCTACAATAATAGAGAAAATAACAACAGCGATAGTGGATGTTGCACGCTGACCAGTCATATCTAAAAATGGATTCGACGGGATAAACTCAAGAATCTTCTGTGGTGTCGACATTCCTTCAATCGAACCAAGTCTTTCTTCTAACGCGAGCCCTCGTTCTTCTTCTGCTTGCCCTATTTCAATTTGATCTGCATTTAAATCAAATATTGTTGCACTTGTTACACCAACTAATGCTGCGACCATTGCAGTTGTAACTAAAATACCAATAATCCATGCAGACATCTTCCCTAATTCAGAAGATTTCTCTAAATTAATAATAGATTGGATAATCGACACTAAAATTAGCGGGATAACAATCATCATTAGTAAGCGAACATACCCTCTACCAACGATGTTATACCAATCTGTCGTTGTACCAACAATACTTGAGTCTGCTGAATAAATAATTTGTAAAAATGCCCCAAGTAAAATACCAAATAGTAAACCTGCAAATACACGCTTACTAAATGAAACGAATTTCTTTTGCATATAAAATAATATTCCGATAAATGCTAAGAATATTGCAATATTAACGATAATCAATAATGTTTCCATAAATAACCCTCCAGTCTATTATTCCGATTGAAATACTTTGAATATATTAACCTTTATTTCGAGATTTGTCAACAATCAAATATTCAAATGTAAAAAAGCAAAGAAAGATATTGGTTGTATCTTTCTTTGCTTTTATTTTATGTGATAGATCACTTTTTTAGTCCTGTGCTTCGATTGTTATATTTTCTTCAACTACTACTTCTACATTGCCTTTTATCGCTCGTGATATCATACAAGAAGATTCGGCTGCATGTACGATTTCTTTTACTTTAGCCAAGTCTGTTTCTGTTGCTTTTGCTTGTAACTTCACAACAGGTTTGTGCGTGATTTTCTTGTACGTGTATACACCTTTTGTCACATCTACATCACCTGTAGAATCTATACTTAAAAGCTTAATTGGTATACTGCTTCTCTCTATCATTGCAGCTACAGTAATAATGTAACAAGTAGACGCTGCACCCAATAACATCTCATCAGGATTCGTTCCAACACCTGGACCATCCATCTCTTTCGGAATCGAAATCTTTGTTTTTAAATTACCTGCATCTATCGTCCCTACTTCATTTCTGCCACCAGGCCAATCCGCATGTAATCTGAATCTATGAAGTGCCATATGATCATCCTTTCTACAACTATTGTAGAAAAAATGTCTGCTAAGTGCAAATTATGCTTTCACTTCTTCTTTCTTCGGACCTGATAAGAACCATCCCGCAACAGCAATACCTACTAATACTAAATAAAATGTTAATTTCCATGCAAGTGAATGGGCGAAATCATGTGGCAAAATGTGTACATCATCGTGTGCAAGTACACTTACAACAAGCTTCACACCCACCCATCCTACAATGGCAAATGCTGCAACTTCAAGTCCTGGGCGATCATGTAATAATTTCACAAATACATTTGCTGCAAAACGCATGATAATTAAACCAATCATTCCACCTGCGAATACAACTAAAAATTGTCCTGTATCCAAACTACCAACTGTACCTAAGCCAGTTGGTGGTAAAGCTACAGCTAGTGCCACAGCTGCTAATATAGAATCCACAGCAAAAGCTAAGTCAGCGAACTCTACTTTTAGTACCGTCATCCAGAAACTACTACCTTGTTTTTCTTTCGCATTTTCCGCTTCCACTAATTCGTCGTCTGCAATTTTCGGTTTCTTCAAGAATTTATCATACAAATGTTTACCAGAGATAAATAATAAATAAAGTGCTCCGATTGCTTGTACTTGCCAGACATCCACTAAGAAGGAAATAACAAATAATGAACCAAAGCGTAAGATAAATGCTCCTGCTAATCCATAAAATAATGCCTTTTTCCTTTGTTCGTCAGGTAAATGTTTTACCATGATTGCTAATACTAACGCATTATCTGCAGCTAGAATACCTTCTAATCCTATTAATACTAGTAATACCCAACCATACTCTAAAAGTAATTCCACAGTTCCATCTCCTCTTATATATGAAAGATAATCCATCTTAGGATAAAAGCTCACAAAAATAGCGAGACCTTTACCACAGATGGTAAAGGTCTCGCTAACAACGTCAAGTTGCCAATGATGCCGGAGGATACATCCTCGAAATGACGACATCTACTGTACAGCTACTCCCCTTTATGTATGTTTTTACTATAATTCGAAATCACTCATTTGTCAATAACTTATATTTTTTTTACCAAAAAATAGTGTTCCATTCATTCTATTATATAACAAAAACCTACTGTCACATCTGTAACAATAGGTTTTACATGATAAGCATATCTTATGCAATAATTTGATTAATTCTTTCTTCTACTTGTGATTGAATTGCTTGAAGTAGATCCTTACTTTTTGTTTCTTCTGTTGTTTTCACACCAAAATAGCTCTTAATCTTAGGTTCTGTACCAGAAGGACGGAAGCATACCCATGCATCCTCTTCCAAAATAAATTTCATTACATTTTCTTTTGGTAATTCGATGATTTCATTTTTATCTTCTACTAAAAGTGTTCGATTACTTGTATCATAATCTTCGACAGCTAGTACTTTTAGTCCGCCTAGTTCTGTAAATGGATTCGCTCTAATGTCTTCCATAATAGTAGCAATTTGTTCTGCTCCATCTTTTCCTTTTAATGTTAATGACTTCATTCCTTCTAAATAATAACCATGTTGTTCATATAAGCCATCAAGAGCTTGAAGTAGTGTCTTCCCTTGTTTCTTCCAATAATTAGCCATCTCACATGCAACGATTGCCGCTTGTACTGCATCTTTATCGCGGACAAAGTCACCAATTAAAAAGCCATAACTTTCTTCAAAACCAAATAAATAATGTTCTTCTGTTGATTCAAATTCTTTAATTTTTTCTCCGATAAATTTGAATCCAGTTAATGTATCTATTGTGTCTACACCATAAGATTTAGCTACAGTTCTTCCCATTTCTGTTGTTACAATTGTTTTAATCAATTTACCATTTTTTCGTTCTTCTTCTGATAAATGAGATAGTGTATAATCCAACATCAATGTACCTAATTGATTTCCTGTAAGTACTTGGTAGGCACCATTTGCGTCTATCACTGCTACTCCTAGACGATCTGCATCTGGATCTGTACCAATAAGAATGTCTGCATTGATTGCTTGCCCTTGCTCTATCGCCATTGTGAATGCTTGATGCTCTTCAGGATTTGGAGACTCGACTGTCCTGAACTCTGGGTCTGGATTCGCTTGTTCACGAACGACATGTACATTCGTAAATCCAACTTGATTCAGACCTGCAAGTACTAAATCATGTGAAGTTCCGTGTAATGGTGTGAATACAATTGTTAAATCATCTGATGCATTTTCTTGTTTTTGCAAACCTTTTAATGCTTGTAAATAGGCCTTGTCGACTTTTTCGCCGACCCACGTTAATAAACCATTTGCTTCTAGATCTTTTTGTTCTGCTACATTGACAGACAATTCATCTGCTACTAAATCTACCTTTTCAATGATTGCAGCAGCTTCTTTTAATGGTACTTGTCCTCCGTCTTCATTGTAAACTTTGAATCCATTATATTCTGGTGGGTTATGGCTTGCTGTAATCATAATCCCTGCAGCTGCATGTAAATAACGAACAGCAAAGGATAACAATGGTGTTGGGCGTAATGATTCAAATACATATGCCTTAATTCCGTGTGAGCCTAACACACGCGCAGCCTCTATCGCAAACTCTTGAGACATATAGCGTGAATCATATGCAATGGCAACTCCACGTTCTTCGCAATGTTGTACGTTTTCTTTTATGTATAAGCTAAGTCCTTCTACAGCCTTACGCACTGTATATATGTTCATACGATTGGTCCCAGGCCCTAATACACCACGCATTCCACCTGTACCGAATGTTAAATTCTTATAAAATGCATCTTCTACCTCTTTTTCATCTTTTACTACTTCATTTAATTGTTTCAATAATGCTTCATCCAATGCTGCGAATGAAGTCCATTTCTTTAATGTTTCTTGCCATGACATAAGATTATCCCTCCAACATACTTTTTAAATTATTTTAACATACTCTACTATAACTTACATACCATATTTATATTTAATATGATAGAATAAAATCACTATATATTCTACAAAAGGTCGTGATGATTACATTGTTCGAGAAAAAGAGTATACGAATTCTACTAACACTCATCTTAATTTTTACATTAATTCTGTTAATACACTTAACACGATTTATTTTCGAACCTGTCGCAGCATATTTGACGGCAATTGCTGTACCCATTATCGGTGCTGGTGTCATTTTTTACATAACTAACCCTATTGTTAATTATCTAGAGAAAAAGAAATTCCCACGAATCATTGGTACATTTATTGTATTTATATTAATTGCGCTAATTATTACAATCATTATTCAATTTGTCGCACCAATTGTCCAAAAACAATTTAGTAATTTCTTTGATAGTATTCCGAAAATGGTGAAGAATGCAGAACAATTAGTAGATATGTGGCAGAGCAACCAAAACATTATTCCACCACAATTAGAAGATGCTATGAAGAATATGCTAGATAATATAAGTAATTATGCGGAGAATATTACTGCAAGTATCATTAATATCATCGCACAAGTGTTTAGTTTTGTTTTCTCCTTTTTGCTTATTCCATTTTTCTTGTTTTTCATGCTAAAAGATGGCCATCGTTTTGTTCCTTTTATTTCACAATTTTTAAGTCCGAACAAAGCAAGGAGTTTTCGAACATTAACGACAAATGTAAACCACACATTAGCATCCTTTATCCAAGGACAATTTATTGTTAGTTTATGTGTCGGTTTCATGTTATATATCGGATATTTAATTATCGATTTAGATTATCCATTATTTCTAGCGTTATTTGGACTAATCATGAATTTCATTCCATTTATCGGTCCATACTTATCTGCAGTACCTGCTATCATCGTTGGTTTTTTCCAAGATCCAATCTTAGCTGTTTGGGCATCTGTTGTTATGTTAATCGCACAACAAATCGAAAGTAACTTTATATCTCCAAATGTGATGGGACGTGCATTATCGTTACACCCTTTAACAGTGATTACATTAATCTTAGCAGCGGGAGGAATTGCAGGGTTTCTTGGGTTGTTATTTATCATTCCAGCATATGCTGTCGTGAAAACAATTATTGCACATTTTTATCATGAGTGGAAAAAGAAGCAACCAGAGGAAGATCCAGATTTAATATAAAAGGATAACATACGGTCTTTCGCCATATCTATTGGCGAAAGTACCACGTTACCTCTATCTTAATCTAATAGAAAAGATTACAACTGTTTAACCATAATATTATTTACTTGTTCATCATCACCAATTAAGATGGAATACGAACCTTTGATTTCAAATCCCATGTTCTTGTGAAAATCAACTGCATTTTTATTTTTTTGCCACACACCTAACCATACTTCACTTTTTTGATGTTCCTTTGCATAATCAATTGCCGTTTTTAATA
Organism: Gracilibacillus marinus; assembly: GCF_042651725.1. Classification (NCBI taxonomy): domain Bacteria; kingdom Bacillati; phylum Bacillota; class Bacilli; order Caryophanales; family Bacillaceae; genus Gracilibacillus; species Gracilibacillus marinus. The sequence continues at coordinate 295,901 of NZ_JBHSDV010000001.1, read as the reverse complement.
GTATTCTTCCAAGCCCTTTGTCTTGAAACATCTGTCTCACATAAATTCGTTCAATTTCTAATGCATTTTCACTAATTTCGTATGTTTGTGCACCGTTTTCATTTAACTTTAAATAACCAGCTAGCACATCATTGACGTACAGGAATAAAAATGTTGAGGATGGATTGGATAATTCTTTTTTTAATTGATGTAAATTGAAGGCACTATCTAAATATTCATTCATATCTTCTGGTGTATGCAAATGACTGTAAGTTTCATTATATGTTTGTGTACCAATTTCCTGGATGATTTGCAAATCTTCTAACGTACATTTCCTAATATTTGTCCTCATTCTCCCATCTCCTTACAGTTTTATTTAGTTAAATTTTGTTATTCAAACAAAATTTAGACACTTACCTATATTAATTATATTGGACAATATAGATTTCAGTCAATGAAAACGAATACATTTTGTGAAGAATTTTTTTGAGAAATAGAAAATCACTCAGGTTTCCCGAGTGATTTTCTACTTCTTATTCGCCAGTTACTTCAGCGATTTCTTCTTTTAACTTATCATAAATAGCTGGGTCTACACCTTCTGTTAACTCGCCATTACGGTATTTCTCATGTACTGGCAATGCAACTTCTTTAAATGCTTCAATTTGCTCATCTGTTAATTCAATAATTTCTGTTGGGTTTTCTGTATCAGCTTTAATTGCTTCAAGCCCTGCTTCGTTTTGCGCTTTTTGTTCTTCGAATACCCATTCTTGCATTTCTTCCACTGTTTCATCAATTAATGCTTTTTCATTTTCTGGTAATCCATTATACCAATCTGTATTTACTGTTGTCATCGCAACATAGTTATTATGATTAGAAATTGTTAAAGTATCTTGCACTTCATAGAAACTTGCTGAATTAATAAAGAATATTGGGTTTTCTTGTGCATCCACTGTCTCACGGTCTAATGCTGTATATAATTCGCCCCAGCTGATTGATTGTACTGTTGCACCATATGCAGCATATGTTTCACGCATTAGCGGAGATTCTTGTACACGTGTGTTTAACCCTTCCCAATCACTTGGTTCTTCAATTCCTACATTACTCGTCCAAGCCATTGCACCTTCTGTCCAAAATGCAAGTGGAGTAATATTATGCTCTTCATATTTCGCACGTAAATCTGTATTTAATGCTTCACTATTTGTTAATACTTCCTGTGTTTGTTCTGGATCTGCAGGGAAGAAATAGTGTAGTGAGAAAATCTGTCCATCAGGAACTTGCCCACCAGTAAAACCTGGTGACATTACTGCAAGTTGCACTGCACCTTGTTGTAATGATTGTGCTTGGTCTACTTCACTACCTAGCGCACCATATTCATATGGAACGACTTCAATTGCACCATTTGTTTTTTCATCAATACGCTTTGCAAATTCTGCAGCATATTCGTACTGTACTTCACCTTTTAACTCTTCTGTAATAAACATCCACTGTGCTTCATCAAATTCACCTGAAGCCTCTTCTCCATTATTATCTGAACCTTCGTTGTTGTCCGTTGAATCTTCGCCCTCTTCACCACCACAAGCTACTAATACAAAGCTTAGTGATAGGATTGCTAGTAACATAAGTACATACTTTTTGTTAAAAATGATCATTACCCCCTAAAATTTTTAGTGAAATATATTTTAAGTAAATAGCTATTTCAGCATTTACTTAATAACAAATTAATCAATCAATACTAATGATAGTTCTGGAAATAGTATTAAAGCTACGCCAATTAACAGTAACATCACAATATATGGTGGCGTACTTTTGATAACTTCTAAATACGGCTTTTTGAACACAGCACTTGCGGTAAATATATCGACACCAAATGGTGGTGTAGCTGAACCTAGTGCTGCTTGGAATGTAATTATGATTCCTAAATGAATTAAATTTACATCCGCTGCTTCTGCTGCCGGAGCAAAGATAGGTGTTAAAATCAAAATAACTACAATCGGATCAACAAACATACACCCAACAAAGAAGAAAATACTAACCATAATCAAGACATATAATGCACTTGGATCTGTTCCAAGTACTGCTTCTGTAATTTGTTGAGGAATTCGTGCAAATCCAAGTACCCATGTAAATAATTGTCCACCAGCAACTAAAATGAAGACAGCTGATGTAACTAGCCCTGTAGACAATGCAATACTCGGGATTTTTTTCCACGGAATTGTCTTAAATATCAATACTTCTAAGATCAACGCATATAATACCGAGATACCTGAAGCTTCTACTGGTGTGAATATTCCTAAATAAATTCCACCTACGATTAGAACAGGAAATCCTAATGGTAATAATGCTTTTCTAAAATAAACAAGTCTCTCTCTCCAACCAATGCGTTCTGCTAATGGAATATTTTTGATTTTTGCATAAACTACACTGTAAATCGCAAATGATAAAAATACGATTAAACCAGGAATAATCCCTGCAATAAATAAGTCTCCTACAGATACTCCTTTACCTGCAGCTAATGCATAAATAATCATTCCAATACTTGGCGGAATAAGTAGTGCTACGTCACTTGCATTGATAATTAATGCCATCGCACTGGAATCTTTATATCCAATTTTCAGTAGACGCTCACGCATTGGACGTCCAATTGCTACAACTGTTGCTTGAGTCGAACCAGATATAGCTCCAAATAATGTACAAGCAGCTGCAGTTGTTACCGCATACCCACCACGCATATGACCAACAAATGAACCGATAAAGTCTAATAAACGATTCGACGTCTTACCAGATGTCATAATATCTGCAGCAAATATAAATAGCGGCACACATAATAATACAGGTGATTCAATCCCTGTCATTAATTGTTTCATAAGTAAATCCATATTGATTGCTGGGTTATAAATCATCATGATAATGACTGGTGCTAAAATAAGCGGTATCATCATCGGAAAATTTAGTAACAACAGCACAATCATTATTGACATTAATGTTGTTAACATAGTTTTTTACCTCTCTACTTTTTTATACACCTAAGTCTTCTAATTTCACTTCTTTATCTTCATCTTTCGTATCGTTATAATCTACTGCATCAATACCTAAATAAACTTTATCCTTTGCCTTCGCGGTGAAATTCACATAGGTATTACGAATAAATTGGATACCTGCTAAAAAGAAACCAATCGGAATAAATACTGCCATTAAATAGCGTGGCAATTGTAAGGATGTAGTGATTGCGCCTGTATTATATTCAAACATTACATAACTGTATGAATAATATGCCATCATAAACATTACAATAGCTGTTACGAAGTTAATGATAATCATCATTACTTTTCGCACCTTGAATGGTGCAAAATCATAAAATGCTGACATACTGATATGACGGCCTTTTCTTGCTGCATAACCAATCCCCATAAATGTTGCGATAATAATTGCAAATTTACTTACTTCATAAGCAAAGAAAAAAGCACCAGAGTGAAAAATCTCGCGTGCAATTACATTTCCAACAATCATAATGGAAATTAATATAATTGCAAAGCTCAAAATAAACTCTTCGATCTTCATCATTGCTTTATCTAATAACCGAAAAATATTCAAGCCTTCTCTGCCTCCTTATTGTTTTTTGTCATGCCGATATTTCTCTTATATTAAATGTTACAGAAATGTTTCAAGCATCACAAATTTACTATACCCTTAAATGTTCGGATTAAACGACATATGATGTACTGAACAAAATATGTCCGCAAATCGTGGATATATCGTAACGAATGCTAGCAAATAATCGTTAATCCTTAAAAAATGCTACTATTTAACAAAGATATACAAATGTTTTATGACATTGCCTGAGGGAGTAATTCTTGCTATCACAAACAAATTCGGCTACGATTTAAATAAATATGGTGAGAAATTATAAGATGCTATGGGGTGAAAAAAATGAATCGTAAAGAAATAGAATTAGAGATTGAAGATTTGAAAGCAGACCATACGAGGTTATCTCACGACATGGAGAAAGTTGTCTATGTAAAAGGAAAGACAGAAATTACAGAAAAAGAACTTGAGCGTATTGAAAAAGAGATATCCAGACTCAGACAACAACTAGCTGAGTTATAAGAATTTAATTCCATTTGATTACGTGTATGTATCGTTAGTTATTAGTGTGAGCCTTTATAAAAATAGGATGATACGACACAGTTCTAATGAGCAATTTTGAAATAATTTATGTGCGTATACCCCGCTCTGGCTTGCCCACTCCCCTTTACACGGGCTTTTTTCTTGAGCTAACTTATTCACGGACAAGCCAGTGCGAGTGCCAAACACATATAAAAACTCAAAATGAAAGAATAGAATTATCTTTTAATATGAAAAAAATCCAAACGACTCGATAAATAGCTTTTCGAATCATTTGGATTTTTTTACGTTAAAGAATCCAATTGTCTCCATTTATTTTTGTTGGTTCGTACCTCATCGTGATTCCTTTTCCACGGTGAAGCGACTGTAATACCCACAACATAATATGAAGTGTGAAAAGGTAATTCTGTGTTGTGGGTAAACTGTCACTAACACCCTGATAAGTTTCGCTATCAATAAGTCATCATCGATTCGCAAGCTCATCGTGATTCCTTTATTTCTGTTAATTCGCTCCAGTCTCTACGTTTTTAATCGGTCACTTTCGCTTTTGTTTTTCCCTTCTAATTTTTGTTTTATTTTATTAAATTCTTTACTTGGGGGTGTCATGCTTACGATGATATCACCGGGTTGGGCGGTGGTATCTACACCTTCTATGAAAAATTCTAGTTGTTTGGATTGTTTTAGTACAAATAACAATATGGTTTCTTTATCTCTATCACGAAGGTATTCTTCACATGTATATTGTTCTGTTAATGTTGTTTTACGGAAAACGTATCCTGCTTTGATTTTGTATTTTAATTCTTCTAACCCTTCAGCAGGTCGGAATAATTCTTGACCACCAATTGTGTGATCAATATCATCTAGCTGGTCACCACTATGATTCTGTCTCGGTAGTCTGTATACATTTTTGCGTCCAAATTCTGGTATAAATGTGGAACTAACTAATGCATTATATGAATCATATTCTGATGCACTAATTAAATAATCATATGGCGTGAAATCAATCGTGTACTCCATTTGCTCAGACAAGATTTCTCCGTGATTATGTGCCACCCCTGCTCTTCTGGCACTATATAACCTTCCCCAAGAAGAATCAACAACGAGTACAGGAATACCGAGTTCCTCCATTACTTTGGCAAGGGAGACTGAGAATCGATTGGAACCGACGATGATTGCGCCTGGCTTTCCATCTGATGACAAATTCAATTTCTTAGCTAACCACCCAATCGAAAACCCATGTGCACACACTGTAGCAAATACTAATGCAAATGTAAGAGATGTAACGAGTGAAGCGCCTTGGAATCCCTCATCTTCTAATACTCCTGCAAAGTAACTAGCAACAGTCAATGCTACAATCCCTCTTGGAGCAATCCATCCGATTAATGTTTTTTCTTGTATAGATAATCCCGAACCAATTGTTGATAGGAAAATGGACAATGGTCTTACAACAAATAACATTAATAGAACATAACCGATGATTTCAGGACGAAACACATCTTTTAATGTATCCATTGTTAAGGATGCTGTTAACAAAATAAATACAGTAGAAATTAGCAATATAGAAATATTTTCTTTGAAATGACGCATATCTTTAATCGAAGAAATGCCTAAATTAGCCAATGTCATCCCCATTGCTGTTACCGCAAGTAATCCTGTCTCATGCCACACTTCATCTGCAATGGTAAAACAAGCAATAACAGCACTTAACACAGTTGGTGATTTCAAGAATTCTGGAATATGGCCTGCTTCAAAAAACCAACCAATTAATTTTCCGAATATATATCCAAGCAACACAGCAAAAAATGACGCTAAGAAAAATAAGAATAAAGACGAAGCATCTCTTGAATCAGATGAAATAAATAGAATTATTTCAAAAGCAAAGACAGCAAGTAGTGCACCGAATGGATCAACAACGATTCCTTCCCATTTTAAAATCTTAGCTGGTGTTGGTTTTAATTTAGATTGTCTTAATAATGGCAAAATAACGGTGGGACCTGTTACAATAAAGATACCACCAATGACAAATGCCACAGCAAGAGACAATCCTGCTACATAATAAGCTGTAAGCGAGCCAAGAATCCATGCAATAAATGCTCCCCATGTAATAATGCGAAAAACAGGTTTGCCTAATCCTTTTAACTCTTTAAAGTTTAAATTCAAACTACCTTCAAATAATATTATCGCGACAGCAATTGAAATAAACGGTCGATACAATTCCCCAAATTCTTGTTCAGGATTAATCAAGCCAAAAATCGGACCTGCAAGTAACCCTGCAATCGACATGACTACAATTGCTGGTAATTGAAATTTCCATGCGATCCATTGCGAACCAATTCCCAATACCGCAATGAACATAAATACAAGTAACAACGAATCTACCATATATTCGCCTCCCTACAATCATTTTTTCTATAGTATTACGTTTTTATAGATTAAAGGTTTTTTTCAATAGTTGCAATAATAATGTTATGATAATTTATAGAATAGTAAGAAAGGATCGTCGTGTATGTTACAAGAAGCAAAAAAAGTATTAAAAACATATTATGGATATGATGAATTTAGACATGGACAAGCATTAGCTATTGAACATATTTTACATAAACAAAATACACTTGCAATTATGCCAACAGGCGGTGGAAAATCGATATGCTATCAAATTCCTGGGTTAATTACAGATGGCACTACATTAGTTATTTCTCCACTCATTTCCTTAATGAAGGATCAAGTTGATGCATTGCAATCACTCGGAATTCAAGCAACCTTTATTAATAGTTCTCTTACAATGGAAGAACAGCGAGAGCGAATGGATTTATTACGACAAGGAGCTTATCAATTCATATATGTTGCTCCAGAACGATTCGAATCCGATTATTTTCTATCTGTGTTAAATCAAATTCATTTATCATTGATTGCATTTGATGAAGCACACTGTATTTCACAATGGGGCCATGATTTTAGACCAAGTTATCGCACAGTAGTAGATAGAGTTAAACAATTACACGTTGTTCCGACATTAATGGGATTAACAGCAACAGCTACTGATTTAGTACAAGATGATTTGCAACAATTATTAGAAGTGCAGCCTGACCATATTATCAATACTGGATTTGCTCGTGATAATCTAACTTTTTCTATCGTAAAAGGACAAGATCGTACTGCATATATTGAAGAGTATGTCCGATTCCATAAAGAAGAGCCTGGAATTATTTATGCAATTACAAGAAAACAAGTGGATCAATTATTTTACTTACTTCAATCAAAAGGTTTGCCTGTTGCTAAATACCATGCAGGCATGTCTGAGGATGCTAGAAAAAATGCACAAAATGCATTTATCCAAGATGATGTGACAATCATGATTGCAACAAATGCTTTTGGAATGGGAATTGATAAATCAAATGTGCGCTATGTGATTCATTATGCTTTACCTAAAAACTTAGAAAGTTATTACCAAGAGGCTGGACGTGCAGGACGAGATGGTGCACCAAGTGAATGTAACCTTTTATTCTCAGGTCAAGATATCCAAACACAAAAATATTTAATTGAACAATCTGAAATGATGGACGAGAAGAAAAAACAAGAATACGGCAAACTTCAAGCAATGATTAATTATTGCCATACAGGTAAATGTTTGCAGCAATATGTATTAGATTATTTCAATGATCAAACAAATAGCGAGGATTGTGGCAGATGCTCTAATTGTATCGATGATGTAGAAAAAGTTGACAGAACGAAAGAGGCACAAATGGTCTTATCATGCGTCAAACGAATGGGAGAACGATTTGGTGCGAGTTTAACTGCAAAAGTCTTAAAAGGTTCTAATGACAAAAAGGTCAAACAATTTCGTTTTAATCAATTAAGCACATACGGTCTATTACGTCATTATACAGAGAAAGAATTGACGCATTTTATTCAGTTTCTTGTGGCAGAGAATTATTTACTTGCTGAAGAAGGGAAATTCCCGATTTTACGTCTCAATCAAAAATCTCTAGCTATCTTAAAAGGTGAAATTCCTGTCTATATGCAAGTAGTTAAAGTAGAAAAGAAAATCGCAGAAGATTACAATGTCGAGTTATTTGAATTGCTACGTGAAGAACGAAAAAAAATTGCCGACGAAAATGGATTGCCTCCATATGTCGTTTTTACAGATCGTTCTTTAACAGAATTCGCCAGACTATTTCCCGAGAACAAAAGTGATATGCTCCGTATACATGGCGTCGGTGAGAAAAAATATGAGCAATATGGAGAACACTTTTTACAGTTAATTCAAACATTTAAAACAACAGTGTGAAATGAAAATCCGAACTATTTCAAAAGAATAGTTCGGATTTTTTGATTCACTCCACTCGCTACGTTTCTTAACGGACGCTTTCATTCCATCCAGCTCAAGCGTCCAGAAACTAGGGGACTTCGCAAATCAACTATCAATAAGTCATCATCGGTTCGTTCCTCACCGTGATTCCTTTATTTCTGTTGATTCACTCCAGTCTCTACGTTTTTAATCGGTCACTTTCGCTTTTGACCATCCAGCTCAAGTGACCAAAAACTAGGAGACTTCGCAAATCAACTATCAATAAGTCATCATCGGTTCGTTCCTCACCGTGATTCCTTTATTTCTGTTGATTCACTCCAGTCTCTACGTTTTTAATCGGTCGCTTTCGCTTTTGACTATTCCAAAGACCATTCGCCTTGGCGGAATACGGGTTCTAATTTTCCGTCGGCTGTTTCTCCGTCTATATTTAAATCTGCGGAACCGATCATAAAATCGACATGTGTTAAGCTATCATTCACACCATGTTGATCTAATTCTTTTTCGTTCATATCTGATCCGCCTTTTAAATTTGTCGGGTATGCCTTTCCTAATGCAATGTGACAAGATGCATTCTCATCATAAAGTGTGTTATAAAATATAAGACCGGATTGAGAAACTGGCGAAGAATGTGGCACTAAAGCAAGCTCTCCAAGACGTGTTGCTCCTTCATCTGTTTCTAACAAATGCTTCAATGTTTCATATCCTTGTTCTGCTTCAAAATCGACCACTTTACCGTCTTTAAATGTAAGACTAAATCCATCAATTCGATTTCCACCATATACAAGCGGCTTAGTTGCTGTAACTTTCCCGTTCACACCATATTTATGTGGGACTGTAAAGACTTCTTCTGTAGGCATATTTGGATTAAATGTAAATCCAGAAGTTGTTTCTGCAGAGCCGCCTTTCCAAATGTGGCCTTCAGGTAACTCAAATCGTATATCTGTACCTTCAGATTTAAAAATAAGGGCACGATATGCTTTTTTATTCAAAAATGCTCTCGCATCATGTAATAATTGATTATGTGCTTCCCAAGCAGCAATCGGATCTTCTTGATCGACACGAACAATTTTGAAGATTTCCTTCCATAAGCTTTCTATTGCTTCTTCTTTTGACAATTGAGGGAAAATCTTTTGAGCCCAATCCCCTGTCGGAATAGAAATAATCGACCACGGAATTCTGTCATTCATCGTATATTTGCGGAATTCTTTCATTGCTTCTGCACTTGCTTTATTTGCTTTTGCTACTTTTTTAGGATCAATATCTTTTAACAAATCAGGATTTGTGGAACGAATCGATAGTAATGCAGCTCCATCTTTTGCAAATGCAAGATGTTTCTCTATTTGCCAGTTAGGAATGTCTGCAAGTACGTCTTCTTCTACATGTTTGTATTTCAAAAATGTTAATTCATCATCTGTCCAATTAATGTGTACATCTTTCGCACCAATTTCATATGCTTTTCTTACAACAATTCTTGTAAAATCCGCACCTTCAATGGATGAATTAATCACTAATGCTTGCCCTTTTTGTAAATTCACACCTGTACGTAAAGCTAATTCAGCGTATTTCTCTAACATATGTTGTTCTGCCATTATACTTCCTCCTCCAATTGTTCTATTAATAATGATAATTCTTCCCATCTAGTCATTTTATGCTCTAATTGTGTTTCTACTTCTTTTTGTTTTTCAAAAAGAGGGTTGATTTTCCCAATATCACTTCCTGCAGCTACAATCTCTTGTTCAATCGTCTCCAGTTCTTGTTCTAATGCCGTAATATCTTCTTCGATTGTGTCCCATTCTTTTTGGTCTTTGTAAGAGAGTTTTTTCTTTTTTCTTTTCGGTTGTTCAGCGGATTGTTTAACAGATTGTACTTTCTCTTTTTCTTCTCTTGCTTGTTGCTCTCTAAATTCGGAATAATTCCCATAAAATTTTGTCAATGTTTCACTACCTGTAAATGCAATCACATTGTCAATCGTTTTGTCCAAAAAGTATCGATCGTGCGAGACTGTAAGCATGACACCAGGGAAACCTTCCAAATAATCTTCTAATACTGCTAATGTTTCTGTGTCTAAATCATTTGTAGGCTCATCTAAGAAAAGGACATTCGGCTCTTGCATGAGCACAGTTAATAAGTATAATCTTCTTCTTTCCCCACCAGATAATTTGCGGACATGTGTCCATTGTTGTGCTCTTGGAAACAAAAAGCGTTCGAGCATTTGCTCTGCAGAAATGGTTTGTCCATCTATCGTTGTGACCACTTCCGCCACATCGCGTACCACATCTATCACTTTTGCTTCTTCATTAAGTGGTGGATGATCTTGTGTATAATAGCCAATCTTTACTGTTTCCCCAATATCGATGGTTCCTTCATCTGGCTTTATTTTATCTGCTAATATATTTAATAAGGTTGTTTTTCCGCTGCCATTAGCCCCTACGATACCAATTCTATCTCCAGGCTTAATGAGGAAGTCGAAATGGCGAAATAGTACCTTCTCTCCATAACTTTTCCCTAAATCCTTTACTTCTATTACTTTGTTTCCTAATCTAACAGAACCTATCTCAAAACGAAAGTCACGTTTTGTTGTATCAAAGGACACTTCTTTTAGTTGTTCTGCTCGATCTATTCTTGCTTTTTGTTTGGTCGTTCTCGCCTTCACACCACTTCTTAGCCAAGCAATCTCCTTTTTCAACAAGCTTTGGTGTTTCTTCTCAGCAACTTCCAACTGTTCTTCCCTTAACGCCTTTTGTTCAAGGAATGTTTGGTAATTGCCTTCATATGTATAAAGATTTCCCTTATCTAATTCAAAAATTCGATTTGTCATACGATTTAAGAAATAACGATCATGTGTAACTAGAAGAATTGCTCCATGATAATTTGGCAAATAATCTTCCAACCATTCAATAATATCGTTATCTAAATGGTTTGTTGGTTCGTCTAATATTAATAAATCAGCAGGCTGAATTAACGCTTTTGCTATAGCAACTCTTTTTCGCTGGCCTCCTGATAATTCTTTGACATGTTGTTCTAATTTTTTTACCCCTAGCCTTGTCAAAATAGATTTTGCTACAGTCATCGCGTCCCATGCTTCTTGTTGGTCCATCTCTTCTTGCATATGTAATAGTTGTTTTTGTAATACTTCACTTTCAGGACTTTTTTCTAACTTCAACACAGCCTGTTCATAGGCACGTAATGTCACAATTATTTGTGCATTCCCATAATAGATTTGTTCTAATACCGTTAACTCTTCGTCAAGATTTGGATCTTGGTCTAAATATTCGATACGATAATCATTTGGATGTGTCATCGTCCCTGCTTCACTATGGTCGATTCCTGCAAGTACTTTCAATAATGTCGATTTACCTGTACCGTTTACTCCAATTAGCCCGATACGTTCTTTTTCTGTAATAGAAAAGGAGATATGGTCAAATAATACCTTTTCTCCAAATGTCTTTGTTAGTCCTTCTATTTTTAATTCACGCAATGGATTGTTCACCCTTTCTTTCCATAAGGCCATCTGTGATGTGAACATACATGTCTCATCGAATATATCTAGCATTCAAGAGACATATATAACACACTGCTATAATATTGGCGAAATTAAGCGTGCAATGGATTCTTTGAATTTAATCCATTTTGGTCTTTGTTGATATAGTCCATATGTCAATTGTGTCACATGTTCCATATCTTTTTCAAATTCATCAACTAGCATTTCCGCTAATGTCTCATTATATAAGAATGCATTCACTTCGAAATTAAGTCTAAAACTTCTCACATCAATATTCGCTGTTCCTACAGATGCAATTTTACTATCGACAACGATTGTCTTCGCATGTAAGAATCCTTTTTGATAAATGTATACCGTCGCACCTGCATTTAGCATTTCTCCAATATAAGAGTAAGTGGCCCAATACACAAATGGATGGTCAGGCTTGTTCGGAATCATAATTCTTACATCTACACCTGATAAACAAGCAATTTTAAGCGCATCTAATAAACTTTCATCTGGAATGAAGTATGGTGTTTGGATATATATATAATCCTTTGCTGACATTATCATTTTGATATAGCCATGTTTGATTTGTTCCCAGTCTGAATCAGGACCACTTGAAACAATTTGCATTCCGACTTTTCCTTTTCCTTTTGCTACATAATATCTTTCGTCATAGTCAATATCATGGCGAGAAGCTTGATTCCAGTCAAGAATAAATCGTGTTTGCATATTCTTCACTGCACTACCGACAACTCTCAGATGTGTATCACGCCAATAACCAAATTTCTTATCCATTCCTAAGTATTCATCGCCAATATTAAACCCACCGATGTAGCCAATTTTTCCATCAATGATTACTAATTTTCGGTGGTTCCTGTGATTAATCTTAAAGTTGACCTTAGGAATTAATGGTGGGAAGAAGCCTTCTACTTCTGCACCTGCTGCTCTCATTTCTTTAATAAGTTTACGACTTAATTGGCGCGAACCCATGTCGTCATATAAAAATCGTACTTGTACACCTTCTTTTGCCTTCTTCATTAATACTTCAGCTAATCTTCTTCCCAATTTATCTGAACGTACAATATAGTAGACTAGATGAATATGATCTGTTGCATTTTCTATATCTTCAATTAAAGAATTGAATTTTCTATTCCCATCTGTATAAATACGCACATCATTGTCTTGTGTGAAAATAGCATCATTGTTCCGTAAATGTAAATAGAATAAATCTTTGTATTGATTTAATCGATGATCATTTATTTCAAATTCATTTGCTTCAATTTCTCGTAATTGATGTTGTACTGCTGTTTTGACACCGAGCTTACTTTTTGTATCCCAAGTAAAAATAGTCTTATTACTAAGCTTACGACCAAATATAAGATATAAAATAAATCCGACTACTGGAATAAATGTTAATACCATAATCCATGCCCATGAAGCTGTTGCGTCTTTTCGTTCTAAGAAGATAATGGCTAGAGATAATATAATATTAAAAATCAAAATAATGGAGATAACTAGTTGAAAAATATCCACAGATCCCTTCCCCCTTTCTACATCTAAATATAGCACATTTCCACTAAAAAAAGGGATGGAAGCTATCAATGTATTGATTTATTTTTTCGGTATCCTCACTCGTAGAAGCCCGTTCGTAAATGTCGCCTTCATCTTGTCAATCTCTCCATCTGTTGGAATACGAATCGTTCTTTCCCTCAAGTATTCTTTTTGTTCTTTATGATAAAATCTATTTTGTTGGTCATACTGTTCTGTTTCTTCCTTGTGCACTATAGCAATCGTCATTGTTTTATCATTATACGTCACTTTAATTTGCTCTTTCTTCACATTTGGTATGTGCACATCGACAGTCCAATATGTGTCAAATTCTTTCTCTTCGATTGGAATCGCTATTTTTTGTTTGGATTGTTCAAAAAAATCATTCATCTGACTTAAAACGTCTTTTGTAGGATTCTCATATATTAATGCATCTAACTTGCGGACAATTGAAATTCCCCATTCAGGGATTAAGTTTTTACGTTCATTGTGATCCATTATTATCACCTACAATCATTATTTCTAATTAGTGTATGCACCTAAAAACGAAAAGCATAGGCAATTACCTCGACAAATTACTCAAATAATCAAATAATTCTGACAAAACAGTTGACGAATGGATAGGTTGTTGCTTATAATGTAAACAATTGAATCGAAACACTCTTATTTAGAGCGGCAGAGGGACTAGGCCCGTCGAAGCCCGGCAACCGTCAGCATAGATTATTCTAAGTTGAAATGGTGCTAATTCCTACAAGTGTATACGCACTTGGAAGATAAGAGGAGGCAAATATGACAAGACAACCTCTTCTTAAAAACTAAGAAGAGGTTTTTTATTATCCAGGAGGGGATTTCATTGACACATTCATTTAACATTACAGGAAACGAAACAACATTGCTACATGGCGGCCAACAAGTTGATCCAACAACTAATTCTCGTGCAGTGCCAATCTATCAAACTACTTCTTATGTATTTAACGATACAGAACATGCACAGAACTTATTCGCATTAGCAGAACCTGGTAACATTTATACTCGTATTATGAACCCAACTGTAGATGCATTTGAACAGCGAATCGCTCTACTTGAAGATGGCGTAGCAGCTGTTGCAACTTCTTCTGGTATGGCTGCAATTACAATGGCTATTTTGAACCTTGCCCATGCCGGTGATGAGATTATTGCAGATAGCAACTTGTATGGTGGTACATTCAATTTATTTAGTGTTACATTACCAAAATACGGTATTGACGTAAAATTTGTAGATGGAACAGATCCAGAGAATTTCCGTTCTGCAATTACAGAAAAGACAAAGGCAATCTTTGGTGAAGTGATTACAAATCCTAGTTTAAATGTTTTTGATATCGAGAAAGTAGCAGATATTGCACACGAAAATGGTATCCCACTAATTATTGATAATACATTTGCAACACCTTACTTATGTAAACCAATTCAATGGGGTGCTGACATTGTCGTTCATTCTGCTACAAAGTGGATAGGTGGACATGGTACAACAATCGGTGGAATCGTTGTAGATGGCGGGCGTTTCAACTGGAACAGCGACAAATTTCCAGGATTTACAGAACCAGATCATACGTATCATGGTATTCGATTTGGAATTGATATCGGCGCACCTGCATTTGCTATCAAATTGCGTGTACAATTACTACGTGATATCGGCGCGTGCTTAAGCCCACAAAATGCATTCTATTTCTTACAAGGACTAGAAACATTACACTTACGTATCGAGCGTCACAATGAGAATACACAAGCAGTTGCTGAATATTTGACGAAACATCCACAAATTGAATGGGTAACATATCCAGGTTTAGAAACACACCCATCACATGAAAAAGCGAAAAAATACTTAAAAGGTCAATTTGGTTCTATCATCACTTTTGGTATTAAAGGTGGTCGTGATGCCGGTCGCGCAATTATTGATCATATTACGTTATGGTCACATGTTGCAAATGTTGGTGATGCAAAATCGTTAATTATTCACCCTGCATCTACCACACACCAACAACTAAATAGTGAACAGCTAAAAACTGCTGGTGTAACGGAAGAATTAGTTCGTTTATCTGTCGGAATTGAGACAGTTGATGATATCATTCAAGATTTAGATCAAGCTATCGCTAAAGCAACAAATACTGAACCAACAGTACAACCTGATACTGAAAAAGCAATTAGTTGGGCACTTTCTTCAGCTTACGACCGTACAGATGGCGGTATTCGCGTAAAACAAATTGCTGTAATCGGGTCTAGTGAAGAAGCAACAGATACAATCAAATCTTTACGTAAAATTGGATTCCAAGTAACAGATGCAAGTGAAGCAGAAGGTGAGATTGATATTACATTAGTTGTTGATCCATCTAAGAAAGAGCTTGTGTCTCATCAATCTAAACTTGTTTGGTTCAGACATGAAGCTGATCAAACAATCAAACAACAAGCGGAAGCAAATGGACAAATTGTTGTGGAACACCGTTGTCCATTCCAAGAAGCAGACCGCTTACGTCGAGGAGAATAATTCTCCATAACCTTATGATATTTATCTCCCCAAGATAAATTAATTAAACCGTGAGTCATTAATTGATTCACGGTTTTTTCCTTTTTATGATATTATTTTAGCAACTATATTTTTTGAGTTTTCTATCCATCTACACATGTTAATCCAGTTTTTTGCATAAACTGACAGTGTAGAATCTAGTAAAATCGGGTATAGTTAATTTATACAAACGTTAATGTTACTGAAGGTGTGTACAATGAAAAAAAAGCAACGAATGCTCATTCTTACAATCACAAGTTTACTTGTATTAATACTAGGTATTTTCCTAGTTACAATAAATCAAAATGAAGAACAGATTCCTCCCACACAAGATGATACAACTGAAACGACCGAAGAGGAAGAAATTGAACAAGCAACCGAAGAGCAAGAATCTACTACAACAGGTGATATAGAAGAGACTGAAGAGACGAATGCATTTAAAGATACAGTTAAAGAAGTAGTAATAGATGCACTGAATTTCTTTAAAAAGGATACACATATCACTGCAATTGGTGACTCGCTCACTCAAGGTGTAGGTGATGAAACTGAGAATGGTGGGTATGTCGGTATATTAGAAGAACAATTTCGTGAAGCAGATGTTCAAGTAACGATTGATAACTTTGGAAAAAGAGGCAATCGCACAGATCAATTGTTAAAAAGATTAGAGAAAGAAGAAATCGTTGAATCCATCGAAGAGTCTCAAATTGTGTTAATTACAATTGGTGCAAATGATATTATGAAAATAGTAAAAGATAATTTTATGGATTTAACTGAAGAGCCATTTATACAAGAACAAGAACCATATAATGACAGGCTAACACAAATTATCGAACGTATCCAATCAATTAATAATGAAGCAGACATCTATCTTTTAGGTTTTTATAACCCTTTTGAGAAATATTTTAGCGATATTGAAGCACTCAACTCTATTTTAACTCGCTGGAATAATGAGAGTAGAGTTGTTGCTAATGAATTTGACAATGTAACGTATATCCCAATGGAGGATATTTATCAAAATCGAAGTGGAAATTTCTTTGCAGAAGACAATTTCCATCCCAACTATAATGGATATGAATTGATGGCTAATCGTGTATGGTCTTATTTGCAATCAAGTATGAACATCGACAACTCGCAGTAGGTGATAACAATGGAAGAGAAACGTATGATTAATTGGAAGAAACTCTTTATTATATTAGCAGTAATAAATGGCGCAGTACTACTCTCATTACTTCTTCTCATTAAGTGGCCAGTTAATGAAGAAGATTATCCTGAAAAAACTTTCTTAGAGGATCAATCTGGTGCTGAATTTACTATTAAATCAAGTAAAGAAAATCTAACGCAACTTGTAAATGCATATATCGATAAATTAATGAAAGATAAAAATGATCAGTATAGTGTATCGTTTGATGAAGAAGTGCATCTTATGGGAACAATTGAAGCTTTTTTTACAGAAGTGCCAGTAAAAATCACATTTGTGCCGATTGTACAAGAAAATGGTGACATTATTCTTCAATCTGAGGAAATGTCTCTAGGATTATTGCGTTTACCTCAAGATAAAATATTGAAATATGTGAATGACAAAATTGATACACCAGAATGGGTCGTCATTAATCCTAAAGAGGAATCCATTTATATTGCATTAACACAAATGGAATTAAAAAGTAACTTCAAAGTACGTGCACAGCAAATTGATTTAAAAAATGATAATATTACTTTCCGTATCAAAGTACCAAATGAAACGCTTGGTCTATAACAACTAAGAAGACTTGATACTTGAATCATGAATATTGTTCTTCACATAAGCCACGAACTATGCCATATGTGTTTTATGGCAATAAAAAGATGATATTCAATTAATAATGGTGAAATGAATGATGTGCGTATAACCGCTCCGGCTTGCCCACTCCCCTTTCCATGGGCTTTTTCCTTCAGCTAACTTTTTCACGCACAAACCGCATGAAAAAGTGGATCTTCAGGAAAAAGAATCCCATAGGAGTGGGAGTGGGCGCCTATGCTAATGGAAGTTCTACAATGTTTAGAAGTGCTGGCATTTGGGTTTGTTACGAATATGAACTGTAATCTAATGACACAATCTTAGTTGATATGAAAAAAGTCAACATTGTTATAAATACTTCAATCGTAGAGTAAAAAAAGCGTAGGTGTCCGTTTCCACTCCTGTGGGATGTTTTTACCCTAAGATCCACTTTTTTAGTGCCCTTTACTAAAAAAGTTAGCTTAGGGTAAAAACCCACGGAAAGGGAAACGGACAAGCCGGAGCGGTTGCCAAGCACATACAAAATTTAAAAACCGTCAGATAAAGTTATATATCACTTTTGTTGCTTTTGATTTACTTTAATCCATTTCGATAGCAATACACTGCTGCTTGGGTACGATCTTGTACTTGTAATTTACTTAATATATTACTCACATGGACCTTCGTTGTTTTTAATGCGATATATAACTCATCTGCAATTTCTTGATTTGACTTTCCATCTGCTATTAAGAGAAGGATCTCCATTTCGCGATTCGTCAATGCTTCATGGAGATTGGTTGATTTCGGTTGCCTGAAATTTTTCATCATTTTGGCTGTTACTTCTTTTTCTAAAACAGATTCTCCATTGTATGTATCTCGAATAGCATTAGCAATAACATCTGCTTTAGATGTTTTAAGAATATAGCTCGTTGCACCAGCTTCTAATGCAGGATATACCTTATCATCATCAATAAAGCTAGTCACAATAAGAATTTTTGCTTCAGACCATTGTTCTACAATTCTTCTTGTTGCTTCAATGCCATCCATTTCTTCCATGACTAAATCCATTAAAATGACATCAGGTCGCAGTTCAAGTGCTAAATCAATCGCTTTTCGGCCATTGTCTGCTTCTGCAATTACTTCCATATCTGGTTGTGTCGATAAAAATGCACTCACACCTATTCTTACCATCTCATGATCATCCACAAAAAGTACACGAATCATATACGATCCTCCTCTATACACGGAACACGTACTTCCAATTTAGTTCCTTCATTTGGTATGCTGACAATATGAATATGTCCACCTATTTCTTCTACTCGTTCTTTCATATTTGTCATTCCATATGAATCTACCTTTGTTTCCTCCATATTGAAGCCAATCCCATTATCTTTCACTCGCAAAATCACAAACTGATCACGCACAATACATAAAATATCAATTACTTCTGCTTTCGCATGACGTAATGCATTCGATAAGGCTTCCTGCAATACACGGAATAAATGATCTTCTACCCCTTTATTTACATAGACATCTTCAATTTTATAGGAAATAGTTATTGGAACTTTTGCTTGTAACTCTTGCAATAATTGTTCCATTCCTTCTTTTAACGTCTTATCTCTTAAAGCAACAGGCCTTAAGTGCAATAGAAGTGCGCGCATTTCTAGTTGCGCTTGTTGGATAATTGTTTCAATTTGTTCTAGTTGTCTTGTTGTTTGTTCATTTTTACCCGTATTTGTTGCATTCACTGCAGATACTAACATCGATGCTGCAAATAATTCTTGGCTAACAGAATCATGTAATTCTCTTGCCAATCGATTTCGTTCTTCTGAAATGACTTGATTCATTTTTTCTTCATAATCGTTCGCTCTGTCTTCAATTAATTTCTGTGCGCGTATGGTTTGTTGTTGAATATAATGCTGTAATTCTCTCAATTTATCTTGAACTACCACCATATCTTCAAATGATGGGTTATCCGAAAAGGTTTGGTTTTTTACAATCATAGAAAGATTTTTTTCTAAGTAATCCACACGTTTTTGCACAATGATTGATGTAATCACACCAATGGAAATGCCAAATAAAACCGTAAGTATTGGGACAATGATAATAAATGGTACTTCTAATACTTTCACTTCCCACAAAACGGATATCTTCTCTAATGGAAAGGCCAGATAATAGAGAAAACTAATAAATAGCAAAAAGGTAAATGTTAATGTAATACTTATCGCAATTAATCGACTGTATATTTTCATCCGCGCTTCACCTCAAGCTTTCCAATCCATACTTGAGTATATATACGCACCCTTTGAATCGATGTATCATAACCTTCTGATTTCATTTGTATATTTCGATTAAATCCATATTGTAATTCTTGATCAAAAACAACTGTATCTCCATACAATACGGAATGATCGATAATTACCTCTATTTCATATGGCACGATAATGGTGACTTTCCCAACAATTTGTCTAATGATTATTGTTGCTTCATCTGGCAATACTGTATTATTTAAATCTATTGTAATATCACTAACAATAGATTGAATGTTAATATCTTCCCAAACGTAAGCATGTGCACCTTGATGTATTGAGCCGAACCATTTGTTTCCATATAACTTTCCATTCTCTCTATTCGCTTCTTTTGTAGTTGGAATACAAATAGGCCCTTGTTGCTCTTGCCTTCTTTTGTACCATTTCCAAAATAAATAAATGACGATTACTAATAACAGAAATCTAACCGCAAATGTGTTTAAAATTGTGATAAATAAAAAGAACGCACCACCCCAAAACAATACCTTCCCTGTTGTTTTGTAGTAACGCTTCCGACCGTAATAGATAGCAATAGAAGCGGTAATAACAATAAATAGTAGTCCAGTTTCAATAAAAATAAACTCAATAAAAAACAAAATACATCCAATAATAACTATTAGATGAATCCATTCTGATTTTGATTTATTTTTCATTATACCGCCCCTATCTAACTTATTTATATGTAAAAAAAGTGTTGCCGCTAACATACAGTTTTTCCATGTTAGCAGCATAAAATTTCTATATTTCATCGCATTTTCGCATTATTCTATTTCATACTATATCAGAATACCATGTTTTTAGTTAGAGTTAGAAGCCTTTTTTTCTAGTTCAGCAAATCTTGCATCTAGTGTATGCAAGCGATATTCTGAGTGCACACGTTGCTCAATTCTTTCGATATAACTTTCTAATTCTGCAAACTTGGATGCGCTTTTGGAGATCAATTCTGTTTCTAGCACTTTATTCATTCCTTGTTTTGTACGTGCAATATTCTCTCTGCTTCTTAATTCAAGGCGTTTTACATATAAATCTTTTAATTTTTGTTTCATTTGCACATATTTTGTTTCTACTTGTTCCAAATCTTTAATTGCTTGTACTTCCATTGATTCTAATTGTTCCACACGTTTGTTGAATTGATCCACTTCTAATTGCACTTCATTTGCAAGCTCTGTTTCTTCCATAGATACTGCTAAATCATACTGACGATTACGTTTTTCTTTCATTAATTTTGCTTGGCTAAGTTCACGTGAAATATCATGTTTTATTTCATATTGTTTTTCTACTAATCGTTTGATTTTTTTTACTTCATTTTCGCATTCACGAATATATTGATTTACGTGTGCAATTGGATTTTTTTCTTCTTTTTGATCAACTAATTCATGTAGATCAGCTACAATGGAATCTTTAATACGTGTAAATAAGTTTGACATTTTTCATTCCTCCGATTTTTTAAAGTTTGTCCCAATTTAAATTTGTATATGTTGCATTGGTTTTCTCTTTTTTCCATTTTTTATATGTGTAATAAAGTACTACGAATGCTACCACACCAATCAATGCAGGTATGTTTGACAACGAGATGGAAGCACCTATAAGTATGACGATTGCCCACAATACTTTGGAACTTGTTGCGGCTGCTAATATGAATTTTCTTACTCCGTAATACGCAATAGCTATACTTATTGCTAACATAATCATCGGTCCAATATTCACAAGTACAGTGATACCTGCGATGACACCTAAACAAATGAGTAAAAATGTTTTCATTTGTGTTCCCTCCTTCCATATCTCTATATTAGCTTGTCCCGCTCTTTTTCATAACAGGCCTAAGACATAAATTAACTAAGACCTAAGACGTATTATCAAAAGCGGAAATGCCCGTTAAGAAACGCAGGGACTGGAACGCATCAAACAAAAATAAAGGAATCACGATGAGGAACGAATCGATGATGACTTATTTGATGGTTGATTCGTGAAGTCACCTAGTTTCTGGGCGCTTCCGCTAGCCGGTTCAAAAGCGACAACGCCCGTTAAGAAACGTAGGGACTGTAGGGAAACAAACAAAGTAATTAGAGATTTTATGTTAAAATAAAAATCAAGATTAGACAATGTTTCACACAAATTTTTGGAGGGGCAAAATGAAATCACGAATTCCCGTCATTACATTGGGAGTAGATGATTTGAAAAGATCCTTGGAATTTTATCAAACCGGACTTGGACTTCCAACTCAAGGTATCATAGGCAAAAAATCTGAACATGGAGCAGTTGCTTTCTTTGATTTACAACCTGGTTTCAAGCTTGGCATTTGGAAACGGAAAGACATCGCTCATGATACAAAAATTGGCCAAACACCAATAACTCCAACTGAATTTACTATTGGTCACAATGTTGCTACTAAAGAAGATGTCAATCTCATCATGGAACAAGCTGGGAAGGATGGTGCAGTCATTACAGTTCCAGCACACGATACCTTTTGGGGTGGGTACTCTGGATATTTTCAGGATCCAGATCATCATTTGTGGGAAGTTGTTTGGAATCCAGAATGGGAAAATTTCGAATGAAGTTAAGTAGATATCCTCTTTGACTGATTTACCATTTAATAATTAAAAGCTGTTTTCTAAAGGATTGTTGTTTTCTGATCGAATATTTGGTAAATTGCTATAATATGTTAAAATATAGAAAAACGGGAGGGGCATGCACATGAGTAAAGATAAAGAAACGCCTGAAGATAGAAGAGAAAGAATGAGACAAATAGAATTAAAAAATTCTTCAAGTAGTATTCACGGAAGCACCCTTTCTGATTTAGTGGGTAGTTTGGGCTGGAAGGGTACAGGAATACTTATTCTTGTAGTCATAATAGCTTTTATTGTCGTATCCATATTCTTAAAGTAAGACTTGCTATAGTGATTAAAATTTTACGTATCCAATAAAAAGCAGTAGAGATGCGTATTTTAAGTCGTTGGGTGATTTTTCGTAAGGTGTATCGTGAGCCTAAAAATGTGATATCAATTAGATCACTGAATGTTTCCTTGCAATCTTTAATTAACGAGTACGATATTCTCTATTATGTCTTACAAATGTATTTCCACACTAAAAAGCCAATACCGAAAAAAATCATGCCATTTGCTCTGTTTTTGGTAATTAGCTGAACTCTTCAATCAACCTACTTAAAAAAGCGCTCAGAAAATTTTCTGAGCACTTTTAATTATGTTGCCATTTTCTTATGCCATGCTTGTGGAATTTGTTGCATAGCACCTTGCTTTTGTAGATACGTTCTTAACCCGCCATGGTATATTAACGTTAACTCTTGCCATTCTTTCAAATCTTGTGGTCTTGTTAAACACGCAGGTTTTGCATCTGTATAAATACCTGCTTCATGCAAAATTGTCGCAACAAACTCTGAACAGAAGAAAGCTCGATCTCGGTTCCATTCTAAATTAAATAATACACCTATAAGTCCTAATAAATTATACCGATAATAATCTGTTCTTGCTTCCATTTGTTTGACACGACTTCTGAGTATTTCATATGTTTCTTCTGTGATAGTTAGTTGGTATATCGCGCAAGTTGCATTACTGAAAAATGATCCTCTTACATTCTCTTGTACAAATCCACCGCTCCACGGATTATACGGTTGCTTTCGTCCAAAGCTATACACTTCATTTAAATGTTCATCAAAGCTAATCGATGCATGATTCAAATTTGATTTTGTAAATAAGTTAATTACCCTTGATAATAGCGTTCCTGTATCCGTGAAAAGAAGATATACCTTTCTCACCTTCCATATCACCATCCTTTAAATTGCCAATCTTATCTAGATAGATTGCCATAAAGTGTTACGATTTCATTCACATAATTAGAAAAAAATGCAAATCAGTATGTATTATAACTATAGTACAACATGAAACGTTGTGCAAGATAGTTTTTAAAATTGGTGTGTAATTACCATATTTTGAGCTAACATTCGAATTAGTGTATGTATTACTCAAATTATATTAAAAATTCGGAGTAGTAAGTCTACTCCGAATTTGTTCATCTATGCAAAATTGACCTGATCTTGATCATTTTGCATTATTCTATTATGATTTTTCTCTACTTTTACCTTTTTTACTCGTCTATTTGAAACATCATCTACTATTATTTTCACATATTCATAATCAAAATGATCGCCAACTTCTGGTATTGCTTCGAAATTCTCGATAATCCATCCACCTAATGTGTGATAGGTACTTTCAGGAGTGACGATTCCAATATATTCTGCAAACTCATCTAATTGGCACTGTGCATCAAATGTAAAGCTGTTTTCATCGATTTGCGTCATTGCATTTGTCTTTTCATCTTGTTCATCCCAGATTTCACCAACGATTTCTTCTAACACATCCTCTAATGTAAGAAGTCCAGAAGTGCCGCCAAATTCATCTACAACAATTGCCATATGCACCTTTTCTCTTTGCAATTGTGGTAGTAATGATGAGATTTTCATTGATTCGACAACAAACAATGGCTCTCGAATTAATTCACGAATATTCACATCTTTATATTTAATCACATGTGTTAAAAATTCCTTTTCCGATAAAATCCCAATAATATTATCAATACTGTCTTCATATACAGGGATCCTAGAGAAACGCTCTTCGAAGAAAATTGTCTTAATCTCCTCGATCGATTGTTCTACATTAATAGCTATCATGTCAATTCTTGGTGTTAATATTTCTGCTGCAATTGTGTCATCAAAGTCCATGGAACGGTGAATTAATGCTCGCTCCTCCTTATCAATAACACCTTCTTCTTCACTTATATCTAACATCACTTTAATCTCTTCTTCTGTAACAGATGGCATTGGGTCATTTTTAGCAAATAACCTTGATGCTAACTTCTTCAGTTGCATGAAAAGGAAATTAATTGGTGTTAATACTTTGATTAATATAAATAACACCCCAGAAATAAGTAAAGAGTATGATTCTGCATGCTCTTTCGCAAGTGACTTCGGTAAAATCTCACCAAAAATTAAAATAAGAATTGTCATGACAACAGTACTTATCACTAATCCATAGTTCTCTCCAAATAACTCACTTGCTAGCGCTGCGGAAATACTTGCTGCAGCAATATTTACAATATTATTACCAATCAGAATTGTTGATAATGTGCTGTCAAAATTCTCTGCTAAGTGAAGTGCTTTTTTACTTCCTTTTCTAGCTTCTTCTACAAGGTTTTTCAACCTTATTTTATTCACACTCGAAAAGGCTGTTTCTGCTGATGAGAAGAAAGCTGACAACAGAATTAATGTAACTAATAAAACAATCGAACTCAGTGGTATATCGTCCAACAATTTCACTCTCCTATTATTTTTTTATGTGGAAAAAAGCAGCAATGTTTGCATTAATTCAGTTGACTTATCATGCAATGTGCTTTTCACATTAACTTGTGTTGGTGATTCCAATTTATTTAATACGTGATAAAATGCTTCTAATTCCAATTGCAATGTATGCATTTTCATAATCACATCTTCTTTTTGTAATAGTATGTCATCCCAATTCAGTTCATTCATATCCATTACTTGTTTTTTTTCTTTGATTTCTGCAAGACTTAAATTCCATTCTTTGCATTTCTCAATAAACTGTAAATCTTGGAGTGTCTTTTCGTTATACACTCTGTAATTAGAGCTATTCTTTTCACACTCTAACAAACCTAAATTCGTATAATAATCAATCGTGCGTTTTGATACATTCGCAACTGTTGCTAGTTCACCAATTCGATACACCTTCCCAATATGATCACCTCGAGACAATTATACTCGAACATAACCGAACTGTACAGTTAAACGTTATTGTTTTCAAATAAAAAAAGAGAAGCAACCAACACCTAATGTGTTCGTTCTTCTCTTCTTCTAGATTATATAAAAATATTAGCTATTGTCTTCTGTTCCTTCAATTTCCGTATCTTCCTCTACTTCACCATTATCTTCTTCTGGCTCTGTCATTTCCTCTTCTGCTGTGTCTTGATCCATTGAGTTATCTTCTTCCATTGTGTTATCCTCTTCTACAGCTGGAGCTTCTTCATCTGTCGCTGGTGTCTCTTGCATTGGTGCATCTTCTGCTGGCATCTCCTCATCTGTATCTCCACATGCTGTTAATAAACCAAATGATACAATAGATGCTCCTACTAATGTGATTAATTTTTTATTTTTCATTTTCTATTCCTCCTAGTATGTTGTTAGATAACTAATACCCGTGAGAAAAAGAATAAATCATAAATAGAGTACTTTTAACTGTTTCGTAATACAACCCTAACATTAGCAACGTTTATGAAAATAAGTTGCAACAATGTCATCATTTATTTACAGTTTACTTTTTTAAGCAATTTACAACCTATGTTGCCCCCTTCATCCTATTTTTTCAATTTTTTTAATGCATCTGCTAATGCTGTATTTACAAAGTCATCCTCTTGTTTCTTAAGATATTTATTCACATCACGCTTTGTCGCCTTGTTTTGACCTTGCTTATTTTTTCTTTTCTGGAAGTTTGATAATTTTTCTCGATAGCCACAGCTACAAGAGAAAGTCTGTGCATCGCCTTGTCCTCTAAGTTCCATACGTTTGTGACAATTCGGACAGCGGGCATTTGTTTTCTTCGCAATTGGCTTACGCTCGCCACATTCTCGATCTTGGCACACGAGCATACGTCCCTTTTTCCCATTCACTTCTAACATTAATTTCCCACAACTCGGACATTTCGTTCCTGTCACATTGTCATGTTTAAACTTCTGCTCTGTATTCTTAACCTCGTGTACGATTTGTTTTGTATATGTTTTAATTTCTTTAATAAATACATCTTTCTTCAATTTTCCACTTGCAATTTGAGCAAGCTGTTCTTCCCATTTTGCTGTTAATACTGGTGAGCGCAATTCTTCTGGTACAAGCTCTAATAATTGCTTCCCTTTTGAAGTAACATATAAATATTGACCCTTCTTTTCTACATAAAAAGTATGGAATAATTTCTCGATAATATCTGCTCGTGTCGCAACAGTTCCTAGTCCACCTGTTTGTTTCAGTGTTTGCTTTTCTTTCTCTTCGCCTTTTTCTAGAAATTTCGTTGGATTTTCCATTGCTTCAAGTAACGTGCCTTCAGTAAGGCGTTGTGGTGGCTGTGTTTCTCCTTTTACTAAAGTTATTACAGCACCTTTTATGACATC
The DNA here is from genome assembly GCF_042651725.1 of Gracilibacillus marinus. Classification (NCBI taxonomy): domain Bacteria; kingdom Bacillati; phylum Bacillota; class Bacilli; order Caryophanales; family Bacillaceae; genus Gracilibacillus; species Gracilibacillus marinus. Next base: position 268,670 of record NZ_JBHSDV010000001.1, on the reverse strand, counting down.
TCCGTCTTTCAAGCCACTAATTGTTTGTACATTCTCTTTTTCTTCATTTTGAAACAATTGTTTAAAACCTAGTTGAATCATTCGATTACCTGTTGCGTATAATTTCTCTCCATTGATTTCTGCCTCCACTCGCACTTGTTCATATTCGTATGGTGGTAGTAACACAGCTAAAAATCGTTTAATGACTAAATCATATATTTTTCTTTCTTGGTCTGTAAATTTAGACAAGTACACAGGCTCTTCTGTTGGGATGATGGCATGATGATCTGAGACTTTCTTATCATCCACAAATGACTTATTTGCTTTTATTTGTTTGCTTTTAATTTGATTCGCAATCAATGCGTATTCTCCAATCCCACAACTGGAGACTCGTTCTTTTAATGTTGGGACAATATCTGTTGAGATATATTTGGAATCCGTACGTGGATATGTTAATACTTTATGCTGCTCATATAACTTTTGCATAATGGACAGTGTTTGCTTACCAGAGAAGCCAAAAATCCTGTTTGCATCACGTTGTAAGTCTGTTAAATCATAGAGTGTCGGTGCAAATTGCTTTTTAAGCTTTGTTTCGACTTTCTTTATAGATAAATCATTCGCACTCACTTTTCGTTTTAACTCATTCGCGCTTTGTTCTGAGAATATACGAGACTCTCCTTTATGGTTTTTCCACAGAAAAGTGATTCCATTTGTTGTTTTAGCTTGTAATTGGTAATATTTCTTTGGTTGGAAGTGTTTAATTTCCTCTTCTCTTGCTGCAATCATTGCTAAAGTCGGTGTTTGTACACGTCCACAATTTAATTGTGCATTAAATTTCGTAGTTAATGCGCGTGTAGCATTTAATCCCACATACCAATCTGCTTCCGAACGCGCTACAGCTGATTGGTACAGATTTTCATACATATACCCTGGTTTTAATTGTTTAAAGCCTTGTTTAATTGCTTGATCTGTTACAGAGGAAATCCATAGACGTTGTACAGGTTTATGAACACGAGCTTTTGCAAGTATCCATCTTGCAACAAGTTCCCCCTCACGTCCCGCATCTGTCGCAATCACAATATCTTTTACATCTTTTCTCATTAATTGTGTCTTCACTGTCTGAAATTGTTTTCCTGTCTGTTTAATGACAACTAATTTCAAATCTTCTGGTAGCATTGGTAAATCTTCTAATTTCCATGTTTTATATTTATCATCATAATTTTCTGGATCCTGTAATGTAACCAAATGCCCTAACGCCCATGTAACGATATACTGTGAACCTTCCATATATCCATTGGCTTTTTTAGTACATTGAAGTACTCTTGCTATATCTCTTCCTACAGAAGGCTTTTCTGCGATTACTACTGTTTTACTCAAACTATCCAATCCTTCCTTTGACTAGTATATTTCTACTTTAGCTTAATCCGAAGAGAAAAACAAAATCTGCAATTATCCTATAATTTGATTATGAAATTGGATTCCTTTCAAATCATACGACTTCATTTTTCCCATACGAGAGACGGCAAAACTCATCTATTTTCACTCTGTTCGAGGCAGGTTTTTCGGCGACTACTTCCATGTAAAGTATAGCGCACTATACTTTACTACGTAAAGGTGCGCTCTGCCGAGGGCTGTTTCAGCTTTCGCCGAGCCCTACTTGAGCATGGCAAAACCTTGGGCTTCTCGTCCAAACCTAGCCAACGTAGCACGTTGAATCGCCCCTGTCTTCAACGGCTCGAAAAATGAGATTTTCTACAATGCCAAGAGGATTAGGACTATTGCAATTTGTCAACGCCTTTTCGTTCCTCTACCACGACAAGCCATTGACAAATACACAAATACTGCGTTGAAACCATAAACAGACTAACATCCAAAATGAATGGAATCTTTTTACTTTATCTTTCCATCCATTTTTAAAGAATCTCCCTAATTATTATACTAAATGGTAAAATATACATTGTCGAACTTAGCTAAATTATATTTTTTAGAAAAGAGGAGAAAGAATAAAATTTTTAAAGAAAATGTTTTTAGGTGTTATAGTTATCGCGTTCTTATTCACTTTGTTACCACATTAGAGTGAAGCAGCAACTTATAAACCAGGAGATATTTTTATCACCAAATCAACATCAGCGAAGGGAGTGACAGGTCATGTAGGAATTGCAATTGATTCAAAAACAATATTGCACACTTCAGGCAGAAAGGGAGAACCTTATCCTTTAGCAATTTCAATAAAGGATTGGGGAAAAAGATACTCAAAAACAAAAGTAATTCGTCCTAATTCATCATCACTAGGAGAAAAAGCTGCTACAATGGCGAAGAAATACTTTAAAGGCAAAAAAATATCCTATAACATTCCTTCAGCAACACTAAAAGGTTCTAAATATACTTATTGCAGTCAACTAGTATGGAAATCATATTACAAAGCAGGAAAATCTTACGAGACGGCGTCCCAAATAGGTAACGCAGGGAGATTAACTTGGAAAGTCCCTTTAAAAATATTACCCTATGATTTTAGCAATAAGACATATGTAAAACATAATGGCTTTAAATTTGTTAAAAGCACATGGGGAAAAGTCCAATAGAAGAATAAAAAGAGAGCCCAGCAATACTAGGGCTCTCTTTTTATTCTTCTATTGGATCTTCATATTCATCGCTTTCCAACTGATAAGGATAAGAAGATTCTAGTATAACTTTATCTTCTTTTGTGTCTTTATAATAATAATATATATTTTCATCATCTTTGAATCTAACAGAGACCTGAAAATTTTTATCCCCTTCTATATTTGCAATCAAAGGAGTTAACATAACGATATCATCTTCATTTACACCAGTAAACAACAAGTAATCTTCTACATCATTTTTCAAAGAAACTTTTTTAAATGTCACATATCCATATATACTCATAACAATAAGCAAAACTATTATCCCAAAAATCAACAGTCCTTTTTTCATAAAATCAACCTCGTTTTATTTGTTTATATATCATTTTCCCAACATGTTCATTCTCATGATAAGCCTTAAACACCACTGCATTTTCGTCTATCAATTGTTGCTCTAATTCCTTAACCTCTTTAGCAGTCAATGACTTCTCAGATGGCTTGATTAATCCTCTCGATTGAAAAAACAGCTTCTTGTTTTTCTTTTTTGTACTGAACCCATAAAGTTACCACTATTTTATTTTACTAAGAAGTTAGAAGTTAAGTTATACCGTGGAACGGACACTCATCTTATCTTTTATACTCTTACGCATTACTCGTGTTTTTCATATGAACGTCAAATATACGACCATTTAATTCAGAAAATTAAACATGCATAGTTTCAGCACCAATTATTAAACAAGGATTTCAAGAACTCATTCAAGTTAATGTGTTTTTTGAACATCATTATCCAACAATAATCCGCTCTTTCGGATAACGGTAATGTGTATCCTTTTCTTTTATATGAAACAAGAAAATAAATGATAAGATTCCGATTCTTCCAATAAACATTAATGCGATAATGACAATCTTACCAACCGTACTCAGATCGCTTGTAATCCCCATGGATAATCCAGTTGTTCCAAATGCTGAGCTAATTTCGAATGCAATTTGCATAAACGAAAAAGGTTCCGTAGCTGTTAAAATAATAAATGCAACAAAACAAATAAACATCGCTAAAAATGTGACGACAACAGATTTTCGAACATCTTCTTCATCAATCTCTCGTTTAAAGACTTTAATTGATTTCTGACCACGTGCAAATGCGATGATTAACAATACAATTACAGCAAATGTCGTTGTCCGAATCCCTCCACCTACAGAACTAGGCGATGCACCGATAAACATAAGTAGGCAAATAACTAATAGTGTTGGTATGGTAAATTCGCTCACATCCATTGTTGCAAGTCCACCATTTCTAGTCGTTGATGATTGAAACAAGCTATAGAATAAGGACTCATGCCAAGCTTTATCAGCAAAAAAGTGTGGTAGTTCTAGTAAAAAGATAAGTAAAGCTCCACCAAACATTAAAGAGAAAAACGTAACTGACGTTAATTTAGTGTATAAGCTAAAACGAAACGGAATAGATGTTTGTCTTTTCTTTAAAAACTCTTTCACCTCAATTAATACCGGGAATCCAATCGCTCCTAATGTAAGCAAGATAATATTAATTGTTTGAACAAAATAATCTTGTGCAAAAGGAATTAAGGATTGACCAGTAATATCGAATCCTGCATTTGTTGTTGCACTTACTGATGCAAATAAACCTTGTAAGTAGGCCTCTTGCCATGTATCAAAATATTTTAAGAAATACGTTCCTAAAACAAGTGCTCCGATGAGTTCTATTGTAATGATTAGTGTTAAGATTTGCTTCATTAATCGAACTAATCCAGACATATGTGTTTGATTTTGATCTGTACTGATTAGTTGTCGCTCTCTTAAGCCGATTTTTTTCCCAATCATAAGCCAAAAGAATGTCCCTAATGTCATAATTCCAATGCCACCAAATTGTAGAATAAACATTAGAATAAAAATTCCCGCGGTACTAAATGTGTCTACAGTAGAAATAACAGACAGACCAGTCACACTAATTGCACTTACTGCTGTAAATAACACATCTACAAAACTCCAATGCACGCCTTCTTTAAGAGCAAATGGTAAGCTCAATAGACATACAGAAATAAGTGTTGCACCAACATAAAATAAGACAATTAATTGCGCTGGTCTTAGATAATCCAACTTCAACCATCGGTACATATTCGTTCCCCTTTTCCTATAGACCTTTTTCTTCAAATTTCTTTAAATCTTGGTTACTCCCCATCACTATAAGGATGTCTCCTTCTTCTATTTTGTCATCTGATGAAGGTGAAAGATTTAAAGAATGATTGTTTTTCACGCCAAGTAATGTACAACTATAGCGTTCCCTTACATATAGATCACGGATTTTTTTATGTGCTATCTTTTTCGGTGTACTTAATTCAATAATGCTATAATCCTCTGATAATTCAATATAATCTATCACTTTATCTGAATGTAGTTGTGTTGCAATGCGAATTCCCATTTCTTCTTCTGGGTGTATAATGCGATCTGCCCCAATCTTTTCTAATAATTTATGATGCTGTGCTGTCTGAGCTTTTACCCACACTTTTCGCACACCCATCTCTTTTAATATTAATGTACACAATATACTAGATTGTATATTGTCGCCAATTGCAATAATTGCTTGATCAAAATTTCTTATCCCAAATGATTTTAGTGCTTCTTCGTCAATCGCATCTGCAACCACCGCATGTGAGCAGCCTCTCATTATTTGAGCCACTTTATCTTTATTATGGTCAATTGCTAGTATCTCATGTCCTAGCTCATGCAATTCTCGACAAACTGTACTACCAAAACTCCCTAACCCAATAACAACGAATTGCTTTTTCATTACTTCTGCCTTCTTTCATGTAAATAACTTGTATAAGAACACAAAAAAGACCATCACAAACACGAATGGTCTTTTCTTTAACGAGACCCTTCTCTCCAAATGAACGCTTACGAGGTTAGCTGTCGGATTAGGAATAGAGAGTATCCCTTCTTACAAAAGTAAGATTCACCCCAAATAAGTGGTTCCCCCGCTCAATCATGACTCAGCGATTAAAGGCGATATATAATTATCTGTTACATCTAATTTCTTGACACACAAGTGCTCACCATCATTAGAACACTGTATAATCTACTCCTGTTTATTTAAAATGTCAATATCCTTTTTTCTAATAATTTTTGTCGGACATATATGTAAAAGACAACAAAAAAACCGAACATTTCTCTGTTCGGAATTTATTGCCTTGTTCTCTCATATTCTCTTACCATCAATTCATAATTTAATGGCCCATAAACTTGATATTGTATGATACCATTTGTGTCAATAAATAAAGAAGTTGGAATTGGTCGAATGCGATACATCTCAGATGCTTTATTGCCATTATCTAATAAAATAGGGAAAGTCAATTGATATTCTTCTACAAATGATGTGATCTGGTCCATGCTTGACTCTGAATCTACCAGGTTAATTGCTAATATTTCAATATCTGTATCTTGATAGAATTTTTCCATATCAGGCATTTCCGCTCTGCATGGTGGACACCATGTTGCCCAAAAATTAAGCATCACAGTCTTTCCACGATAATCTGATAATTTCACAAATTCTCCATTTAATGTTTGCAATTCAAAATCTGGTGCTACTTCTCCTATTTCTAAACCTACTTGTTCATCCTCATTGACTATTTCATCTATTTGATACGGATATGCTTCCTTTTCCTTCGTATAGAAAGAAACGACCGCATAACCAAGCATGCCTAGTAATACAATCGAGATGAGCCATTTTTTCATCTATTTACATTCCTTTCTTTTTTTCCATCACATACATAGCAATAAGCAACAGCATTAGTGAACTATAAAATATAATGGATGGTGAGTAATAATAGAAAGTTAGATTCACAAAGAAATAAAAGATGATTTGTAAGAACAGCCATAGGATTAAACTACTATATGTAACGATAGATAATGGCACTTTCCCTGTACTTATAATCATACCTAATAACAAAACAAATGAAACAAGTAATTCTAACCATTGCGGATGATTTCCTATTGTCATTTGTAAGAAATAAAAGGTGAACAATGAAGTCAATAATACGACTGACCAAGTATATAAGGTGAGTGTCCATGATTGATTTGTACGTTGATATTTCCATCCATTATATAGTATGACAAGCATCGTTCCAATATACAGGGCATTTCCATCACCCGGATATGCTAAAACAGCAATGGGATCTTCCACAAATAAGGACAGATGTAACACTATTTTTCCTATTATTATTGCAATAACCAATTGGAATAATTGGGTTGTTACGATATCTATCAAAACTTTCTTTTGTGTTTTTTGAAAAGGACTAACACTACTAAATACTATAAGCCCTATAACGATACTTATTAGCATATACAGTATATCTGCTTTTATAACAAATGGTCCAAGTACCCAACCACCCAAAGAAACCCCTCCTCTTCTTTCATGAAAAAAAGAGACTACAACATAAGCAAGGATAATAAGGGATAAGCTTGACTGAATTGTCATCTTACCCCTATTACTTTGTTTTCGTCTCTATAAAAATATTCCTTATTTTGCTTTTTTAATCCAAAACTTGAATACACCGTTCTCTTCTACATCTTTCAGCATTTCGTGTCCACCTGATTTTGCCCATGCAGTTAAATCACTTTTAGACCCTTTATCTGTTGCGTGTACTTCTAATACTTCTCCCACTTGCAATGTTGCCATTTCCTTTTTTGTTTTCACAATTGGCATTGGGCAAGCTAATCCTTTTGCATCTAATACTTTATTTGATTCCATTTATAAAACATCTCCTTTTATTTTATCCAATTTAAATTAGTTACTTATCTTACAGCACAACGGTTTGGACCAATTTCCATTTCTCGTTGTTCTTCCTCCAAAGGGGTGATTTTACCCATATTTGTTTCACGAATTTGTTGATACGCATTTGGTTGTGGCGGTAAATTCTCTGTTACCATTTTTCTAAATATCTCTTCATCCTTCACATTCAATCCGTGATTTTCCTCAAAAAGGGTTCCTAGTCTTGCTGCAACAGAGCCATCTTCATTCAATTCCGCTACAATCATAAAATGTGCTGGTAACACAATGAGTGCTTCAGATAACTCTTTATATCTTATATATAAGCTTTCTCTTAAATCTTTTACCCAATCTTCTGCTTTCCCTGCCAAATCTGGGCGACCAATCGAGTCAATAAACAAGATATCACCAGATAATAGATATTTTTGATCTATAACAAAGGATGTAGAACCAATTGTATGACCTGGTGTATATAACGCCATAATATCTATTGTCGCGTTTCCTATTGTTACTTTGCTTCCATCTTCTAATGGTTGATAAGCAAATGTAACTTCTTCCGCATCTTTTGGTGGTAACCAATAAGTCGCATTTGTTTTTTCTGCAATATTTCGCCCACCTGAGATATGATCGGCATGTAAGTGTGTATCAAAAACATGTTTGATTTCCACACCTTTTTCATCTGCGAATCGTGCAAATACTTCTGTCATTCTTGTTGCATCAATAATTGCAGCTTCTCCATTTGATACAAGCATATAGGAAAGACACCCTTTTCCAATACGAACAAATTGGTATAACTCGCCACCACCTTGTAGGTCCCCAATCTTCACTGGTTCAAGGTGTTCACTCCATGCTTTCATACCACCCTCTAAATAGGAAACGTCTTTCCCGGCTTCAGAAAGCATCTCTGCTACCATCACAGATGAACCTTCTTTGGCACATACTACTACTACTTCTTTATCTTGTGGAAGATGGTCTAGAATATCTTCTACACCATCTAACAAATCAAAGTAAGGGATATTTAAATATTCAAAATTTACGCCTTCAACTTTCCAATCACGATATGCATCTTCTGTACGTACATCAAGAATAAACAATGATTGTTTGTCAAATATCTTTCTAGTCATTTCTGTTGCGGTCATTTTCTTCACAGTCATTCTACTTTATACCTCCTATTGTATAAAGTTTATCCTTATTATTCTATTTTCCACTTTGTTTTCTTTATTAATCATTTTTTTCGATATCAAATTGCCATTCACTCATACCCGGCAGTACATTCTTCACATGTTGAAAACCTTGTTCTTGTAACTTTTGTGCTGCAAGGTCACTTCTACTTCCTGTTCGGCATACAACATATACATCTTTATCTTTATTTATCTCATTTATTCTGTCCTCTAGTTCTCCTAAAGGAATGGAAATTGCACCATGAATATGGCCAAATGCATATTCTGCTTCTTCTCTTACATCTAAAATAGTAAAGTCTCCACCAGAATTCATAAGTTCTGCTAATCCTTCATTTGACACAGTATGTGGATGCTTCTTCTCAACAGTCTCTTCATCTGTTGCTTTGCGTAAATAATGTTTGAGCACTTCTCCTTCTTCTAATGTCCCCAAATAATGATGTCCTGAACTTTTCGCCCATGCTGCCAAATCTGCTTTAGAACCTTTGTCAGTTGCTTGTACTTCTATTACTTGCCCTGCTTCTAATTCTTGTATTGCTTTCTTTGTTTTCACAATTGGCATTGGACAAGCTAATCCTTTTGCGTCTAAGACCATATTTGTTTGAATGTTATTCATTTCATTACCTCCTATACCTATCTGGGTATAAATTTATTTAAAAAAATATTTAGTTTTGGATTTCAAACAGCGTCGATTACCCCTATGGGTATAAATATACAAGAAATACTTTTGTGTGTCAACCCTTCTCCTTTTTTTATTACAAATTTATATATACTCAACTACTAACAATTTGCCTTCTCTATCTAACACATACACCTATCTATTTATCATGAAATTAGATATAATGCTTCTGTATGCCTTATCAATTATTAGGAAGAGCGACATCTGCTTCAGTATTATGTATTCGCTCCCAACATATTAACTATACAAAGAAATGAGGGAATGAATGGTGCAAAATAATTTAGTAAAAAAAATCACGATGGTGGTTATCGGTAATTTGTTCATTGGTATTGCAGTTGCATTACTTAGGATCACAGAGTTTGGTACAGATCCATTTACTACGTTAAATCTCGGTATAAGCAGTGTATTACCAATCTCATTCGGCCTTTATCAGTTACTCTTTAATATCGTATTACTCGGATTTGTTTTTCTATACTATAAATCTTCTATCGGATTAGGAACATTAATTAATATGGTTGGTATTGGCTTTATATCTGATTTTTTAGTTTTTTGTTATCAATCTTTATTTGATGATATGCCTATTCTAGCTATACGTATTGTGTTAATTCTCTTAGCTGTCGTACTTGCAAGTTTAGGAGTTGCTCTTTATATTACACCTAATTTAGGAATGGCTCCATATGATGCGCTTGGTTTTGTTGTAGAAAAGATATCTCATCAAAAGATTTCATTCCCTGTAGCTAGAGTTAGTCTTGATATAATTAGTGTAGCTATTGGATTTACATTCGGAGCAACAGTTGGTTTTGCAACAATCATTCTCGCATTTTGCACTGGGCCATTTGTTCAATTCTTCCGAAAAACAATTGCACAGCCTATGCTTAACAAATCTTCACACATACCAAGCCATAAGAAGAAATTAGCATAATCTCTGTTTTTAAATTAAGTCCTGCAAATTGAGCCACATATCTTTCTGTATACTAAAAAAAGATACCATTATTTTTTTAAAAAAATTTTAGTGGTATCTTTTTTTTATAGTTAGAATGAACGACTTGAGTTTGGAACATAAAGGGATGATACAACACTACTATACTTAAGTATTGTGTGAAATGATTCGTGTGCGTATACCCACTACGTTTCTAAACGGGCGCTTTTGCTTTTGATTTATCCTTTTACTGATCCTGATGCTAGTCCTTTGATGAAGTATTTTTGTAAGAATAAGAAAAGGACAACCATTGGTAACATTGCGATAAAGGCTGCGGATGCTACTAGGTTTAGGTTATTTGCATTTTCACCAAAGAATCCAGATAGTGCTACTGTCATTGTTTTCACAGATTCATCTTGTAAGAAGAAAATCGCAAATTGATAGTCATTCCATATAAACACACAAGAGATGATTAGAATCGATGCAGTAACTGGCTTTAATAATGGGAAAACAATTCGGAAGAAAATCCCCATTGTACTCGCCCCATCAATTCTTGCCGCTTCTTCCAATGATTTTGGAATCGTAGAACGAATGAATCCAGCATACAAAAAGATAGTTAATGGAATAAATGATGCAACATTATTTAACACCGCTACCGTTCTTGTATTCATTAATCCGATATTTACAACTAATTGATATAACGGAACTAATGCTGCTAGTGGCGGAATTACCATAATTGAAACAAAAAACATAAACACAAATTTGTTTAATTTCGTTTGTCTCCTAGCTAGTGGATATGCCGCTAGTGATCCAATTACGATTAACAGGATTGCTGCAAAAAATGTAATGATTGTTGTATTCCATAATGCATTACCGAGATTTGCTCGTTCCCATGCCTCTGAGAAATTGGCCCAATACACTTCTTGAGGAAATTGCCATTTTGAACTGAAATCACCTTTTGGTTTGAGTGCCGTAGTCATCAGTATATAGAATGGCATAATATGAAACACAGAGATAATAATCGCAATGATTGACAATGTATATTTTTTCTTTTTAGAAGTATAATCCATTATGCTTCAACCTCCTGACGTCTAAAGTAGACTAGTGCTGCTAAGCTTAGAACAAGAATAATTACCATCATGAGTACACCTTGTGTTGCTGCATATCCCGCATCTTGACGAGAGAAATATAATGTATACATAAATGTCGACATGGATTGTGATGCATTACCAGGTCCCCCACCTGTTAAGGAGATTATGACATCAAATAATTTTAGACCACCAATAATATTAATTACCATATTAATCGTTACAGATGGCATAATAAGTGGCAATGTAATATTTTTAAATTGTTGAAACGGTGTTGCTCCATCAATATCTGCTGCCTCATAGAAATCTTTTGATATACTTTGTAAACCAGCTAAATAAATAATCATTGCAATCCCTACATATTGGAACGTATTTACAAATACAATGATCCAAATATTTAAATCAGGATTACCTAATGCATTAATTTTATCCATACCGAGCGCCATTAAGATATCGTTCAATGCACCATCTTGGTAGGCAAAGAAGAAATACCAAATATACCCCATAATTAACGGACTAATAATAACAGGTAAATAAACAATCGTTCTTGTAATCGCTTTAAATTTAATGCTTTGATTTAATAATAGCGCATACGTTAAACCGACTACATTTTGAAAAATCGTACTACCTAGACCAAATAATAACGTATTTCTAACTACGAGCCATGTATCTGGATCTGTTAGCATTCGGCTATATTGTTGTAACCCTACAAAATCGTAATTTTGTGAAAAACCATTCCAATTTGTAAAGGAGATGCGAATACCATCTAAGAATGGATATACGATAAAGAATCCAACGAATATAAAAGCAGGTACATACATCCACCATAAAGAAGAATTGGTTTCTATTTTAGATTTTTTTCTTAAGCTCATTTTTAAAATCACTCCTATTCGTGTAACGTGTGACTGTAATCAGTAGGAGTTTGTTTACTCCACTTGTTACTCGGTAAAACGTATCAGGAATGTTAGCGTCCGTTTACCTCAGGCGAAATTCCGTACATTATTCGCGCAAAGGTATTACGGACGATAACACTGTGATAAAGTAGTAGGAGTGATTATCCCTCACTCCTACTCGTTATCCAAGTATTATTCTGAACCTTTTTGTTCTAATAAACGGTTGTATTCTGTTGCCATTTTCTCTGATACGCCTTCAGGAGTAAGTGCACCTGATAATAACTCTTGACCTGCTGTTCCCATTGGTTCCCACATGCCACTTGGTAAGAATACACGATCAAAATACGGCTCTACAACTACATCTGAATACTCATCATAATATGTTTGATAATAAATATCTGCAGATGCATTTGTTAAACCTGTTGGAAGTGATGTACCTTCTGCTAGTGCTTGTACATTTTCTGGTTGTGCTAAAAATTCAATAAATTTCTTCGTTTCTTCTGGATGTTTTGTATCTTTCCATATTGCAAATGTATGTCTTTCTCCACCAATCCAGCTTTGCTTTCCACCTTCATGAATTGCTGGAACTGGCATGACACCTAATTCTGCATCTGGATTTAATTCTTTCACTGCGTTTACTGGTGTTGTTCCCATCAAAAAGGCAATTTTCCCTTGTGCTAATAAGGAATCACTTTGGTGACCTTGTGCTGTTAACGCATCTTCATTAATTAAATCTTTTTCTTGCATTTCTAGTAATTTCTCTGGTAAGAATGTGTATGCTTCCCAGTCAAATGTTCCATCAAGTAACGCTTCACTGTAGTCATGTTCAGGATGTGTAATTAATAACGGTGTTGCGAATTGATCAAAGAATTGACCGAATGCACCATAGTCAGACCCACCAAACCATAATGGTGTTACTTCTCCATTACTTTCTGCTTTAATTGTTTCTAATGCTTCCATAAATTCATCAAAAGTCTCTGGTGGAGTAATACCATACTCATCCAGTACATTTTTGTTGTATGTTAATCCATCTTTTGCTTGATTAATTGGATATGCATATACTTTTCCACTTTCATCTTTAAAAATTTGCTCTAATGCTGGATCTAAATTTTCTACCCAATCCATATCTTTCAAATCCATTGTATATTCACCGTATCGATTTTGTGCCCATCCGTGTGTATCGAATAAGTCTGGCATATCATTTGCAGCCATTTTTACACGTAATTGACTTTCATACTCTCCCGCCGGAAAATTAGCATCTATTTTAATATCAGGGTTTGCTTCTTCAAACTTTGCAATCATATCTTCCATCGCTGTTTTATCTGCTTCATTTGTCACTGTTGAATATAAAGATAATGTGACACTATCACCATTGTTATCGTTTCCATTTTCATCATTAGAAGAACATCCAATAAGTACACCTGCGATCATTACTGTTACTAAAAATGCTTGTAATAATTTGGACATGTTTTTACCCCTTTTCTTATTTAAATTCATGTTCTTAGTTGCTAGGAGCTTTCTATTCTTCTATACTAGAATTATCTATGCTCTAACAACTAGAGTGTTGATTTCGTCCTAGATGCGTTCCGCCAAAAACCTATCTAGGACGATTTACTTATACTTCTTTATTAACTCCTTGAATTCTATCACCCCTTTCAAATGATTACTTTAGTTTCTATCCCAGCCACAACTTTCTCTTTTTACAATCTTCGTTGGTAAGGTCACTTTAACCGGTAGTTCTCGTCCTTTTAAGCGATCCATCAATAACTTTACTGCAGATATTCCCATTTCTTTTGTAGGTACATGTATTGTTGATAATGGGCAACTAGCGAATTTCGCCATTTCGATATCATCAAAACTCATGATTGCTACATCCTCTGGTACTTTTATATCGTTCTCTTGAAGTGCTCGTAATGCACCGATTGCCATTGGATCACTTGCAATAAAATACGCATCAGGCAAATTTCCTTTGTCGATGGATTGCTTCATCATTCGATATCCATCTGTCATCGTGAACTCTCCAATAAAGGTATGTTCTTGAGTTAATTTCCCTTCGTTTTCCATTCTTTGATGAAATACTTTATACCTTTCATCTTCAAATAACCTTTTTTCTTTTGTCGGACCATGCGCTGCTTGTTCTCCACCAATGTAGCCAATTTTCTCATAACCCAAGTTCATTAAATGATCCAATGCTTGGTTTGTCGCTTTTTCAAAATCTATCACGACAGAATCAAATACTCCTTCATCTGGAGCGTAATCCACATACACGATATGATCCACTTTCTTTTTTAATTTATTTACTAAATCTAATTCTACTTTACCTACTACAATTAATCCGTCTAATCCTTCACTTAAATGTGATGCTTGAAAGTTATGAATACGATACATCTCTGTTGTTTCAATACCATATTCTTTACACTGTGTTTCTACACCTTGTCTAATCGACAGAAAATACGGATCATTCAATTCCTCTTCCAATGACTGGCACAGAAAAAGGCCGACTCGATAACCCGATTTTGGGTTTGGTGCTTGTTGCTTTCTCACTCTTACTGTTTTGTAATTCAATGTCTTAGCAACATCTAATATTCGTTGTCTCGTTTCTTCTGCAACTGATAAAGATATATCATTATTCAATACACGTGACACTGTTGCAGGAGAAACATTGGACTTTATCGCAATTTCCTTTATTGTCACCATAGTATGTCCCTTCCTCGCATTTACTAAATTTTATTAATTATTTAGTAAACTTTTCTTGATGTAATCTTAACATATACATAAAGCGCTTTCAACAGTTTTTTATAGTTATTTGAAAATTTACTTTGTTTATTTACTAAACTATTACTATAACAAAAAAAGACCTTTACTGAGTTTATCAATAAAGGTCTTCTATCGTTATAACTATCTCATGACAATTCGTACTTGTCTCTTCTTATTCGTAAGTTGGTAACCAATCTCCATGTGCTTCAATCAAGTCATCACATAATGAAATGATATCATCTAGAGATAACTCTGCTGCTGTATGTGGATCAAGCATTGCAGCTTGGTAAATTTTTTCTTTCTTCTTTGTTAATGCTGCTTCAACTGTTAGAAGTTGCGTATTTATATTTGTGCGATTTAATGCTGCTAATTGCTCTGGTAAATCTCCAACATATGTCGGTGTAATGCCGCTAGCATCTACTAGACATGGTACTTCTACTACAGCATTCTCTGGTAAATTCGAGATTAATCTACCAGTATTCAACACATTCCCACCAATTTTAAACGGTATATTTGTCTCCATCGCTTCAATAATATAGGAACCATACTCGTGTGAACGCTCATGTGACAGATTCACATCATGAACTAAATCATCACGCATTTTTTTCCATCCTTCAATTTGATTCACACAACGGCGTGGATATTCATCTAAAGGAATATTGTACTTCTCAATTAGTTCTGGATAGTTACTTTTAATAAAGTATGGGTG
This sequence comes from Gracilibacillus marinus, assembly GCF_042651725.1. Classification (NCBI taxonomy): domain Bacteria; kingdom Bacillati; phylum Bacillota; class Bacilli; order Caryophanales; family Bacillaceae; genus Gracilibacillus; species Gracilibacillus marinus. The sequence continues at coordinate 253,085 of NZ_JBHSDV010000001.1, read as the reverse complement.
ATATTCTGCATTATGCTCAGATGATTCTGTGACATAGTAGCCGAATTTATCCATTAATTCAAAACGAACCATATCATCATGTTTTTCTTTTTGTTTTTCTTTTGCTTTTTCTTTAATTTCTGGATAAATATCTTTACCATTACGAGTAATCTCTAGTAACCATGCCATATGATTAATTCCCGCAATTTTCCACTGAATGTTATCTTTCGGCATTTCTAATGCATCTAATAAGTGATCTGCACATACTTGTACACTATGACATAACCCTACTGTTTTAATTCCTTCTTTTAACATCACATTTGTTAATACAGCCATCGGATTGGTATAATTTAAAAACCATGCATCAGGACAAACTTCTTTCATGTCACGTGCGAATTCTTGCATAACAGGAATCGTTCTTAAGTTACGGAAGATTCCACCAATCCCTAATGTATCTGCTATTGTTTGACGCAAACCATATTTTTTCGGTACTTCAAAATCTGTAATCGTACATGGATCATATCCACCTACTTGAATTGCATTGATTACATACTTCGCACCACGTAACGCTTCTTTGCGATCTTGATATGCTTTTACTGTTACTGTTGAATTCATACTATTTTTTAAATTATTTAACATCATTTCTGAATCCTGTAAACGTTCCTGATCAATATCAAATAATGCAAACTCAAAATCTTGTAATGCTTCGACTGACATACAATCCCCAAGGACATTTTTTGCAAAAACCGTACTACCTGCTCCTAAAAAAGTAATTTTAGACATATGCGATACCTCCATTTATAATAGTATATTGCTTTTATACTCACTATGATATATCGCTATGTAAGCCATTACAATCGTAAATATTTTTAAAAAGAGTAATATATTGCTCTTTCAATCGATAATTAATTGATCAACAGGCATGAAAGAGTCGTTATTTCGGTATTTAGATGGTGTAATATGAAGTAGTTGTTTAAACACTTTACTAAAATAATTAGCATTCGTATATCCAACTGCTATAGCAATCTCCTCAATAGATAATTCTTTTTGTTTTAGTAGTTCGATTGCTTGTTGCATTCTTATTTTTGTTACATATTGGATTGGGGTTTGATTAGTATACTTCGTAAACAAGCGTGTAAAGTGATATTTAGATAATTGGGATACTTCCACAATATCCTCTAAACCAATATCTTGATCGTAATTTTTTTCAATAAACGAAATCGCTTCTTGGATGGGGATAGGTATTTTTACATTTGTTTGTTGCTCATATTCAAAGTATTGCATCACTTCCATTAAAAACGAATAGGCATAGCTAGAAGCCTCATAGCTATTATACACACCTACTGTTTCTAACTTTTCTAATACTCGATAAATATGTCTGATTGGTTTTGCGTTTGTTGGCATAGAAATAATATTCCCGACACTTTGCTGCATATGTTCATAAAAACGCGTTGCTTCAGTACCATATACGGAGATATAAATAAATTCCCACTCATTCGAATCGTCAGGCAAATAGTAACAATGATCACTTGGGAATTGGACAAGGAATGCTTGTCCTTTCGTTAGTGTCGTGACATGATTTCCTATTCGAATCGCACCTTTTCCATTTAGTGTATATTGAAATACGACTCTACCATTTTCTCCAGCACGTCTCATCCCATCCCAGCGATAACTTAATTCTGTTTGTACTTCTCTACCTATAGCATGTAATCCTGCCACTCTTTCTTGATGTGCTCCCTTTAATCGAAAACCATATGAATTGGAATTATTTTTTATCATGACTATTTCACCCCTGTCTGAATCTTCCTATTTTTTTCATTATAAAACACATAAGTGAAAAAAACATTTATCAAAATACCAAAAAGAGGTTAGGGTACAAATATTGTTCTTCACCCAAAACACGATTGATGCCATATGTATTGTTTCGTAGTAAAAGAGTGATATAACACTATTGTAAACAGTAATTATGAGATGATTTATGTGTGTATACTCCACTCCGGCTTGCCAACTTCCCTTTCCACTACTACGGGAAAAACCCACGGAAAGAGAAACGGACAAGCCGGAGCGAGTGCATAGCACACATAAATTCTCCAAATAACCAAATTGTTTTTTTCTTCTAATACATATAAAATCCAAACGACTCTCGGTAAATAACTTCGAATCGTTTGGATTTTTATAATGAAAGAATTCTTTTATCCTAATCTCTTGCACTTACACAGCATGCTATATTTAATTCCACACTTCATCTGCAATTTCTTTAATCAATTGTAGTTTCTTCCACTGTTGTTCTTCAGTTAGAATATTTCCCTCTTCTGTAGATGCAAATCCACATTGTGGGCTAATACATAAGCGATGTAGTGAAACAAACTTAGAAGCTTCTTCGATACGCTTCTTAATTGCTTCTTTATCCTCTAATTCGCCAGTTTTTGATGAGAACAATCCTAATACAACAAATTTATTCTCACTAACATGCGCTAGTGGCTCAAAACCACCTGAGCGTTCTGTATCGTATTCTAAGTAGTATGCAGATACATTTTCTTTTGCAAATAAGATCTCTGCAATTGGGTCATACCCACCAGATGATGCCCATGTTGAGTGATAGTTACCCCGACATACGTGTGTTGTCACAACTAAGTCTTCTGGTAAATTTGCAATCGCCGCATTATTCACATTTACATATAATTCACCAATTTGCTTTACATCTCCACCTGTATGACGACTTGCCCAGTATTTAGGATCCACAAGCATTCCCCATGTACAATCATCTAATTGCACGCTTCTACACCCTTTTGCATACAAATCTTTAATAACTGTTTGATACGCTTTCGCAATATCTGTCACTAAATCATCTATATTTGGATAAATTTCTTCTGTTTTCGCAATATTCTCAGGTCGTTGCAACTCTGCTAGAAATTGAGCTGGAGCAGGTATCGTCTGTCTCGCAATTACATCTTCTGTAGCAAATTGTTGCACAAAAGCAAAATCATCTACAAATGGATGATTTTCTCCACTTATTTTCCCTGTTAATCTAGCAGTCTCTGCTCTTGTTTCTTCTCCGTTAAACTTATATCCTTGACTACTCTTCTCTTTTTCCACACCATTTAGGCCCCACATAAAATCAAGGTGCCACCACGAACGACGGAATTCACCATCTGTAATCACTTGTAGTCCGACTTCTTTTTGTTTCTTTACTAATGCTTCAATGGATTGGTCTTCTACTTTCTTTAAATCTTCCGCACTAATTCTTCCTTCATTGTAGTCTGCACGCGCTTGTTTTAACTGTTCTGGACGTAGAAAACTCCCCACATTATCATAACGAAACGGTGTAACTACTCGTTTTCCTGCTTTCACTGCAATTGCCATGCTTGTCTCTCCCTTTGTACAAGTTGTATATACATATTTTAGCATGGTGTCTGGTTAATTATGTAAAGCGAAAAACCTATCATTTGCTATAGTTTTTTCCTATAGCTGATTCCGCTCCAAAGCTACCGTTTCTTTTAAATAATCAATATATATATTCGCCATCGGACTTCTGGTGACATTTTTATGTGTAATATATCCTACTTCCAGTTGCTCATTTACCCTTAATGGAATAGAAATAATATTATCTCCATTTAATTCTTTACTTAAAATACCAGTAGAAATGGTATATCCATTTAAACCAATAAGTAAGTTAAACAAAGTGGCACGATCACTCACATGAATATTTTTCGGTCGAGACAATGTACTAAGTATCTCTTCTGAAAAATAGAAAGAATTATATTCTCCTTGTTCATAAGATAAGTATGGGTATTCTCGTAAATCCTGTAATGTGACACAATCTTTTTTTGCTAAAGGGTTTGTAGCGCTTATAAACACATGTGGCTTCGCTTCAAATAAATGATGAAAAATAAGATTCCCTTCACGCAAAAACTTAGAGATAACATGTTGATTGAAATCATTTAAGTAAAGAATACCAATTTCACTCCGCAAATTTTTTACATCTTCAATAATTTCGTATGTTTTTGTTTCTCGAAAGGTAAATTCATATTCTGTCGTTTGATAATCTTTTAATAATCTTACAAATGCACTAACAGCAAACGCGTAATGCTGGGACGATACAGCAAAATGATGTTGGGAGGATGTTGTTTGATACCTATTCTCTAGCAATTCTGCTTGTTCAATGACTTGGCGCGCATATCCTAAGAATTCTGATCCTTCTGGCGTAATATGAATCCCGCGATTTGTTCTAGTAAATATAATAATGCCTAATTCTGTTTCCAATTCTTTTATCGCATTAGATAAACTCGGTTGACTAATGAACAAGTGTTGAGCCGCTTTGCTAATGGACCTGTTCTTTGCCACTTCAATTACATATTTTAATTGTTGTAATGTCACTTCATATACCCCTTCATCACAATTTAATCGCTTCAATTATAGCATAATATAGGAAGGAAAAATTGACTTCTTACGTTAAATAACATAAGCTTGCATTATATTAGATAATGGAGGAATTGTGTATATATGTTACAAGCGACAAATGTAAGTTTACGTTTTGGTGATAAAAAGTTGTTCGAAGACGTTAATATTAAATTCAATGCAGGAAATTGCTATGGTTTAATCGGTGCAAATGGTGCTGGTAAATCGACATTCTTAAAGGTTTTATCTGGTGAAATCGAGCCACAAACTGGTCACGTGTCATTAGGGAAAGACGAACGATTAGCTGTGTTAAAGCAGGACCACTTCGCATTTGAGGAATATGAAGTATTAGAAACAGTTATTATGGGTCACGCCCAACTTTATAAAGTAATGAAAGAAAAAGATGCAATCTATATGAAAGCAGATTTTACAGAAGAAGACGGCATGCGCGCAGCTGAATTAGAAGGTGAATTTGCTGAGATGAACGGTTGGGAAGCAGAATCAGATGCCGCTATCCTTCTAAAAGGTCTTGGAATCGGTGAAGATCTCCATACAAAGAAAATGGCTGAATTAACTGGTTCTGAGAAAGTAAAAGTATTGCTTGCACAAGCCTTATTTGGTAATCCTGATATTCTATTATTAGATGAGCCTACAAACCACTTGGATATTCAAGCAATTCAATGGTTAGAAGAATTTCTTATCAACTTTGAAAATACTGTTATTGTCGTTTCTCACGACCGTCACTTCTTAAACAAAGTGTGTACACACATCGCGGACGTGGATTACGGTAAGATTGAGCTATTTGTCGGAAACTATGACTTTTGGTATGAGTCCAGTCAATTAGCATTACAAATGGCTAAAGACCAAAATAAGAAAAAAGAAGAAAAAATGAAAGAATTACAAAACTTTATTGCGCGATTTAGTGCAAATGCATCTAAATCCAAACAAGCAACATCTCGTAAAAAAATGTTAGAAAATATTACTCTAGATGATATTAAACCATCATCTCGTCGTTATCCATATGTTGCATTTACTCCAGGACGCGAGATCGGAAATGATTTATTACGCGTAGAAGGTATTTCTAAAACCATTGATGGCGTGAAAGTACTTGATAATGTGAGCTTCATTTTAAATCCAAATGACAAAGTAGCTTTCGTTGGTCGTAATGAGTTAGCGAAATCTGTTTTATTTGATATTTTAATGGGAGAAATGGAGCCTGATGAAGGAACATTTACATGGGGTGTCACCACATCTCAATCCTACTTCCCTAAAGATAATTCGAAGTTCTTCGAGGGTAGTGATTTAACATTAGTAGAATGGTTACGCCAATTCTCACCAGAAGACCAAACAGAAACATTCTTACGCGGCTTCTTAGGTCGTATGTTGTTCTCTGGAGAAGAAGCGTTGAAAAAAGCAAGTGTCTTATCCGGTGGAGAAAAAGTTCGTTGTATGCTATCTAAAATGATGTTAAGTAATTCAAACGTACTTGTGTTAGATGAACCAACAAACCACTTAGACTTAGAGTCCATTACATCTGTGAATAATGGGCTAATGAATTTCAAAGGTTCTATTCTATTCACATCACACGATCATCAGTTCATCAATAGTATCGCCAATCGTCTAATCGAAATTACACCATCAAAAGTAATCGACAAAGAAATGACGTACGACGAATACGTAGCAGACACAAAACTACAAAAAGAAATCGCAGGATTATACAACTAAAGCGAAAGTGACCGATTAAAAACGTAGAGACTGGAGCGAATCAACAGAAATAAAGGAATCACGATGAGCTTGCGAATCGATGATGACTTATTGATAGTTGATTAGTGAAGTCTCCTAGTTTTTGGTCACTTGAGCTGGATGAACTAAAGCGACATCGCCCGTTAAGAAACGTAGTGACTGGAGTAAACCAACTGAGATAAAGGAATCACGGTGAGGTACGAACCGATGATGACTTATCGTAGGGCGGTTTACGAAGTCACCTAGTTTCTGGGCGATGGAGCTGGATGAACTAAAGCGACATCGCCCGTTAAGAAACGTAGTGACTGGAGCGCATCAACTAAGCGTATTTATCACTAAAAAATGCAAGTTGGGATTGATTACACAAATCCAACTTGCATTTTTACTTTTTACCGTATATTCATCCAAAATACAGATATTCTTTACCCTTTTGCCGCTGCAATTAATTCTTTAATTGTCTCACGGTCTCCTTTATGCAATAAATCTACTATTCTACTACCAACAACTACTCCATCACAATATGCCGTTAGATTCTGTACATGTTCTGGCGTAGAAACACCAAACCCTGCTAAAACAGGCACATTACATTGGGCTTTTAATGCTTGCAAATGTTCACTTAAATTTTCTTTAAAGGATGTTCTAGCTCCAGTTGTCCCTGTTACTGTAACAGCATATAGAAATCCTTCTGTTCGCTTCGCAATTTCTGTTAGACGATCTTTTGTACTTGTTAATGCTGCAAGCCGAATTAATGCAATATCATACTTTTCTAAATGTGGTGTCAATAATGTTTCTTCTTCTAAAGGCACATCTGGAATAATTAATCCATCTACACCTGCTTCATCACAAGCTTCTGCAAATTGTTCTACACCAAATGCATGAATTGGATTAATATATGTCATTAGTACAATTGGAATATTCCGTTCAGACTTTGATTCTTTTAATGTTGCTAATACTTTACGTAAAGTCACACCATTTTCTAATGCACGAAGTCCTGCTTCTTGGATTGTCGGTCCATCTGCGACAGGATCAGAAAAAGCTATCCCTAATTCTACAACTGTCGCCCCTGCTTCTTCTAAAAATGTAAGCTGGTCATCAAGCTGATCTAATCCGCCATCACCTGCCATGATATATGGAACAAATGCTTTATGCCCTCTTTCTTCTACTGTTTGGAATGCTTGTGCAATTTTATGTTTACCCATTTATTTCACCCCCAAGTGCAGCACGAACTGTTTCCACATCTTTATCGCCACGGCCTGATAAGCAGACAACCATCACTTCATCTTCTGACATTTCTTTCGCAAGCTTTGCAGCATATGCAATAGCATGTGAACTTTCAAGTGCCGGTATAATACCTTCTGTTCGTGATAATTCTTGCAGTCCTTCTAATGCTTCTTCATCTGTAATATGCACATAATTCACACGCCCGATATCTCTTAAGTGACTATGTTCAGGTCCTACTCCAGGGTAATCTAAACCTGCTGAAATAGAATGTGCTTCTTGAATTTGTCCATGATCATCTTGAAGTAAATAGGTCATCGTACCATGGAGAATTCCTTTTTTACCATAGGATAGTGTTACCGCATGTTTGTCTGTATCTACTCCAGCACCACCTGCTTCCACACCATATAATTTCACATCATCATCTTCAATGAATGGATAGAACATCCCCATTGAGTTACTTCCTCCACCAATACATGCAACAACTGCATCTGGTAGTCTATTTTCTTTATCACGCAATTGTTTTTTCGTTTCTGTACCAATCATACTTTGGAAATCTCGAACAATTTGCGGAAATGGGTGTGGACCAACTACAGAACCGATAATATAATGCGTATCTTCTACATTACTTACCCAATAACGTAACGCCTCATTTACAGCATCTTTTAATGTTCCACTACCTTGATCCACGCTCTCTACACGTGCGCCAAGTAATTCCATTCTAAATACATTCAATTTCTGGCGACGCACATCTTCTTTACCCATAAAAATCACACACTCTAATCCAAGTAATGCACAAACTGTTGCTGTTGCCACACCGTGCTGACCCGCTCCAGTTTCAGCAACCACTTTCTTTTTGCCCATACGTAATGTAAGTAATGCTTGCCCTAGTGCATTATTTATTTTGTGCGCACCAGTATGATTTAAGTCTTCACGCTTTAAATAAATTTTTGGACCACCTAATTTTTTTGAAAAACGCTCCGCATAGTATAATGGCGTTTCTCTTCCTACATATTCTTTTAAATAATAATCAAATTCATCTAAAAATGCTTGATCCGCAATTGCTTCTTTATAAGCTTTTTCTAACTCTAACACTGCTGGCATTAATGTTTCAGGGACAAAGCGTCCACCAAAATCACCAAAATGTCCCGTTTGATTTGGAGCGTTATATTTTCCCATTTGTCTCACCTTTCTTTGCAGCTAATAAAAATGCTCGTATTTTATCTGTGTCTTTTACACCGTTTGTTTCTACACCACTTGATACGTCTACTCCAATTGGTTTCACTTCATTAATCGCTTCTGCTACATTCTCTACAGTAAGCCCACCTGCTAAAATCATTTTGTCTTTAAGGAATGCTTGATTTTTTACTAATGACCAATCAAATGTCGTACCATTACCACCTCTGTATTTACCGTGAGGGCTATCAAGCAAATAATAATCACATGGATAACCTTTTACTTTTTCCACGTCTTCCACACTTGCTACCGAAAAAGCCTTAATGATAGGTAGAGACAATTGTGCACAAAAATCTGGAGTCTCATCTCCATGTAATTGGATATAATCTAACCCTACTTCTTCTGCTATTTCTTCTATCACTTCTTTTTTTTCATTTACGAACACGCCAACTTTTTTAATATTTGATGGAATGATAGATGCCAATTCTTTTGCTTTCTCTAGTGTAATTCTTCGCTTACTTTTGGCAAATACCAATCCAATAAAGTCCGCACCTGCATCCACCGCTGTTAAAACGGAAAGTGTGTCCATTAATCCACATATTTTTACTTTTACCATTACATTACTCTCCTAACAGAATGCGTAAATCATCAAACGTACTTTTCACATCTCTAGAGCGCATCATTGTTTCACCTACTAAGATTGCCCTTGCTCCTGCACGTGCTACACGCTCGACATCTTCTTTCACCTTTATCCCACTTTCACTTACTAATAGTGTAGTTGTTGAATCAATTAATTTTGCCAAGCGTTCTGTTACTGCTAAGTCTACTTCAAATGTCTTTAAATCACGATTGTTTACACCGATGATCTTAGCACCAATTCTTTTTGCTACTTCTAATTCCTCTTCATTATGCACTTCGAATAAAATCTCTAATCCTTTATTTGTTGCATAATTATATAATGCCTGTAATCTAGATTCAGGTAATGCAGCAGCGATTAATAAAATCAGATTTGCACCAGCGTCATAAGCTCTGTCAATTTGAACTTCATCTATGATAAAATCTTTATTCAACAAAGGAATATCTACTACCTCTCTTACTGCAAGCATATCTTCTATCGTCCCTTTGAAAAATGGCTGATCTGTTAAGACAGAAATCGCACTAGCTCCACTTTTTTCATATAGCGCGCCTTGCTCAGCTGGTTCCACACCATCATTAATGACTCCTTTGGATGGGGATGCTCGCTTCATCTCAGCAATAATATTCATTCTATTTGATTGCATACATGTCTCATACAATGAGTGATGTACACGTTTTGCTTGAATCGAACCAGATTGATACGTTTCTTTTAACTTTGCTACTTCTTTTTTCTTTTCCGCAATAATCTTATCTAATATTGTAGTCATATTATACTCCTTGCTTCATACGATTACTGATTGTGATTAGATTTTCTAATTTTTCTAACGCCTTCTTAGAATCAATTGACTCTCTTGCTAATTCAATACCTTCTTGCACTGTTCGTGCTTTTCCGTTAGCAAAAATGCCGAGTCCTGCATTAAGCAATACCGTGTCACGATGCGGACCTTCTTTTCCTTCTAATACCGCTCGTAATATCCCTGCATTTTCTTTTGCATCGCCACCTTTTATTTCTTCATTTGTGACAATTGGCAAATTCACTTCCTCAGGCGTTAATGTAAAACGAATAATTTCTCCACGGTCAAGTAACACTAAATGATTCTCTCCTGCTAAAGAAGCTTCATCCATATAACCTGCGCCATTAATAATTAGTGCGCGCTTGCGACCTAGTTTGTGTAACACACTCGCCATTGTTTCTAATGTATCTCGACGATATGTCCCGACTAATTGCGAAGATAATTTAACTGGGTTGGTTAATGGACCGATGATATTGAATATCGTTGGCACACCAATTTCTCTTCTGACCTTCATCGCACGCTTCATTGCTGGATGCACATTCGGCGCGAACAAAAATGCAATGCCGTTTTCTTTTAGTATTTCATATGTTTCCGGTCTTGTAAATTCTAGTGGAACACCTAAATGTTCTAATACGTCCGCACTACCTGTTTTACTTGATATACTTCTGTTCCCATGCTTCGCGACAGTAATTCCTGCACCCGCAATCACAAAGGCAGAAGTTGTGCTTACATTAAAACTTTGGGATCCGTCCCCACCTGTACCGCAGTTATCCATTGCGTCTGTCAATTCATCTGGAATCGCAAGTGGAGAATTTTCTAATAACACATTTACTAATCCAGTAATCTCATCAACCGTTTCTCCTTTTGCCTTTAAAGTTGCTAGGAACGCTCCGACTAACACATCACTTGTTTCTTCTGAAAGAATTAGTTTTGTTGCTTCCTCCATCTCGTGCAATGTTAAATTCTCATTGTTCATTACTTTCTTTAAATATTCCTTCATATTTTTTGCTCCTTTCTTATCGCTTTAAAAAAGTTGTTTAATAATTGTTTTCCTTTACCTGTTCCAATGGATTCTGGGTGGAATTGCAATCCATACACTGGTAAATACGTGTGTTTGACTGCCATAATTTCTCCGTCATCCATTGCAGTTGCGGTTATAATTAACTCATCTGGAATTGTTTCACGCTCAATGACCAATGAGTGGTATCGCATGACCTCTAATGGTTGCTCCAAATAACTAAAAATCTCATCATTATTATGTCTGATCATAGACGTCTTCCCGTGTTTAACCTTTCCTGCATGAATCACTCTTGCACCAAATGCTTCTCCAATTGATTGATGGCCTAAACAAATACCTAAAATCGGAAATTTCGTTGCTAAATGCTGGACAACATCGATACATATACCCGCTTCTGTTGGTGTTCCAGGACCTGGTGATAAGATAATCGCTTCAGGTTGTAATTCCTCAATTTCACTTAAAGTGATTTTGTTATTTCTAACTACTTGCACTTCTTTTCCTAATTCAGATATATATTGAAATAAGTTATAGGTAAATGAATCGTAATTATCAATTAATAAAATCATTTTTTTGTGACCTCCAATAATGATTTTGCCTTGTTCAATGTTTCTTGATATTCTGATTCAGGATTGGAATCATAGACAATCCCGGCACCTGCTTGCACATATGCTTGATTCGCTTTAATCACCATTGTACGAATCGCTAACGCTAAATCCAAATCACCATTCATATTGATATAACCAACCGCACCTGCGTATACTCCGCGCTTCTTATCTTCTAATTCATTGATAATTTGCATTGCACGAATCTTCGGTGCACCAGATACAGTACCTGCAGGCAATGTAGAGACAAGTGCATCTAATCCGCTATACGCATCCGTTAATTCACCATGTACTTCTGAAACAATGTGCATGACATGTTGATAACGTTCAATTGTCATATATTTTGGAATGGTGATAGATCCAATTTCGCATACGCGTCCCAAATCATTTCGACTTAAGTCAACAAGCATCTTATGCTCCGCTAATTCTTTATCATCTGCTAACAAATCATGTTCTAAAGCGACATCTTCTTTAACTGTTTTCCCTCTTGGTCTCGTACCTGCAATCGGATTTGTAATGACATGCTTTCCAGTTGTTTTAATAAGACTCTCTGGTGACGCCCCAAGTACGATATACTCATCAAAATCAATAAAATACATATATGGTGATGGATTTGCTACACGTAATTTACGATAAAATTGAAATGGGTCTTGACTAAATGTCGCTTTCATTCGTTGTGATAATACAACTTGAAAAATATCTCCATCTATAATGTGCTGCTTTGCTTTTTCTACCATCTCAAGAAACCTTTCTTTCTTAAGTGATGGTGTAAAATCAACTTGTAATGTTACTTCTTCACTGAGTGGCTCTGGAATAGATACCTCTTCCATTAATTGTTCTAACCTTTCTTGTAATACCTGTTCTGTCCTTGTGCCATCTAAATCAATCACAATTAATGTAACGGTCTGTTTCACATGATCAAATACAAGTACTTCTTGATAAAAAAGCATGTGCACATCAGGCATGTCAATTTCGTCTTGTAATAATTGCCCGATTTCTTCATATTGCCTAATTGCATCATAGCCAATATAACCTATTGCTCCACCATAAAAAGCATATGGTAATGGTAACTGTACATTTGGAATATGTGCTTTCACTACTTCTAATGGTAATTCGTCTACTTCTTCTTCCCTGTTCTTTACATGATGAATAATTTTTGTCTTGGATGCTGTACCGATGATTTCTTTATATGGATTTAATCCAATAAAAGAAAAGCGTCCTTTTTCTCCATGATTTCCTGAACTTTCTAACAAGAATTTCTTCTTACCTTTTACTCTATTGAATATCGAAATTGGTGTAACCGTGTCTCCATTCATTGTCTTACTTATATAATTCACCATCGTATCTACTCCCTTTCTTCTTTTACTATCGAAATTATATTAATGTGCTATTTTTTTAAGATTTTTTATACAAAAAGTCCCTATATATACTTTTACATATATATAGGGACGGTTAGATTCGACCGCGGTGCCACCACTACTTGAAGTATGACGACATACTTCCACTTTTTCATCTTGTAACGTAGATGAGACGTTGCTTTATACTACGATTTCCAAAGCACTCTCGAAGGTCCATTCTTTATATGTTGTATGCTAGGATTCCACCACCCCTAACTCTCTTATATACATTACATATACTTACTAATCCTTCTCATTGAAGTAAATATTTACGCTATTTTTACATTTTAAAAATAAAAACAAAACGGGCCTCCGCATCCTAAAAGGACGAGGAAACCCGTGGTACCACCTTCATTAATTGTATCAACTACAATTCACTAATCACGTCAAACAAGTATATTGTTTTAACGTTCCTCGATTGTAACGAGTGAGTCTCTCGCCAATTCCTACTAGTATTCTACGTTCAGATTGGAAGCTCAGAAGCCCATTCACTTATCTTCTCACACTGGTTCACACCAACCACCAGCTCTCTTTTGTGTTTCAATAAGTTACTCTTCTTCTTCATAGCCTTTTTTTATGATGTTGCTACTATCATAGTATGGATTGTATTCATTTGTCAATCATTTTTACATAAATTATCTGAATATTTGTACTATATTTCATTATACTAGTGTATTAAATTAGGATTCTATTTAAAATAGTTCATTTACTTTTCCACAATTTCTTCTTGAATTTTTTCTCCTAGATGACGACCCGCTTGGTCCAATTTCACGTATACTTTGTCACCTTCTTTTAGTTGAATCACTTGTTTTTCTTCCATATTTTCACCAAGAATATGTACACTATCTGCTTCTTGCATCGTAACAGAGATATTGTGATCATTTACTTTAGCTTCTACCCGGACAAATGGTCGTTTCTCTATTTTTACACGTCCTACTGGAATTTTTCTATATGTTCCGTCTTCACAAAAGACTGGAATGTGATTACCTGGTTGTATCTCTTGTAAATAATTCGTTTTGTCTTCATCTGTGACAATGTAGTGATGAATCGCTCCCGCATTGACCCGAAAAGGTCTTTTAGGATAGGTGTCTGTTTGTCTATTTTCTGCCAAAACAAAAAAGTACCCATGCCCTGTGTTGCCGACAAGGACACCCTCTGTTGGTGATAATTGGTCAATGAAATCGATACAAACACGTGCACCTTCACCAATTGGTGTGACACGTTTGATTTCTGCTAATTCAAATTCTACCTGCATGTAAAGTACACCTCTTTTTCCACAATTTTTCTACAAATTTTATATAGCTATTTATTGGATAATCATATAAAATATAAATCGATTTGACAAATTAGGAGGGCTACACATTGCGGAAATTATTAGTAATGCTATTTCTGTTATTGATTGCTAGTTTTAGTATGCTCGGCATTAGCAATGCAAGCCAATATGGAGATAGTGAAACAATTGAAATAGATGAATAATACTATTTTACGTATAAATCGAACAAAATAAAAATAGCTAGCTCCTATTCTGTTATGGAATGCTAGCTATTTTTATTTTGTTATTTTTTCAAGTCTACTAAGTCACTCACTTTAACTGCTTGCCCTGTTTGTAATGATAGATTTCCTGCTATTCCTGTTAAAATCGAAATGGCTCCATCAATGTGTGATGCTGCTCGATCAAATTCGTCCTCTTCAGGTACACCAAACAGATCATTTAACAAAACAGGATCTCCACCGCCATGTCCGCCCTCTTTCTCTTCTACCTCTACTTCATAAGGCTCTCCGAACATAGGTAAGACACGCAATACCTTTTCTTTTAATTTACCTTCTTCCTCTTTCTTCCCGCCTGAATTAATATAAGATTGTTCGCGAACTTGAACTTCTATTCTTCCTTTCGTTCCATTAAATGCGATTTGGAATCCTTCCCAAGGCAAATATGCATTCAATGAATAGGTCAATATTGCCTTATTTTTATATGTGACAACTACACCCAATGTATCCTCAATACTGATTCCATCACCAAAAACACTTTGATCACGTTGATAACCATCTTCTTTCTCTGCATCAAGGTACATGGATTTTAGATGTTCATTTGCTTCTAAATCAATCGCAAATGGGTCGCCTTTTGCCAATTCGCTACCATGTGCACGTTGGTAAAATTGTGTCACACCTCTTCGTTCCGCATTTTCTTTCCCATAAAAACGTAATCCACCTGTTGCATACACTGTTTCCGGAATGGAATCTAACCAGAAATTGACCAAATCAAAATGATGGGTAGATTTATGTACGAGCAGCCCACCGCTATTCCGTTTATCTCGATGCCATCTTCTAAAATAATCTGCACCATGTTGCGTATCTAATGCCCATTCAAAATGAACAGAATTGACATCTCCAATTACACCATCTCGAATCAATTCGCGAATTTTTGTATTATGAGGTGCATATCTATAATTAAATGTTACTCGAACTTCCCTTCCAGTCCGTTCAATTGCATCTATAATTGCTTGCGTTTTTTCTGCGTCAACTGTCATCGGCTTCTCTGTTATGACATCACAACCAAGTTCTAATGCTCTAATAATATATAGGTGATGCGTTCGATCGATTGATGTAACAATGACAATATCTGGTTTTACTGTGTCAATCATCTCATCAAATTGACTTGCAAGAAATGTACGAATAGGTTCTACACCATATTTTTCTTGCAGTAACTTATTTGCATAATTTAGCCTAGTTTGATTAGAATCACAAAATGCGATTAAATCACAAGTCTCTTGAAAATCACGTACCATTGCACGATAAAAAAACTCTGCGCGACCGCCTGTACCAACAAGAACATACTTTTTCTTCATCGTAAACACTCCCAGTATATTGTAATCGTTACCAAAATATGATACTCTAATAACAACGTTGTTAAAATTATAATAGATACTACTTTAAATAGCAACAATGAATTTTTTAATGCTTATCAGAAAGGAGAATATATGTGGCGAAAATGCTTATAGGAACTGGCATTACTCTTGTTATTGTAAGTATACTGACCGGAATCTTACATGGTGACTTTTGGGAGTTCATCTTATTTTCTGTTAGCGGCGTCTCTTTTGCTATGATATTGTTCGGCCTAAGTTATCTCATTCGTTTAAAAGAAGAGATGTTAGATGTCATTACAATTCACCATCATTATTATCGTGAACTTCATATGACAAAAAGGACATGCTCGAACTGTAGTCATGAATACGACGCAATCCATAACACATGCCCACAATGTGGATCAAAAGCGAAAGCGTCCGTTTAGAAACGTAGCGACTGGAACGAAGCAACGGAAATAAAGGAATCACGATGAGGGACGAATCGATGATGACTTATTGATGGTTGATTCGTGAAGTCTCCTAGTTTCTGGACGCTTGAGCTGGATGGATCAAAAGCGAAAGCGTCCTGCCTATCGACGTAGCAACTGGAACGAAGCAACGGAGATAAAGGAATCACGATGAGCTTGCGAATCGATGATGACTTATCGTAGGGCGCTTTGTGAAGTTGCCTAGTCGATGGACGCTTGAGCTGGATGGATCAAAAGCGAAAGCGTCCTGCCTATCGACGTAGCAACTGGAACGAAGCAACGGAGATAAAGGAATCACGATGAGCTTG
>NZ_JBHSDV010000001.1:205279-236389 GCF_042651725.1 Gracilibacillus marinus | reverse complement strand
CTTGCGAATCGATGATGACTTATCGTAGGGCGCTTTGTGAAGTTGCCTAGTCGATGGACGCTTGAGCTGGATGGATCAAAAGCGAAAGCGTCCGTTTAGAAACGTAACAAAAAAAGAGAGCAACAATGAATTTGTTACTCTCTTCGCTTACAATTATTAATCTAAAATTGTTACTGCAACTTCTTTTCTTCCCCAATTATATGCATCTTCTTTTGTTGGGACGTGAATATCGATTTTGTTTCCTTTAATCGCTCCACCTGTGTCAGCTGCAATTGCTTCTCCATATCCTTCTACATATACTCTAGAACCTAATGGAATGACACTTGGATCTACAGCGATTACTTTCATGTTTGGATTTTCTAATAGGTTCACACCAGTTGCAGTGATACCTGAGCATCCTTCACACTTTGCAGTATACGCTGTTGCAGAAACAGTAATGGTTTGCTTACCTTCTGTTTCTTTTTCTGGTTCTTCTTGCTTCGGTGTTGCATCTGTTTTTACAGTTGCTGCTTGTACAGGATTTGAAGCCTCAGGTGTTTCTACAGTTTCCTCTTTTGTTGTAGCTTTCTGATTTTCCGTTGCTTCTTTATCTACTTCTTTTAATGTTAATTTTTCACCTATAATAATTAAATTGGTTTCTAAGTTGTTCCATTCTTTTATGTCATCAACAGTTACTCCATGAGCTACTGCAATTTCACTTAAAGAATCTCCTTTTTTAACAACATACGTAATCTCTTTATCTATAGTTATTAATTGTGTAGGTACAATTGTGTCTGTTTCTAAGTTGTTCATCTCTCTTAATTTAGCAACAGTTGTTTGGTTTTGTTCAGCGATGTCCCACAATGTGTCACCTTTCTCTACTTCATACTCTGCAGCGGATACTGGTGTAAAAGCTAATAAACTACCAGTAATAAATACAGTGGACAATAAAAACTTTCTCATCCATGTTGCCTCCTTTCGTGTTGACAAGGACCAATATAACATATGAAAATACCCCTTGTGGTTACAGTGAGATTAAGAGTCTGTAACAAACAATTACGATGTTACAAAGGCTTGTCACATTTGTCATTATGGTGCAACATAGTGAGTTTTATACATCTACACGTAATATTTACCACTATTTTTTTACTAATTACTATTTATCTGTAAATCTAACTTTGAAATTATTATTGACACTAGCTTTAATTTTTTTACGATTTAATAGATTATCTGCAATTAATACCGTCATATCTATAGGTATATCTTTCACTATTTCTTTATTTTGAAACATAGAATAATTTCCACCACCACTTGCCCGGTAATTATTCATAACTACATCATAGGTTTCTGTTAAATTCAATGAACGGCCATTTTTCTCTAACTTTGCCACTCTTTCTCCTATCGGTCTAGTAATATCTAATTCATACTCAATCCCTTCCCACATATCATAATTGTAGTGTTGAGGTTTTGGTGTATGAAAACTAGGGTTGATTGTAAGCTCTCCATTCTCTATAGCAAAATAACTTGCGGATTTTTCCAAGGCATCTTTTATATCTTGTCCTAGTAATCGTAGCACTTTTAATGTATTTGGATAAATATAATTAGATACAATGTCACGCATCGTAATATGTTGTGGGAACCCTTTGGACTCATTGTCAAATAACGCTGTGCAAGAAATAGAAACATTCGCTACTTGCATCTGTAGTGTATTCACATATTCAATAAATGGGTGTTCTTCTATCCTTGCTTGAAATGGATTTGTAATTGTCATTTCCCCTTCTACCAAAGCAATTGGCTTATCCAACCATTCTTGCACTTTCCTTTCATTTTTTGACAACAGATGCATAATGTCTTTATTTTCTTCCACACACTCATCCAATTCATGAATAGCACAATTTATTAATAGGTTATTCGCTTTATCCCACTCCATCTTAATTTCGCCAAGTGCACTCCCCTTACTTCCTGTTTGAATCACTGTCTTATTATGAATTGTTGCGATTAACTTTCGATGCTGATGGCCAGTAATAAGAACATCTATATCAGCTATTTCTTCACAAATTTGATAGCCTTGATTTTCCCCTGTAAGCAACTCTGTTTCTGCTCCTGTATCGGGATCTTTCTCTAATCCTCCATGATAACTAACAATGATCACATCAGGACTTTCTTTATTTTTGACATAGTTCACCCATTTTTTAGTTGCTTTAACTGCATCTTCAAATAAGAGTTTTTCGATATGTTTCGGATCTTCCCAATTAGGAATATAGTGTGTAGTGACACCGATAATCGCAATTTTTCTTCCTTCTATCATTTTTATGACATACGGAACACCAAAATATGGTTTTTCTGTATCTTTGTTTAATATATTGGATGACAACCAAGGAAATTGACTGTGTTTCATACATTTTTGTAAGTAATCTAATCCATAATTAAATTCATGATTACCTAAAATTACTGCATCATATTGTAAGTAGTTATACACATCAATGATGGGACTAGGCAAATGCTCATAATATTTAGCAAAGTAATACGTAAATGGACTTCCTTGAAGAAAATCACCATTGTCAATAAGTAATGTCGGTTGTTTATTTTTGATTCTATTGATTACTGTTGTGAGTTTTGCTAAACCTATATTTTCTTTTTGATCATCTCGATAATTAGTTGGCACTAGATAACCATGCACATCACTTGTAATACAGATTGAAATAGAATTACCCATTAACGTCACTCCCTTGTAAATTAGTAATTCTAGTATACCTTTTTCTCTATCATAAGAGGAAAAACTTTACACTTTCTTTACCTAGATTTAACAACTACTTTTCATTTATTTGATATAGTTAAAGTGTTCCAAATTAAGCAATACTGCGAAGATTGCTTTCTCACAAAATGATAGCCCCTTTTTCTTGTTGTCGGTGAAGTAATTTCACCGGCTTTTTTTATTACCATTTCACATAAAAAAAATTACGTCTATTGGCAGACGTAATTTTTTCTAATTTAATTCAGTTATTCGATCTGTTGCTTTGATTCTCGGAATTGGATTTTGCTTTTTCGCTGGATAACCTACTTGTAATAAACCAATTACCTTCTCATTATCCTTTACCCCAATAAGTTCACTCGTTTCCTCGCAAAACGTTAATTTACCCGTTTTCCAAAATACACTCATTCCTTCTTCCCATGCTAATAAACTAAAGTTCTGTATTAAACAACTTGCTGATGCATAATCTTCTTCAATAAGTTTTTCGATTGGATTCAATTCATTGATAACAAAAACAATCAACGGTACTTGCATAATTTTTTGAAAGCCTGTCTCTCCAATCTTCTCTAACTCGACAGGATCTGTTGTTTTTGCTTTTTCTTTTGCTACTTGACGATTAATTTCAGCTAATTTGCGTTTTGACTCCCCTGTCACAAATACAAAACGCCACGGTTCTGTCATTTTATGATTTGGTACCCATACAGCAACATTAAGCAATTCTTTGATTAACTCTGTCGATACTTCTTTATTTTCGTATATTGAAATAGAACGACGCTCCATGATTAATTGTTTTAATTCCAAAGCTATCCCTCCTAGTAATGAGAATCATTTTCAATCATACCATGTAACACGGAATATTTCAAGATAGTTTGAAATCAAGGTAATTTTTTCAAGTTTTTTTGTTAAAACCCCTTGATTTAATTTTTTTTATAATGTAATATATTGTCATCCGTTCAATAAATTAAATATTTTCTCTTATCAAGAGAGGTGGAGGGACTGGCCCTACGATACCTCAGCAACCGTCTAATTAGACAAGGTGCTAATTCCAGCAAGCATATGCTTGAAAGATGAGGAACGTCATTGCGTACTAGACCCTTCATCTTTCATGATGAAGGGTCTTTTTGGTTATCTAAGAAAAAACGGATGGATATGCAATGACTCAATCTTTTAAGAACAAATGAATCAATGGATAAGAGGTAATATTATTGAATGTTGATGCATATGCATGACCACAAACTATAATCGAAAAGAGGTGAGTGAAATGAAGGACTTACGCAATGCTTTACACGATCAAATTCTCATCGCTGATGGGGCAATTGGTACATTACTTTATGCACATGGTGTCGATCATTGCTTTGAAGCATTTAATTTAACCAAACCTGATGAAGTCTTACAAGTACATCATTCATACATTAATGCAGGTGCAGATATTATTCAAACAAATACATATAGTGCGAATTATATCAAGCTAGCAAGATATGGTCTTGAAGATCAGGTTCATGAAATAAATGTGAAAGCAGTACAATTAGCAAAACAAGCGGCTAATAAAGATACATTCGTATTAGGGACAATTGGAGGTATTCGTGGCGTTCAGAAGCTAATCTCTTCCCAAAAGGATATTGTTCGTAGTTTTAAAGAACAACTTTTTTCATTGTTATTAGAAGGTGTCGATGGCATCTTGTTAGAAACATATTATGACCTTGAAGAATTATCTACCGTATTACAAATTGTTCGTCAAGAAACATCTTTACCGATTATTACAAATGTTACTATGCATGAGCCTGGTGTATTAGAGAATGGGACATTGTTACACGATGCCTTTCTAGAACTAGAACAATTAGGCGCAGATGTTGTTGGAATTAACTGCCGATTAGGTCCACATCACATGATTGAATCATTAACACCTATTCCATTATTAGAAAAAGCATACTTATCTGCTTTTCCTAATGCTAGTTTACCAGCATATGAGAATGGAAAGCTTGTTTATAGTAAACATACAGACTATTTCAGAAAATGCGCAAAAAGTTTTCGTGATCAAGGTGTACGGCTTATTGGCGGTTGCTGTGGCACAACACCTGACCACATTCGTGCATTAAAAGAAGGTATTGAAGGGTTAGAACCAATCACATCAAAGAAAATTGTGGATCAACCCATTATCATCACAAAAAAGGAAAACCCACCAAGTCAAACACAACCATCTCTACTTGATAAAGTAAAAGAAAGACCTACTGTCATTGTAGAGTTAGATCCTCCTAAACATCTAGAGATTGACGATTTTCTTGAAGGTGTCAAGCAATTAGGAAATGCAGGTGTAGATGCTATTACATTAGCAGACAATTCACTAGCAACACCTAGAATTAGTAATTTAGCAATGGCAATAAAAATGAAAGAACTAGATGTACCTGTAGAGCCACTTATTCATCTAACGTGTCGTGATCGCAACTTAATAGGATTACAAGCGCACCTTATGGGTTTACATACATTAGGATTTCATAATGTTCTAGCAATTACTGGTGATCCAACAAGAATTGGAGGGTTCCCTGGCGCTTCTTCTGTATTTGATGCGACATCATTTGAGTTAATCCGTTTAATGAAACAATGCAATGAAGGAATTTCCTTCTCTGGTTCCTCTCTACGAAAGAAGACTGACTTTAAAGTTGCAGCTGCATTTAATCCAAATGTTGCAAATTTAGAAAAGGCTGTTAAACGAATGGAGAAGAAAGTGGAACACGGAGCAGATTATTTCCTTACACAACCTATTTTCCATCACGAACAAATTGTAAAGCTATATCGCGAAACAAAGCATATCAAACAACCGATTTTTATTGGGATTATGCCACTTGTTTCACACAAAAATGCAGAATTCCTTCACCATGAAGTACCTGGTATGCGTTTATCCGATGAGGTAAGAGCAAGAATGCAAGCACAAACTAATCGCCATGATGCAATAAGAGAAGGAATAGAAATATCCAAAGAACTCATTCAAACAGCAATCAATTATTTTAATGGTATTTATCTTATTACGCCATTTATGCATTATCAAATTACAACAGAATTAACGCAATATATTCAAAAAATAAGTGAACAAGTTCAAACAAACTAAAGGAGTGTACGATGACAATGACAAATTATATCAGTTCAAACTTAGGATACCCACGTATAGGTGCATACCGCGAATGGAAGAGCGCACTAGAATCTTATTGGAGCAAAAGTATTACTGAAGAGTCTCTATTTTCCCAAACAAAGAAATTACGTTTAGCTAATTTACAGAAACAAAAAGACATTGGTGTTGAATGGATTCCTGTAAATGATTTCTCTTTTTATGATCACGTATTAGATACTGCTATCTCTTTTGGAGTCATTCCAAAACGTTTCCAACAATTAGATCCTACTGCAATTGATACGTATTTCGCCATTGCTCGTGGTAACAAAGAAGCTGTTGCTGCTGAAATGACAAAATGGTTCAATACAAATTATCATTATATTGTGCCTGAATTAAATGATGTGACGCCATCATTAGTAGAAAACCGCGCATTACGTTATTTTAATGAAGCAAAAGAAGAATTAGGTATTAAAGGTAAACCAGTATTAGTTGGTCCTGTTACATTCGTAAAGTTAGCTAAAGGATATGACGACAATCAATTAAACGAAATCGTTCAATCCTTTATTCCACTGTACACACAAGTAATCAATGAACTAGTTGAAGCTGGTGCAGAGTGGATTCAAATTGATGAGCCAATTTTGGGAACGAATTTAACTGTAAATGAGATTTCATTAGTTGAAGAAGTGTACACACAAATTAAACAAGCAACACCAAATGCAAAATTACTTTTACAAACATACTTTGAAACGGTACAACATTATGACAAAGTAATTAAACTTCCAGTTGATGGTATCGGTTTAGACTTTATCCATGGAGATTATTTCCCTTTAATCGAAAAAATCGGCTTCCCACAAGATAAAGTACTTGCTGCTGGTGTTGTTAATGGACGAAATGTATGGCGTGCAGACCTTACAAAAACATTTGATTTAGTGCGTAAGATTGAAGAGGCAACAAAAGCAGAAACAATTATTTTACAACCATCTAGTTCTTTATTACATGTGCCTGTAACAAAAGAAAGTGAACAGAAGATTGATCCAATTATTTTAGATGGACTTAGCTTTGCAGATCAAAAACTAGCAGAAATTACAACAATCACGAAAGGTGCTAATGAGGGAGAAGAAGCAATTAAAGCAGAACTTCAAGAGAGCAAGAAAGCACACGAAGCATTAAGTAATTCTCCTTACCGCCAAAATGAAAGTGTAGCGGAAGAATTAGCTAATTTAAGCAAAGATGAAGTAAAACGTGCACTACCATTTGCAGAACGTATTCAATTACAACAAGAAGATTTACAATTGCCATTACTTCCGACAACAACAATTGGAAGCTTACCTCAGACTGCTGAAGTAAAAAGCACACGTACAAAATGGCGTAAAGGCGAAATCACAAATGAACAATATGAAGCATTTATTCAAACAGAAACAAAGAAATGGATTCAAATCCAAGAAGACCTTGATATTGATGTATTAGTTCATGGGGAATTTGAACGTACAGACATGGTTGAATTCTTTGGAGAGAAATTAAATGGGTTTGCTGTTACAGAATTCGGTTGGGTACAATCATATGGTTCTCGTTGTGTGAAACCACCACTAATTGTTGGTGATGTGTCTTGGAGTGAACCAATGACAGTAAAAGAAATCGTGTATGCACAATCTTTAACAGATCGTCCAGTGAAAGGTATGTTAACAGGACCTGTCACAATTTTAAATTGGTCATTTGTTCATGAAGAATTACCGCGCTTTACTGTACAAGAACAGATTGCGTTAGCATTAGAGAAAGAAGTGCTAGCATTAGAAGAGAGCAATGTAACGATTATCCAAGTAGATGAGCCTGCATTACGTGAAGGATTGCCACTTGATCAATTAAAATGGCCAGCATATTTTGATGCTGCTACAAGAGCATTCCGTATCTCTTCAGCATCTGTAAAACCAACAACACAAATTCATACACATATGTGTTATTCTGAATTCAGCGAGATTTTTGAAGTAATTGATGCACTTGATGCAGATGTGATTTCAATCGAAACATCAAGAAGTCACGGAGAGTTAATTGATACGTTTGAAATAAACCATTATGATAAAGAAATTGGGTTGGGTGTATATGACATCCATAGTCCACGTGTTCCTAGTGTAGAAGAAATTAAAGAAAATATCACACGTGCATTACGCACAATTGATGCCAAACAATTCTGGATTAATCCTGACTGTGGATTAAAAACACGTGGTGAAGAAGAAACAATCGCTGCATTACGCAATATGATTCAATCAGCAAAAGAAGTTCGTGAGGAATATGCTGTAAAAAAATAATAATTGACACTAATCAGCAGGGGTATTTTTGACTCCTGCTGATTTTTTGTATGACTTCAAATGTTTGCAACACACTCCCCTCTCTATTTTCTAATTCCACATCACAAAAAATCCAACATCATAATTTCAAATACCTCTTGTAAGAAGTCACAAAATAACGTACAATAATCTTAGTTAATTAATTTAATTAAGTCTTATTAGGAGGGTATTACACATGAACATACAGCATTTAGTTGAAAAGTTTCAAGCAATATTTGATACATCTGAAATGCCACGTGCCTTCTTCGCACCTGGTCGAATTAATCTAATCGGAGAACATACAGATTATAATGGTGGTCACGTCTTCCCTGCTGCTATTTCCTTTGGTACGTATGCGATCGCAAGAAAGCGTCATGACCGGATCATTCGCTTTTACTCAGAGAACTTCAGTGAACTTGGTGCAATGGAAACACATCTTGACGACCTTAGCTACAAAAAGGAAGATGATTGGACTAATTATCCAAAAGGTGTTGTGGCACACTTCTTATTAGAAGGATTTTCTATCGATAGCGGTTTTGATGTACTGTTCTATGGAAATATTCCGAATGGTGCTGGACTATCTTCATCTGCTTCTATTGAACTTGCAACAGGTGTCCTATTAGAGAGTTTATTTGAGCTAGACATTGATCGTATCGATATGGTAAAAATCGGTCAAAAAGTAGAGAATCAGTACATTGGTGTCAATAGTGGAATCATGGATCAATTCGCTATTGGTATGGGTAAGGAAAACCATGCTATGTTACTTGATTGCGATACATTAACATATGAATACGCACCAATTGTTTTAGAAAATCACGATATCGTGATTATTAATACAAATAAGCGCCGTGAACTTGCTGACTCTAAGTATAATGAACGTCGTAACGAATGTGAAATGGCACTAAAAGACTTACAAACAAAGCTTTCTATTCATAGTTTAGGTGAATTAACTGTAGAACAATTTGAAGCAAATCAATCTCTTATCCAAAATCCAACACATCAAAAACGCGCAAAACATGCGGTAGCAGAGAATGCTCGGACAATCGAAGCATTGAAACGTTTAAAAGAAGGAGATTTAATTACATTTGGAGAATTAGTAAACCAGTCACACATTTCTTTACGTGACGACTATGAAGTAACAGGTGTAGAATTAGATACAATCGCAGAAAATGCTTGGAAACAACAAGGAGTACTTGGTGCTCGTATGACAGGTGCTGGCTTTGGTGGATGTGCCATTGCCATTGTAGAAAAGGCACATACGACACAATTCCAAGAGAATATCGCAGCACTTTATGAAGAAAAAATTGGATATAGCCCAACATTTTACATTGCCGCAATTGGCGATGGTGCGAAAGAGTTGGAATTAAAGGAGGAAAAATAATGCGCGTATTAGTTTTAGGTGGAGCTGGTTATATCGGTTCACATGCCGTTTATCAATTAATTGACAAAGGACATGAAGTACTCGTCATTGACAATCTAGAAACAGGTCATAAAGAAGCGATTCATCCAGATGCGACTTTTTATCATGGAGATATTCGTGATATTGATTTCTTACGTGAAGTCTTTTCAAATGAAGAAATCGATGGTGTCTTACATTTTGCAGCAAATTCGTTAGTTGGCGAATCTATGGAAAACCCACTTAAATATTTTGATAACAATGTCTATGGTACACAAGTATTACTAAAAGCAATGACAGAAGCAGGCATTAAACACATTGTCTTCTCTTCAACTGCAGCAACATACGGCGAACCTGAACAAGTACCAATTACAGAAAACATGCCGACAATGCCGACAAACGCTTATGGAGAGACGAAGTTAACGATGGAAAAAATGATGAAATGGACGCAACACGCATATGGAATCAATTATGTATCGTTAAGATATTTTAATGTAGCAGGTGCACGAGGTACAGGCGAAATTGGTGAAGATCATCAACCTGAAACACATCTCATTCCAATTGTCTTACAAGTCGCGTTAAATCAAAGAGAACACATTTCTATTTTTGGTGATGATTATAATACATCTGATGGTACATGTATTCGTGATTACATTCATGTAGAAGATTTAATTGATGCACATATTTTGGCATTACAATATTTGAAAGACGGCGGAGAAAGCAATGTATTCAATCTTGGTAGTAGCCAAGGTTTCTCTGTAAAGGAAATCATTGATACTGCAAGAGAAATCACTGGACACGAAATCAAAGCAAAAGTTGCTCCACGTCGTGCTGGTGATCCAAGTACATTGATTGCTTCCTCTGATAAAGCAAAAGAAGTATTAGGTTGGAATCCAACAAGAACAGATATTAAGAAAATCATTACAGATGCATGGAATTGGCATCAAAGTAAGCCAAACGGATACAACGAGGAGGCATAATGATGACACATATTTCAGCAACGATTGAAACATTAGTAAATAAAGCCATCGAGAAAGACTTAATTGAGGCAAGCGATGCTGTATATGCAAGGAACCAAATTCTTGGTATTTTACAGCTAGATAATTTTATGGAAGGTGCTTCTTTAATAAAAGAGGCATCCATCCCGGATTTATTGGAAATATTAAGTCAAAATGCAGTAGAACGACATATTATTGAAGATTTGCTTGATGAAAAAGAAAAGATTGAATCATTAATTATGAATGTATTCTTATCGAAACCATCAGAAGTCAACCGAGATTTTTATCAAAAATATAATCAATCACCTGTTATGGCAACAGATTTCTTTTATCAACTAAGTAAAGACAGTAATTATATTCAAACAAAACGAATAGCGAAAAATATTCAATTCCAAACAGCCTCTTCCTATGGCGATTTAGATATTACGATTAATTTATCTAAACCGGAGAAGGACCCTGAACAAATTAAACGTGAGCGTGAGATGAAACAAGACATTGCTTATCCAAAGTGTTTACTTTGTGCAGAAAATGAAGGGTATGTTGGACGAATTGGCCACCCAGCACGCTCGAACCATAGAATTATTGAAGTACCATTAGAAGGAGAAAGTTGGTTTTTACAATACTCACCATATGTGTATTACAATGAGCATAGTATTGTCTTTGCAAAAGACCATCGCCCAATGAAAATTAATCGAGATGCGTTCTCACGCTTGACCGCTTTTGTAGAAAAATTTCCACATTATTTTATTGGTTCAAATGCCGACTTGCCAATTGTAGGTGGAAGTATTCTTTCACATGACCATTACCAAGCAGGTAATTATACTTTTGCAATGACAAAAGCTGAAGAGGAATTTTCTTTTACTTTACATTCCTTCCCTGATGTCAAAGCAGCTGTGGTTAAATGGCCATTATCTGTCATTCGTCTACAACATCCAAATCGTACCACACTAGTCGAGGCAGCAGATTATATTTTAAATAATTGGCGAGCATATACAGATACAGAGGCACACATTCATGCATTTTCAGATGATGTACCACACAATACCATTACTCCAATTGCAAGAATGCGAGACAATCAATTTGAACTAGATTTAGTTCTACGTAATAATCGTCAAACAGAAGAACATCCAATGGGGCTTTTCCACCCACATGAAGATGTCCATCATATCAAAAAGGAAAATATCGGTCTAATTGAAGTGATGGGACTTGCTGTGTTACCTCCTAGATTAAAAGAAGAATTAGATGCTATCAAAAAACATTTGCTAGATGATAGTGAAAACGTTGCAGACTATCACCAAAATTGGGTACAATCAATGAAGAAAGGGCATTCATCTATCACTAAAGAAAATGTTGAGCAAATTGTGGAAACAGAGTTAGGAAAGAAATTCGAAAGAGTGCTTGAAGATGCTGGTGTATTCAAAACAACAGCAGATGGACGCCAAGCTTTCCGACGTTTCATTGATCACCTTAATGCTTAACATCTAGCAGGAGGAATAAAAGAATAATGAACATTCAAACAGAAGCTTTAACAGTAAGTGGACAACAATGGAAAGAATTCACTTTAACCAATGATCACGGAATGGTTGTATCCATTCTTGATTTTGGTGGAATTATTACAAAAGTCTTAACCCCAGATCGTGACGGTAAACTAGAAAATGTAGTAGTAGGTTTTGAAAATTATGAAGCATATCTCGATAATCCAGGTTATTTCGGCGCATTGATTGGCCGTGTTGCTGGACGTATTGCAAATAGCGAATTTGAACTTGATGGAAAGACATATTCACTACCGAATAATGAAGGTGTCAATCACTTACATGGTGGCGAACCTGGCTTTCATAAATCAATTTGGACAGTGGTTCCATTTGAGAACAATGAGGAAGTTGGACTTACTTTAACATTAAATAGTCCTGACGGAGAAAATGGATATCCTGGTAACTTACGCATGACTGTCACCTACACTTTAACAAATGACAATTCGTTCACAATTACGTATGAAGGTGTGAGTGATCAAAAGACAGTATTAACTGCAACTAATCATTCCTACTTCAATTTAAGTGGAAACTTAAAAGAAGATATCCAAGAACATGTGATTACATTAGATAGTAGTAAATTTGTTGAATTAGACGATGCATTAATCCCTACAGGTGCTATTGTAGATGTAGATGACACTGTATTTGATTTCCGTAATGGAAGACAAATGAAAGATGGTGTAACATCAGAATATAAACAGAATCTTGTTGCAAATCATGGCTATGATCATTATTTCTTATTTGACCATTCTAACGATGTGAGCGCAATTGTACATGATGAAAAAAGCGGACGTGAATTGAAAGTTATTACAGACCAGCCGGGTGTAGTAATGTACACTTCGAATAATTTCCCAATGGCTTATCCATTAACGGAACGCCAACCAGCACAATATTTAGGGCTTTGCTTAGAAACACAAGCATCTCCTGCATCGATTCATCATGACGGATTCCCATCTGTCATTTTAGAAAAAGATGAAAAATATTTTGCTAAAACAACCTTTATTTTTGGTGTGGACAATAACTAAAAGTTTATGCAGCATCCTAAAGAAGCTCGGATGCCACATTTATTGTTTTGATAATAAAAGGATAATGAAATACGACTCTAATTATTGATTATGAAATGAATTGTGTGCCTATCACCCGCTCCGGCTTGCCCACTCCCCTTTCCATGGGCTTTTTCCTTCAGCTAACTTTCCCAAGCACAAACCGCTTGGAAAAGTGGATCTTCAGGAAAAAGGGTCCCATAGGAGTGGGAGTGTGCGCCTATGCTCTATGAAGTTCTACAATGTTCGTAAGTGCTATATTTTGATTTGTTACAGATGTGTTAAGTAATCTATATGGATTTTTTATGAGTACTTTAATTGTAGCGTATCAAAAAGCGTAGGTGTCCGTTTCCACTCCTGTGGGATGTTTTTCCCCTAAGATCCACTTTTTAGCGCTATTTGCTAAAAAAGTTAGCTTAGGGGAAAAACCCACGGAAAGGGAAACGGACAAGCCGGAGCGGTTGCAAAGCACACACAAAATCTCAAAAATATCAACTAGAGTTATTCCTTCTAACACGCACAAAATCCAAACGATTCGAAAGCTACTAATCGAACCGTTTGGATTTTTTCAATTTTTAAATAATTCTTTTGTTTTAATCTCTTTATACGTAATAGAGATTGTTCGTCTAGTGATCTGTCATCTCTGGTTCAAATAGTTCACTTAATATTAAAGCTACTGCACCTAGAGATGAGCCGTATTCACCTAATCTAGAGATAGAGACAGCCGTTGCTTTTGCCTTTTCAGAAATCACACTATGCTTTAGAACTTCTTGTATTGGGTGCAAAATAAACTCACCCGCTTTTGAAACTCCGCCACCAATAATAATCGTACTCGGATTATAGACATGCACAACATTTGCTAATGCAATTCCAATATAGTTACCTGTTTCTCGTAAAATCTGCCTAGCAAGTTGATCTTCTTCTAGTGCTGCCTGATGAACTAGTTCTGCTGTTAATTCTTGCTCTTTCTTCCAATGATAAAGCAAACTATCCGAATTCTCTTCAAGCACTTCTAACGTTCTTGTCACAATAGCAGGACCTGATGCGAGTGTCTGTAGGCAACCGTTATTTCCACATGAACATTTTCTACCATGAATATCAATAATCATATGGCCGATTTCTCCCGCAATTCCGTGCTCACCATTGTATAATTTCCCATCAATCACAATCCCTGCCCCAATTCCACGACCAATATTCACTGCAATCATGCTCTTTTGCTCTAATTGTTGCAAGAACCACGCTTCTCCTAACGCAAATGCTTTTGCATCGTTCTCTACCTTTACATCCATCTCAAATACTTCTTCTAACTTTTCTTTTATCGGGATATTTCTTAATTTCAAATTCGGCGCAAATTCCGCTACACCTTTTTCTGCATCCACAATTCCATGCATAGCTACACCAATTCCGATATATTTCAAATCACTTTGCTTGTCAATTAATTTCTGAATTCCGTTCATTACGATGGTCAGAAACTCTTCTTCTGTTACATTCATAATTAATGATTCTTCTTGTTCATCTATGATTTTTCCAGATAAATCTGCAACAATAAACTGAATCGTACTTAATCCAACATCAATACCGATAATATGGAATCCTGATGTATTGACTGCAAGCATTGTAGGCTTTCTCCCACCTTGAGATTCACCAAGACTGCTTTCTTGAATTAATTGTTGTTCTAATAATTCTTTCACAATCGTACCAACTGTAGGTGGAGTCAATTTTGTTTCTTTTGCAATTTGAGCACGAGAAATGGGTTCAGATGTTCTTATTTTATTTAAAATAATCGCTTTATTTAATGATTTCATCCATTGAAAACTTCCACGTTGCATATTTACGCCCAACTTTCTAAAGTTACTTCATTAAGTATAGCATGAATTCATATAGTAGCGAAGGGCATTTTCAATACTTGATTGTACAAATTTGTTTATTGTGCGATTTTACTCAGTTTTCCTAATTGCATATGATACATGTGTTGATATTCCCCATTACTCGCAATGAGAGAATCATGTGTGCCTTGTTCGATTATTTCTCCATGTTTTAATACAAATATTTGATCTGCTTGTTGTATTGTAGAAAGTCGATGTGCAATTACTAGTGTCGTTCTTCCTTGTTTTAATACTTGTAATGCTTCTTGAATCATACCTTCTGTTTCTGTATCAATATTTGCTGTTGCTTCATCCAGTATTAAAATCGCCGGATTAAATGCAAGCGCACGAGCAAAAGATAATAATTGTCTTTGCCCAGTAGAGAATTCATGACCTTTCTCTTTCACTTTCTCATCATATTGATTCGGTAACTTTTCAATAAACTTATCTGCACCTACAGCTTTTAGTGCACCTATTGCAGTTTCTCTTGAAATAGTCGGATCATTCATCGTAATGTTGGACAAAATCGTTCCAGTAAAAATAAATGGATCTTGCAAAACAATTCCGATATGTGTACGCATTTGTTGTTTAGAATATGTCTTTGTATCGATACCGTCAATTAAAATACGACCAATTGTCGGGTCATAAAATCGGAATAACAAATTCATAATAGTACTTTTTCCAGAGCCTGTATGGCCTACAAATGCTACTGTTTCTCCTTTATTTACTTTAAAGTCGATTTGTTTTAATACATATTCTCCTTCGTTGTAACAGAAAGATACATTCTCAAATACGACTTCGCCATTGTACCGCTCTATTTCTTTATGATTCATTTCTTCTGCAGGCTCATCTAACAAATCAAATACTCTTTTCCCTGATGCTCTTGCAAGTTCTAATTGCTCTAATTGACTTACAATTTGGTTCACAGGTTCAAATAATCTGTTCAACAAATCTACTAGTGCATACAATAAACCTGCTGAAGCAAGCATTGTTCCGTCTAAGGTATCATTTCCAAAATAGAGAATCACTACAACAAAAGCTATGTTTCTAAGCAAGTCTACAAGGTTAAATGATGACATTGCATTGAATGTATTCATTTTTGTCTGAAAGGTGCGTTGCTTTTCATTTAATTGTTCAAAATCCTCAAGCATCGTTTCTTGTTGGTTGTATGCTTGAATCATGGTCATTCCTTGAATTGATTCATTGATATTCCCATTAATATTACTATTTGTCTCGCGAATGATTCTGTTATATTTTCCGCCGACTCTTTTGTATACTTTCATCCAAATAAATAATAGTGGCAATAACAATAAACTTAATAATGCTAATTGTGTATCTAGAATAAACAACGCAACATAAATACCAATCATATATATAAATCCTGATGTAAATACTTCTAATACTTTTACATATAGCTCACGAATTGCTTCTGTATCATTTGTTACTCTTGCTACAATCTTCCCTGCTGGCTGATTGTTAAAATAACTAATCGGTAGTTTCTGTATGTGGTGAAATACGTCTTTTCTCATCTTTTGAATAATTCGATTCGAAGCATATTGTAATAAATACGTTTTGTAATAAATAAACAGGGAAGCAATGATAATCAAACCAATATATAATACTAATAACCATATAATTGGTTTTAATTCTTTTTCGAAAAACAAAAGTGTTTCGTCTAGTGAAAGTTTTTGACCAGTTACTTCTAGTGTTTCTTCCCCATCAGAAAGTACTAATGTATTCTGATTCACTTGATCAATAGATGATTGTAGTGATACTTCTTCTTCGATGAAATAAAAGTTCAATCCATCTTGTAGTAATGTATGCATAGATCCTGAATCATCTTCTGTCCTGTCGATTCGTTGGTAACGGTCTCCTTTAAAACTAATCCCATCAGATGCATCTGTTTCTACATAATGATTTGCTACACCGACAATATGATTGTCAATTAAGCGTTTCGCTATAAATGGTCCACTTAACTCCAAACCTACTGCTATGATTAGACATACTAATCCAATAATAATCGTCTTTTTGAAACCGAGAGCATAATGGATGAGTCTTCTTTCTGTTGTTTGTTGTTTCATGCAAGACCCTCTCCTTCCATTTGCTGTATCATGAACTGATTTCTATACCAGCCATTTTGTGTCATTAACTGTTGATGGGTTCCTCGCTCTATTATTGTTCCTTCATCAAGCACAATAATTTGATCAGCATGCTTCACTGCTGAAAGACGGTGTGCAATAATGATTGTTGTTTTGTTTGCTCTTTCCTTCTTCAAATGTGTTATGATTTTCGCTTCTGTTTTCCCATCTACTGCAGACAACGAATCATCTAATATTAGTAACGCAGGATTTTTTACCAACGCACGTGCAAGTGATACTCGTTGTTTTTGTCCACCAGACAATGTTACTCCACTCTCTCCAACTAATGTGTGTAATCCTTTAGGTAAGTTGTCAATGTCTTCTTTAAGTGAAGCGGTTTCTAATAAACGATACAAGTCTTCTTCTGTTGCATCTGGATTTCCGAATAGAATATTTTCTTTAATTGTTTTAGAAAATAAGATATGGTCTTGCGGTACATAACCAATCATTGCTCTAACATCTTCTAATGTGTACGATTCAATCGGTAAGCCATTTATTAATAAACTTCCATCTTCTGTTTCTTTGTACTCACGTAACAATTGTTTAACAAGTGTTGTCTTCCCTGCACCAGTTATTCCAACAATCCCGATTGTCTCTCCACTTGTTAACAGAAGCTCTATATCTTTTAATGCATATACTTCTGTATTTGGATAGCGGAACGAGAATTGCTTATAATGGATTGTTTTGATTTCCGTCAATGGATTTGGATCCAACGGGTTTTCCACTTCTGGTTGTTCATGTAGAAGTTCTTCAATACGATCAAGTGAGGCATTTCCACGTTGCATGACATTAATTAATTCCCCTACAGCAAACATTGGCCAAATAAGCATTCCTAAGTACACATTAAAGGAAACGAGTTGACCAATTGTGATATCTCCATGAATCACTAGATAGGAGCCATAACCGAGCCCCAGCGTATATGCTAAACCGACTAGAATTTTAATTGTCGGTTCAAATAACGCATCTAACCGTGCAACTGCAATGTTCTTTTGAAAAACCTCTTCAGCCTTTTCGTTAAATTTCGACTCATCTTGTCTTTCTTGAACAAATGCACGAATAACACGCACACCTTGAATCGATTCTAATGTATTATTATTTAATTCACTAAATAGTGCTTGCGCTTGCATAAAGCGACTATGAATCTGCGCACCATATTTCTGCATGATTAATGCCATAATTGGTAATGGAATTAATGCAACTAATGTCAACTTCCAATCAATTAATATAAGCATGATTCCGATAATAAATGCCATAAATAATGTTGAATCAATTAATGTTAAAATACCGAAACCAGCAGTTGTCATCAATGCCTTCAAATCATTTGTGGATCTCGCCATTAAGTCACCTGTCCGATATTTACTATAAAAACTAGGTGACATCTTCATAAAATGATTCATTAAAATCGAACGCAATTTTCGTTCTAATAAAATGGCTCTCCCAAATAGCGTATGTCCCCAAAAGAATGACAGGATATAAATGAACACCATTAATCCAACAAATAATGTCACTGTATTTTGCAATTTTTCTTTAGTCAATTGATTTCCTTGCATTGCATCAATTGTATTCCCAATCAACATTGGTGGAACCGTAAATAAGATACTAGCAGTTACTAATGCAATAATTGCTAATGTATAACGAATCCACTCTTCTTTAAAATACCAAGATAACTTTTTGATTACTGTAAACAACTAAATTCCTCCCTCATCAACTAACCATCATCATAGCTCTCTTCACAATTTGCAAGTTCCAACACATAACAAACATAACGAACCCCTTCTTCCTCCAATTTATTATCCATTTTTCTTACTCCTTTCATATGTAGTCATTTATATAGAACTAGCTACACAGATTATTTCGTGTTGTGTGCTAATAACTATTATTGTTGTAGAATGCAAAAAAACACAATTGACCGTAGCCAATTGTGTTTTTACATAATCAAATAGATACATAGATAACTAATGTACATAGTCATCCACTAGATTAATGATTACAATATATGTATGGCAAGGTCACGATTATTCTTATAAAATTGCTGTGTGTATTGAATTAGCTTTTTCATTATACGTAACCTCCCATTCCTTTTTTTGTTAATCTTTTTTTAGAAGTATACCCTTCTATATAGAAAAAAGCAACACTTTTTTTTAATATGGACCTCTAATATGTGTATGCACATTCTCCTGATAAAATTCTGTTAGCCTGTCTAATTCCTCTTGACTAAATGCTTTTACATCGATTGCCGCGAGATTATCTTCTACTTGTTTGACTGTTTTAAACCCTGGAATGACAGATGTAACCGCATCATGACTCATAATCCATTTAAGTGCAGCTCGTGTCATATTCCCTCTATCTTCTGCTATCCATTTCAACTCTTGACTGAGTTCTACCCCTTTTTCAAATGGCAATCCAGCAAATGTTTCCCCAACATTAAATGCTTCTCCATCTTTGTTAAAATTACGGTGGTCATCTTGTTCAAAAATATGTCCATGATGAAACTTCCCTGTTAATAATCCACTTGCTAGAGGAACACGCGCTAATATCCCCACATTCTTTTCTTTTGCAACTGGAAAAAGTTCTGTAATTGGTTTTTGTCTGAATATATTAAAAATAACTTGTAAACCAGCTACATTAGGATATTCCATTGCAATAAGGCCTTCTTCTACTGTTTCCACACTTACACCATAATATCTAATTTTCCCTTGTTGTTGTAAGTGATCTAGCACCTCAAATACCGCTCCATCTTTTATAATTTCTGTTGGCGGACAATGGATTTGGAGAAAGTCTAATTGTTCTCGTTGTAATCTCTTTAAGCTATTTTCTACATATGTTGTAACAGATGCTTCACTATATGTAGCAGGGTCATGAATGTCACCAGCACGACAAAACTTTGTCGCAATATAAATCTGATCTTCTTTTCCTTTTGTAGCTTTTGCTAATAGTTCTTCGCTATGTCCATCTCCATAAACATCTGCCGTATCAAAAAAATTCACTCCAGCATCCATTGCTTTTTGCAAGCCTTTTAAAGCTTCTTTATCTTCTGTTTTTCCCCATGAACCTCCAATTGCCCATGTACCAAAACTTAATTCACTAATTTTCATATCTGTTTTACCAAATTGACGATATCTCATTTTTTATCTCCCTTTCTCTAATTCGTTTGGAAAAGCTATCTTTCATTATACTCGTAAACATCTCTATTTAAAAAGAATGCGCTTACTCTTTTCTTAATAATCACCTACATATCCACATGATTATCCACAACTTTGTGCATAACTTCATAAATAAGTGATACGATTCGAGATAACTTGTTTTCATCCATTGTAATGTTGTGGATAATTTTATGTGGATAAATCAAGTTATGTGGATAAGTGGTTTAGGTACTTTATACGCATATGGACGTAAATATGTTAAAATAATTATATCCTTACTTATGAAAGAGGTTACCTAAATGAAAGGTTCTTTATTTGCTATTACAGAATGGATTACACGATTTGCTTATGTCAATCTATTATGGATAGTGTTCACTATTCTTGGTCTTATTGTATTCGGTTTCTTCCCTGCCACTGTTGCGATGTTTACTTTAATTCGCCAATGGATTATGGGAAATGTGGATGAACCCGTATACAAAACTTTTTTTGCTACATACAAAAAAGAATTTCTCTCAAGTAATCTATTCGGACTTGTGATTGTGTGTATTGGTATTGTTTTTTATGTCAATACGCAATACTTATTGCTTGATACAGGTGGATTCCATACCATCATTAAAGCTCCACTATATGTCGCAATGATTATCATGACATTAACGGTATTATATGTGATTCCGACATTTGTTCATTATGATATACGTTTTATACACGTATGGAAAAATGCCCTTTTTATGATGCTATTACATCCATTGCATAATATTTTGATGATTTTAGGCATTGTCATGATGGTATTCGTGATGCAATACATCCCTGGAACAATCGTTTTCTTTGGCGGTAGTATCCTTGCATATATTATCATGGGAACATGTTATCATACGTTTCAGCGAATAGAGTTAAAAAAGAACAAAAGCGAAAACGCCCGTTAAGAAACGTAGAGACTGGAACACATCAACAGAAATAAAGGAATCACGGTGAGGTACGAACCGATGATGACTTATTGATCGTTGATACGTGAAGTCTCCTAGTTTTTGGGCGCTTACGCTAGCCGATACAAAAGCGAAAACGCCCGTTAAGAAACGTAGAGACTTGAGTAAACAATTCCTATCAGAGGACAATTGAGCTAATTCTATATGGAAAGTATCTCTTTTATCTCAAAAAAACTTATCCACATATTGCTTCGTGGATAAGTTTTTTGTTTATTTAAGTGTACTTGCTAGAAGTTCCTCTACTGTAACCAATTGATATCCTTGCTCTATGCATGTATGAATTAATTTCCCAACAGCCTCTACTGTTTGACTGCGATCACCCAATCCATCATGAAAAATAAAGATCGCACCATTCTTAATTGCCTTTTTTGATTCTTCATAAATAATCTGCACACCTGGTGTATCCCAATCTCTTGCATCCAAATTAGCTGCACCAATCGTATGATATCCGAATTCTTCTACTATCTTTAACGTATTCTCATTATAAGAGAAGAATGGCGGTCTAAAAGAAGCAGGTTTTTTTCCAGTAATGGATGTGATGCACTCTTCTGCTTTTAATAGTTCCGTCCTTACTTCCTGTGCATCCTGCTCTGCCAAGTTACAATGTGAGTATGTGTGATTTGCTAATTCATGACCGTTTCTATACACTTTCTCTGCAATAGATGGAAATTTTTTGATATGCTCTCCTATCATAAAGAACGTCGCTTTTGCATTTGCAGCTTCTAATAAGTGTAAGATTTGTTCTGTGAACTTAGGATCTGGTCCATCATCAAACGTGAAAGCAATTTTTTTCTCATTTGTCTCTATTGTATCCAACAGCATATGAGCACATCCCCTTTTTTTCTATCATTATACAATGTTATACTTCGATGTAAATTAAGATTATCCTTTTACAGATCCTGCTGCAATACCTTCTACAATCTTGTCACTTAATACTAAAAAGGCGATTAAGATTGGAATAATACTGATCACTAACGTTGCTCCAATCGCTCCCCAATCCGTCAAATATTGCCCAATGAAATTTTGAATACCTACAGTTAATGTTTTTAAATGATCAGAGCTGATAAATGTGTTCACAAAGATAAACTCATTCCAGTTATAAATCATATTAATAATCGCTGTAGTCGCAAGTACAGGTGTTGTCATTGGCAAAGTGATTTGAAAAAAGATTCGATGCACAGAACAACCATCTACAACTGCCGCTTCTTCTACTTCTCTAGGCAATGTGTAATAAAATCCTAGTAAAATCATAATCGTCAGAGGTAGATTAAAAGCAACATAAGACAAAATTATCGATAAGGGATTATCTATTAAATCTAATTTTAAATAAAAATCAAACAATGGAATAATCGCTGAGTGAATTGGTACCATATAACCAATCATAAATAGAGCGAGTACTAATTTACTAAACTTCCATCTCATTCTTGTAATTGCAAATGTCACAAAACTTGCAAGTAATACCGTTAATAAAACGGATACTAGGGTTATCCACACACTGTTAAAGAAATACATATCAATATTTCCTTGCGTCCACACTCGCACATAATTTTCCCATTGTGGCTCTTGCGGTAAGGCAAATGGGGATAAGCCGAATACTTCCGAATTGCTTTTTAATGAGAACATAAATAACCAAACTAGTGGATACAATTGAAATACTGCTACGATAATTAAAGCAAGGTATAACAAAATCATTCCAATTTTCGCGAAAGTACTATTTTCTTTCGCTTGTGCAAGGCTTGCCATATCACATACACCCTTTCTTGTTATTAATATTGAATCTCATCTTCAGATGCCGTTAATTTTCGTGTTAACCATGTGACAACAAGTGTAATTAATAATAAGAAAAAGGCAATGGCACTACCATATCCGAAATCATAAATTCCAAATGCTTTCTTGTACATATACGATGCGATTACTTCACTTGCACCATTTGGCCCTCCACCTGTCATGACATAGATTAAATCAAAATACTTTAATGATCCTACAATCGCTAGAACGATCGTTACTTTAATGACACCCGCAATTAACGGTACTTTAATTTTATAAGCAATTTGTATTGGTGTTGCTCCATCTATTTTTGCTGCTTCTATTAATGATTCTGGTAAACCTTTCAATGCAGCATAATAAATAATGATATAGAATCCTGCATATTGCCATAAAATCGCGACAAAAATTGCATACAAAACTAAATTAGGATCTGCTAACCACGCTGGTGGATTCTCCACACCTAATGTTTGTAACAAACTATTTAACATTCCGTTGTTTGGATCATATATTTTTATCCATAACTGCGCAATTGCTACAGAAGATAATAACATTGGAATTAGATAGATTTTACGTAACAAATTGGAACCTTTGATTTTGCCTGCTAGTATCAATGAAATAATTAAGTAGATAGCAAGACTAAGTGTTGAAAATATTGCTAATAGAAAAGAATGCAAGGCACTTTCCCAAAACTTACTATCTTGTACTAATTCTACATAATTATCTAGTCCGATAAATGTCATTGCACCAATACCATTCCAATCCATCAATCCATAGTATCCTGTTAATAAAATAGGCCCATAAATTAATGCAAGAATTAAAATCAATGCAGGTAATGTATATAATGCAATGACGACTTTATTCGACATTACTTTATTCATATGAATCTCCTTCTTTCTGTAGATTAGAAAGTATGCTTGTATGATTTGAAGTTATTATTATTTGAAATCTTCTTAATTAAAAACCGAATTTTGTATCGTTAGACGCTAAACAAAATTCGGTTTTTGTTAAGGACTGCTATAAAACGTACAAGTATCTTTTTTCTACTCTTCTGCCGCTAGTGCTTCTTCTTGTTGTTTCGCGAATTCTTCTGGTGTTACAGCTTTACCAAACAATGCTTGAATCATGTCTAAATGCACTTCCGCTACACCTGCACTCATTTGCACATCTGCATATAACGTAATATTGGATGCTTCATTTAAATCATTCAATACATCTACATACATTTGTGGTAAATCCGATCCTTCTGTATCTACTTTCGTTGCTGGAATCACACCTGCTTTTTCAACAGATTGTTCTCCCCATTTTTCTACAAAGAAGGCCACAAAGTCTTTTGCTTCTTCTTTTACATCAGAGTTCTCTGCAACAAACAAACCAACACCAGGGCCACCAACAAAACTATTCTCGTCCCCTTTTCCACCTTCTACAACTGGGAACTTCATGTAATCAATAGAGTCTTTAAATTCTTGTGGGTTTGCCTCACTTGTTGTCCATTCAGGTAAATCCCAAGAACCCATTAAATACATTGCTGCTTGTTCGTTAATGAAATACCCTTTTGCTTCGTCATTTCCTAATCCATTAAATCCATTTAAGAATGCACCCATGTCCACTAATTCTTGGACTTCTTTAGCTGCTTCTACTAATGCTGGATCTTCAAAACTACCTGAACGATCAATTGCTTTATTCAATACTTCTGGACCACCAATTCTGTCAGCTAAATACATATACCACATAGAACCAGTCCATCTATCTTTGTTACCTAATGCAATTGGTGTCACACCATGATCGACTAATGTTTGTACAACTTCTTTCAGTTCATCGAAAGTAGTTGGTGCTTCTAATCCATGCTCTTCAAAAATAGCTTTGTTATAATATAGTGGTGTTATATTTAATTCAAGAGGTAAACCATATGTTGTTCCATCTAATGCATACGCTTCAGCTGTTCCTGGTACAAACTTATCTTTAAGTGGCCCATCTAATAAATCATCCAATGATGCAAACATATTTCCACTAACATATGGCTCTAAGAATCCTGCAGCCCAAGTCATCCCAACATCTGGTAATTCATTAGAAGTAGATAATACTTTTAGTTTTTCTTTATACTGTTCATTACCTAAAATCTCTAACTTCACTTTTACTCCTGGATTGTCTGACTCATACTCTTCAATAATTCCATTTACAATATCATAATGTTGCTTTGAACTTCCTTCTGGCCATAGATGCATAAATTCAATTACTTTATCTCCTGAACCGCTTTCATTTTCGTCATCTTTTGAAGCATTCTCTCCATCCGAACCTCCACATGCCGCTAAGAAAACTAACGCAAATAGAGATAGTAACAACAATCCTTTTGCCAACGTACCTTTCATGATAAAACCCCCTAAAAATATGATATTTCGTTACATGTATTAGTCTATCACCCTACTATCCTTCTCGTAAGGTAACAATGATTAGATGAAATACCACAATTTTTAGGAATCGCTTTCATTTTCTTTTCGGTATACATTTGGTGTTGTATTTTCATATTGCTTAAAAATCTTAATGAAATATTTAGCTGTTTGATAACCAGTTTTTTCTGCAATTTCAGTAATAGTATTATCTGTTGTTAACAATAACCGCTTTGCTTCCTGTATTCTCCTTCTAGTAATAAATTCACTAAATGTCATTTCCAACTCTTCTTTAAACAAGCCACTTAAGTAACTAGCATTTAAATGTACAGCATCAGCTACTTCCTTTAATGTTATTGTTTCGCGAAAATGACTTTCAATATATTGTAATGCTTCATTGACAGCGCGATTATAGTTATTTTCTTTCTGTACCTGTATCCATTTATCATCAACTATTTTATTCATTACACCTGAACGTTCCCTTTGTTCTTCTATTTCTATTGCTTTATTTATTGCACTCATTAATTTCTCTTTGGGAATAGGTTTTAATAAATAATTCACTACTCCTAATTCTAATGCATGTTGTGCATAATCAAATTCAGAGTATGCAGAAATAACAATGACTACAGGATCTTGTGCTTTTCGTTTTAATTCTTCTAACATTTCTAATCCTGTCTGTTCAGGCATTCGAATGTCTGTGATGAGCACATGGACTTTTCTTTCTGCAATAAGGTTCATTGCTTCTTTTGTGTTTGCTGCAACAATTACTTCATACTGATCAATCGCTGCACGTTCAATTGTTTTCTTTATTCCTTGTCTACTTCTCGGCTCATCATCAACTACAGCAATTACCTTTCTACTCATGAAAATTCCCCTCCATCTACCGGAATCTCGAAGCTAATTGTTGTCCCTCTATCTTCCTCACTCTGTATAGTTAGCCCGTTTCCTTTATCTCCATAGTATAGTTCTAATCGTTTCTCTACATTATGTAGCGCCATCCCTGAACCTTTTTGTTGTGCAACACCGCCCTTAAGTAATTGTTCTACATATTCAAGTGTTTCTTGATTCATTCCTGGTCCATTGTCACATACTACTATGCGTAACATGTCTC
Source organism: Gracilibacillus marinus (assembly GCF_042651725.1). Lineage (NCBI taxonomy): Bacteria > Bacillati > Bacillota > Bacilli > Caryophanales > Bacillaceae > Gracilibacillus > Gracilibacillus marinus. The sequence goes on along the minus strand of NZ_JBHSDV010000001.1, from coordinate 209,877 downwards.
GTTCTTTAACCTTTTCTATCAAAACAGTTATCGTACAATTGCCCACAATATTCCCTGCACCATGCAATATAGCATTCTCCACTAATGGTTGTATCAATAGTTTAGGTATCTTCGTCTGAAGATAGAGAGACTCTACTTCTTTCTCCCAAAGTAATCGATCACCAAAGCGCATACGCATTATTTGCATATATCTTTCAATATGGTCTAATTCTTCTTTCACTGTTACCCACTCATCTTGGTTCTCTTTTGAAATCGTATAACGGAATAACTCAGACATCGCTAAAACGACAGCTGCTAATTCTTCTTCATCCTTTTCATCTAATGACCAATACAATGCATCCAATGTATTAAAGAGAAAATGCGGATGGATTTGTGCTTGTAATGCCTTTAGTTCTGTTCTATTCGTCATTATTTCCTTCTCGTATACCATACGCACAAGGTAATTGGTTTCTGCTGCTAATTGATTATATGTTTGATTCAATTCATTAATTTCATTAGTAGATGAAATGATAGGATTTTGCGCAAGTACACCTTGCCCTGCTTCACGCATTGTTTGAGTTAATCGTGTAATAGGTCGAGTAATAAAGGTTGCTAAAAAGAAAGAAGAGATAAAGAAAATTCCGACACCAATTAATCCAGCAATAATAATTCCTGTTAACACGATTGACATTCCTTTAGTTAAATGATGTACTGGCGTAAGATAATACACAGTCCACCCTGTCTTTTTAGAGGTATTCTCTACAACAATGTATTCTTCAGAATTAACCTTAATCGTGTCTGATTTACGTTGATGAATTGCCTCTACATCAAAAGGATAATTGGATGCGATTGTTTGGTTGTATTTATCTACGACTACTGTGTAATCTTTTGTTTCTTCATCCACATGCTCATTCAATTGAAAATATGTTTTGCTTATTCGCATCATCATATATCCACCATTTGTAAAGTTCTCATCCATTAAATTAATCCTACGAGTTACTAAAAAATAATTATCATCAAGTGGATCTTCTCCTATCCATACAAGGCTGCCTTTACTTTCATTAGCCAAACTGATCCAAATTGGATTGATGCGTTCGTTTAAATTTGTTGCGTCAATCGGAATAATACGTTGATAATTCTTTGTGTAAATCTCAACAGAATAGATACCATCTGCATTTGCTTGAATGCTATTAATTGTTCGCATTAACGATTGTCTTTCATGGAATGTCGTTTCATGTCCAAGCCATGTTCTATGTAAAATATGTTGCAATTCTTCATTTGTCGTAACTTGCTTTGTTACCATATTTATTTGTTCATACAATGAGTCTAAACGTCCATTGGATTCCACAGCGGTTTGTCTTATTTGTTCCTCCGCATTTCCTTGCAGTAAATCAGCTATACGTTGATAACTGATTCCGCTTACAATAATTAATACAATAATCATGACGAATAAGAATACAACCAATAATTGATTTCTTAATGTATTCCATTTCTTTAGAATATGAAACAATTTATTTCCTCCTAAGGGTAACTTTGTTTATTCGATGACTTAAGTTACCAATTCTATTATACAATGAAATAGAGAAAAGAAAAACTGAAGGAACACTCTCCTTCAGCCCATTAGTCAGTATTTCGCTATTTTGTTGATAAAAAGAATTTGGTCAAATAATGATAGACACCATCTTCATCATTTGTATATTGTGTTTCCTCTTTTACTAATTGTTTAAGTTGTTCTGTTGCATTCTTCATTGCAACAGGATAACCAACATAACGCATCATCGGTAAATCGTTATTACTATCGCCGATTGCCATTACTTCTTCATTACTTATATTATAGTATTGCAATAATGCTTTGATTCCTGTTGCCTTATTCACATTTGCTACCATAATCTCTACATTATTTGGTGAAGATTGTGATGTCGTGAAATCACCATCTTTTTTCATTTCTTCTAATACTTCTGTCCATTGTTTCATTACTTTTTGACTTGGTTGGAAGCAGTAGACTTTTGCATAATGTTGTTCTATTAAATGATCTTCAAATGATAGATCTTCTTCTATTGCTGCTTTTCTTTCTAACCATTCATTTATTCCTACTTCTGACGGTTTGTCACCTGATATCAATTCATTCATATACGCTTTGTCACGAGTAAGAGCAAGTCTTTGGCCATCATTTGGGTGCGCTTCATAATAAATGTCATGTTCTCTAGCAGAATCGATAATCTTATTTACAAATGCGGTGGTTAATTTGTGTTCTAGAATCTTTTCTCCATTTCTATATGTAATCATACCATTTGCCGTTACAAAACCATCTAATTCTATATCTACTGGTGCAGAATCATATACCTCGTCTAAGGACCTACCTGTCACGATAAACACTTTTATTCCTTTTTGTCGGATTGCTTGTATGGCTTCAATAGTATTATTTTTTAATTGGTTATGATTATTTAATAATGTGCCATCCATATCTAAACAGATTGCTTTTATAGTTTTAGACATAAAAAAAAGTCCCCCTTCACATACGTATCTATTATAGCATACACGTATGTGAAGGGGGAATCATTCTATCTTAGTCTTTTTTAGTATAAAGCGGCACTAAGTTTCTTTCAATATCTTCTCTTTGATTTTCTAAGAATGGTGGTAATGCTAACGATTCTCCCAAGTGCTCTATTGATTCATCTGTAGCAAATCCTGGTCCATCTGTTGCTAATTCAATAAGGATGCCATTTCTTTCTCTGAAATATAATGATTGAAAGTAATAACGATCGACAATACCTGAATTAGGTAATCGCTCCGCACTAATAATTTCACGCCATTGTTCTAGTTCCGTACGATCTGTTACTCGTAGTGCAAGGTGATGAACGCTCCCTTTACCTGGTCTTTCTTTTTCTGCATCTATATCTATTTCCACATGGATTTCCGCACCAGTTCCACCTTTCCCTGTAGAGAATACGAAAACCTCATGATGATTGTCTACAAGATAGGATCCCATTTGTCTAAATTTTAATACATCCACAAGAATATGCTCTGTTACTAATAGATTAGGGACAGTTATTCTTACAGGTCCTAGTCCAGTAATACCGTATTTTTGTGGGACAACACTTTGCTTCCACGGAATACCACTTTCTACTCCCTCATTCGTCTCATCAGATATTAATGCAAGTCTTTGTCTTTCTTTATCTTCAAAGTAAATTACTTTTCGACCAAATTGTTCTTCGATTCCATTATGCTTCACAGAATGAGAGTCGAACCGATCTACCCAATATTGTAACGCTTCATCATCTTGTACACGTAGGGATGTTAAGGAGATACTATTATTCCCTCGATATGTGGTACCTGCACGATTAATCTCAAAAAAGGTCAAATCTGTACCTGGTCTTCCTATTTCATCTGCATAAAACAAATGGTACATACTCGTATCATCTTGATTTACTGTCTTCTTCACTAATCGCATGCCAAGTACTTTTGTATAAAAATGATAATTATCTAATGCATTTGCTGTGATTGCAGATACGTGATGAATTCCTTTAAGCTCCATCGTTATCGCCTCATTTCAATTAATGTATAAACATTCTACACTTCTTTATACTAGTAGTATACATTATAATTATCTCGAATTCAAGATAATTATTTTATTGACATACGATGCCACTATGCTATGATTTTAGTAATTACATATCGTGTCACTACTAGGGGTGCCTATTAGCATAGGCTGAGAGAAAAGCGCTAGGAAGCTTTTTAACTCTTAAGACCTGATCTGGTTTATACCAGCGGAGGGAAGTAGCGTAAACCAACGTGAACGTTTACTCAACCAGGTCTTTTTATAGATGTGGTTTTTTTGTTGTCTTCTTATAGTGACGCTAATTAGGAGGAATTGTAAAAATGAAAAAAACATCACTTATTACCATGATGGCAATATATGTTGCTATCGGAACAATTGGCTCACAATTATTATGGTTTCCTACAGGTATTGCGAAGGCTTTTCCAGTACAACATGCCATCAATGTCATGGCTGCTGTGACATTAGGTCCAGTGCCTGCAGTTGTCATTGCCTTTGCAATTGGTTTACTAAGAAACCTATTAGGTATTGGTACATTGCTTGCATTCCCGGGAGGAATGATTGGTGCATTACTTGCTGGTTTATGTTACCGATATTCAGGTAGAATCATATTTGCAAGTATTGGAGAAATTATCGGCACAGGAGTCCTTGCTTCATTATTCGTTGTACCATATGCCTATATCTTAATGGACACTACTGTAGGGGCCTTCGCTTTTCTACCTGGATTTCTAATTAGTAGTATTAGTGGCTCACTCATTGGTCTTTTCATCTTATCAAAAATTAAGTCTACATCCGTCGTAAAAGAACTATCAATAAACAAAAGCTAAAAGCACCTGGGTAGAAACGTAGCGACTGGAGGGAAACAACTGAAATATAGGAATCACGATGAGCTTGCGAATCGATGATGACTTATTGATGGTTGGTTCGCGAAGTCGCCTAGTTTCTAGGTGCTTGTGCTAGCCGATACAAAAGCTAAAAGCACCCGGGTAGAAACGTAGCGACTGGAGGGAAACAACTGAAATATAGGAATCACGATGAGCTTGCGAATCGATGATGACTTATT
>NZ_JBHSDV010000001.1:0-205181 GCF_042651725.1 Gracilibacillus marinus | reverse complement strand
TTGATGGTTGGTTCGCGAAGTCGCCTAGTTTCTGGGTGCTTGTGCTAGCCGATACAAAAGCTAAAAGCACCTGGGTAGAAACGTAGCGACTAAAGCAAATCAAAAAAAGATCACTTCCAATTCAACACATTTAGGAAGTGATCTTTTAAAAGGGTATCTATACTTAAATTACGTCAACCTTTTTTATCTATTCATTAGCAAAAAATGCTTCTGCTTTTTCTAAATATACTTCTTGTTCTGGGGTAAGGTCATATTCTTCCTCAATTGCATCCACAGGGCATACTGCTTTGCATGCACCACAATCGATACACACATCTGGATCAATATAGAATTGATCTGTTCCCTCAACAATACAATCAACCGGGCAGACTGTCGCGCATTCCCCTGCTTTTTCTGTCTCACATGGTGCCAAAATTACAAAAGCCACTCTATATCCTCCTCTACTAGAACTATTCCCATGGTTAAAGATAACTTAATAGTGAACTTAATTCAAGCAGAGAGAATAGAAAGAAATCATTTTACTATCTATCTTCTATCAAATTCATCTGGGTCTGGCCCCACTCGCTCTTCTCTATTCATCTCTTTAATTAATTGCATATCTTCTTCGGATAATTCAAAGTCAAAAATATTCGAATTATCTAGAATACGATGTTGTTTTACTGATTTAGGAATTGTCACAACTTCCTTCTGTAAATCCCATCTTAGAATCACTTGAGCAGTAGATTTCCCATGTTTCTCAGCAATTTTAGTCAATGTTGGATCTGCTAAGATTTTACCTTGTTTAAGTGGAGACCATGCTTCTAATTGAATCTGATGTTTTTTACAAAATTCATGTAAGCTTTCTTGTTGTAAATGTGGATGGAACTCTACTTGATTCACCATTGGAACAATCTCTGCTTCTGTCATTAAATCTTCTAAATGATGTTCTTTAAAATTACTTACACCAATTGCACGAATCTTTCCATCTTTGTATAATTTCTCTAGCGCTTTCCATGTTTCTTTATATTTATTTAGCTTTGGTACTGGCCAATGAATCAAATATAGATCTAAATAATCTAAATCTAATTTGCTTAATGTTGTTTCAAATGCTTGTAATGTTTCCTCATAGCCTTGATTACTATTCCAAAGCTTTGATGTAATAAATAGTTCTTCACGAGGAATACCAGATTCTTTTATTGCTTGCCCTACACCTTCTTCATTTTTGTACACTGCTGCTGTATCAATACTACGGTATCCATGCTCAATTGCCCATTTGACGGAATTAATTACTTCATCTCCATCTTCCACTTGAAATACTCCTAAGCCGAACCATGGCATTTTTACTCCATTGTGTAATGTAGTTGTTGATTGTAAATGTAATGACATATTGTTATTCCTCCTTATACATTTAATTCTTTTTTATCTTGCCACAGATTCTCAGTATTTTAAAATAATATGCTTACGCTTTCATCTGTATACACACAAATAACTTATACAAATGTATTATTGTATACATTCATATAAGCTATTTGTTTCTTATTCTTCATTACTCCGTGCAGTAATTTGGTGTATTTTGTAATGTTTAAATTGTTGACTTGGAATTTGATCAATAAAGCGACTAGGTTTACCTACTGCATATAATACAAGCTGATGCATCGCACGTGTACAAGCAGTGTAAAAAAGATTCCGCTCTAATTCATCATGGTAATTATCATCAGAAGCATTTGCAATGACAACTGCATCAAATTCAATTCCTTTTGCTAAATATGCAGGTATTACAACAATCCCTTTGTTAAATATATGCGTTTCTTGTGTTAATAAACTTACTGATACTCGTCCTTTTAACATGGCATATAATAATCTACATTCTTCCATCGTCTTTCCGATAATTGCAATGGTTTCATTTCCTTCATCTAAAAAAGCATTGATTCTAGAAATCATTTTTTCCATTGCAATTTCTGGTTGATCTACTTCAATCAAAACAGGTACATCACCATCGCGCTCAAATGGCTCTATGATATTACCATTTGGCATAAATGATTTGGTGAACAAAACAATTTGTCGTGTAGAACGATAACTTCGGGTTAAAACAATTCGTTCATGCTTCTCTTCGAATTTATCTGACAACATCGTCTCTTCTTTTAATGCATGTGCATAGATTGCTTGGTTAATATCGCCTAACATTGTCATCTTACTGATTGGAAACATCTTTTTTAATAACGTAAATTGAAATGGCGAATAGTCTTGTGCCTCATCAATAAATACATGTTGAATTGTCCGCTTCTGATTAAATCCTAGCATACTTTTTTGGAAATAAATATACGCTGGAGCATCTTCCCATGTAACGAATTTTTCTTTGAAATTCCGTTCTGTCAATCGACATATATCTACCCAACTATCCGGTAATTCTGTATTCAAATGGAGTGCCTGATAATCTCGGAACAATTTACGGAATGTCTTTAAAGTATCCACAAAAGCAAGTTTTTTAATTTTAATTCGTAATGGCTTAAATTTATTTGCCACAACTCGCTTTCTTAACAAAGCTTCTTCCCTATCATAGTCATCAAAAGTCTCCTCCGTATATCGCTGTTCTTCTTGTAATGTCTGATGTACATCGACAAAGGTATCCTTATCCAGTAATTCACTCTCATCAAGAACCCAATCTTTATCCCGCTCATATTTCTCTACTTTTTTTAGCTGTTGTAATAACCAACTTGCTACTTTTTCTAATCGATCTGGAATAGAAAGTGTTGGTTCTGTATGATAAAAATACAATTCAATTGCTTTTTTGGAAATGATGACATCACCTTGAAAAGAAATATTACGAAAGACGATTCCTTCTTGAGATAGTTCTTCTATATATTGATCTAGTAAATACTTGTAGGAGAGACTCGCTTTAAATTGCATTGCTTCGACCCTTGTTTGATAATCGTCCCCTTCTTTACGTAAGTAGTACTCCATTTGTTCAAAAGGCGTCTCTAATGCAAAGTCATCTTCTAATTGCATATGCAAAAATTGATAAAACGTCATTTGTTGCATATTATCTTCACCGAGCTCAGGTAATACTGTCGCAACATAACTATTAAAAAGTGGATTTGGTGAAAATAAGATAATTTGCTCTGATGATAATGTTTCTCTATATCTATATAGTAAATATGCTACACGTTGCAATGCTGCAGATGTCTTACCACTCCCCGCAACACCTTGCACAACAAGCACATTGCTTCTTTCATTACGGATAATTTGATTTTGTTCTCGTTGAATGGTGGAAACAATACTTTTCATTTGTGTACTTGCTTGATTTCCTAATACACGTTGAAGTAAATGATCGCCAATTGTTAATCCTGTGTCGAACATTCCCTTTAATGTTCCTTCTCGAATCAAATATTGTCGTTTTATCGTTATTTCCCCGGAAATATTTCCTTGAACGGTGTCGTAGTTTGCCGGACCAGGGGGATAATCGTAATACATGCTCGCAATTGGTGCTCGCCAATCATAAACAAGAAATTCTTCTTCCTCTTTATCTAACACAGATGCTAATCCAATATATATTGGTTGCTCTGCCCCTTGATGCTCTTCTTTAAAATTAATTCTACCGAAATATGGGGAATCCTTTAACCTGCTAAGTATATCCAATCGTTCACTAACTTGACCATGACTTCTTTCTCGTTCTGATAAAAACTCTGCTTGTTGTTTGATACTTGCTTCTGTTTCAATCTTGTCATCCATTTCTTCTATATTAACTGTAACGTCTTCCCAGAAATCTTTACGAATATCAATCACATCTTGTTTTAAAGTGGATGCTCGTGATTGCAACACATCCATTTTTCGTTTTATCTCTGTTACCACTTCATCTACTCGTTGTTGTTCCTCTTGCCATTCTTGATCATTGTGTTCTTCTGTCATGATCATCACCTCCAAATCGACCTTCTATATTGTTATGCTTCCTTGATTGATTGCGTTGCAACTAAATTTGCATAAAATCCCTTTTGAGCAAGTAATGATTGGTGATTTCCTCGCTCAATTATTGTACCATCTTGCAACACAAGAATTTGATCCGCTTCTTCAATTGTATTTAACCGATGGGCGATAATAAAACTAGTTTTTCCCTTCATTAGTCTCTTTAAAGCATCGGTTATTTTTAATTCCGTAATTGTATCAATACTACTTGTTGCTTCATCTAAAATCAAGATAGACGGATTACGCAACATCGCTCTTGCAATTGATATTAGTTGGCGCTGCCCTTGACTGATGCTATGGCCATTCCCTTCTAACATTGTATCGTATTGATTAGGTAATTGTTCAATAAATGAATGGGCATTTGCTAACTTTGCTGCATGTTCGACCTCTTTATCTGATGCATCTAATTTACCGTAACGGATATTTTCTCTTATTGTTGTATCAAATAAGTATGCATCTTGTAAAACAATACCTAATTCTTTTCGAATACTTTCATTAGATAATGTTTTTGCGTCTTGACCATCCATCCAAATCGTACCTTCATCTTCTTCATAAAAACGAGCGAGTAAAGAGATAATCGTCGTTTTTCCTGCGCCTGTGGGACCGACTAGCGCAATAGATTCTCCTTTTTTAGCATAGAAAGAGATATTTTTAAGAATCGGTTCCTCTTTATTATAGGCAAAAGATACTTGATCAAATACAACCTCTCCATCTAACTTCTTCATTTCTATTTTATCCACACTTGTTTCTTCTTTATCTTCATCCACTATTTCAAAAACACGTTCTGCTCCTGCCACTGCAGATAAGATCGTATTAAATTGATTAGCTAAATCATTTAACGGACGAGTGAACTGTCTAGCGTATGTAGAGAATGTGACGATGATTCCAATAGATACGGTTGTTTGATTTGTAGATAGTGCAATAAACCCACCAATACCTACAATGATAGCAAAACTAAAGTTGTTCAATGTGTTCATTAATTTAGGAATAAAACCTGAGTACACTTGAGCCCAATAACCTACATCTCTTAATTCTTTGTTCTTTTTTTCAAATGTATCCATTACACGATATTCTTGATGAAACAGTTTGACCATTGTATGTCCAGACAAGCTTTCTTCAAGAAATCCATTCATCTCACCTAATGCTTTCTGTTGTTCTTTAAAATACTTTCCTGTTCGTTTTGTTATCCATTTCATCCCAAAGTACATTAATGGCACAATCGTTAGCGTCATAGCAGTTAATAATGGACTAAGGAGATACATTACGATTAATGTACCTATTAATGTCAAAATACTTGTGGTTACTTGAATCACTGCTGTATTTAATGTTCTGCTTACATTATCTATGTCATTTGTTAAACGACTCATCACATCACCACTTTGCGTTCGTTGGAAAAACATCATTGGTAATGTCAGTACGTGCGAGAATAATTGCTTTCTAATTCCGTAGACCGTATGCTGAGCAATGTCAATCATCCAATAATTTTGTAGCGCTAATGTGACGGAGTGTAATACGAATATACCTACTAATATAAGTAGAATTTGATGAAATGGTATCGTACTTTTCGTTCCTGTAATCACATCTACAGCTACCCCGATATAATATGGGCCTAGTAAGGACAAAATCGAACTGAATACTACAAATAAGATAACAAGCCAAAACATCCAACGATCTGTCGCCATATATGACCAAACTCTAAAAATGGTTTGACGTAAATTTTTCACTTTTGGCTTTGGTCCAATATTCGGATGATGTGGTGACCTATGTTGTTGTGTTTGTTGAAATCTTTGATTATTCATTTACAAGCACACCATCCTTTTTTTGTGATTGCCACATTTTTTGATATAGAGACGAACGCTGTAGTAATTGTTGGTGTGTACCAATCTCTTTTATTTGACCTTTTTCAAGCAAGATAATTTGATTCGCATCTGCAACGGAACTTATCTTTTGGGATACAATAATTGTCGTACATTGTCGTTTTCTTATTGCTTCTAACACTTGTTTTTCGGTTGTTGCGTCTAACGCACTAGTGCTGTCATCTAGTAATAGAATGGATGGTTGATCTGCTAATGCACGTGCAATAGAAATTCGTTGTTTTTGACCACCTGATAAATTTATCCCACGTTGTCCGACAAGTGTATTATAACCATTAGGCAATGTTTGAATATATGAATCTATCTGTGATGCAATTGCCACTTCTTGCACTTCTTCTATTGATAAATGTTCATTTCCCCAAGCGATGTTCTCTCTAATGGTACCTGAAAATAAAAATCCTTCTTGTGGTACAAGAGTAATCTTATCTCTTACCTTATTTCCCCATTCTTCTATCGGCTTGTGATCAATGGTAATGGATCCGCTTGATACATTGTATAAATACGGGATTAAATGTAACAAGGTTGTTTTTCCTGAACCTGTTTCACCTAATATGCCAATTTTCTCACCTTTGTTCACTTTGAATGTAATATTTTTGAGTGCAGGTTTGGATGTGGATGGATAGTAAAAAGAAACATCGTTAAATGCTATCGCTCCTTGAATTTCTACTTGCGGTGTATCACGTTGAACAATATCATCTCCAGGCTCTGTTAATACTTCTTTAATCCGATCAATAGAGGCTTTACCTCTTGTCACGTTCATTAATAAAAAGGAAAACACACCAAAGGATGCAAGCATTTTCGTTGTATAATTAACGATTGCAACAACCTCACCTGCCTGTGCTTGATTTGTATCTAATTGTACAAAGCCAAACCATAATATTGCAATCATTGCTATATTCATAACAAGCATCACAATTGGCATCACTACTTCCATTGTCCAGAGGGCTTTTTTATTATCATCTTTTAATTGTGTGTTCACTTTTTGGAATTGTTTCTTTTCATGGGTAATCCGATGATATGCTTTTACTAATTTCATTGCTAGCAAATTTTCGCGGATAATTTTGTTCACTGTATCAATCTGTCCTTGCACACGACGAAATAACCCTAGTCCTTTCCGCATTAGAAAGAACATGATCGTAAACAAAATAGGTAATGTAATGAGCAATATTGTTGCTAACATTGGATTAATTACAAATGACATAATTACACTAAAAATTATAAATAATGGTGCACGTAGCATAATACGCATAAACGCAAACAAAAGTCCTTGTACTTGCGTCACATCATTTGTCATTCTTGTTAATAATGTGGATGTCGTAAATTGTTGAATTTTGATTATAGAGAACATCTGCACATTTTTGTATAAATCTTGTCTCATGTCATAGCCGACACCTTGACTAACTTTTGCTGCAAAAAATGAACTACTAATTCCTGCAACAAATGCTACGAGTGTTAGAAACAATAACAACGCACCATACAAGTAAACTGTACCCATTTCTTGTGCGATAATCCCTTCATCAATAATCCTCGCCATAATCACAGGTTGAACCAACTCTACAATTAACTCTACAATCATTAAGCATAAAGCAATCACCATTGGTTTGCGATATGTATGTACATACTTCATGATTATTTGCATATTCTGCCTCCGCTTTTGCATTCTCCTCTTTCTTCTCTATATAAAAACGTACGTTATCTCCCTAATTAGAGTCTCTCTTTATTATAACGAAATTTGTTCGATCTCACTATTTATAATTATATTAACTGAAGATTAATTTTATTAAAAGTTCGATAAATATGTATGTTTATGGTAAATTATGTAGCTTTTTTTATCCATGCCTTAGATAATGTTTTTGCAAGCACATTTCAGTAAATTTTATAACTGCTTGTATCACAAAAATAATTAGGGGGATTCAAAAATGAAGAAACTAATGCTTTTACTTTTTGCTTTATTCGCTGTTTTTATGATTACAGCATGTGGATCAAGTGATGACAACACAGGAGCAAATGAGAATTCTACAGATGATACAGAGAATACAAACACAGAAGATGCAGATGAAAATACAAATGAAGATACAGATAAACCTGAAAAATTAGTTATGGGCTTTGTTCCATCCCAAGATTCCGATACAATCGCAGATACTGTTCAACCTTTAGCTGACAAATTATCAGAGGAACTAGGTATTCCAGTTGAAGGCAAAGTAATGACAAATTACACTGCCCTAGTTGAAGCAATGGGTACAAATGAAGTGCAAATTGGTTTCATTCCTGCTTTTGCATATGTTTTAGCAAATGACAAACATGATGTGGAAGTAATATTAAAATCCGAACGCTTTGGAAGTGGAACATATGTCGCTCAATATATCGTCAGTGCAGATTCAGGCTACGAAACTCTTGCAGATTTAGAAGGTGCCGTTTGGGCATATGGTGATCCTACATCCACAAGTGGGTACTTATTCCCTGCAGCTCAAATCATGGATGAATTTGGTGTAGAAAATCCAGAAACAGAATTCTTTTCTGATTCATTCCAGACAGGTGGACACGATAACTCAGCAATTGCTGTATATAACGGAGAAGCAGATGTTGCAACAACATTTGATGATGTAAGAACAAGTTTAGAAGAAGAATACCCAGACATTATGGAAAAAACAAAAATACTTGCTCATACAGAAGAAATTCCAAATGATACGATTTCTGTAACAAAAGAATTAAGTGATGCGTTTGTTCAAGAAATTAAAGAAACATTCCTAAGCTTTAATGATGATGATGCGATGATCAAAATTATGAATGATGTCTATAGCTGGGATGCCATCATTGAGGCAGAAGACAGTGAATACGACATTGTCCGAAACACATACAACAAATTCGGAGACAAAATAAAATTAGATTAATACAAGAACTGATTAGAAACTTAGAGTAAGAACAGGAGGGAGACTGCTCTCTCCTTTTTTTCATCTATACATAAGAAAGGGGCTTTTCCGATTGATAGAATTCAAAGATGTTTCCTTAGTCTATCCAAATGGAACTAAAGGATTAAAAAATATAAACGTACATATTAAAAAAGGGGAGTTTGTCGTTATTGTTGGCTTATCAGGCGCAGGAAAATCCACATTTATTAGAAGTATCAATAGACTTGTGACACCTACAAGTGGTGCATTATTCGTTGATGATGTAGATACATTACAGGTAAAAGGAAAAGACTTACGTCAACTACGCACAAAAATTGGAATGATTTTTCAAAATTACAATCTTGTGAAACGATCTACAGTAATGAAAAATGTCATCTCTGGTCGTCTTGGTTATACAGGAACATTGAAAAGTATTTTTGCTATTTTTTCCAAAGAAGATCGATTGCTTGCATATGAAAATTTGAAAAGAGTGAATATTGAAGAGAAACTATATCATCGTGCAGATGAATTAAGTGGTGGGCAGCAACAACGTGTAAGTATTGCCCGTGTTCTCACTCAAAAGCCAAAGTTAATATTAGCTGATGAGCCCGTCGCCAGTTTAGATCCACCTACATCACATCAAGTCATGCAATATTTAAAACAAATTAATCAAGAAGACAATATTACCACAATCGTTAATTTACACTTTATTGATATGGCGATGGAGTATGCAGATCGTATTATTGGTATGCGCGCAGGAGAAGTTGTATTTGACGGACCGGTAAGTGAAGTGACAGAAAAAACGTTTGAGGAAATTTACGGAAGGTCCATTCGTAATGAAGATATCATAGGAGGGAAGGAGAATGAATAAGCCGTCTCCATCTGTTCCAAAAGGGATTTATCCAACCAAAACAAAAATTATTGTCAGTCTTTCCTTTATTTTAGTTATTGGTTTTTATTTGATTAGCTCCATTCTTACGGAATCATTTATCTTTCATTTTTTTGCTAAGATTCCGAATATCTTTACATTAATCGGTGACTTCTTTCCACCAGACTGGAGTTACATCAATCAAGTATGGCCAAAACTAATGGAGACCATTCAGATGGCGATTGTTGCAACAACGGTTGCTGTAATCATTAGTATTCCTTTTTCCTTGCTTACAGCGAATACTGTGACAACAAATACATATGTGTATCAATTGATGCGTTTTATTCTTAACATTCTACGAACAATACCAGATATTATCTTAGCTGTTGTCTTTGTTGGGCTATTTGGTATTGGTGCTTTTTCTGGTATTGTTGCACTCATTATTTTCTCTGTAGGGATTTTAGTCAAATTAATGAGTGAAATCATTGAAACAATTGATATGAATCCAACTGAAGCAATTCGAGCAACAGGTGGGAATGGTATACAAACAATTAGTTTCGCTATTGTTCCACAAGTATTGCCACAATTTATATCGTTTAGTTTGTATGTATTTGAAATCAACATTCGCGCATCACTCGTTTTAGGTTTAGTCGGTGCCGGTGGAATTGGACAATTATTAAATAAAGAAATAAATTTTTTGAATTATCCTGCTGTAAGTACCATTATCATCATTGTATTCATTGTCGTTGTCATCATTGATTACATTAGCAGTAAATTAAGGGAGGGGCTTATCTAATGGATCATAAACCTACTCTTCCACTTAAACCAAAAAGTACCTTACAGACATGGAAACGAATTTGTACGATTATGATACTCTTACTTATCTATCTATGGACATTTTCGGATATTCAAATTAAATGGGAAAAAATCTTTAGTGAACAAACAATAGCGAACTTTAACCGAATTATACCTAAGTTCTTTCAACCTGCTGTAGAGGAAACAAGTACCATACTTGAAAAGATGCTTGAAACCATCTTTATTGCATATACTGGCTCCCTTGCAGCTGCGATTATCGCTGTACCAATTGCTTTTTTATGTGCAACAAATATCGTACGAAACAAATTTCTTAATCAAATAGGTATGTGGATATTAGGTGCCGTACGCGCATTTCCTGAAATCGTATTAGCGATTATTTTCGTAGCAGCAGTTGGGCCTAACCCTTTTGCCGGTGTATTAGCAATTGCAATTGGCTCAACTGGTATGTTAGGCAAATTATATGCAGAGGTAATAGAATCGATTGATATGCATGTAATAGAAGCACTCGAGGCAAGCGGTGCGAACAAACTTCAGTTATTATTTTATGGGCTTATTCCACAAGTTTTGCCTGAATTTCTTTCCTATGCAATTTATAGATTTGAAATAGATGTTCGTGCCTCATCTGTGCTCGGTGTCGTCGGTGCTGGTGGAATTGGTACATTGATTACATTTGCATACATGAACAGAAATTGGGAAGAAGTTGGAATGATACTACTCGTCATTATTATTAGTGTGACGATTATTGATCAAATCTCAAGTATCATTAGAAAAAGATTGGTTTAATAACAAAAGCGAAAATGTCTATTTGTAACAATCCAACTTATATGAACTTGCGACCTTTGTAGAACTCCATCTGAACATAAGCAGCTACTTCCACTTCTATGTGCTCCTTTTTCCTAAAGGTCCACTTTTCCGAGTGATTTGTACACAATTGTTCGTTTTATATTTTCAAAACAAAAAGACGACATGAATGATTTACAGATTCATGTCGTCTTTTTTTAGATACTATTCACTTCTCTTCTTACCAAAACTTAAATCCTTTGGAGCCTGGAGGAGAATGTTGAATCATATCTATAATTGGAACTGTATACGCAAATAGGATTAACACTACCGCAATACCGATCCATACTTTCCAATTTTCTAAGAAACTAGGTACTTTTAATTTTGCATCCATTACTTCTCCAATTGGGAACTCCTCTTGCCCTTTCGGTGCATAAAAAGCAGAATAAATTAACACAACAAAATATAAAATTAAAGAGATTAACAGTAATGTTCCACCAACAGCCATCGCTGTCTCATATGCTCCCCATCCTTCAGCAACAGAGTGTCCATTGTAATTCGTCACTTGAGTACGCCTTGGATTACCTAAAAGTCCTGAATAATGCATTGCTAATGACATAATCGACATACCGACTAACCATAAGACAGTTTGGTAAATCCCGAGACCATTCACTCTCTTTGTTAGCACGCGACCATTTAAATATGGAATTAACCAATAACTCACACCAAAAAAAGTAAGCGCAACAGTTGTACCAATAGTTAAGTGAAAATGCCCTGTCACCCAGATTGTGTTATGAATCACCTGGTTCATCTGATTACTTGCATTAATAATTCCTCCTGCACCTGCAGGAATGAACATAAGCATCCCCATAAATGGCGCAAAAAAGCGAACATCTTTCCATGGTAGTTTCTTGAACCAACCGAATAGACCTTTCGCACCTAAATTACGTCCTCTTACTTCAAATGTAGCAAATAGGGAAAATGCTGTCATTAATGATGGAATAATTACCGCGAACGTTAATACAACTTGGAAAAACTTCCATCCATGACTAATTCCCGGCTCTAATAACTGATGGTGAAAACCTACAGGAATTGAGAATAAGATAAACAACAAAAATGCAAGTCGCGCTAAAGAATCACTGAAAATCTTTCCACCGATTATTTTTGGAATCATCACATACCATGCCATATATGCAGGTAATAACCAGAAATATACAAGTGGGTGACCAAAATACCAGAATAATGAACGACTTAATGTAACATTGATTGTATCAACAAGTCCTAATGACCATGGTATAAACTGAAATAGAACAGTTGCTACCACACCAATTGTTGCAATAATCCATAATACTAATGTAGCTACAGTCATGAACGCAAGAAGTGGACTTGTTTGTCCTTTATTTGCTTTGCGCCATTTATTATATTGATAAATATCCGCCGCTCCAGCAAAATATGTTCCTACAACTAATAATGCAAGTGCAATATAAAAGAATGGTGATGCTTGTAAAGGTGCATAGAATGTGTATAAAACGGTTGCTTCTCCTATCACAATCATGATTACACCTAAAACCGTACCAATTAACATCAAATAAAAACCAATCCATGCCGTCCTTCTTGTGCCTACACTAAAATCACCAACAGTCTTTACCACACACGCATGTAAAAACCCAAAAATAAAAAATGTCGTAAAAACAAGTGCCATTAACACCCCATGTGCAGTCAAAAGCTGATAGTAATTAATATAGCTCGGAAGTACAATCATTTCACTTCTTACCATTGTTTGAAGTAATCCGAAAAATCCAGCAACAATAATTGCAGAGAATGCTACATAAAAATGAGCCAAACTTAGTCTTGAATCCAATCTATTCATTCTATATCACCTCCAGTTTTGCACTCATATAGTGATGACCTGTGCCACAATATTCATTACATAGTATTAAAAATTCCCCCGCCTCATCGAAGGTATATGTCATGGAGTTGATATGACCTGGTGTCACCATCATATTCACATTTGTTCCTGGAATCTGAAATCCATGTACAACATCAATTGAGGTTACTTTAATTGTCACTTCTGCACCTTGAGGAATTTGGATGTCATTTGGAGTAAAACCGAAAGATTGTAATACAACAATAAGTTCATATTTATTATCTCCAAGTTCCTTTAAGCCAGGTTCATCAAATGGCGCTGTTTCTTGTACCTTCTCTGGATCAATCACAGTTAAATCACTTGGAGGCTTGTGATGATCACTCGTAAATGCTTGTATTCCGACAGTACTTAAAAATGCAATAAGTGTAACAATCCCAATCGTTATCCATATCTTTTCTAATTTGTGCATATGCATTGACCATTCCCCCTATCTATTCATAAATAATGCAAATATCGCTAACCATGATCCAATGATAAAAACGCCAACAAACAAAACAGATACAAATGCACCATATAGCTTATGCTCATCATCTGGTGACTTTCTTTGTTTTCCCATTGAAACGCCCCCCTTTTGGAACTTATTTGTATTTATAGTATGAAAAAAATAAGCTACTGTTTGTGATGTAAATCACAGACAGTAGCTCCTAATTTAATATATGTCTATTTTTTGTCTATTTAACTAAAAATACCTTTAATGGAATCAATGATATTTGTGAAGAAGTCTTTTACACCTTGCCAGAATCCTTCTGTATCCCCACCTGTTACTTCATCCAATTTTCCTTTTAAATCGTTCACAATACTATCTAATTGCTCTGTTAATTTCCCGAAATCAATATTCAAATCTCTCATTTTTTCGAATAGATTTGTTAACATCGCACGATCTTCTGGAGATAACTCAATATTTAAATTCTCTAATTGTGTGTTAATGATTTGCTCTACTTCTTCTTTTGTTGCAGGATTTTGCTCAGCAATTTGTTTTTTAATCTCAGTTAATAATTCACTTACTTTTTCTTTATCAATTCCTGCGTTTTCTGATAAATCTGTAGCAACATTCAATTCTTCATTCGCTACTTCCATGCGATCTTGATCTAATGTTTCTCCATCAACATTAAATGCTTTATAAATACCTGTAAGTGCAGAATGACCACTTACTTTAATTGGTGATGCAACTTCAATTAGCGCATTTTCTATCCCAGCAGTAAGTAGTGCGTTCGCATACATCTCATTCGTTACTTGCGTAATGTTTTCTGGTGTAACAATATTGACTACCACACCATTACCTTCACCTTTTCTTGTAATTTTCGCTGAGGAGTACATATTTGAACCGGGGTCTCCACCAATAAAATTCACTAAATCTTGTGCATTTACAATATATTCATCAACTAAATCAGAATCTGTTGCATTCAAAATACTTCTAACCTTGTCTCTTTGGTCTTCTGACAACTGTTCACCTAATACTAACTTTGGTTTCCCATACTTCTCATCAATTCCAACATCTTGTGTATCATCACTTGCAAACAAAACTGGTGAAAAAGCTAGTCCAACAAACAATATAGCAATACATATGGATACTATTTTTTTCATATACTATCTCCTTTTCTTATTCTTACTATTATATTATGCAAGATTCTTAGAAATATGGAAAGAAAAAAGAGTACCTCTACTTAATTATAGTAGAAATACTCTCTTTTATTTTATTTCTTTGCGATAACATCCATTTCTACACCAACACCTTTAGGTAGCTTGCTTACTTCTACTGTTGCACGCGCAGGATATGGCTCTTTCAAAAATGTTGCATATACTTCATTAATCGTAGCGAAATCATCCATATTCGTAATATAAATCGTGAATTTCACTACATTACTAAAAGTAAGGTTTGCTTCTTCTAGTACTGCTTGTAAATTCTTCATTACTTGCTCTGTTTGTTTAGCAATATCTCCTTCTACCACTTCCATTGTTTGTGGATTAAGCGGGATTTGCCCTGATACAAATACAAAATCCCCTGCGTCAATTGCTTGCGAATATGGGCCAATTGCTTGTGGCGCATTAGCTGTATGTATTGCTTTTACCATTCTCATCCATCTCCTTCTATAAAAAATAAGTACTATCAAAATTTTAACATATTACAGATTTTTAGTAGAATAGAATTGTCAAAATATTTTTTAAAAGGATGATTCATAATGGATAAGACATTTCAACTCCGTACATCAAGACATGACGAGATGATTGATATTACTAGAGAAGTTGCCACGTTTGTTAAGGAAAATAATATACAAAATGGAATCGCAATTGTTTCCTCCTTACACACTACTGCTGGTATTACTGTAAATGAAAATGCAGATCCTGATGTGAAGACAGATTTTTTGCGAAGATTAAATGAAGTATATCCATGGGAACACAAAGAAGACCTTCATATGGAAGGGAATACTGCTGCACACCTAAAAGTCAGTACTGTTGGACATAATCAGACCATTGTTATTACAAATGGGGAGTTATTACTTGGTACTTGGCAAGGGATTTATTTTTGTGAATTTGATGGACCAAGATATCGCAAATTTCATATAAAGATAATCGAGGGCTAGGACATCATTATCGTTTATAACACAAAACACGAACGATGCTATATGTGTTGTTTTGCACTAAAAGGATGATACGACTCTAATTATTAATTGTGAAATAAGTGATTTGCGTATACCCCGCTCCTGCTTGCCCACTCCCTTTTCTATGGGCTTTTTCCTTTAACTAACTTTTCAGGTAAAAGGACCCCATAGGAATGGGAGTGGACGCCTGCGCTTAGTGGGGTTATCTTTTAATACGCAAAAAATCCAAACAATTCGGTAACTAGCCTTCGAACCGTTTGGATTTTTCAATTAAAGAATTCTATTATTCAAATCTCCGTCAACATTAAAAACCAAAATATTCTTTTGCATTATAATAAGAAATATTTTGTACAATTGTTGCTAATGTTTCTTCATCATTCGGGTATTCGCCATTCTCTACCCATTCTCCAATTAAGTTACACATGATTCTACGGAAATATTCATGACGTGTATATGATAAGAAGCTTCTTGAATCTGTTAACATCCCGATGAAGCGACTAAACACACCATTATCCGCTAATGCTTCCATCTGATTAATCATCCCTAGTTTTGTATCATTAAACCACCACGCTGTACCAAATTGAATTTTTCCAGGCACGCCTCCCCCTTGGAAGCTACCGATAATTGTTGAGATTGTTACATTATCCCGTGGATTTAATGAGTATAGAATCGTCTTCGGTAACGCATCCGCTTTGTCTAGAGAATCTAATAAACGTACAAGTGGCTCTGCGATTAATCCATCATTCATCGAGTCATATCCAGTATCAGGACCTAGCTTTTCAAACATTCTCTTATTGTTGTTTCGATGTGCATTAATATGATATTGCATCGCCCAACCTCTTTTGTGATAGGCTTTCCCTAAAAAAGTTAACGTATAAGATTTGAATTGTTTCTCTTCCTTAAGACTCACCTTTTCACCTTGTAATCCTTTTGTGAAGATTGCAGCAACTTCTTCTTCTGTTGCTTCTTCGTACATCATTGTATCAATTGCATGGTCAGACACTCTTCCACCAACTTGATGGAAAAAGTCAATTCGCTTTTCTAATGCTTCCAAGAAAGCTTGGTAAGAATCGATAGAAATATTCGACACTTCCGAAAGTTTTTGTACCCAATCAACAAATGGATCTCGATTGATTTCTAATCCTTTATCAGGTCGAAAACTTGGCAGTACTTGTACATTAAAGGTTTCATCTGCTTTCATTTTTTCATGATACTCTAATGAATCGATGGGATCATCTGTAGTACAAATTACTTCTACACCTGACTTCACAATAAAATCACGGACATTCCATTCCCCATTAGTTAAAAGCTCATTCACGCTATTCCATATAGCAGGTGCTGTATGTTCATTCAATACATCTTCTACACCAAAGTAACGTTTCAATTCTAAATGCGTCCAATGATACAATGGATTACCGATTAACATTGGGACAGTTCTCGCCCACGCTAAAAATTTGTCATAATCACTTCCGTCACCAGTGATATATTTTTCTTCTATCCCATTTGCTCTCATTGCTCGCCATTTATAATGATCCCCGTAAAGCCATACTTTAGTAATATTATCGAATTGCGTATTTTCATAGATTTCTTGTGGACTTAGGTGACAATGGTAATCAATAATCGGCAAATCTTTTGCATACGTGTGGTATAATTTTTCAGCTGTTTTGTTATTTAAAACAAAATTGTCATCCATAAAAGCTTTCATCATATCCCTCGCTCTCTTCTTATAAATCTAATAAATCTAAATGACGTCCAATATGTTTGACTAGTCCATTGCGATATGTGTCTTCATTTGTTAATAATGTGTCAAAGAATTCTGTACGGAATAAATCATTTCCTTGATCATCTTTTGCGGTTAGCAAAATGCCGTATGTCACATGAAATAATTGTCTAGCTGCATCATGTTCCATGTATGCAGGTAAATCTACATCTTTTGTCTGATTTAGTGGCGTAATACTATCTAAATCTGGTGTCACATGATAGTATTGTAGCGTTTCTTCAAAATGTTCTTCTGCATATACATGCATGCGACGATATAAATCCGGATTTTCTACAGCAATGACGCGAACTGCTTCTAACCAGTTTGTTCCAGCTGTTTTGATATGCAGGAGCCCTTCTGTATATTTCCCAATAATCGGAAATACGCTGAATTTATCACTCCCAGAATGAATACTTAGCTTATATCCGAAATATTTTGCTATTTCTGCATGTGCTTGCAATTCTTTTTCAAATTGTTCGATATTTCCTATATAATCAATTCCTTTTTGAAATTCGCCACAAAAACGTGGCGCAAGACTTTGTACAGTAACACCACGTCTACGCAATTCCTCTGCAACAAAGAAATGCGCTTCTGGAGCTGTAACTGTTTCTGTTTCATCAATCGAAATCTCAAAGTCTATCGCTTTATCCGCTTTCTGAATATACGCATTGTATACATGCTCCATAAAATCAATTGCTTCCCCATATACGAGGGTATTTTTCGCTAAGCTTGTATCGTCGAATTGAATAGATAGACCATTCACATCAAATACTTTATTTAAATAATGTGTTGTATAATATTCTTTTCGATCAACTGGCAAACTAGCAAATTCCTGTTGTAGTGCTTCATCTGTTTTTTCTTCTATATCATTACGAATTTGTTCAGAACAATCTAATGTTATAAAACTGAATCCTAACTCTAATGCATATGCAATATCTTTTTCTAATTTAATATGATCCGCATCTGCACCATACCCATCTTTATAACCTTCTTGCAATACTGCAAAGCTTGCTGCATCTAAGATATCTGTCATTGTTCGATTTAATAATGTTAATTCACGGATACTTTGTTGTGCGAGTATTGGTTTCACTTTTCGTTCACGTGTTGTTTCAATATGGCCTGGAGATGCTACGCCTAACCGATCACCAAGTCCCATTGTTGCTATTTGTGTACCAAAAGCTTGTGGAACAGTGTATTCAAAATATTTATTAATCACAAGTCTATTTTCGTACGATAAAGGAGAAACTTTCCCTTTTCCAACTATATCTCCTGTTAATTCTTCAAATAGCTTTCCTTGTCCTGTTGCTAATACGTACTTTGTTGTACCAACTTTCACCATCACAATCGTTGTCTGATCTTTTTGTTCAAATGACTTTTCATACACCGTCACTTCACTTGAAGATTCTGGTATTTTCCCTTCCGCTAATACGTCTAGTACACTACTTAATAGTTCCACAATGCTCCACTCCTTTTTTGATAACGTTTTCAAATAATAATAAAAATGTGTTGTCATCCTATCAAGCTCATCTATTTTTTAAATAAATAGTGATAAAAATAACAACGTTGTTATTTTTATGATATACTATTTACATACAGAACTCAACTATAAATTCTTTATATCATAAAAAAGGTTAAGGTGATCAATTTGACAGTCACAATTAAAGATATTGCTAAGCTTGCTGGTGTAAGTTATTCTACCGTATCTAAAGCATTAAATAATAGTCCATTAGTAAAAGAAGAAACGAGAAGAAAAATATTAGACGTTGCTTGCGAAATGGGATATGAGCCTAATTTAGCTGCAAAACAATTAGTACGTAAAAAAACAGATGTGATTGGTTTAATGTGGCCAACAATCGAAAGAATTGTACTTGCCACTTTAGTGACAAATATAAGTAAAGCATTTGAAAAAACGCCTTATTCCATGATTTTATCTGTCGATGCTCAAGAAACAGCTGTGGATACATTCCGTAAATTTCAAGTGGATGGCATGATTGTTTTCGGAGAATCGAAGCACATGCATTTGTATGATTATACCATTCCATTTGTTGTGTATGGTGTATCGGAAAGTACTCAGCCACTTTATCCAATTATTGATGCGAACCACGAAGCGTCTATGTATAAAGCAGTAGAACACCTCCATCAATTAGGTCATCGACAAATTACGTATATTGGACAGTATGACAAATCAGATGCCCTACAAATCGAAAAAGTCGATGGCTATGTGAAAGCAATGAAAAAACTCCATTTAGCAGATTATATACATATTGTTGATTCCAATGGCTTGAACTGGTTTGACGGCTACTCTGCAATTGACCGAGCACTTGAGAGTAAACCAACTGCAATGATTGGTGGAAGTTATGATCTTAGCGGAGGAATGATTCGAGCATTACAAGAGAAAGGGTTCTCGATACCTCATGATATTTCTTTGATCAGCTATGACAATATTCCGCAAATGGCAAATATGGAAGTACCGATGACTTGTATTGGTGTACCAGTACATTTGCTAGCAGAGGAAATTGTACAAGCAATCATTCATCAAATTGAATCACCAACAGAAGAACCAACTGTAAAGAAATTGACACCTACTTTGACAATAAGAGAAAGTACAGGGCCTTCACCAGAACCTTCAGACTCATAATGTTAGCCTTTCATGTCTCTAGAAAGCAGCTATTGCTACCTAGAGACATGTGAAAAAAAGAGGATTATGTTGTGCCTACTTCTATTTGTCTCCAAACAGCCGCATAGACATCTTTTAGAGGGATACCATATTTCTCTGCAAGCAAACGGCAATCCTCATATTCTGGAGACACTTTTACCACTGTCCCATCTTGCAATCCTTCTTTCAATGTTACTTCTCCCCATTTCAACTTTATCTTTCTTGTTCTACGTTCCATTCGAAATACTGTAATGGGATAGTACCTGATTCCGAGTGTTGTTGTTTCTTTCAATAAAATGGATTGTATTTCTGTTAATAATTCTTTACTACACAATAATTGCAATTGAACTGCAGGTCGATTTTTTTTCATATATATCGGTGTATAATACACGTCATTTGCTCCTGCATCAAATAATTTTTCCATGACATAACCGAGCCATTCCCCTGGTGTATCGTCTAAGTTCACTTCTACTTTTAACATATCTTGATCAATATGTTCGATATTCGGTGGATACTGTTGCATGACCATTCACCTCCATATGGTGTACACATATTTCTTTCTCTATTGTAGCAAAAAGTTGAGACATAAATATTGTTCTTAACATAAAAAAACGAACAATGCCGCATTTATTAAAAAATGATACGACATCGCTCTAATTAGTAATTGTTATATTAATTATGTGCGTGTACCCCGCTACTGCTTGCCCACTCCCCTTTCCATGGGCTTTTAGCGTCAAAAATTAATATCACATCATTCGTGTTATGTGTTAAAAACGATAGTTATGTCACAATCTCTTTCACTTCCTTATATATTTTGTTTAAGTATGCTTTGCTTTCATCAATAAATGGTTCTTTTGTATTTTCTAATAATATCTCGATATATGGCTTTCGCTTCTTCAATTCCTGAAATAATACATCATAGCGCAACATGCCTTTACCAACAGGGACCATCTTGATCCAATCATCTTCTATCACAAAATCTTTTGCATGAATTGCTACTATTCTATCACCAAATAATTCAAATGATTCTTGTATCACTGTTTCTTGATTTTCGTAATTTGTTATCGACATAAAATTCGCTGGATCCAATATTACTTGTAAGTGGTTCGAATCCACCTCATCTAGTAAACGTCGCATCAATTGTGGTGTATGGATAGGATGATTGATACCACCTTCGATCCCTACAATCACACCCCACTTTTCCGCTTCATTAACCAATACTTTGACACTTTCTACTACTTTTTGAAATGCTTCTTCTGTAAAATTATCTTCCGTATAACCCATTGTTTCATGCACATTACCTGTCTCAGAGGCAACAATGCTACAACCAAAATCTCGTGCAAATCGAATATGTTCTTTAAAACGATTCAATAGTGCCTCTCTTTTTTCTAAATCTGGATGAATCATATTAATATAACAACCTAATATCGCAATATCAACATGTTCTTTATCAAACACCTTACGAATATATTTTGCATAACCAGGACTTAGCGAGCCTGTATGTGTCGGAATCGTAGTAAAAGACTTCGCAAGTGCTAATTGCACAGAATTAAAACCTTTCTTACTCACTTCTCGAGCAATTTCTACTGGTTCATGATACGCAATATCATGTCCTCGAATTCCTAAATTCAACATAACTAGTACACTCCTTTCTTTTTAAATAGTAGACAAAAGAAAATGACCAGTCGTCCTGATCATTTTCCCTTTACCTCATCTCGCTAACCAACCACCATCTACTGCTAATACATGTCCATTCATATAATCAGACGCTTTACTAGCTAGATAGACAACTGTCCCCATTAATTCACTAGGATCTGCCCAATGCCCTGCAGGAATTCTAGCTAAAATTTCTTTATTACGTTTTTCATCTGCTCGTATTGGCTCAGTATTTTTCGTTGCGAAATAACCTGGTGCGATTGCGTTTACTTGAATATTATGCTCTGCCAATTCATTAGCAAAGGACTTCGTCAACCCTGCCACTGCATGTTTACTTGCGGTATATGGCGGGATAAATTTCCCACCTTGGAAAGAAAGCATAGATGCAATATTAATAATTTTTCCTGAGTTATGATCAACCATTACTTTTGCTGCTTGTTGACTTAAAAAGTAAACAGCATCTAAATTAATTGCCATCACTGCATCCCAATCCTCATCTTTGTACTCTAACAGTGGATT
Organism: Gracilibacillus marinus; assembly: GCF_042651725.1. Taxonomy (NCBI): domain Bacteria; kingdom Bacillati; phylum Bacillota; class Bacilli; order Caryophanales; family Bacillaceae; genus Gracilibacillus; species Gracilibacillus marinus. The sequence continues at coordinate 182,899 of NZ_JBHSDV010000001.1, read as the reverse complement.
ACGGCGAATCGTACCAGCGTTGTTTACTAGTATATCGACTGTTCCAAATTCCTTTACACATGCTGGCACAATCTGTTGTAATTGTTCCCGATTCGTTAAGTCTGCCTGATGAAATGCATACTTTCCATCTGATTCTTCCAAATGGGCAATTGTTTCATCCCAATCCTTACTATGAGTTACAACAAATACATTCGCTCCTGCCTTTGCTAATGCAACCGTATATGCTTGTCCTAACCCTGTATTCCCACCAGTAATAATGGCTGTTTTTCCTTTTAATGAAAAATAATCTAATGAAAAGTTATCTAAACCTACTGTCATTTGTCACACTCCTAACGTAATTCATCCATGCTCACATGGTCCATATCGTCATACGTAATATTCTCGCCACACATTCCCCAAATAAATGTGTAGTTACTTGTTGCTGTTCCACAATGAATAGACCAGCTTGGTGAAATGACTGCCTGCTCATTCTTTAATACGAGATGTCTTGTTTCACTAGGTTCCCCCATAAAGTGGAATGCTCTTGTATCTTCATCCATATCAAAATATAAATATACTTCACTTCTACGATCATGCGTATGTGCAGGCATCGTATTCCAGACACTACCTTGTTGTAACATCGTTAGTCCCATTTGTAATTGACAGCTTTCACATACATTCGGATGAATATATTGATGAATCTTCCGTTCATTTAATGTTCCTGGTTCTCCTAATTCTAATGGTTTGATTTCTTTTATATCTATTTTTACCGTCGGATACGTATGATGTGCTGGAGCAGAATTAATATAAAATTTAGCTGGATTAGCGCTATCATTGGAACCAAACCATACTTCTTTTGTACCCCGACTTACATATAACCCATCATATTGTTTCATTTCATAGCGTTCTCCATCAAGGATGACATACCCATCATTCCCTATATTAATAATTCCTAGTTCTCGTCGCTCAAGGAAATAACTCACACCTAATTGCTTATCAAGTGCAATCGTTAAGTCTTCAGAAGAAGGAGTCACCCCACCAAAAATCATTCGATCTACATGTGTATAGGTTAAGTGAACTTTTCCTGCTTCAAATAATTTCTCCACTAAAAATCTTTCACGCAACTCTGTCGTATTGTATCGTTTAATTTCTTCTGGATGGTTTGCATAACGTACTTCCATTCCGAATTCCTCCTTCTATTTATCTACTTATTTCTTTGTTATTAGATTGAATAAATTGTTCCACTTCTTCTACTGAAAAAGCATTTCCATCTCCTTCTATTGTGTGCTTTAACACACTCGCCGCTGTTGCAAAGCTAACGATTCTTTTCATTTCCCATTGCTGGCTATATCCATAAAGGATTCCTGCTGCATAGGCATCCCCTCCTCCAATTCGATCAATGACTGGATCGATTGTATACATACTCGTTTTAGATAGTTTTCCATTATGATAGACATACCCTTCTAATTCATGTTTGGATGATGTCAGTACATTTCTTTTAGTTGAAGCAAAAATAGAAATCGACGGGTATTGCTCGTTTATTTGTTTATAATAATGCTTCAAGATTTCTTCATGACTCTCCACATCTATTTCTTTCATATTTAGTAAATACATTGCATCCATATGATTACAAAAGGCTATATCCACATATGGGAGGACTTTTTTTATTGCTACACTTGCATCATGTTGCGTCCATAATTTTGCTCTAAAGTTAAAGTCAAAGCTTACCTTAATCCCTTTTTCCTTTGCTTTTTGCATTGCGATAACAGTTATGTCTTGTAATTCTTCTGATAATGCTAATGTAATCCCTGTTGTATGGAAGATGTCTACATTATCTAATATTCGCTCCCAATCTAGTTCTTCCTTCTTTATTTGTTGAAAACTCGAATACTTTCGATCATAGGTTACTTGACTTTGGCGATCACCAATACCTGCTTCCACAAAATATATCCCTAATCGATCTCCACCTAATACTATTTCTTTCGTATCCACTTGATGTGATCGTAAATAGTGCATACAAGCATGCCCAATTGCTTGTTCAGGCAATTTGGTGACATAAGTTGTGTCTAAACCAAAATTAGCTAGGGAAATGGCGACATTTGCCTCTGCACCACCATAATAGTACGTAAATATATTAGATTGATGTAGACGTGTCGTTGCATTGGATGTGAGACGCATTAGCATTTCTCCAAATGTCAAAACTCTCATACATTCGCCTCTCTTGCCTTTTGTACATATGCTTGAGCTAATTCTGTTATTTTTTTATAATTCCCTGTTTTTGCAGGTTCGATTAGATTTCCACCAATCCCAATCGCAACTGCACCATTTTGTAGCCATTCGGTCATATTATCTAAGTGTACGCCTCCTGTCGGCATCATATTTGCTTGCGGAATTGGTGCTTTCACAGCCTTCAAAAAGCTAGGATTCACATTACTAGCAGGGAAGATTTTTACAATATCCACACCGCATTCCATTGCTTCTTTAATTTCTGTTATCGTTAAACAACCAGGCATGTATGGAATTTGATAAAGATTGCATATTTTCGCAGTATCATTATCAAAAGATGGGCCGACAATAAATTGTGCTCCAGCAAAAATCGCTTGTCTTGCCGTGTACGCATCTATTACCGTTCCTACCCCAATGATGACATTTGGATCATCTTTATATGTCTCTCTCAATTGTTCCACAGCTTTTTCCACATGTGGTATCGAGTAGGTTAATTCAATTAATTTCATCTCCCCTTTGATACATGCTTCTGCTACTTGTATCGCTTCCTCTAATGTATCTGTTCGAATCACTGCTACAACCTTTTGTTCTAGTACATTTGTTAATACGCGTAACTTATTCATTTTGACACCTCACTTTTATTCACATATGTAGCTAAAGGATGATTTAATTTGATTAATTCATGGACACAAATGGAAGCAATTTTCTTCGCACCTTCTTCACGCAAATGTGTATCATCTTGTTCTCCATCAGGATATCCTTTGAATTGTCCACTATTTATCCACATATACCACTGTTTGGATTTTTCCAATCCTAATTGTTGGACTGCTTCCGTTGTTTTAATTAACATATCCACACATGCAACTTGTTCTTTATTAGCAAGTGCTCGCATTGCTTGTGGATAATCTCCATGTGTATCAAGTAATTGACCATTTTCGTCAAAATGTCTTCTTGTAATAGATGTTAGTAATATCGGTGTTACACGATGTTCCCTTGCTCTTTGAATAAAGTAAGTTAGGTTTTGTTGATAACTTGTATATGGTTCTGTTCTTCGTTCCACATCGGGCTTTTGATCATTATGGCCGAACTGTATGAAAACGAAGTCTCCAGGACGAAAATCTTTCTCCATCGTTTCCCAACGTTTTTCAGCAATAAATGATTTCGTACTTCTTCCTGAAGCAGCATGATTTCGAACAACTAACTCTTCATTAAAGAACATTGGTAATACTTGACCCCAGCCCATTCTTGGATATGCATTACTATCATAGTTAGACATCGTTGAATCTCCCGCTAAGAAGAGTTGAACACTTTCCATTACTTCTTCTCGCCTCCAATTGCAAGTTGCACACTTGCCAGTACAAATGCTCCTACCCCATGTAAATCATTTGTACTCGTCTCCCTGTGTACATAGTAATCATACGTTCCAATCGATGTACCAATACAAATATCATGAAGTAAGAAATCGCCTTTTTCGTCTACTTCTACTTTATTTTGAAGTAAGCCTTCATATGCGTTTACTGCATACTTCCAATAAGACTTATCCACATATCCTTTGTTCACAGCTTTTGCGATTGCATATGTGAATAAACATGTGCATGAACTTTCTAAATAATTGTCTGCTGCTTCTTTTTTATCCACAATTTGATACCATAAGCCTGTATCAACATCTTGATACTTTACTAATGCATCAATTAATTCTTGTACTACTTGCCTTAACTCTTCACGTTTTGGGTGGTCTTCAGGTAACATTTCGATAAAATTCGCCGTCACCATGCTATACCAACCTAATGCTCGCCCCCACACTTCTGGTGCATGCCCTTTTTCTGTTGCCCATGGTGTTTGTTTACTTTCGTCATAACCATGATAGTAAAGCCCATTTTCCTTCTTTGTATATTTCCTCATTAAATATTCTTGTTCCATTACAAGTTCTGTTAATTCAGGCTCATCAAACAACTGTCCATATTGAATGGCAAATGGACCTGCCATATATAGACCATCTAACCACATTTGATATGGATATTTATCTTTATGCCAAAATCCGCCTTCTTTTGTTTTATTTAATGTATTTAATAAATTTCTGAGTTTGGATGCAGCGATTTTATAACGACGATCTGATGTCTCTTTATATAATGGAAGTAATAATAATCCTGGTTGAATCGAATCTAATTCACTTCTAGCAAAGTAGAAGTTCCCCTCTTCATCGACTAATTTATCCACATATTCTTTTAGATACTCAAAATATTTCTCTTCCTTCGTCTGCTTCCATACATCTTGCATCCCACATAAAAATACACCTTGGTGGTAATGCCATCTATCTGCAGGTGGTAATTTAACCGGTTCATATTGACCCATTAACGTATCGCACGCTAGTTTCGCCCAATCTAATGCTGTTTTTTGTTTTACTGTCATTTGTGTCCCCTCCTATTAATCGATTTCCCGGTATTCAAACCAATCAAAATCAGCATAATTATTGCATACTTTACCGTTTGCTGAACAATATAGTCCTAAATATGCACCAATAAATCCACCCGCTTTATCTGTACTTAAAATCGTGCCGTCAGCACCTAGACAAAGCGTTTTCCAGTCCCATGCTTTCTCAGCATAATAGAAATGATATGCTTGCCCTCTTGCTTCTACTTTTATATATAATTTGCTTGTATCGATGGGTTGTTTTGCTAATAATTCGTCTTTTCCATCTTCTCTTCTTATTAATTGGATATATGTCTCATTCTCTTCTAATACGACTTCTACTCTAAATTGATAATTGTGATTTTGTAGTAATACAAACCCTGCTGATTCATTGTCTGATTTCGGTGTAAATTCCATTACTGTTTGGGCCATAAAATTCATATGTTGTTGTCTTCTACCAACAAAAGCCGGGTTCTCTTCTTCCATAATAGTTTCTTTTTTAGCTTTTAATCTAAGATGACCAACTCTCTCTGTTAAGGACCAAAAATCTCCTCGTGGTGTACGAAGAAAATTCCATCTGTAATCTAATTGCTCACTTTCAAATGGATCATGTGCAGGTAAGGATGGCCAAATATGTTCATCTAAATGAGGAAATGCCATTTCTTCTTCCACAATCCCTTTTCCTGGATTAACAATTGGCCAATCTCTTTCCCAAATAAATGGAACAAGAAATGATTCTCTACCTAAATTTCTATAGTAACCACCATTAATTCTTGAACCTAAACAGACCATCCACCAATCTCCATGTTGTGTTTCTACAATATCGGCATGCCCTATATTCACAATTGGGTACTCTCTCCCTAAATGACGATGTGTTAAAATAGGATTTGTTTCTGTCATTTCATAAGGTCCTGTTACATGCTTACTTCTTGCAATCGTGACAGCATGTGTATGACCAGTCCCACCCTCTGCAATCATCAAATAATACCAACCATTTATTTTGTATAAATGCGGTGCTTCTTGTGCATGTGCATTCTTTAGCGCACCATCCCACAAACTATATTTTGGTCCGACCAATTGCTTTTTCTCTAAATCTAACTCTTGCAACCATATTTCATTATGTTTCTTATATAATTGTCCACTTGGTGGTTTACGATTGCCCGTATAATACACTTTTCCATCATCATCAAATAAAAGAGATGGATCAATGCCAGGCGCATCATCAAGCCAGTTCGGGTCAGACCATGGACCGCTTGGATCTGTTGCTGTCACATAGAAGTTTTTCCTTGCACCTGTTTGACTCACAACAAATGTTGTAATCATGTAAAAAATCCCGTTATTGTAACGAATGGTAGGCGCATAAATACCTCTAGAATGTGGTGTTTGGTCTAAATTTAATTGTTCCGGCCGGTCTAATACGTGGCCAATTTGGCGCCAATTCACTAAATCTTTACTGTGAAAAATAGGTACTCCAGGGAAAAATTCAAAGCTAGATGTCACTAAATAATAATCTTCTCCCACTCGGCAAATCGATGGATCAGGATAGAAACCAGGAATAATAGGATTTTTAAACGTTTTCATTTTATATTTACTTCCTTTCTATTGATCGAAAGATAGTGGTCTTTTCGTTTGTTATATTGTGTACCGATAATCTCGATTTTGTCGCAATTCTCTGTCGCGACGACTACCGGCTCTTCTCCATCTCTTTCATTACTTACCTGTTCCAAAGAAACATCCTCTGCCTCATCTAACACAAGCGCAGGCCCTTTTCTTGTTTTAATTCGTACATGGTGTAATGACAGATTTCGAACATATTTCGCAAATATTCCTTCTCCTTCCATTTCGATTACCTCGCGTACCATATCTGGCTCTCCACCCGGAATCGTTTCATCGTCTGTCATTTCGATAGTGACATGATCGATTGCTACTTCTTTAATAGGCATTTCAGGTAAGCCATAAATAAATCCTGCCGCAGCGCTACAATTCCTTGCTGTCACATTACTTATCCTTATTTTTTCCACAACAGGTGTTTTCTCTGTTACAGGAATTGTCTTTGCATCAAGCAAATGTGGATTACTTCTACTTACACCATGTCTGTAAAATGAATTGATTGCAATTGGACATAGCACATCATCCATCCAAATATTGTTGACAAGTATGTTACGTATATAGCTGCCCCTCTCTCGATTTGTTTTTATTCGAATGCCTCGATCTGTTCCATCAAAAACACAATTAGATACTGTTACATTTTCAATGCCACCAGAATTCTCACTACCAAATACCACGCCACCATGGCCATGATGCATCGTACAATTGGTTATTGTGACATTTTTTGTTGGTGTATTATATTTCCTACCATCTTCATTAATACCTGATTTCAATACAACACAATCATCTCCAACATCAAAGTGACAATCAGATATACGAACATTAAGACAGGAGTCAATATCTAATCCATCACCATTTGGTGTATCAGAGGGATTTTGGAAATGAACTTGATGAATAGAAACATCTTCACAAAAAACTAAATGGGTGTTCCAAAACGGGGAGTTTCTTACAGTGACACCATTTATCGTGACATGACGTGCATGATAAAATTGTACTAATGGTGGACGCAGAAATTGGGATGGCCATTCGACTAAGTTCGTATCAGCTGGCTCTGTGAAATCAGAATTTGCTTGCTTGATTTCTAATGTTTTCTCACATTCATAATGTTCTCCCTTTCGAAGTCTCCGATTGACTTCCCACCATTTCTGTCCATTACCATCAAGTACACCGTCTCCTTTAATGGCAACATTTGATACATTTTGACCAAATACCAATGGCATAAAACCATGACATACATAACCTGACCATCTTGTTTTAACTATTGGATATTCATTAAAATCATCTAAAAAAGAAAGCACACTTCCTGTTTCTAAATAAAGTGTTGTATTGCTATGTAATTCAATTGGCCCTGTTTTGAATTCGCCTGCAGGTACATACACAGTCCCTCCACCATTACTAGAGCATGTATCTAATGCTTGTTGAATTGCTGCTGTATTATCTGCACCGGTATTCTTTATCGCACCATATGATGTAATATCATATCTACTCATTTTTGTTCACTCCTTTTTAATAAGTCCTCCCGCAATGGTGTAAATACATCTAGTAACCTACTAGGTTCTTTTGCTACTACACCATGTATCGCATGTGAAGGTATATGTATTGATTGACCTTTTTCAATTACTACTTCATCCCCATCTATTTCAAACACTAATTTTCCTTCTAAACAATACGTTAATTGTTCATGAGGATGACTGTGGCTTGATCCAATTGCTCCTTCTTCAAATATCACTTCCATCATCATCATCTCTTTACCAGGTGGATGTATTTTACGTGTGACACCCTCATCCACTTGCTCCCATTCATTTAATACACTCATTTCATTACCCCTTTCTTGTTGTGAATAATAAGTGGTAAGACTAGCTGCATCATCATTGCAAGAAAAATCACATATGCTGCCATATTTGTATCCATTTCTTCTGCAAATAGCATAAATGCAAGAATACCAAGACCTCTCCCTATATTAATAATTGTTTCACGTAATACAATAGATTCCACTCTGAATTCTGATTGTAATGGGATATGATCAATCCATTGGAAGTAGTATGCTGCATAGGCATTTGCTTGTAATGGCTTAAACATATTTTGTGTAACCATAAATACAATCACACTCCATGTCGCAATCTCCCATGTCAAAAATGCCCCCGAAAGAACAAAACCAATTGCTGCAATCCATAAGTAACGTTCTGTGTTTTTCACATTTGCATTTCGAGAGAATATAAAACTCACAATAATGGATACTAAGAGAAAACTAGCATTCAAATAACCTACGATACTCTCATCTTGAAAGATGCTATAAATTAATATTGCAGGTACATACATTAAGATGCCTTGAGGAAAACCAATAACAAACCACCCAATAAGTGCATTTCGAAATCCTTTTTGTCTTTTTAACATCAGTGGTAAATACTTCATATAGTAGTTACGATGGCGAATCGATTCTTTACGTATTCGAAAGCTACCAATCGTACAAATAAAAAACATCAAGAATGCTATCGAAAACACAATCATATACCCAGTCAAATTAGAATAATATCCGATTACCGCTCCAGCAAATGCCGGGGCAATAAGATTTGTTGACCCCATCACCACTTGATTCCAACCTAAGTAACGATGACGATTCGTATTCGAAGATACTTCGTGAACAATCGTAAAATAGGCTACCCAGTATAGTCCTTGAGCGATTCCTCTTAATAATGCAAATAAGTAAAAATACTCTACCATCTGCTCTTGGACTAATACGATAAATAAATAAAATAACGCGCTCATCAATATACCGTAACGATATATTGTTGTTCGACCTTTCTTCTTAGACATTTTTCCAATATAGAATGTCGTAATCGCTTGTGCGAGAATAGCGATTAAATTATACATACCATTAATCCAAATACTGTTCGTTAAACGCCATAAATACAGATTGACAAAAATAATGGATAACGACCCACCAAATTGAAATATGGCGTGATTAATCAGAATCGTAATTGCATGTTTCGATAATCGCTTTTGATTCTTGGTATCACTCATCGATGTGAACACTTCTTTCTACCTTTTCTAAAAGTTAAAATTGCATCCAAAATTCTTTTTCATCTATCACTTTTTTAGATGGTTTCTGTAAGAGACGATGTAATTGCATGCGAATTAATGTAGCTTGTGTCGTTGCATTCATATCTCCCTCTACTAATCCTAATCCAAGCTGTGCAGGCTCAGGCATGTCTGGATAATATTCTCCTTCTTTCACTTGCGCAACATTCGGTGCTTTTGGTGAATGGATTAATTCTCTCTGAAAACCACCATCACTTTGTTTCAATCTAGCCATATTATCTATCGTAATTTCAGAAATCATTTGCAAATCCTTCTCTTCTATGTCAATAGACAGATAAGATAATAAGTCGATTGGATTCCTTATATAGCACATATCTACTGCTTCTTCATGGAGTAAGCATTTTTTTATACTTTCATAAATCGCCGACTGATTAGGCATTGGAATTTGGAATCGTCTGTAAAAAGTATGCAATTTAAACGTCCCTGAAATTTTTACATACAGAGATCCTTCTCCCCATAAACCAGTCTCTTTATCTTGAATATTTGCTAGATAATCGGCAAATGCTTGCACATATCGCTCTCTTTTCTCTTCATCCATTTGAGACATATATACAGTAGAGGATGCTAACAAATCACAGCCTCTCCAGCTATTGTGTAAATCAATACTATCCCATTTTTTCTTGTAACTATCGATCGACTTTGTATATGTTGGCGCAACATGTAATGCCATTGGTAATGGGTACAGATATGTTGCACCGAGTTTCTTTAATGAACGAATCGAGTACGCTAGTGCTCTATGGACCATTACTTCATCTAATTTCATTGCACTATTTAGGTCATAAAAGTATCCTGACTGCTTATTTTGTTTTTCTTGAAAGAAATGAATCATATGTTGTTTGATAGAATGAGGCATCACCTCTAGTAGTTGATGCCTTTCTAATATGTTTAATCCTTGTGCAGTTGACTCAATGTCTGGCGTAAACAATGCGTTATCTCTAGAACTTCTCGCATAATAGAAACCACCACTATGTTGATCGTATTGACCTAATAACCAATCCCTTAATCCTTCAAATAGTGAATCTAACTTAACTATCCTGTCTTCCTTCCATCCCACAAGAATATGCCCCTCTCTACGCTGTTTAATCTATTATCCTTTAACAGAACCGAGCAATGCACCTTTCGCAAAGTATTTCTGTAAGAATGGATAAACAAGTAATACTGGAACAGTTGCTACTACAATTGTAGCCATTTTAATAGTTGTTTCTGGTGGTGGAACATCTGAGAATGTTTCACTGTCATAATTCATCCCACTTGCTAACACTACAATTTGACGCAATAATACTTGAACAGGCCACTTATCTGCATCACTTAAATATAAAATGGCATGCATGTATGTGTTCCAGTACGTAACTGCATAAAATAATGAGATTGTCGCAATTGCAGGTAATGAAATCGGTAACACAATTCGGAACAAGATACTAAAGTCATTTGCACCGTCAATCTTAGCTGATTCTTCCAAACTCTCTGGGATATTCATAAAGAAACTTCTCAAAATAATCATGTTAAATGCATTAATTGTTACAGGTATAATCAATGCCCAAAGTGAATTAAGTAAACCTGTTTGTTGTACAACTAAGAATGTCGGGATCATCCCACCATTAAAGAGTAGTGTAAATACAATTAAGAAATTAATTGCACGACGACCAACTAAATCCTTACGTGACAACCCATATGCTGTTAGTACGGAGAATAACATACTCCAGAGTGTTCCTATTATCGTAATAAATATGGATACACCTAATGCTCGAAAAATTGTGTCTGTAGAAAAAATGTATTTATATGCCGCTAACGTAAATTCTGTAGGGAATAATAAGAATTTTGTTCTCGCAACTTCTGCACTTGTTGCAAAGGAACTACCAACTACATGAATAAAAGGTAGTACTGTGATAATTGCAATTAAAGCAAGCAAGAAGTAGTTAAAGAAGTCAAATAGTCTACTGCCTGTCGATACCTGTCCTAATTTCGCCATATTGTTCACCTCATTCTAGATTAGTAAATGCCTTCTTCATTAAATTTCTTCGCTAACCAGTTTGCGAATATTACCATTACTAAACCTACCCCACCTTTAAAGAAACCTACGGCAGTACTGTAACTAAATTGACCTTGTTGTAAACCAGCTACATATACATACGTATCAAAAATTTCTGCAACATTACGGTTTGTTGAATTTAGTAATAAATACACATGTTCAAAACCAAGTTCTAACACGTCACCAATTTTTAGAATTAGTAAAACGATGATAACCCCTCTAATAGCAGGTAATGTAATGTGCCACATTTGTCTAAATCTGTTCGCTCCATCCATTCTTGCCGCTTCGTATAATGCGGGATCTACTGCTGTAATTGCAGCTAAGAAAATAATGGTACCCCATCCAGCCTCTCGCCAGATAACTTGTAAAATATACATTGGTCTAAACCATTCTTCACTTAAAAGGAAATTGATTGGCTGAAATCCAAGTGCATCTATAATAGAGTTAACAATCCCACCATCTAATGTCAGCATTACATAACTGATTGACACAATAACAACCCATGACATGAAGTGAGGAATATACACCAATGTTTGTACAGAACGTTTGAAGAAACTATGTCTCACTTCATTCAACATAAGTGATAAAATAATTGGTATTGGAAAGAAGATAAATACTTGTAAACCAAATAATATCAAAGTGTTTTTGAAAATCATCCAAAATTCAGAGCTTGAAAATAACCTCGCAAAATGCTCCAACCCTACCCATTCACTACCCATAATTCCTTTGTAAGGTTTATAATCTTGAAAGGAAATGATTAGTCCATACATTGGTAAGTACTTATACACGATAAAATATAAAATACCTGGAAGAATCATTAAATAAATCAATTTGTTTTTCTTTACCTTTTTCCACGTTTCTGATCGATTTACTTTACGAAGTTGCTTTGCTTCTTTCGAAGATAATGTAGACGTTTCCATTATTACCATCCCTTCTTTCTCTTATCTATTTCTTTCATTCAATCGCTTAAGTCAAATCGTAAATGATAAGTTGTATAACGTAAATAATCATTATCTTAAGAGTTACTATCCTTTATAGGACAAGGATTCCTAAGAAGTTAAAATGATAGAAAATGCAACTAACATAACATAATGATCATCTCCGTTAATGACACTTTTTTATAATTTGGGCTCTTAAACGTCATCCGTTTTAAGAGCCCATTTCTTGCTATAAAAATTGACTGATTTAACGTTTCTAAACGGGAGTAGTCGCTTTTGTTTCATCTAGCTCCTTCTCCCAGCGACTAGTGGACTTCCCTCACCTCTGTACGATAAGTCAACATCGACTCACTTTGTTCGTCGTGTTTCCTTTATCTCCTACGGTTCAGTCCAGTCCATACGTCGCTAAACGGGAGTAGTCGCTTTTGTTCATCCAGCTCCTTCTCCCAGAAACTAGGTGACTTCGCATTTCAACCTTCAATAAGTCATCATCGGTTCGTTCCTCACCGTGATTCCTTTATTTTGGTTGCCCTGCTCCAGTCACTACGTTTCTAAACGGGAGTAGTCGCTTTTGTTTTTACTCAGATGCGTTGAATTCTTCGATGATTTTGTCTCCGCCTCGGGACTTCCAATCTTCTACTGCTTTGTCGAAGCCTGCTTTGTCAATTTGTCCTAAAATATAATTATATGTTGCATCTGTAATAATTTGTTGTAATGTTGCTCCGTCTTGTGTGTATGTTTCTGAGTATAATGGAACTGTTGGATCTTCGATTAGATAATTTTCATTATCGATAAATAATTCTTCTGATTTTGCTTTTGGCTCATAATCGAAGTATCCAATCAAACGACCATTTGTTTCTGGCTCACCGATTTCAAGCGCTTGGTATGGCTTTACTTCACGGTCATTCTTCGCTTGATCATCTCCAACTTTAGCAGCACCATCTATTACTTCATAATGCTCGCCTTCAATACCCCAATATGCCGTATTAATTACTTCTGGAGTCATCATCTTATCAAAGAAACCTAGAATTTTCTTTAAATCTTCTTCTGTCTCAACAGAACTTTTCGGGAACATTACTAAGTTACCGTAACCTGGAATTGCCCATACTCCAAATTCGCCGTGAGGGCCTTCTACATGGTTGTGCACGTCAAATACTACGTCTGGGTTGATTGCAATTGCATCATCTTTCAAACTACCAACATCGCCCATTGAACCAACATATAGACCTGCTGTACCATTTTTAATAAATTCTTGTTGATCTGTTTTACTTGTTACAGGGAAGTCTTTATTGATATATCCTTTTTCATGCATTTCTTTAAAGAAATCCATTGTTTGTACATATTCGTCAAACATAAATTCTGGTAACAGCTGACCATCTTTTTCGCCCCAATAGTTTGGCGTGCCAAACCAGGAAGAGACTGTTTTAAATGCACCATAGATTAAGTCAGATCTATCTGTTACACCAAATGTATCATCTTTCCCATTTCCGTCTGGATCATCTTCAGTAAAAGCTCTTGCCATCTCCATAAATTCATCTGTTGTTGTAGGTGCTTCTAAACCTAGATTATCTGCCCAGTCTTTACGATAAATCAGACCTTGGCGAGAAAGTGGACGCCCTTGATATAATGTATATAATTTCCCATTCACTTTTGTGTTTTCCAACACGTTGTCTTTTAATTTAGATAAGTTCTCAAATTCGTCTAAGTATGGTCCAATCTCCCAAAACTGCTCATCTTGAATCGCATCACGGAACTGAATAAATGTCGTTTGGTTCTTTAAGAACACTGCTTGTGGTAAAGAGTTTGTCGCAAACGCTGTGTTCAGTCTGTCTTCATAGTTGTTATCTGGTACCCATTGAATCTCGATATCTGTGTTTGTCAGTTCTTCTATCTTATTAAGAACTTTTTCGTCAGGTACTTCAGGTGTGTGTAAGTTTGCCATAATTGAGAATGCATATGGTTCATCTGATTCTTCTGGTTGGTCATCTGTTCCTTCTTCAGCAGGTTGTTCAGAATCTGAAGGTGTCTCTTCTCCTTCATTTCCTCCATCTGTGGAATCACTGTTACATGCTGCTGTCACTAATAAAATGAACATTAGCAACAAAACCCCTATTAACTTTTTCCAATTACTCAAATTAACCACCCTCCAAAAATTTATTTAATTTGGTTGAACAGCGTTTGCTGTCTAATTTCATGTTATAGAATAGTTTAAAAAATGTATATAATCACTTTTTCACAGTTGTTGTAAACGCTTACTAACAACGTTTTCATTTTTCGTTTTTTTTAGAGAATAATCATTATCTATTATTCCATCCAAAATGATGACATAATGATTATTTTACATTCCATGAGTTTATAAAGTACTTGCTACATAAGGGTTTAACTCGCCTTACAAAATGATTATTTCATGTAAACGCTTTCTGATTGACTTTACATCTACTTTAGATGCATTTATGCTTATTAGTATAGCATATATTAATGAGGAAAAAGGTGATTACATGGAAATTAACGGCGTATGGGGAAGTTTATATAGAGTAAGCATATGGGTGTCAAGATTTGCCTTATTAAATGTACTATGGATTGTAGCTACACTAATTGGCTTCATTCTATTAGGGATTTTCCCTGCAACCATCGCTATGTTTACAGTTGTGAGAAAATGGGTGCAAAAAGAATATGATATTCCCGTTTTTCAAACCTTTTACAAATCTTTCAAAACTAACTTTCTTCAAGCAAATGGTTTTGGTATAATTATTTATGTATTCGGTTACATTTTATCTGTATTTCTAAAATACACTGGTTTGATGAATGATAGTGTTTTCCACTCTGTTTTATTAGGGATTTTTGTTCTAGCTGCATTTTTTTATGTGATGTTACTTGTTTATATTGGACCAGTTTACGTTCATTATAATCTTAATTTTTGGCAATACATTCGTTACGCCATTACAATTGGTGCAGTTAATTTACATTATTCCATTAGTATTCTTACATTATTAACAGGTGTTTACTTTTTAACATTTCATTATCCTGCAATTAGCTTAGTATTTAGTTTTAGCGTGAGTGCTTATATTACGATGCTTCTAGCAAATATAGGGTTTGAGCAATTGTTAAAGAAGCAAAAGCAAGCAAGAATAGAAGTGGAGGAGTCTCAATCGAACATCTCAACGATCAACACTACATCCCATATTCATGAGTCGCGTTAAACTTCTAGATTAACTATATATAAAGAGAATATAATTCGAGGAAGTTGCCTATGAAAAAGTTGTCAACCAAACATTATTTTAAGTTAATTGCATTTCTTATTATTTTAAGTACAGTTCCTGTTATTATCACAGGTGGCCTTTCTTATTGGCAATCATCTCAATCAATTGTCGATTACTCGAATGACGAAAAAAAGCAAAATATCTACCAAATCCAGACAAATGTGGAGCAAGTACTTAGATACGTTGATTTATCTACAACATATTTTGTACGTTCCACTCAAACACAACAATTTCTTAGTGAACAGATGGATGCATTGTCCTTCTTAAGCTTCCATAATTTACGCAGAGATTTAAATCATCTGCAGACAATTGAGACAGGCATTGAAGATATTGTTTTCGTTAATTTTGAAAAGAATTGGTTGATCAACAATGAGGGACTTGTACATTTAGATGGCAAAACATATGAAAAAATAAATACATCCTATATGAAGTTGCCTCGTAAATCAAATTGGATATTGGAAGAAGCAGACAAAATTAATTTTCCTAATGCAACAAAGAAGAGTTGTTCTCATTACATTACACTTGTAAAAAAACTACCTATCTTATCAACAGAATCAACTGGTGTTATTGGTGTACTTATTCCTAGCTGTGAATTAACAGAGATTATGGCAAAAAGCAATGATAGTGAATCATTCTTAATTTTAGATGAAAATAATAAAACAATTGCGCATAGCAATACATCTTATATTAGCGAAGATGGTTATATTCCTCCTTCCTTGTTTAAAAAGGTAGACCATTCTCTAGATGAAGGCGAGTTTGAAGAAACGCTGAATGGAACTGCTTATAAAATTACCTATCAAACATCCGATTACAATGATTGGACATATTTATCTTTTGTCAAAGTGAGTGATCTCCATTCAAAATCTAGTTCTATTGGTTGGATTACGCTATTAATTGTAGGAATATTATTAATTATTTCCACTGCTTTTGCACTTATTGGTAGTCGTGTCCTTTATGAACCTGTAAAACGTTTAAAGAATTCAATCCAATCGAATAGTGATCCAGTCTCAGGAAATGAATTTGAATTTATCGAAACACATATTGAAAAATTACTGCATCAAAATAATCAGTTAGAACAACGTGTACAAAACCAAGTAAATCAATTAAAACAATTATTTATGATGCGCCTGCTTCAAGGCAAAGTACATCATGATGAAATACCACTAAAACTTGCTGCATTTCATTACACATTAGATTGGACGTGGCTTACTGTCGTCTCATTAAAAATAGATGTCATCGATCATAACAAATTTGAACAGAGCGACCAAGATTTAATTCTATTTGCAATTAATAATTTAATAGAAGATATTATTCCTTATACAGAATGCTTTACACCTGTTGTGATAAATGATACTCAAACAACTATTTTGATTACACATGATGACGATGATGCGGCATATACCAAACAATTAAATGATAAGATTGAAGCGATACAAAGACAAGTTCAAGAAATGTTCCATCTTACGATAAGTATTGGGATTAGTCGAAGATTCACATCACTTGAAGAAGCCAGTACCGCATTTAAAGAAAGTAAAGAAGCATTAAAATATCGATTGAAAATGGGGCAATCTTCTATTATTTTTTATGATAATTTAAATAGAAAATACACGAATATTGCGCCATATCCTACAGCAATTAAGAATAAGTTATTTGATGCAATAAAAATTAGTGATAAAGCACAAGCTGAGTGCGAATTAAATAAACTATTCGAATACATTTCAAGACATGACATTCATCACGAACAATTGGAAATCATATTGTCACGTTTTTTATATGAGTTATTTGAATTAAAAGAAATGCTTGGTATTGAACTGGATTCTTTTCAAACAACTGAAATGATTACACATTATCAATCTTTTACATCTTTACAAGAAATTCATAGCTGGGTATATGATTCGATTGTGCTTCCTTTAATCATTAATTTAGATGCAAAGGATGAAAGTAAAAACAAACGAATTTCAGATAAAATGATTCGAATAATCCAAGATAATTTCAATAAAGATATTTCATTAGATATGATTGCAGCAGAATTGCATTATAATCCGAATTATTTAAGCAGTATTTTCCAAAAAGAAACCAATTACTCCTTTAGTGAGTATTTGCTTAAATATCGTCTAAATAAAGCGAAGGATTGGCTTACAACAACAAATAAATCTGTAAAAGAAATCGCTGAAGAATTACAATACAATAACTCACAGAACTTTATTCGTTCCTTCAGAAAGTTAGAAGGCATTACACCTGGTAAATACCGAAGCGAATATAAAAACAAACAAGCTTAATTAAATACAACAATAGCCCAACCTTTATCCTTATTGATAGAGGTTGGGCTATTTGTAATTCTTATTAAAGGAAAAGTATAACTAAAATCCCGACAATGACACAGTAGTAAGAGAAATATTTTAAATTACCTTTTGCCATAATGTCCATTAACCATTTTAACGCAAAATATGTTGCAATGAATGATGTAATAAATGCAATGATGTAAGGGATAAGTAATGTATCCATCGTTGGATCTTTTAACATATCTGGAATTTCCAAAATCCCTGTACCAAGACTCACCGGAATATAAAGAAGAAATGAGAACCTAAGTGCTGTTTCTTGCTTCATTCCCATTAACATAGATCCAACAATTGTTGCACCTGAACGACTAATTCCTGGAGTCACTGCTACCGTTTGTGCAAGTCCCACAATCAGTGCATCTTTCACAGTTAAATCACCATCATCTTTTCTTCCTCTAAGATTACGTATCATCCATACCGCAACAGCAGTAATCAATAATGTAATCCCAACAACTTTTGTATTACTTAACGCTTCCCCGATTGCATCACCAAATAATACACCAACTACACCAACTGGAATGGTAGCAATAATCAAATAGATAATAAAATTAAAATCCTTTTTCGTATCTTGTTCTCTTTTCGCAACATAGCTAACTCCGTTTACTGCTAAACGAACAATATCTTTCCAATAAATGACCAGTACTGCTAAAAGCGATGCGAAATTAACAAAAATCTCAAAAGATAATCCTTTTGCTTCAATACCAAATAATTCTCTAGCTATAACAAGATGTCCACTTGAGGATATTGGTATCGGTTCTGTAATCCCCTGTACTAAACCAAGTACAAAATATTTAATTAATACAACAAATTCTTCCATCGTTAATCCCCTTCAATTCCATTACTTTGACGTTCCAATTACTGCCCTTAATACGTTTGGATGTTCTTTAAATGTCTTCGTTCCTGCGCCATATCCTATTTCACTCACAATCAAATCTGGCATACCAAGCGAAAATTCCTTAACGAGTACTTTGATAATAGCCGCACCAGTTGGTGTAGTTAATTCTCCTTTAAGTGAACTTTTTTTAATTGGGACACCTTTTAATATTTCTAAAGTTGCAGGTGCAGGAACCGGATATGTACCATGATCAATATGAATATGCCCTGATCCAACCGGGATATGTGAGGCAATGACTTTTTCAATTTCTAATTTGTCTATCAATATAGCTACACTAACGATGTCAATAATCGAATCAATTGCACCGACTTCATGAAAATGAACGTCATCTAATGATTGTCCATGTATTTTTGCCTCTGCTTGTCCAATCCCTTTAAACATCTCTAATGCCATTTCCTTCGTTTTATTAGACAGTTCACTTTCATTAATCATGGAAACAATATCTTTATATGTACGGTGATGGTGATGATGTTCATGACTATGATGATGGCTATGTCCGTGATAATGTGAATGGCTATGTTCATGCGTATCACTATCATGGTGATGACTATGCTCATGGCTATGATGATGGTCTGCATGCTTAGATTCTTCGTAAAGTACATCAAATTTATAGCTAGTTATTCCATTTTTATTCACTTGTTTTACTATTAATTCGTATTCTTTATTCATTCCTAATTTCTTTAATTCTTCTTGCAATTCATCAAACGAAACTCCTGTAGCTAATAATGCAGCTACAGTCATATCCCCACTAATTCCTGAGAAGCAATCCAAATATAACGTCTTAGTCATTTTACCACATCCTATTCCTATTTGATGATTCTATTATAATTTCTTTTTGTTGGGATTGTATAGTTGTATTATAATTATTGACAATTAAATATTAAATAGCCGAACATACTTTCAAAATTATGTTCGGCTACCTATCATTTTTTTGTTATTTAACAGATATACTTACAACAGATTTTGCAGGCAGTTGCAATGTTAATTCACTGCCACTTATTTGGAATTGATTATATTCTTCTGGTTTTACGTTATCTGGTTTATCAAACGTATTGTGTGCATCTAATTCATCTGCTGTAATAATACGTGCAGTTACATTAGACAAATCTTGACCACGTAAATCAAGCATTAAGTCTGATGCTTCACCTTTATCAAGATTACATAAAGTAATTAAGATAGACCCATCTTTTGCTTTCGAAGCAGAACCAGATATCGCTGCTATTTCTTTTTCTCCTATTTTAATTGTACTTGATTCTATATTTAAATCTAATCGTTCTGCATCTTGGTGACCTTTGTACATTTCAAAAACATGATATGTTGGTGTTAAAATCATTTTTTCCTTGTCTGTTAAGATCATTGCTTGGATAACGTTTATTGTTTGTGCAATATTAGCCATTTGTACTCGGTCATTATGATTATTAAAAATATTCAAAGATACTCCCGCAACAAGTGCATCTCGTATTGTATTTTGCTGGTATAAGAAACCTGGATTTGTTCCTGGTTCTACATCATACCATGCTCCCCACTCATCAATGATCATTGCCACACGTTTTTCTGGATCGTATTTATCCATAATTGTACCATGACGCTTAATAAGCTCTTCGATATAAACTGTTTTCTCCATCGTGATATCCCAAACGTTTTCTTCAAATCCTGTGGCAGGGCCTTTATTCCAGAATCCGCCTGGATGTACATAATAATGTAAGCTAAGTCCATCCATTAAATGACCTGCTTCACGCATTAACACTTCTGTCCAATTATAATCGTCTACATTTGCACCACCAGCAATACGGAAGATTTTGTTATCTCCGTAATTTCTGACATATGTTTGGAATCTACGATATAAATCTGCATAATATTGTGGACGCATATTTCCACCACAACCCCAATTTTCATTCCCTACTCCGAAATACTTTAATTTCCAAGGATCTGATTTCCCATTTTCTTGACGAAGATTTGCCATCGGGGATTCCCCATCAAATGTCATGTATTCTACCCATTCAGACATTTCCTGTACCGTACCACTTCCAACATTTCCATTGACATACGGTTCTGTATCTAGCAATTCACATAATCTAAAAAATTCATGTGTACCAAAGTGATTATTCTCTATGACACCACCCCAGTGCGTATTCACCATACGTTTTCTATTTTCACGTGGCCCAATTCCATCCTTCCAATGATACTCATCTGCAAAACAACCACCAGGCCAACGTAAAACTGGAATATTTAAATTACGCAACGCTTCTACTACATCATTTCGAATGCCATCTGTATTTGGTATATCAGAATCTTCTCCTACCCAAAAGCCTTCATAAATACAACGACCTAAGTGTTCTGCAAAATGACCATAAATATTTTTGTTAATGATACCTTTTGACACATCTGCATTTACAACTACTTTATTTGTCATTATTTCCACCTCATTATTATAAATTAAATTTTGTTGATTTTTGACAATACCGAATACAAGCATCGGTTAATTTGAAGAATTTGGCACCATGTGATGAAACTTCTACTTCTATCTTGTCAGAAAGTTTCCCTAATGATTTTTTAGCCCACAAATCCCTTACTTCAACTTTATTCTCTTCCATTTCTAATTGATCAAACGTTACGCCAACTGTTTTTGTCTCATCTGTCAAGTTGAACAATGCGATATATAATGTATGTTCATCTCCACACGATGCCCATACAACTGTGTCATCTTCACGCTTCACTTGCCTTGCACCATATCCATCACGATGCGCTTCTAATACTTCTTCATTCGTAACTAATGACAATGTCCATTCATCATTGTCTCTAAGTTCTCCACCAAACATTAATGGTGACTTAAATATGGACCATAGTGTCATCATTGTCACTTGCTCGTCTTCAGTGAATCGTGTGTATCGATCACTCGCTCCACCATCAACAGACCTTATACCAATATGACCTAACGGGAGCATATCTGCATCTGGCCAATATCCTGGCCCAATATTCTTACTCCATCGATAACATCTGTCAAACATATCATAAAGCAATGGCCATAAATCCCAAAAGTCATCTGTCATGCGCCACATATTTGCATTTTCCTCAAGTAAACTAGCATGGTTTAATGGCGCTGGACCTGGTGAAAGACTTAATACCATTGGACGACCACATTGATCGATTGCCTTACGTATCATTTTGATTTCTTCTGCATGAATGCCATATAATTTGGAATCCGCAATATCATCTACTTTTACAAAATCGACACCCCACTCCGCATATAAGTCAAATAAAGAATTATAATATGCTTGTGCTCCCTCTTTTGTATGATCAATTCCATACATATCCGTATTCCATGGACATATAGAATTAGGTTTAGCTATCTCTCTCGCTCTTACATCTGTGCCTAGAATTTTAGTATTTTGATGGACTGCTTGTCTTGGTATTCCTCTCATGATATGGATACCAAATTTCAATCCCAGATTATGGACATATTCAGATAATTGTTTAAAACCATTTCCATTTGCAGATGAAGGAAAACGATTCGCAGCTGGAATCAACCTTGAATACTCATCCATTTCTAATGGTACAAACGGCCGATATGCTGACGATACAGCACCAGATTCTGACCATTGGATATCCACAACAATATATTCCCATCCATAGTCTTTTAAATGTTGCGCCATATAGTCTGCATTCCCTTTTACTTCTTCCTCTGTTACAGTTGCTCCGTAGCAATCCCAGCTATTCCACCCCATAGGAGGTGTCAGTGCATATTGATGGTGTTTCATGAAGAAACCTCCTTACCCTTTATCTTATGTATTTAATTAAAAGTGACTGAGATATAACATAATAGGTAATGAGCCGATCTGAACAGATTCCCATGATCTATTTAAGTAGGATATGCACTACTTGAAGTAAGTTCAGATTTCTCCTATTTATGTAACAATCCCAGCCTCTTATTTTTCAATCATTCTATTACATTGTAAAATATTTAATCTATGCCTAGTAATCTCTGTTCCTTATTACTCGCCTCTTTTTTGTAGACGAACCATGTTCCAAGAGAATTTAGGGAAGATACCTACAAGCTTGCCATTATCTACATATGATTTACCATTACTATGAGGTTTCACATTTTCTTGGCCAGCTAAATTCACAGCTTTTGCATCTTCATTTTCTAATACGACATGTTCCACTACATCGTATCCTTCAAATGAACGAATATCAATATCCACTTCTAAATCTTGTTTTAAGTGACGATTTGTCGCAAAAATTACCACTTCACCTTTTTCTTCATTAAAGACAACAGACGGATCAAGATATGGCACATCTGTGAAATCTTTACTATCATATTTTGGTGAACTTACTACTGGGTTCAGTGCTACTCCACGTCCATATACAGAAGTATAATAATACGGATAGAAAATCGTTTGTTTCCATGCAGCTCCACCATTCTCTGTCATGATTGGTGCAATTACGTTAACAAGTTGTGCCATACATGCAACTTTTACTCGATCTGAGTGACGAAGCATTGTATTTAGCATACTTCCTACTAGTAATGCATCTTCAAATGTATAGACATCCTCTAATTGTGGAGGTGCAACCGTCCATGGTTCAATTTCTTTATCCTGATCATTGGAGTGGAACCATACATTCCATTCATCAAAGCTCAAGTACATATTTTTCTTACTACGCTTCTTCGCTTTAATATAGTCGCATGTTGAGATAACTGTTTGGATGAAATTCTCCATGTCCATTGATTTTGCTAGGAAGTTAGCTGTATCGCCACTTCTATTTCCATAATATTGGTGTAGAGAAATGTAATCAGCCACTTCATATGTGTGTTCTAATGTATCTGCTTCCCACTGTGGAAATGTTGGCATTGCGGAACTCGAGCTTCCACAAGTAACAAGTTCAATAGAAGGATCAACTAAACGCATTGCTTTACCAGTCTCAGCAGCAAGTCTACCATATTCATATGCAGTTTTTTGTCCTAATTGCCATGGTCCATCCATTTCATTTCCTAAACACCATACTTTAATATTGTGAGGGTCTTCATATCCATGTGATTTACGTAAATCACTCCAATACGTGCCACCAGGATGATTACAGTATTCTAGTAAATTACGCGCAGCATCTACACCTCTAGTTCCAAGGTTCACAGCCATCATCACATCTGTTCCAACCTTCTTAGCCCAATCAACAAATTCATTTGTACCTACTTGGTTCGTTTCCGTCACTCGCCAAGCTAATTCTAATCGTTTCGGACGGCTTTCTTTTGGACCAACACCATCTTCCCAATTATATGCAGATACCATGTTTCCGCCTGGATATCGTACGATTGGAACTTGTAATTCTTTTACAAGATCAATGACATCTTGTCTAAAACCGTGATTATCCGCTGTTGGGTGTTCTGGTTCATAAATCCCACCATATACAGCTCGTCCTAAATGTTCAATAAATGAACCATATATTCTTGCGTCAATTTCTGAAATTT
The DNA here is from genome assembly GCF_042651725.1 of Gracilibacillus marinus. NCBI lineage: Bacteria > Bacillati > Bacillota > Bacilli > Caryophanales > Bacillaceae > Gracilibacillus > Gracilibacillus marinus. The sequence continues at coordinate 158,653 of NZ_JBHSDV010000001.1, read as the reverse complement.
GGAATTCCTTGTCGATGACCATTTTTGCTTTTACTGATTCGTTTGCCATTTGATTCATCCTCTCCTCTGATTCCTCATCATTTGTAATTCATACAGATTTAAACGCTTCCATACAAAACAAAAAAATAATAATTCGCTTTCAGTTGAACGTACATTTTTATATATACACATATAATTGAAGTGGATGTACGTATATTTAGATTACAAAACAGATGGAGAATAGTCAAGACTTTCAGCTTAAATTTAATACTATTAATAGAAAAGAAACATAGATATTTTTTCTTAACACAAAACACGAACGATGTTATTTGTATTGTTTCGCTATAAAAGATGATAGGGAACAACTCTAATGAGTAATTAAGAGATGAATTGTGGACGTATACCCCGCTCCAGCTTACCCACTCCCGTTTCCACTACTACGGTATATTTATCCCTAAGACCTACTTTTTTTGGCGTTCTTTGCTAAAAAAGTTAGCTTAGGGGAAAAATCCACGGAAAGGGAAACGGACAAGCTGGAGCGGTTACAAAGCACATATAAACTTGCAAAGTCATCAAATAGAGTTATATATGAAATTCCCTATCTAATACGCACAAAATCCAAACAATTCGGTAAATAGCCACCGAATCATTTGGATTTTTCAAGTTAAAGAAATACTTTGTTCCAAGCTCATTTTTTCTTTTCTCCACTAATTGATTTTCTAATAACTTTAGTTATTTTTCAACAACTGGTCATCCTTCTTCTCTATTTGTACAATACTTAACCAATTAATACCTAAAATGACTAATACAATGAATAGTAGTGGAATTAGTACAGTAAATTCTATACACAAAATACCAACAACAAATAACCATAGCACCATTAATATTGTTGTAATCGGCTTTGTCATTGTCATAACAAAAGCTAATTTTAAATATTCACTTTTTTTCATCTCAAATCTTGAGTAAATCGGAAAGAAATGTAGTAATAAACCAGTAAGAATAAAAAATAACATTGAAACACCTATTAGTAGCACCGTTCCTACCATATTAGATGTAGTAATTAAAAAATTAAAATCAATGTAGATAAATAGGACAGCTATCCAAAAGAATATCCCTATTATGTTGCTTGATTTAAAATTGTTTTTATATAACGTCCAAAATTCACGAAATACAGACTCTACTTCTTCATTTTTGATCATTTTACGAACTAAAGAACTGACAGCAGCAGTTGCGGGCATAAGTCCGAGTATAATTCCACCTAACAAAGTGAAAAATACCCACAAACAATTCATCCATACCAATTTCACTAATTTGTCTAACATTTGCATGATGTTACCTGCCCAGCCCGTCTCCATTGTCCAAAAACTCCTTTTCATTACTTGTTGTCAATTTTCTTAGCGATTGCTACATTTCCTTGTGAATCTTTACCCATATATACAATGGTTTCATTCCAATTCTCCCAGTCCCATCCATTACTTACTACACCATTAAATAGCGTATCTTGTACAGACACATTGTAACAATTTTCGGATAAAGAAGACCAAGATTTCTCAGTTAATTCTACCACAGTAGCAATATCTTGTCCGTCATTATGCTGATCAACAACAATCCATTCCCATTTTCCAATCAACCTACCTATATTCACCTGCTCATCTGTTTCTCCAGCATATCTTTGGGGAGATACTAATGGCCAGCCATCTCTTGTCCAACTAATTTTGCGAATATGTAAATAATGCCACCTCTTGTCTTTTGGCGCTCGAATATGATGACAGACATAATAAGTATCTTCATCTGTCAATATAGAGTTATGACCTGGTGCAACCCAACCATCATGCCCTTCAAAACGATACCCACCAAGTACCTTCATACCAATTGTATACTGATCTTTTTCTAAATCTGTCATGACATTCCCATTAAAGTCTACATACGGACCTTCAATATTCTTCGATCTTGCAACCCTAATATTATAATTAGAGAACAACGAATCATAGGAAACAAATAAATAATAATAATCAAATGTTGGATGATACACAATATACGGTCCTTCTAATGCTCGATCTACACTTCTATTACGTTTAGCAAGTAATGTTCCTCTTCCTTCTTTGACAAACTTTCCTGTAGATGGATTGATTTCTGCAACATATAATCCTCCAAAGAATGAACCATATACCATCCATGGTTTCCCATCGCGATCAAACGTAATATTAGGATCAATTGCATTAGGTCCATCCGTTCCTTCAACAGATTTATACACTTCACCTAAATCTGTATATGGACCTTCTATTGTATCACTCGTTGCAACACCAATAAACGATTGTGTTTTACCGAATTGACTTGCAGCATAGTACATATAATACGTATCACCATAATTCACTACCTCTGGAGCCCACAATCCATTTGCACCTGTCCATTTTTTGGCTGTTTCTGGTACACCTTCTGCAAATGCTCGTCCAACAAATGTCCAATTAATTAAATCTTGAGATTTTCTAATCTGGATACCTGCTTTGAATTCTCCACCATTCTGTGCATCTGTAGAAAAGACATAATACCAATCTCCATCCTTAATAATTGCAGGATCATGTGCATTATTCGTCGTCCATTTTGAATCATCATGTATCACAGTCTCGTCATATAATTTATCTTTAGGTAATTGTATTGAATTTATCATTTTGTCACCTCATATCTCTCATTATAAGAATACTCTACTATCAAAATGACAGTAGAGTATATTTCTTTAACCTTTAACACCTGAAATGGCGATTGATTCGATAATTTGTTTTTGGAAAATAAGGAAAATAATCAACATCGGTAATAATGCGATAATCGATGCCGCCATAATTAATGGATAATCTGTTTGAATGGCATATGTCGCATTAAAGTTAGCAATTACTAATTGAATCGTTAATTTCTCTGGTGAATTCAAGTAAATAATCGGTGCTAAGTAATCATTCCATACTGCCATAAACCATAAAATAAATTGTGCTGCTATTGCTGGTTTGATTAACGGTACAATAATTCGGTAGAAAATACCAAAGAATGACGTTCCATCAATTTTTGCTGCTTCAATTACTGCATTAGGAACATTAATCAAGTACTGTCTTAAGAAAAAGACCATAACAATATTTCCAAATATAGGCGGGATAATTAGTGGCAATAATGTATCTACCCATCCAGCACTTGCAAACATAGAGAATTGAGGAATCATTAAACTTGGATATGGAATCATCATTGCTGATAATAACAACAAGAAGATTGCATTTTTGTTTTTAAGACGTAATTTAGCAAAAGCAAATGCCGCTAAACTAGACGTAAATGAACCAACAATTGTTACAGATAAAGATATGATTAAACTATTCTGAATACCTGATAGTAACGGACCTGCTTGCCAAATCTCCAGATATTTCGAAAAGTCGAACTCGCTTGGAATCCACACTGGTGGCAATGCAAATACATCTGACTTTTGTTTTACAGATGTAGATAACATCCATAACAATGGTGCAATCATAAATACAGCACCAGCGGATAATGCTACAAATATTAAACTGTCAGCTACTTTTTTTCTTTTTACTTGTGACAATGTTCTCACCTCAACTTATCTTTTAAGACTATTGTAAATCTATTAATCGATTTCAAATGATGATCTGTCATTTAGTTTAAACTGAATCAATGTGACGATAAAAATGATAATACCTAATACTACGGATAGTGTAGATGCATAACCCATTTGTAAGTTATCAAATGCTTTTTTCCAAATATAGAATACTACTGTTGCCGCACTATATTCTGGTCCACCTGTCGGTGTCATAATGTTAATTTCTGTAAACATTTGCGCACCACCAATGATATTTGTAATAACTAAGAAAAAAGTTACCGGTTTTACCATTGGCCAAGTAATATGAAGAAATTGTTGGAAACTATTCGCCCCATCAAGATCTGCTGCTTCGTAGTACATTTTCGGTACACTTTGTAATGCAGCTAAGTAAAGAAGCATGGAATACCCTAAACCTTTCCAAACAGTCATAATAATTAAGGCTGGTTTAACTGTAGCTGTATTTTGCAACCAGTTTGGACCATCAATTCCGATTAATGATAAGAACTGATTCACTAAACCATAATCTCCATTATAAGCCCATTGCCACAACACAGAGATTGCTGCTAATGATGATACTACAGGAATGTAATAAATCACTCGGAATGTCGTTGTACCAGGAATCCCCCGGTTAAGTCCCATTGCTAGTATTAAGGATAGGAATAGACCAATTGGAATACCTAGCATCATAAAGAATGTATTAAATAAAGCTTTTCTAAAATAATCATCAGATAATAACTTTACATAGTTATCAATACCGACAAAGTTCATTGTCCCTAATCCATTCCAATTCGTAAATGATGCATAAATGGAGAAGAAGAATGGATATAAAGTGAAAATTAAATAACCGACTAATGGTGCTAAAATGAAAATAAATGCTGCTATCGATTCTTGACGATATAGTCTAGATTTTCTTGGTTTTTGTACGGATGTTGTTTTTGACACTGACATGGATATTCACCTCAAATTCTTTCATAACCAATGATTAATTGGTAATATTTTTACTTGGAATTAAGCAAACCTTCCTTCATGTTGATAAATAACGAAGAAAAGATTTGCTTAAAGCCATGTAAATACCACTCATTATTTCTATTTCGAACATGGACTTATTTCTTTTGAATGGGAAAGGAAGATAATACCATTCATTATAAATGACAGGTAATACCTCCCTATTCAACTTAATGTAACTAATCCCTACTTATTTTGATTGATTTTCTAATTCAATAGCATTATCAAGATATTCTTGCATTTTCGGTTGAACTTCTTTTACATATTCAGCAGCTGTCTTCTTACCATCAAGCACTGGTTGTACATTTGTAAAGAAGTAATCATACCATTCTGCATTATATGTGTTGTTTGCTGGTAATGCACGACCATAATCTTCTACAATTTGAAGATATTCTTCTTTGTTTGCTGGCATAGATGAATCATCTGCCGCCCATTCTTGTGCCATGTCTTTCAAGTTAGGAATTTGGATACGTGCATCTACAAGTGCTTGTTGTCCTTCTTCAGATGCAGTTAAGTAATACACTAATTCTGTTGCTAAATCTGGATATTCAGTTGCTTGTGCTACTGCAATACCTAATGTTCCAATCCAAGTGGCAGATTCGCCTGTTTTTCCAGCAGGGTAAGGAATTACATCATATTCAAAATCTAACTCTGTATCAAATGTAGCTAAATCCCATGGTGCTACAGGGAAGAATGCCAATTGACCTTGCATCCAACGTTGGTACGTATCTAATGTTTGCGCATCTTCAATAGATGGTGTAATTTCATACACGTTTTGGTGATCTGCAAACCATTGTAATGCTTCTGCGAATTCTGGTGTATCTACTGTTACTTTTGTTTGTGTTTCATCTAAGAAATCGCCACCATTACTCCATACAAATGATTGTAATACCCAGTTTATATTAAATCCTGTACCATATTGGTCAATTTCACCATCGCCATCTGTATCTTTCGTTAACTCTTGGTTTACTTCAATAAATTTATCCCATGTCATTGGCTCATCTTTGTCAGGCAACTCCAAACCAGCTTTTTCAAACATTGTTTTGTTGTAACCTAATGAGAATGGACCAACGTCTTTCGGCATTGCATAGATAGAACCAGTTCCTTGTGTTTCACCATCAAAACGATAGCTATCTACACCATATTGCCAAATGTTATCTAGATTGATATTTTCATTACTTTCTACATACTCTGTTAAATCTAATAATATGTTACTGTGTACATATGATCTTACTTCACCAGGTGCAACATAAAATACATCCGGTACTTGGTTACCAGTAATCGCAGCTTTTAATTTTGTTGCATATTGGTCTGCTGCAGTTACGATCATTTCTACTTCTACTCCAGGGTTTTTCTCTTCAAAAGCGTCGATTGCTTTTTGATACGCTTTCTCTTCTTCTGTTCCACCTCTAAACATAAATGTTAATTTTTTTGTACCGTCTTCAGATGCTTCACCGCCATCGCTATCTTTTGAGTCGCCACCTGCACATGCGCTTAATACAAGCAGTACAGATAGAAGTAACATCGCTATCATTGCATAGGATTTTCTCATAATTTTCTAACCCCCATTTTTTAATTTTTATTAGTATGTGTAAAAGTTCTTCGTATATTCAGAAAGCGTTTTTATATTTATATGTAACGCTTTCAACTTATCGAACAACCTTACAATTAATAATATATTATAGTTGTTCGTACATGTCAAGAGAATATGTATTAATTTTTTAGTTCTTTTTATCTAAATTAATAGAATTATGTTATTTTTTCGGATACATAGCTGTAATTATTACGAGAATCGACAGTATAATCAATGTTTCAACATTGACTATTACACAAACAGCCTTCTATTAAATATAACTTGTACGTTAGTTTTTTAGCAAGCTCACTTAATCCAATACTTATATCATTTAGAAATATTCATATAATTAACTACTTTCTCCTCTTTCTTTTATATTTGTTTATTAGGTTACATTTTGCCAAAAAAAAAAAAGCACCAAATCGGTTAACCATTCGATGCTTTTTTGTAATTATACATTATTAAATTGCCATATCATTCTCCAACAATTGTGTTGATTGCCTTATTTTCAATTCTGGCGTATATAACTTAGATAATTGATTAATTTGTCTAGCTCCTGGTTTTTCAATCATTTCAATAATAGCCACTGCTGCATCATATCCTAGCTCACTTTTAGGGTGAATCACAGAAGTTAGTTTGATTTCTGTTATTTCTGAATACATAGAATCATCATACCCAACAATAGAAATATCTTCAGGAACTCTTATACTCGCATTACGAAAATAGTCGAACAACCGTAATACAAGTTGGTCATTATAACAGACAACTGCTGTAGGTCTATCGATTTTCAAATCCAACAATTCCTTTAATCCTTGTAACGGTTTGATAAATTCATTCTCTGATTCATATGTAATGATATTCTTGGGGTTTAATGTTGTAATACTTTCGCGATGCGCCTTAATAAACCCTTTTAGTCTATTTTGACCTTGTGCATCATCTGTTTTATATATACATGCAATATTAGTATGACCCAAGTCCATTACATGCTTTGTTTGTAAGTAACCACCTAATACATCATCCATTGTAAAACTCACTGGCTCTAACTCATCATATTTTGCATTAATCATCACATATGGAATCTTCTCTTTTTCTAAGTTTAAATAAAATTTTAAATTCGGACTAGATGATGCACTGTGCGTAGGTTCAATAATTACTCCAGCATAATTACCTGTCAATATTTGATTTAGAATTTGTTTTTCTTGCTCATACTCATTATTCGTGTTGAAGATGCTTACATTATATCCTTTTCTACTTAAATACCTTTCTGCACCTCTAATAATGGATGGAAAAATATATTCTGAAATAAATGTAGTGACAATTGCAATATTTCTATTAGAAGATGGTAGAGAGGTAGTTTGTTGAGATGATCGATCTGCACAAAATGTACCTGCACCTTGTTCACGATAAAGCCATCCTTCGTTTACTAATTCGCCTAATGCTAATCGAACTGTATGTCTACTCACACTGAATTGTTGCATTAATTTACTCTCTGAACTTATCTTCTCATGTGGGGTAATGATTCCTTCTAAAATATTCGATTTAATAGAATGTTTTATTTTTTTATATTTTGGTTCCAAATGATGTTCCCCCAATCTTTGTTTATTCATTAAACCAACCAATTGTTATCGGTTACACAAAAAATATAAAAAATAATTCCCTTGTATAAACATACACTATTGTACGTACTACTAGTATATCAAAAAGATTATTTATTACAATAACTATTTGTCTTTGTCACTATCGTCTCACTATAGAGCAAAAAGACTAGCATATAGATATGTATAACAAGTACATAATCTATTCTAGTCTCCCTTACATTCTATCTTCTTATTTAACTGGTCCTGTAGAGCTACGTATAACTAGCTCTGGATCAAAACGAATTAAATCCTTTTCTGTCATTGTTTGTTTCTTCGTTCCTTTAGATTGTTTTACCATATCCAAAATAACTTTAGCAGCTAATTCTCCCATTTCACTCTGCGGGTGTTTCACTGTCGTTAATTTCACTTCTGTCAGTTCCGCCATAAAGGAATCATCAAATCCTATAATAGATAAATCTTCTGGTATGGATAATTCCGCATCACGAATGACATCTAATAATTTTATTGCTAACTCATCATTGTAACAAACGATTCCTGTTGGACGTTTCTCAGGACTCTCTGCCAATAACTTTGTTAACACTTCAATTGGTTTCGTCGATTTTTCCTCGGTTGTATATGTGACAATATTATTTGGCGCAATTTCTATACTGTGTTTTCGATGTGCCTTCAAATATCCTTTCATCCGCTTCGTACCTTGTGTATCATCATTTTTAAAGAATCCGACGATATTACGATGCCCGAGTTCAATTAAGTGCTCTGTCTGTAATAGACCACCTTTTTCTTCATCCATGACAATATGGAATGGTTCTAATTCATCATAAAATGCATTAATCATAAGATATGGTATATTTTGGCGTTCTAAATTCAGATAATAATTAATATTTGGATTAGATATCGCGCTCTTTGTTGGTTCAATAATTACACCATCAAATTGTTGCGTTAGGATTTTTTCAAGAAATTTACGTTCATTATCATGATCATTATTTGTTGAGAAAAGACTAACTTGGTACCCTCGTTGACTTAAATACGATTCCGCACCACGAATAATTGATGGAAAGATATAATCAGAAATATACGTTGTAATTATGGCTATATTTTTCTGTCGAATTTGGTTTACATTCTCTTCTTTTGATCTGTCTGCACAGAAAGTTCCTGCTCCTTGTTCACGATAAAGCCATCCTTGATTAACTAAATCACCTATCGCTAAACGAACGGTATGGCGACTAACACCAAATTGTTTCATCAATTCACTTTCTGAACTGATTTTTTGGTGAGGTTGATATGTGCCATCTAATATTTGCGATTTAATCGCTTGTTTGACAATATTATATTTTGTTTGCATCTACTTACACCTCATTAATTGCTATTCGGAAATCGTAGAGCGCTTACTAAATCACACACCCCACTTTTTTATACTATATACAATAAGACTACTATCATTTTACATGAAAAGACACAATAAACCAATAAAATTCTTTGATGTAGATAAACTTGGGTTTATTGCCAGAAAGCGATAAGTGCTTTGTCTATTATTATATATGAAAGAGAGACCTACATTACGTAGATCTCCGCATTCACCTTATTAACGATAAATTGCTTCATTCCATTTTAATTCATTCCTAAACTGGCGTAAATTCATATCTTTATCAATCACAACACACTCGATTTTTGCCATGTTAGCAAAATCATATAATTGTTCTGTTGTCACTTCAAACGAGAACACTGTATGGTGTGCACCACCAGCATAAATCCATGCTTCTGTTGCTTCACTTAATGATGGTTCTGGCTTCCACAACACTTTTGCAACAGGTAAGTGTGGTGTATCAATTTGTGGTTGTTCTGCTTTCACTTCATTAATCACAAGGCGATAACGACCACCCATCTCAATTAATGATGCATTCACAGCATCTCCACCACGACCGTCAAATACTAAACGTGCTGGATCTTCTTTACCACCAATACCTAATGGGTTCACAACAATTTTAGGTTTTGTTGCAGAAACTGTTGGACAGATTTCTAACATGTGAGATCCTAGAATCATTTCGTTACCTGGCTCTAAGTGGTATGTGTAATCTTCCATAAATGACGTACCTTTATTGTCTGCAATAATCTTCATAAAGCGAGTTAGTGCCGCTGTTCTCCAGTCACCTTCTCCTGCAAAGCCATAACCTTCTGCCATTAAACGTTGTGCAGCTAAACCAGGTAATTGCTTCATACCATGAAGATCTTCAAAGTTTGTTGTAAATGCTGTATAGTTACCTTTCTTCAAGAAAGATTTTAATCCTAACTCGATTTTAGCTTGATATAGAATAGAATCGCGTACATGACCAGCTTCACTTGCTTCAGCAGGTAGTTCATATAATTTTTCGTATTCACTGTATAGATTTGCAACTTCTTCATCAGAAATTGTATTCATTTCTTCAACTAAATCACCAATACCATAGTAATCAACAACCCAGCCGAATTTAATTTGTGCTTCTATTTTATCTCCATCTGTTACAGCAACATTACGCATATTATCACCGAAACGCGCAACACGAATGTTAGAACCTTCTGATACTGCAACAGCTGTTTTCATCCAGCTACTAATTTTTCCTGTAACTATTTCATCTTGCCAATGTCCTACAACTACTTTACGTGACACATCCATACGTGTACCGATAAAGCCATATTCACGATCTCCATGTGCAGCTTGATTTAAATTCATAAAGTCCATATCAATGCTATCCCATGGAATATCACGGTTATATTGTGTATGAAGATGTAACAATGGTTTTTGTAATGTTTTTAAACCAGCAATCCACATTTTTGCGGGTGAGAATGTGTGCATCCATGTAATGATACCTGCACAATTTTCATCTGAATTTGCTTTTAACATTAGTGCATGGATGTCATTTGATGTTGTTAATACTTCTTTAAATTCTACCTCAAATGGAAGGTTTCCTTCGTTGTTTAATCCTTCTACTACTTTTTTACTGTTGTCCGCAACTTCTTTTAACGTTTCTTCACCGTATAGGTGCTGGCTTCCTGTTACAAACCAAAATTTGTATGGTCTAATTTCTAACATATGTGTTACCTCCTATTGGTTCATTTTTATTTATCTTGTCCATAATATGCATTTGCACCATGCTTACGTAAATAATGTTTATCTAATAAGTATGAATCCATTGGTGCAATGGATGGATTTAATTGATATGTGTGAAGTGCCATTTTTGCAACTTCTTCTAATACCACAGCATTGTGCACTGCTTCATGAGGGTCTTTCCCCCAATTAAATGGTGCATGGCTATGCACTAGTACACTAGGGACTTGTAGTGGATCGATTTCTTTGAATGCTTCCACAATTACATTACCTGTTTCCCATTCGTATTCACCTTTTACTTCTTCTTTCGTCATTCTTCTTGTACAAGGAACTTCACCGTAAAAGTAATCCGCTTGTGTCGTTCCTAGTGCAGGAATTCCTCTCCCTGCTTGCGCCCAACTTGTTGCCCATGGCGAATGTGTATGAACAATCCCGCCAATACCCGGGAACTTCTTATACAATAAACGATGTGTTGGTGTATCTGAAGATGGCTTCAAATCACCTTCCACAATATTCCCATCCAAGTCTAAAACAACCAAATCTTCTACTTTTAATTCTTCGTATGGTACCCCGCTTGGTTTAATAACCATTAAACCGGACTCTTTATCGAAACCGCTTACATTGCCCCAAGTAAACGTAACGAGCCCGTATTTGGGTAAAGCTAGATTCGCTTCTAATACTTGTTGCTTTAACGATTCAAGCATGTATACATCACCTTTCTAATTAATATAGCCCTTGTACGTATGTGTAAAATGGATTAACTTAATAATAATATAATTCGTACGTACATTCAATAAAAAAATAAAAAATTATAAAAAATTGAACAAAAAACAAAAAAAAGTGTAGTAAACCTCCTATATATGTAGCTAAAACTTCATATAAAGCACATACACACCTAACTTATTTTTACAAGTTAGGTGTGTATATTATTTACGTATTAATTAAAAATTTGACATTTGGATGCGTGTATACGGTCTCAAACAGTTCGTGATTTACTAGTTGCTCGTGGAGATCTTCTGGCGAAAACCATAAATGATCATTTTCGAATGTCACATCTGCACCATAATGATAGCATGCCCAGACTAATTTAGAACAATAAATATATTCCCATATATTATCTAAATCTTGACTTAATTGAAATGAAAAAACAGGTTTCTTTATGTCATCCTTCAAATTATCCATGTACTTTTCATGATAATTATTAGCAAAATCTGCTGCTTTTTTACCAATTGTTACTTTTTTCGGACGAAATTGAGCATGAATAGGATGTTTGGTTAAAAATTGTTGTATCGTATCTTTCGAGATAGCAGGATGCCCTCCACTAGCTTCTACTAAATATTGCCCATCTACAACAATAGCTGAGTGCCCCATATACCCAGACAACTCTTCTTTTACATTATCACTCGCTACAAGAATGTCCCCTGGCATGAATTCTCTATCTCTTAGTGTTTTGCTTTTTCGAATCAAATAATCTTCACGATAAATGTAATTTGTCTCAAAATGTACGATTGTAACCACTTCATGTTCAGTTGTGATTGGAAGCAGAATAACACCATTATTTCTTTCCCATTGTCTCACTTGTTGATAGTCTACATATATTCTTACATGTGATGACTCTAATCCATCTATCACAAAATATTTATTGTTTGTTTGAACTTTATGATGATACATCACTCACACCTCCATCATATCCTATGCAGAAGTATATTAGATGGAAACAAAAGCGAAAGCGTCCGTTAGAAACGTAGAGACTGGAGCGAATCAACAGAAATAAAGGAATCACGGTGAGCTTGCGAATCGATGATGACTTATACTCACCAGTACAAGTGCGACTACACCTCATGTATCCACATGAGGTAAGTCTTCTATGTTGATCGTTGATTCGTGAAGTCTCCTAGTTTCTGGACACTTGAGCTGGATGAAACAAAAGCGAAAACGCCCGATTAGAAACGTAGAGGTTGATACGCATCAACGTTTCTAATCGGGCTCTTTTGATGTTACTTATTAAAAAACAATTGTTTTATTACCATACACAATAATACGGTCTTCTAAATGCCATTTAACGGCACGTGCTAATACGCTACGTTCCACTGATTGACCAATTTTCTTCATCACCTCTGCATTATCACGGTGATCCACACGACTAATATCTTGTTCAATAATCGGACCTTCATCTAAGTCATTTGTCACATAATGAGATGTGGCACCAATTAATTTCACCCCACGGTTATACGCTCTTTCATATGGTTTCGCACCAATAAATGCAGGTAAAAAGGAATGGTGAATATTAATAATTTTATTTTTGAATACTTCCACAAAATTAGGAGTTAAGATTTGCATATATCTTGCTAAAACAATGACATCAATATCATGTTCTTTTAATAATTTAATCTGTTGCTCTTCGACTTCATTTCTAATATCCTTATTCGCAGGAATATAATAATATGGAATACCTAAAGACTCCACATATTCTCTCGATGTCTCATGATTGCTTACTACTAAGCTGATATCTGCCATTAAATCTCCGCTTTGCCATTCCCATAGTAGCTCTAATAAACAATGTGGCTCTTTGGATACAAATACAGCGACTTTTTTGATTTGATCCACATATTTAAATGTTGCTTTCATATTAAACTTCTCTTTTATTTCCTTAAAATCTTCTTCTAAAGTAGCTATTTTTTCTTTTAGTTGAGGCATTTCAAACTCTAATCGAATAAAAAATTCCCCACCTTTAGGGTTTGTAGAATATTGATTGGATTCTAAAATATTCGCATTGTGTTCAGCTAAAAATTGCGAAATAGCAGCAACAATTCCTGGTTGATCTGGACAATTAATTAGTAATCTAGCTCTGTTTTTATTTTCCTCTCGAAATGCATCTATATGTTCTTTAATGTAATTTTTCATCATAATCCCTCTTTGTTAGTTTCATTCTTTTATCACTGTGCTCTCGTCTGTTATATGGTATACACATGTAAACAGCCGCTAACCACTTGATAAGTCTCCTTATATACTTTATCATTTTAACGCAAATGGTCAAGTAATTCTAAAGATTTTAATCAACTTAAAAACCGATTCATCTCTTATTATGAATCGGTTCCAAAGCATATATTAGTTAAATAATTGTTCCATTACGTGTAGAAATTGATTCATTTCTTCTTTTGTTGTATTTAATGGTGGCAGTATACGTACGACACTTGGTCCAGCAACAACAATTAACAGTTGATAATCTTCTCTAGCTTTATTCACAAAATCAATTGCTTGCCCCTCTACTTCTAAACCAATTAAAAGACCTTTTCCTCTTACTTGTTTTATTACTTTTGAACTAGTAGCTAGTTGTTCAAGTTGATTCCATAGATAATCCGCATTCTCTTTTGCTTTTAAAAGAATATCAGTTTCGGTTAAATATTCTACCGTCGCCAATCCTGCTGTTGTTGCAATCGGATTGCCACCAAATGTGGAGCCATGCGTACCAGGAGAGAAGGATTTTGCAACATGTTCTTTTGCAATGATTGCCCCAATTGGTATTCCTGATCCTAATCCTTTAGCTAAACTGATCACATCTGGCTCTATATCATATTGTTCATACAAAAATAAGCTACCTGTACGACCCATACCTGTTTGAATCTCATCTACCATTAGTAAACTATCATTCTCTTTACAAATAGCTGCAACTTGTTGTACCCATTCCTTATCTGCAGGTATGACACCACCTTCTCCCTGCACTAATTCAAATAAAACAGCTGCTGGTTTTATTTTTTTCAGTTGCTCTAATGCATCCATATCATTAAAAGGAAGATAAGAAAAACCAGGCGTAAGTGGTGTAAATCCATTTTGTATTTTTTCTTGTCCTGTAGCAGATAATGTTGCCATTGTTCTTCCGTGGAAAGAGTTCTTAAATGTGATGATTAATGGTTGCTCTACTCCATCCTTATCATTCGCATATTTCTTCGCAATTTTTATACTTGCTTCGTTCGCTTCTGCTCCACTATTACAGAAGAACACTCGATCACCGCAACTATATTGCACTAGTATTTCCGCTAATTGTTCTTGGACTGGAATATGGTACAAATTCGAACAGTGCCACAATTTAGTCAATTGCTCTTGGACCTTTTTCTCCACTACTGAAGGTACGTGACCTAAGTTACATGTTGCAATACCAGATGTATAATCTAAATACTTTGTACCTTTGTCATCCCATACATAACTACCTTTTCCTTCCACAACTGCTAGCGGAAATCTTGCATATGTATCCATTACTGGTGTTGTCACTACTTGTTCTGTCATATACTTTTTACCTCCTTATCTAAGTTAATTCTAGTACCAATCATTTTTCCTTGCATAAACTGCAATAACCCGTTCTGTTCCATTCCGTTCACAATAGAGACTTCACGTACATGATGCTTTAATGCTTGTATCGCAGCATTTACTTTTGGTATCATCCCACCAGAAATCACTTTTCTTTCAATTAGTGTCGTAATCTCTTGTTCATTTAACTGATGAAAGACATGCTTCTCTCCATTTACTTCTTCATAAATACCATCAATATCACTAATAAAGCACAATTTCGCATGTAAGCTTTCCGCAATACTAGATGCAGCCATATCTGCATTAACGTTGTACCTTTGGCCATAATTATCCATCGCAATTGGTGATATTATAGGAATTAACCCTTGAGAAGCCATTTGTTCCAATATGTCCTTATTGACTTCTGTTACCTTTCCAACATAACCTAACTTGCCAGTAGGATCGACTGGTTCTGCTGTTAACAATTGAGTATCTACGCCACTTATCCCTAAGCCCTTCCCACCAAGTTGTGCGATATTTCTTACAATCCCTTTGTTCATCGCACCACTTAACGCCATCTCCACAACATCTAACACTTCTTCTGTTGTGACACGTAACCCATCTACAAATGTTGATTGGACGCCTGTTTGATCTAATAATTTTGAAATTAATGGTCCACCACCATGAACAATGATTGGATACCATTCTCCTTGTTCTTGTATCGTAACAATATCTTGATAAAAAGAATGCGGCAGTTGTTCAAACACACTGCCACCACATTTAATCACAACATAATTATTTTCCATTGCTATCATCCTCCTTATGTTCGGTAAGATGCATTGATTCTCACATATTCATACGATAAGTCACAACCCCATGCAGTTGCTTTGCCATTTCCGTCCCCAAGCTTTGCAAGTATCTTTACTTCATCTTGCAATAAATGATTTTTTGCTTTTTCTTCATCGAACACTAAAGGGATTCCGTTCTCAACTACTAGCACATCCCCTAAATAAATACTTACTTTATCCGGGTCTAATGCTTCCCCACTATAGCCAATTGCTGTAATAATACGTCCCCAGTTAGCGTCTGCACCATGAATTGCTGTTTTTACTAGATTCGAGGAAATAATAGATTTCGCAATAATTTGTGCAGATGTATCTGTAAAAGAACCATCAACAGTTACTTCCACCAATTTACTTGCTCCTTCACCGTCTCGAGCAATTTCCTTTGCTAAATGCTCACATACAAATTGTAATCCTTCGTAAAATGCATCCCAATCCTTATGTGCTTCTGTTAACGATTCATTCATTGCTTTCCCATTTGCTAGTACTAACACCATATCATTTGTACTTGTGTCCCCATCCACTGTGATCATATTAAAAGATTTATTTGTGATTGATTTTAATGCTTTAGAAAGTTCACTCGCTTCAATATTGGCATCTGTTGTAACAAATCCAAGCATTGTCGCCATATTTGGGTGAATCATACCTGACCCTTTAGCCGCACCACCGATAACTACTTTTTTATCATCGATTTCTAATTCTATCGCAATCCCTTTTTCGTGTGTATCTGTTGTTAATATCGCTGTCTCAAATTTATCTGCACCTTGATGTTTTTCCTCATGCAGTTGGCTAATACCTTTGTGAATGCGTTCCATCGGTAATAACTCGCCAATCAACCCAGTCGAGGCAACTGCTGCTAAATGTGGCTCAATTCCCATTTTTTCAGCGAAAGAATTACGCATATCGTATGCATCTTCTAACCCTTGTTGTCCAGTACACGCATTTGCAATACCTGAATTGACAACAATTGCTTGCAACTTGTTCTCTGCTGCAATACTTTCTTTAGTTACTTTTAATGGCGCTGCTTGAAAGGCATTTGTTGTATACACTCCTGCCGCTGCCGCCTTTGTATCTGAATATATCCAACCGAAATCTATTTTTTGCTTTCTAATACCACAATGTAATCCGCCAGCTTTAAATCCCTGTGCTGTTGCAATATTTCCGTTCTCTATGATACAAAACTTCCCCTGTTGTTCTGTTAGCATTTACTTTTTTCACTCCTTATGGATAGATCGGCAACTGTGTCAGCCCAGTCGTCTCATCCCATCCATTCATTATATTCAGATTCTGAATTGCTTGGCCTGAAGCCCCTTTAACTAAATTATCAATCACAGATACGATAATTAACTTACCTGTTCTCTCATCTACATACAGACCAATATCACAATAGTTACTACCAAATACTTCTTTTGTCTGCGGAATAGTTCCTTCTTCTCTTATTCTTACAAATGGATCATTTCGATAGAATTCTTTATATAAATTGATTGCCTCTTTTGTTGATAACTTTTCCTTTAAATCCACATATATCGTACTCATAATTCCTCTTGTCATCGGAACAACATGTGGTGTAAACGTAACTTGTAATTCTGTATTAGCCACATCTGATAATACTTGTTCTATTTCAGGAATATGCTTATGCACACCTAATTTATATGCTTTAAAATTTTCCTGCATCTCTGAAAAATGAAATCCTTGTGCTAAGCTTCTACCTGCACCTGTTGTACCAGTTTTGGCATCAATAATGATTTGTTTCTTATCTATGATTCCTTTAGACAGTGCTGGAATGATCCCTAAAGTAGTAGCTGTAGGGTAACAACCTGGGTTTGCGATTAAGGATGCTTCTTTAATCTCTTGCCTATTTATTTCACACAAACCATATACCGCCTGTTGAATATACGTCTCTTCTGCGATGTCTTCCCCATAGTACGATTTGTATAAACCACCGTCTCTTAATCGAAAATCTCCAGATAAATCAATACATTTCACGCCTAAATCTATTAAGCTTGGAATAACATGTTTACTAACATTAGAAGGTGTTGCGAAGAAAACCACATCGACTTCTTTCGCTAAATTTTCTACATCTAATGCTTCCATTTCTAAATCTACAATATTAGTTAAATGTGGATATACCTCACTAAAAGGTATACCACTATTAGAATGTGAAATTATTTTTGCTACTTTTACATGTGGATGATTGTATAAAAATCGAAGCAACTCAACTGCCCCGTATCCAGTTCCGCCTACTATTGCAACATTCACATTAAATCCCCCTACATTTTCCGTTTCTGATATTTTATAATTATACTTCATAATGTATTTATATGCAATATGGAATATTAGAAAAACTTGACTTTTCGCCAAAGTTGAATAGCGGAAATTCAAGTTATACTTATACTGTATACTTTTCGTTTTTATAGCATGATGAGACTTCTATACAAAAAAGAGACTTCCCTAATTATTTAGAAAAGTCCCTTTTTTGCGTGTCATACTCATTATTGTTGGCTTATTTTATTTTGCATTGCGCCAATATGTTCAATTTCTACCTTCACAATATCACCATCTTCTAGAAATGATTGTGGGTTCATCCCCATCCCCACCCCATCAGGTGTCCCTGTTAAGATAATATCGCCAGGATTTAACGTAATTAATTCAGAAATGAATCGAATCAGAAATGGCACAGTGAAGATTAAATGTTTCGTATTGGATGATTGTCTAAGCTCTCCATTCACATATGACTGAATACTCAGGTTAGATGGATTTTGTAATTCATCTTTTGTCACAATCCACGGACCAATTGGCGTGGAATGGTCTAATGATTTTCCTTGTAACCATTGTACCGTTCTTTTTTGCAGATCCCTTGCTGAACTATCATTTGCAATCGTATATCCAGCAATATAATCAAGCGCCTCACTTTCATTCACCTTAGAAGCTTTTTTCCCAATTACTAATGCAAGCTCGACCTCATAATCTAACTTTTCTGTTAAAGAAGACTTATGAATATCATCCTCTGGACCAATTAATGCATTATTAAATTTAGAAAATAACACTGGAAAAGGTGATATTTCACTACCCATTTCTTTCACATGATCGGCATAGTTGACACCGACACAAATTATTTTAGATGGATTTGGAACAGGTGTAGATAAACGAACATCTTCCATTTTGTAAGTCGCCTTTACCGTATTTGCCTGAATATACTTATAGGCATTCATCAATAACTCAATATGTACATTCGCTTGCGCAAAAAAGGCTGTAGGATTACTCGGTAATGTATAGATACTCGGAGCATTTATCGTCTTTTGATATTCCTTATATGCTGATGCTACATCCACTATACAATCCTTCCAAAAAAGACCGATGCGCTCCTCAGCAAAATCATATAGCAAACGATAATTAACTAACTTCATATGACACGCCTCCTCTTTTTCCTTCTATTTTATCACGGCACCTTCGTTCTTTACACGCTAAAGTTCTTTCTTTGAAAAACAAAAAACTTGTAAATGAATCTTACAACAGTTCAGACATAATGAATGAACCATGTAAAAATAACACTATATTTACTTGAATGAGGAGTGTATGAAATGAAAATAGTAGAATTATTTCAGTTTAAGAATGAGCAAATAAAAGTTTTACATTTTACATGGTTTGCCTTTTTTGTATCTTTTTTTGCTTGGTTTAGTATGGCGCCACTTGCAACAACAATGATGGCAGATATGAATTGGTTAACGAAAGAACACATTGCTGCTCTCGGTATTTGTAATGTTGTATTAACAATCCCTGCCCGCATAATAATTGGACAATTGCTAGATAAGTTCGGTCCGAGAATCGTCTATTCAGGCCTTCTAATTACGATGTCTATTCCTGCTATTATCTTTGCATTTGGAGATAGTTGGAGCCAATTGATGATATCAAGACTAGTATTAGGGAGTATTGGTGCAAGCTTTGTTATTGGTATACGTATGGTTGCTGAATGGTTTCCTCCAAAAAACGTCGGTTTTGCTGAAGGTATTTATGGCGGTTGGGGGAACTTTGGATCTGCTGCCGCGGCAATTTTGTTACCATGGTTTGCTCTAACGGTTCTTGGTGGGGAACAAGGGTATCGCTATGCATTAGCATTTACAGGGATTCTTTGTTTCGTTTATGGTATCATTTATTATATTTTCATTCGTGACACACCTGAAGGCAAGAAATTAGTTAGGCCAAAAAAGGCAGCAGCACTAGAAGTAAGCAGCTGGGGCGATATGGTTCAGCTAATTATTTGGACATTACCATTAGGTGGAGCTGTGGCGATTAGTGCTTGGCGTTTAGAAGGACTAGGATTTATTACATCGAATGTACTTTATGCAATTTATACAACTATTATTCTTGTTTTAATCTACCAAGTATATGCCATCCTTAAGGTGAATGTACCTATATTAAAGGTTGGAGTACCTGAGCAAGATAAATATAAATTTAAAAATGTTGCTGCATTAAATAGTACGTATTTCGCAAACTTTGGTGCTGAATTAGCCATTGTTTCTATGTTACCAATGTTCTTTCAATTCACATTCTCTCTAACTCCAGCACAAGCGGGAATGATTGCATCCTCTTTTGCCTTTGTTAATTTACTCGCAAGACCACTTGGCGGTGTATTATCAGATCGGATGGGCAGTCGAAGAAAAGTAATGTTAGTATATATGGTTGGAATTACTTTCGGACTCCTTCTAATGGGATTAATGAATTCCAATTGGCCACTTATCCTTGCAGTCACTATTACTATCTTGACATCTATGTTTATTCAAGGAGCAGAGGGTGCTACTTTCGCTGTCATTCCAATGATTAAAAAGCGAGTCACAGGTCAAATTGCAGGAATGTCTGGTGCATACGGAAATGTTGGTTCAACTATTTATTTAACATTATATACATTTGTTACTCCACAACAATTTTTCTTTATTTTAGCTACAGGTGCTTTTGTTAGTTTTGTTATTTGTTATTTTATGCTAGAGGAACCTAAGAATTCATTCGGGGAAGAATATTATTTAACAGAGGAAGAGCAACAAGAGCAAAAAAACATTTCACCACCTATACCTATAAGAAAAGAAGCTTAGAAACAAAAATAGTTGTAAAAAATGTAAGTTCATAATCTTATTCCATACGAAAAATACCCTCAGTAAGAAGTGCATACTTTCTTGCTGAGGGCATTGGTTTATTTTATTAGTTTAAGTCAGTGTCTCCACATAAACCTACAAAACTTTACTCAAAAATGCTTTTGTTCGTTCGTGTTGTGGATTTTGGAATAATGCGATTGGTTCGTTTTCCTCTACTACATACCCATCATCCATAAAGATCACTCGATCTCCAACTTCTCTAGCAAATCCCATTTCATGTGTGACAACTACCATTGTCATTCCTTCTTTTGCAAGCTGCTTCATTACTTCTAATACTTCTCCAACCATTTCAGGATCAAGTGCAGAAGTTGGTTCATCAAATAACATAATTTTCGGCTCCATACCTAACGCACGAGCAATTGCTACCCTTTGTTTTTGTCCACCTGATAAGGAGTCAGGATAAACTGACGCTTTATCTTGTAGTCCTACTTTCGCAAGCAACTCCATTGCTTTTGCTTCGGCATCTTGTTTTTTCCACTTACGAACAGTAATCATTGGTAATGTAATGTTCTGTAATACGGTCTTGTGCGGGAATAGATTAAATTGTTGGAATACCATTCCGACTTCTGCCCGTAATTTATTGATATCAATTTTTTTGTCTGTTATTTCTTGTCCATCTATCGTTACCGTACCATCTGTCACTGATTCGATTAAATTCAAGCAGCGTAATAATGTTGATTTACCTGAACCGGATGGCCCAATTACTACAACAACTTCTTTTTGTTTAATTTCAACATTGATATCCTTTAATACTTCTAAATCTCCAAAGGTTTTCTTTAAATGTTTTACAGTGATCATTTCACATCAAACCTTCTTTCTAAATAATTAAGTAAATAGGTCAGAGAGAGTGTTAATACTAAATAAATAAGTGCCACCATTAAATATGGTTCCCAAACACGTAAATATTGGCTAGCAGCTGCTCTTCCCCAATATAATAATTCTGGCGCTGCAATCATCGCACCGAGAGAGGAATCTTTTAATAAAACAATAAATTCATTTCCGAGTGGCGGGATAGATCGTTTAAATGCTTGTGGCAACAATACATAACGCATCACTTGGAATTTGTTCATACCTAAAGAATGTGCCGCTTCACTTTGACCTTTATCAATAGATTGTAATCCTGCACGGAAAATTTCTGCAACATATGCGGATGAGTTAAGTGACAATGTTACAATAACAGATGTCACTGCCGTTGTATCACCTAAAAGTGCTGGTAATACAGCATAATGAAATAGAAATAATTGCACAAGTAGTGGTGTCCCTCTTAAAAAGTTAATATACCATGTAAATGGAAAACGTATAAGTAAGACTGGAGACATCTTACCTAAAGCAATAAAAAACCCTAATATACATCCAACTAACACCCCTACGACGGAGAGTAAAATGGTGAGCATCATACCTTCTAAGAAAAACGGCATATATTCTGTTATAATTTCAAACCGAAAGTCCATTCATAAGACCCCTTTCTTTCCATATTATCATTTGTTCACTATTTTCCCTTATGTACAGGGGATAAACGACAGAAAAGCGCAACGATTTTACCGTTACGCTTATGGTATCACTGCTCACTTACTGCAATGCATCCATATTTGGATCTGCATCAAACCATTTTTTATATAATTCTTCATATGTTCCATTTTCCATTAATGTTTGTAGTGCTGTGTTTACTTGTTCCACTAACTCACTACCTTTTGGAAACATAATTCCGTAAAATTCTGAGTCAAATGTTTCTGGATCTGTAATCATTTCCACATTTGCATCTGGATTATTGTTTACATATTCATCTGCTACAATATTATCTGTTACAACAGCATCCACATCTCCTGATTGTAAGGACATAAATGCTAATGT
This sequence comes from Gracilibacillus marinus, assembly GCF_042651725.1. Lineage (NCBI taxonomy): Bacteria > Bacillati > Bacillota > Bacilli > Caryophanales > Bacillaceae > Gracilibacillus > Gracilibacillus marinus. The sequence continues at coordinate 135,700 of NZ_JBHSDV010000001.1, read as the reverse complement.
ATTGGAATCATATTTAGAGATATTCGGGTGGTTCTCTCCCATGATTTTTTCAGCAGCTTTTGATCCAGTCGTTCCTGCCTGTACACCGACTTTTAATTCTTTAATATCTTCTCCACTAGTAATTGCTTCTCCTTCACGAAAAACTACTTTATGTGTAGATTCAAAGTATGAACTAGAGAAATCATATGTTTGTTTACGATCGTCATCCACTGTAATACCTGCGATTGCTAAGTCTGCATCTTTGTTCTGAACAGCAGCTAGCATCGATTCCCATCCTACATTTTCGATTGTATACTCAATTCCAGCTTCTTTTAATACAGCATCAATTAATTCAATGTCAAAACCAACCAATTCACCTTTATCTAAGTAAGAAAACGGCATGAATCCTGCTTCTGTTACAACTTTAATGGGTTCTTTTCCTTCACTAGCTCCATTATCTCCTTCATCAGAAGAGCCACATCCGGCTAACATAAATATAACAAATGTTGCAATAATACCAATCATCCATTTATTCATAAATATTCACTCCAGTTATTATTTATACATTTAATAATCATTATAATATAGCATATTAATGCAAATTACAATAGGTTTTACTCAGAAAATAATTATTTAAATTTTCTGATAATTCTTATTTCAAAATGTATATTATATACATCAACATGTCATTTCCTCCAATTAAAAAGAAAAGGTGTATTCCTAACCATAAGATACACCTTTTCCTCTTTCTTATACAATAATCATTAAAAGAATTGGTAATGTAACAATGCTTAGAACAGTCGTAACTAGTGTTGCACTAGAGACAAAATTAGGTCTAGCACCAAATTGTAATGCATACATGGTTGTATTGGCTGCTGTTGGCATTGCTGCAGTTAGTACTAATATATCCTTCACCATCTCATCTAGAGGTAATGGCAATGTGATAAAATACGCAATAACTGGTGCAAGAATTAAACGAAATACAACTGCCAAGGACAATTTACCAAATTCTAAATCATGAAGTTTAATTTTTGCTAATTGCATACCTAACACAATCATAATAATTGGAATCGTCGCTTCTGCCACCATATTAATTGCTGTCATCATTTGCTCACTTATTTGGATATTACTCATATTACAAACAATTCCTATTATTGCACCATAGACAATCGGTACTTTAATAACATCTTTTAATGGTGATATTCTTACATTTGTTTCTGATGCTCCACCTTTTGCCGCTACATAAATCCCAATCGTACACATAATCAGTGTCTGTAATACCATTAATATAATGGCGTAATGAAAACCTTGCTCACCAAATACAAGTAATACTAACGGTGTCCCATAATTCCCATTATTCATAAATACAGAAGCTAGTATAAACCCACTCTTCTCGCTATTATTCCATTTTCTAATATATCCGATTACATAACAGAACAGTAAACTAATCATACATAATACAAATAAAAAGCCACCTAAGTATACATAGTCAATTGTTAACTGGTTAACATAGAATGTTTGAAAAGCAAGTATCGGAGACATCAAATATAATGTCACTGTTGAAATCGATTTAATATCTACACGTAGAAACTTTACTCCGATATAACCGATTGCAAAAATGCTAAATATCGGGAGTAGTACACTTATAAATTGCATATTCTCACCTATTTTGTCTTATGATTTTCCATATGGTAACACGTGATATAGTAACATAGTTAAAGAACCGATACTAGATAAAATACCCATATATAAATACAATGTGTCACCACCAAATGTATCCATCAATGTTCCACCAAACAATGATCCAATAATTCCAGATATCCCAAAGAAGACCGCAACAAATATTAAGTGTCCTGTTGATTGCATGACCATTGGAATCAATCTTGTGACATATTGGAATGCTGTTAAGTAGAAGACACCAAATGTAAGACCATGTAAGAATTGTAATCCGACAATCAGCATTGGATCATCTGCACTCGCATATATAAACCACCGTATACTATACAAGAATCCTGCACTTATCATAAAAATAAGCGGATGATATTTCTTAAACCATTTTCCCGCTGTTGCAAATACAAGTGCTTCACTTGCTACACCTAGAAACCAACTAAAACCAATCAAACTTTCTGAGCCACCTAGTTCGGCAATATAAATACCAACAAAGCTATCATTGGCCCGATGCGTAATTGTAATAAACGTAATGATAAATAAGAAAATAATAAATGGCTTTTTCTTCATTAAGTGACGAACATCGGAGAACTGAACTGGTCTTTTCTTCACCTTTGCATCTGTAAGCTTCATACTAGATAAGAAAGCTGCACCTGCTAATAATAAATAAGGCCATACTATAAATTGAATCCCAACAATAGATAATACTTGTCCTACAATCAGAGAGGATGCTGCAAATCCAATCGATCCCCATGTACGTATTGCACCAAAAGATATCCCTAATTGATCTGCCCTTCTTTGCGCTAAACTATCCCCAAGTGCTCCAATCGGTGATGCAAAAAAATAATAAGCAAAACCAAGTGTAGCTAACAATGGTAATGTAGCCATTTGTAAAAAAAATGTACTACTAATTAAGACACCAATCAAACAAATCATTAACATTCTTTTAACTGTTTGATATTTATCGCTCATATATCCCCAAAATGGTTGCGAAATAATAGATATAAAAGGGCCAATTGCCATAATCCACCCAATCTCTACACTACTTAAATCGCGATATTGTAAGTACAATGGTAAAAAACTAACAATAACTGTGTTTGCCGCATGAAAATAAAATAACAACATTTTTAATGGTACTGTCGATTCTGTATTTGTCACAAATTTCGCCCTTCCTCTCAGCTGCGTATTCATCCGTTTGACTTAACTTCCTATTATACGCGCTATCATCTAATAAGAGAAGAGCAAAAACAAAAGTAAAACCTCTTGTTTTTACATGAAAATAGATCTAAATTTGTATGTATTTTTCTGAGTTCGTATTGTGTTATGCTTTTTTAGAAAGCGCTTTCTATAACTTAACTAATTAAAATAGGAGGAATTGTATTGAGTATTTTCAAAAGCATTTGTACGATTACTTTTACCATTTTTACACTTCTTATTACTACAAACATCACGACATCTGCAGAAACTACTTCAACCATTGACATCAATGAATACACACAAGCAATGCAGCCAGGATGGAACTTGGGTAACACATATGACGCTGTCGGTACAGACGAAACCGCATGGGGCAATCCCTTCGTTACAAAAGAACTGATTGATACAATCGCATCCGAAGGCTTTAATAGTATCCGTATTCCAATCACCTTTGATCAACGTATGAGTGACGCACCCGACTACACGATTGACGAAGATTTCCTAAGTCGTGTTGAACAAACCATTAACTGGTCTTTAGATGCTGGGATGCATGTGATGATAAATATCCATCATGATTCATGGGTATGGTTAGAGTCAGGTATGGTAAATGACCACGATGCGACTGTCGCTCGATATGAAGCGATTTGGACACAACTGAGTCAACGGTTTAAAGATTACCCAGTCGAGCTCATGTTCGAAAGCATTAATGAACCGAGATTTAGTACATCTGATGAAGAAAGTCAGCAATTTATTAATGAATTAAATGATATTTTTTATGATGTTGTTCGTCAATCTGGTGGGAAAAATGACATCCGTCCATTAGTATTGCCAACACACCACACGGCATCTGATCAAGGAAAATTAGATGCATTAGCTACGTATATTGAACAACTCCATGACCCAAATATTATCGCAACAGTACATTACTATGGCTTTTGGCCATTTAGTGTGAACATCGCTGGTCATACTCGTTTTGATCAAGCGACAAAAGACGAGATTCATCAAGTATTTGACCGTGTACATGATACCTTTATCAAAAACGGCATACCTGTTGTCATTGGAGAATTTGGCTTGTTAGGTTTCGACCGTCATACTGGTGTCATTCAACAAGGCGAAAAGTTAAAGTTTTTTGAGCACATGATTCATTACGCACAAGAAAAAGAACTTGTCCACATGTTATGGGATAATGGACAACATTTAGACAGAAACACACTCGAATGGCAAGATGAAGAATTATTCTCGATGATGCAAACAAGCTGGTCTACTCGGTCTGCCCATGTTCACGATAACTTCATCTATTTAAAACAAAACAATGATATTAGTGAGCACACCATTCCAATTACTCTAAATGGAACGACTTTTGATAAAATGGTAATGAATGATACGGAACTAACTGAAGGTGTAGATTATACTTTTGCAGAGAGTACTGTTACGTTTACTGCATCATTTTTGTCTACTATCATGAACGATAATAATACAGGAATTATCGAAACAGTTACAATGCATTTTAGTAATGGTTTTACATGGGATATTGATATTATTTCTTATACTACACCGTTATTGCAGGATACTACTGGTAGAACAATGGAATTTCTTATCCCAACAGCATTCAATGGAGACCAGTTGGCTACAATGGAAGCATATTATGCAGATGGTAGTATCGCAGGCCCACAAAATTGGACAGGATTTAAAGAATTTGATTACACTTTTTCACCGAATTACGAAAATGGAACGATTCGTCTTCAAGAAAATTTCTTTAAAGAAACAGAAGATGGAGAAATCGTTCTAACCTTCCATTTCTGGAGCGGGGAACAAATTACGTATTATATAGAGAAAAGTGGCGATCAAGTAATTGGTCGAGCTACAGATCAACCTATTGAAACACCAACTAAGCCATCCACACCATCAGAGCCGAGTGCAAATGATGACAATTCTGTAGATAAGACAGCTGAAGATACGAATAATAATGATTCGAACCCACCATCTAATACAGTTACTGATGATACGTCCTTAAATAATGAGGAAAATGGAAGCACGTTACCTAATACTGCTACATCTATGTTTGCATATATTCTAATTGGGCTATTGGTCATTTCAATTGGTTTTATTACAATGTTTATTGCAAAAAAGAGAAAAATAAGTCTGGAATAAATAACAAAAAGCCTCCCTTACATCATCTTGTAGGAGAGGCTTTCTTCTATTTTTTTATAAACATTTGCGTCCAATAGTTCCCATCATTGTCAAATCCTACACCGATATGTGTCACATCAGGATCTAACATGTTGCGGCGATGTCCCTCACTATTAAGCCAACTTTGTACAACTTCTTCTGCTGATTTTTGGCCTGCTGCTATGTTTTCCGATGCTTTTGTATAATCTACTCCAAATATTCGTAACATATCAAAAGGAGAGCCATATGTCGGTGAAGTATGTGAGAAATAATTATTATCAGACATATCTTCTGATTTTGTTTGCGCGACATTATTTAAGACATTATCCATCTGCAATGCACTGACACCATTTCGTTGTCTGGCATCATTTGTTAAGTCAATGACTTGTTGAACTACTTGATTGGTCGCTTGTGAAGTATTATTTTGTTGCTCTATTTCCTTATCATTTGTATTATCTGATGCACGCTGTTGTCTTTCTTGCCCCTCTGTATTACTGTTCTCAAAACGATAATTGAAGTTTGTATCATATTCACGTTCTGTAAAGATATTTTGCTCTCTTCCCGGGTTTACAGGAATCTTATTACCTTGATTTGCTCTTGATTGATTCTCCATCTGTGTCTCATTTTCACCCGAAAAACTAATATACTCTGGATTTAAATTATCATCCTCAGGTGGTAAAGATGACTCATTATTACATGCAACTAATGTAAGCAAACCTAATAACACTACCGACAAACATAATTTATTGTACATATAGGAATTCCTCCATGTTCATAGTGATTTCTCACCATTAATATGTACAATTTCTTTTCATTTATACTGTGCCAAATTGTTTCATATATCTAGATGGAATCATTTTTCCATCCCAAATTTTCTTTGTTACCGCTTCTCTTTCTTTCACTTCTGGCTCCTCTAATAGTATGAAGAAATTTTTAGTCGGTAATGTGCCCAAATGATGTTTCTCAGATAGACGATCTAAATATTTTCTCATTTTATCCAAATTTTTCGACTGATTGTTTCCAGTTACTGAGAATTCATACAATACACTTGCTACAGGAACTCTTTTGACACGGTATTTCTCTGCTACACGCAAAAAGAAATCCCAATCCCAATAATTTCGCATCTCTTCATCGAACTTGCCTATTTCTACATGAATAGATTTTTTATACATGCTACCAGATGGTACATATGTAGAAAACTTCTTCATTGCATCTAAATCATATGTATAGGCAAATAGTTGAGAAGAAAGAGGAATTCGCTCCATCTCTGTTTCCATATAATTCACAATCTCTACATCAGAGTATAATAAATCATAGTCATCTGTATGCTGGAACATTGTTTCGATATGTGTTGGTAAAATCAAATCATCGTCATCAATTAACATGATCCATTCACCACTTGCTAATTCAAGACCTCTGTTTCTCGCACGAACATGGTAGCTATTCTGTTCTAAATTAATAATCTGACAGTGTAACTCCTCATACGCATCTACAATTTTAGATATATCAGATCCAGCGTCATTAATAATGATCACTTCAAAATCTTGGTATGTTTGCGCAGCTAATGAAGCTAATAACTCAGATAAAGCAACTGGACGATTATATGTTGGTATGATTATAGATAATTTTGGATTCAACGTGTGTTACCCTCTTTCATTATAGTTACAAATATTAAGTTATTGTGTGTTCTTTGAAATGTGTGTAAAGTTAATTGACATGTGCCGATACATCGATAAAATGAAGGCATAAACTAACCATATCATATTTTTAACTTTACTCATATACGAAGGATTCACACTTAATAATTATTACATTTTTCTTACTTTTTATCACATTTTGACTACATTTGCATAGTTGATATTTGAATAACATATAACAATTATGGAAAAACTTATCGTAAGAATTAAAATAAGGAGGGAAAACAATGGCATTTTTAAGAGAAGCAGTTGAAAGGCAAAAAGTATTTCTCATCGAACAACTGATAGCGAATGGTGAAGTACACCCAAATGATGAAGAAGTGTATAAAAAACCAATTAGCGAAATTGTACATGATTACGAAAAATTCTGCATTCAATTCGAACAAAAAAATCCGAACAGCTTCAAATTCACTCGTTTCAATCCATATGAACAACAAGAAGAGAAGCCCGATTTCCATTAAGGCTTCTTTTTTGTGGAGATTCGTTAACGTTCTTTTTGAATTCCAAATCTTGCATTAATTTCACCACGCAATAATTCTCTGCGCATTTTCTTTTCTTTTTTACGTTCTGCACGAAGCATATCTTGTCTAATCTCGTATGTCTGTACTCCTTCTTCACGTTTGTTGGCAATATCGATTAATAATTCTACATCAGCAAACGAATATTTTCGATTTCCTTTTGCGGAACGCTCAGGGAATACCAACTTTCTTTCTTCGTAATAACGAATCTGTCTTTCTGATAGACCTGTCAACTCACTAACCACGCCAATCGTAATCACTTTTCTCGTTTTATATGAAGGATTTTCAGACAATAAGAACACCACCTATTAAGACTTTAGCTTACTGGTTGTATTAATCTTACTTAAATTATACACTTTTTTCCTTTCTTGAAAAAACTTTTGTCAGATAATCTTACAAACATTTTATGTAAAAATGATAAAGTGGAAATAACTATCTTCTTTCTGATATAGTTAAGCTAGTAGAAAAAAAGGAGTTTTGTTATGGCGATATCAATAACTAAACCTGCAGCTAAATGGTTTGTAAATGAATTACACCTAGAAGAACATGACGCAATACGCTTTTTTGCAAGATATGGAGGATTTGGCGGAGTACATAAAGGGTTCTCTTTAGCATTAGAAAAAACAGAACCAAATGATCCTGGTATGCAAGTTGTGGAAGAAGGCATTGTATTCTTTGTTGAGCAATCTGACATGTGGTATTTTGACAATAAAGATTTCCATATTAAATACTCTAGAAAATATGATGAAATCGAGTATATCGTTAAATAGTTTCTTATTCATTTTATATGGAAAAAGAAAATTTTATGTTTACTTTTCATAATAAAAACGAAGGTACTCAACAAATTGTTGTGATTCCTTCGCTTTTTTATTTCGTCTAGCGTAATCGTTCAAAACTAGAATATTTAGAGAATTATGTCATATTTAATATTTCCTAATAAAAGAATGATACCACACAAATTTGAAATAATTGATGTGCGTATAACCCGCTTTGGCTTGCCCAATCCCCTTTCCATGGGCTTTTTACTTCAGCTAACTTTTCCAAGCACAAACCGCTTGAAAAAGTGGATCTTCAGGAAAAAGTGCCCCATAGGAGTGGAAGTGGGCGCCGACGCTCAGTGAAGTTCTACAATGTTTGCAAGTGCTGACATTTTGTATTGTTACAGATAGTTGCTTATTTTGTATATAATGATACGTAATCTAAAGACAAAATCATAGTCGATATGGAATAAATCCAGCGTTTATATAATTATTTTTTTATGCTTACTAGAATTGTAGAATATAAAATAGTGGAGGTGTCCGTTTCCACTCCTGTGGGATGTTTTTCCCCTAAGATCCACTTTTTAGCGAACTGTGCTAAAAAGTTAGCTTAGGGGAAAAACCCACGGAAAGGGAAACGGACAAGCCGGAGCGGTTGCAACGCACATATCTATTCTCAAAATTATATCTCAGTTTTCTTCTAATACACACAAAATCCAAACAATTCGATAAATAGCTTCCGAATCGTTTGGATTTTTGTGATGAATGAATTCTTTCGTTCCAGTCTCTACGTTTCTTAACGGGCGTTTTCGCTTTTGTTCCATCCAGCTACAACGCCCAGAAACTAGGAGACTTCACGCATCAACGGTCAATAAGTCATCATCGGTTCGTTCCTCTCCGTGATTCCTTTATTTCTGTTGATTCGCTCCAGTCTCTACGTTTCTTAACGGGCGTTTCCGCTTTTGTTATTTCAATGTAATGGTTGCTTTTGCTTTATGTGCACTAAAGTCTAGTGTATATCCAGGCTCTCCAAAGTACGGGAAGCCGTCGTTTGTCCAGAATAAGCGTTGGATTCGCGCATGGCGATTGTGATCATATAATGGATTCTCTGTACTAAATCCTTTGTATGGACGTGCATGATAAATAATTAATTCATAGCCATTTTCATCAACAGAAAAACTGTTATGACCAGGTCCATATTCAACTGTTGTATCATCTGATACCATTACAGGTTCTTTTACTTTTGTCCATGCATTCGGATCTAGTAAATCCCCATCTACATCTGCATACAATAAACCTACTGCATAATTCTCATCTGTTGCACTTGCCGAGAATGCAATAAAAATATGCTGATCATTCTTAATCATAGCAGGCCCTTCATTCACATCAAAACCAATTGTTTCCCAATCATACTCAGGTGTAGATAAGAATATTTGCTTCTTGATTGTCCAAGGGTTCTCCATTTCTGCAATGAACAGGTTAGAAATCGTATCATTGTCTACTTTTTGTGCCCAAACTAAATATCTTTTGCCATTATGTTCAAAAGTTGTGGCATCTAATGAGAAACTTTGGAACTCTGTATTCACTTGTCCCTTTTCTACCCATTCCCCTTCTAATGGGTTCTCTGCGTCACATTCTAACACATATGGACGAATTGCCCATACATCGTCTTTATCTCCTGCCGCAAAGTGGAAATACCATTTACCATCAATATAATGAATTTCTGGCGCCCAAATATGTTCTGACATAATACCAGATTCATGCTTCCACCAAATCACTTTTTCTTCTGCATCACGTAACCCATCGATTGTTTTTGCTCTTCTTAGTACAATTCTGTCGTAAAGCGGATAAGAGCCAGTGAAGTAATAATATCCATCTGTATGCTTATATAAATAAGGATCTGCACGTTTTTCAATAAATGGTTTCGGGTAATCCGTATGTTTGATTGTACCCTTTACCTCTACTGTTCCATTCTCTGCTAATTGTTTTACATCAATTGCATCCCACTCCACATCAAATGGTGCAGTAATATTATCATTTAAATCTACATTTACTTGTGTTGGTAATACAATATTCTCTTGATTCGTCACTTGTAAATCTATATTGTGTATACACTTAATTTCCATCGAAAACTTCCTCTCTTTACAATATTAATTCTTATTATAAACAATCTCACTTGTACTTACAAGTAAAATAAATAGCAATTATATACTTAACTTATACTAACAAGAAGAAACCAGTGAGGATATTCAAGCCTTCACTGGTTTCTTTTCCTATTATATATACTTTTGAACAAATTTACCCATACGTTTCATCGCTTGATCTAATTGTTTAATGGATGTGGCATACGAACATCTAATGTATCCTTCTCCACTTTCACCGAATACATGACCTGGAACAACCGCCACTTGCTCTTCTTCTAATAATCGTTCAGCAAATTCTTCAGAAGTCATCCCTGTTTTCTTTATGGATGGGAAGACATAAAATGCACCTCCAGGTAAATGACACTCAAGGCCCATTTCGTTCAATGCCTTGACAACAAAATTTCGACGATGGCGATAACTCGTTGTCATTTCTTCCACACTATCTCGACCATTACGAAGTGCTTCTAGCGCACCATGTTGAGCCATTGTTGGCGCACACATGATTGTATATTGGTGAATTTTTGTCATTGCTTGGATAATATCAACAGGACCCGCTGCATATCCTAAACGCCAGCCTGTCATTGCAAAGGATTTAGAAAAACCCGATATTAAAATCGTTCGATCATATAAACCTTCTATCGCTGCCATACTTACCGCTTTTTCATCATAAGATAATTCTGCATAAATTTCATCAGAAATCACAAGTAAGTCATGTTTTGTCACAACTTTTGCAATAGCTTCTAATTCTGACTTTGTGAGCACCGTACCTGTTGGATTATTTGGACTACAAATGATAATCGCTTTTGTTTTATCCGTAATTGCCTTTTCTAATTGCTCTTTTGTTACTTTAAAGCCATTCTCACTTGATGCACTTACAGTAACAGGTATCCCACCTGCTAATCGAACTGTGGACTCATACGCAACAAAGCAAGGCTCTACAATGATTACTTCCTCACCTGGATTTACAACTGCTCGAAGTGCAATATCAAACGCTTGACTTGCACCAACAGTAACAATTAATTGATTTTCTGGATTGTACTCTACAGAGAAATATTGGTTTAAATACAAACTAATTTCTTGTCTTAGTTCTAACAATCCAGCATTTGCTGTATATGCTGTATAACCTTGTTCTAGTGAATGGTAGCTCGCTTCGATTACATTCCAAGGTGTAACAAAGTCTGGTTCTCCCACACCTAATGAGATGACATTTTCCATTTTTGACGCTAAATCAAAAAACTTTCTAATACCTGATGGCTGGATTTCTTGTACTTTGTCAGATAAATAGCGCGAACTCATGGCGACACCATCATTCGCTTGTCATCATCATTGTCATCAAAAATAATACCATCATGTTTATATTTCTTCAGAATAAAATGTGTCGTTGTAGAAATAACTGTATCTAATGTCGATAATTTCTCTGAAACAAAGCGACTCACTTCCATCATTGTCTTTCCTTCTACTGAGACACTTAAATCATAGGACCCTGACATAAGATATACTGCTTTCACTTCAGGGAATCGATAAATTCTAGAAGCAATCTTATCAAACCCAAGTCCACGAACTGGCGTTACTTTCACGTCAATCAGCGCCGCTACTCCTTCATATTCATAGACATTTTTCCAGTCTACCAATGCAGAATAGCCCAATATTGCATGTTCTTGTTCTAATTTTTCAATCATTTGGTTCACTTCATTTTCTTCTACGTCTAACATGTTACTAATTGTTTTTGTGTCTAATCTACCGTTTTTCTCGAGAATCTTTAGTAATTCTATCTCTTTTTGTTCCAATTCATTCACCTTCTTTAAACAATAAGTATACATTATCATATAACAATTATATTTCATCTTACTACAATTCTAACCAAAGATAAAGAAAGACTTACGTTGGTTTAGGTCCACCATGATTCGATTAGAAAGCTACAAAAGGAGTGAAAAAATGCCTATCCAACCGACAAAAGATTGGCTATTACAATATATTCAAAAGAACAAAGATATTTCCCCATTTACATGCCAAGAAAAAACGATTTGCGCAAAGTTATCTCCTTATTTTGATTCGATAGACCCAGAGTTGTTACAGCATCATTTATTGCATTACGGCTTATTTGTTCCAACACGCTCTGATTCTAAACAATTATTAAACTGGCTTGACTGTACTTATGACAAATTAGTTGGTACTTATTATCAAAAATTGAAGAAGCGTTGGAATGGACCATCTGTAGACATATTTCTCTTCCCTTCAGATACAAGTAGTCGAGAATTAACGGAGACATTCGGTGGTTGTGCTGGAATAAGTTACCCAACTAAAATCATTTTATTTTTGAGTGACACTATTTCAAAGAAACAGCTATTAGCATTACTAGCCCATGAATATAGTCATTCTGTTCGATTACAACACTTTGCAAAACCTGAACTTGATTACATTTTACTAGATGCACTTATTTTAGAAGGAATTGCTGAATATTTAGTTCGGAAATTAGTTGGTGTAGAGTACAGCAATCAGACAATCGATTTACTCGAAGAAAGAGAGGCACGTCATCTTTATCAGAAATGGGTACAACCCCACCTTAATATAAAAAGAGACCATCCTACACATGACATACTAATGTATGGGAATGGAAGAATTAGAAAAAATCTTGGTTATCATATTGGCTTTTTTCTTGTTCATCACTATATGCAAAAGCAAAAACTTACAGAAAAAGAATTATTATTTGTAAATCCCAATGACCTTATATCAGAATGGAATTCGTGAAGATAATTAAATGGACTATGAACACTCGTCCACCCCTTTCTTTCAGTTAAAGCATATCTTACTAGTATATGATTCTAGAAAGGAGTGTTGATATGTCCCATCATTACTCATTTTGTTGTCAAAATATTGGGCGTCCTGTGAAGATTATCACCCAAAACGGACAGGTACATCAAGGCATTATCCGTAATGTAAATCGTCAAAAAGTATTCCTTGCCCCAATTGCAAATAATAGGTTTGGCGGATATGGGTTTGGTTATTACAGATATGGCCGCTATCCTTATGGCTATGGCGCCGGCCTTGGGATTGGAATCGCATTAGGAGCGATTGCAACAATTGCATTTTTACCATTTTTCTTTTGGTAACCTCTTTTAATTTTGCGACCTTCTAGCAAAATCAACGAACCTGAATTTATCTGGTCGTTGTCGAGATTCTGTGTATTGGAATAATTGCGCATCATTTAAATAGACATAATTTCTAATCACAACAATGTTATTAAAACCATCTACATCTAGATATGCTCTATCTTCATCTGTTAGATACTCTACTGTAATCTCCTTTTTTGCAAAACTAATTGCTAACTGAAGCTCATTCTCTAAATACTCGTAAATGGAGTTTCTTGCTATTTCTTTTGTCATATGTGGTACAAAACTTTGCACAAAATAATCTTTATCTAATGTGACACGTTCATTTGAAAATGTCCTGACTCGTTTAATTTCCCATATTTTTTCTGACTGCTTTACTTTCATTTGCTCTTGTAGCGTATCAGAGGCTTCCATTAATTCACATGATTGAACATGTGTTTCAGCCTTTTCTCCTAATTTGTCGATGACTTCTTTGAAGCTAACTAAGCCAGACACATGAAAGTCCAATTTATTTCTATCAATCACAACAGAACCTCGACCTTGTATTTTTTGAATGTAGCCATTCTGAGCTAACAATGTTAATGCTTTTCTGATGGTTTCTCTTGACGTCTGATAGATGGATGTTAATTCATGTTCTGATGGGAGTAATTCCTTTGGTCTATATACTCCTGACTCCAATTGGTCAATCATTTCATGGTAGATCATAATATATTTTTTTTGCATATGTAATTCCCCATTTTCAAATGATATCAATCGCATTTATTTACATCATTTTCCCTTATCTATCCTAATATTGCAAGTTACACAATATATGACTTATTGCTTTCCTACTACAGAAAAAACTAGGCGCCCGTATTTGAGCGCCTAGTTTCTTTTTTTACCATGTGATTGTTTCTTTATCAAGATAACCATCATTCTCCATAATCAACTTTAATGACTCTTCAAAGTCTTCATCTGTCACCGTAAATTCCACAATATATTCTCTTGGTCCATCTTCTACCGTTGCATCTGTATCTGAGGTAAATGCTGCGACCATTCCTCCACCCATACCTGTTCCTGTTGAACTACTTCCCGAATAAGTAAGTGGTGTCAGAAATAATGTCTTATCTGCTTCAGGTAATCTATCTACTCGTACGTCATTTGCTTGTACTTTGTGTAATTGTGATTTAAACGATTCTGCTTCACTTTCTGTTTTAAAAAACGCCTGTAACGATTTACTCATCTTTGATCTTCCTCTCTTCATCATTTGTTGTTAATGTACCCGTTTTCAAATAAATTAAAACAAGAAGTAAAGTTTTGATTAATTTTATGAAAAGGTACAGACCTAATTAGATAAATCTAGTAGAATAAATATATTATGGAAAAGTGGGTGATGAAGGTGACATTTTCAAATAAAGAAAAAAGTTGGATGTTTTATGATTGGGGTAGTTCTGCATTTACATTAATTATTACTACAGCTGTATTTCCAATTTTTTATAAAGCACAAGCTTCAAGTGTTGGTATAGAAGGACATGTATCTACAGCATATTTAGGATACACAATTGCTATTTTTACATTTATCTTAGCGATGCTCGGTCCAGTCCTTGGGTCCATCGCGGATTATGATGGGCTAAAAAAGCGATTTTTCATTGGTTTTCTAAGTGTCGGCCTTCTTTCTACTGTATCTTTAGTATTTGTCCCGGACGGGAATTGGTTCCTTTTGTTACTACTCTTTACATTTGCATCACTTGGTTCAACTGGTGCGAACATTTTTTATGATGCTTTTCTTGTAGATATTACAAAGGACAAACGAATGAATCGAGTATCTGCAAGAGGATTTGCGCTTGGTTATATCGGGAGTACGATTCCTTTTATTATTAGTATTGCCATCATTGTATTCGCACAACAGGAAATTCTCCCTATCACTAGTACAACTGCGAGTAGAATTGCCTTTCTTATTACATGTGTGTGGTGGGGTATCTTTGCTTTACCCTTAGTTAAAAATGTACATCAGGTTTACGCAATACCGAGAGAGAACAAAATTATTAAAAAAAGCTTCCTTCGTTTATATAAGACCATTTTAGATATTAAACAGTATAAATACTTGTCACTTTTTCTCCTTGCATACTTTTTTTATATTGATGGAGTTGGTACAATCATTTCCATGTCGACAGCATACGGCACAGATGTTGGTATAAGTGCTACAGTATTACTTATTGTTTTATTAATGACGCAAATTGTCGCTGCACCATTTGCTCTTCTTTACGGAAAGTTAGCTGATCGATTCTCAGCAAAAGTCATGATTAATATTGGCTGTATTGTGTATATTATTATTTGTATCTATGCTTATTTCCTAGAAACAGCTATAGACTTTTGGATATTAGCAATGCTCGTAGCGACATCACAAGGCGGCATTCAAGCATTAAGTAGATCGTATTTCGCTAAACTTATTCCTAAAAATAAAGCAAATGAGTTCTTTGGTTTTTATAACATCTTTGGTAAATTCGCATCCATTACAGGCCCACTTCTGATTGGGATTACCGCCCAACTTACAGGTAGGTCAAATACAGGAATTCTTAGTTTAATTGTATTATTCATTATTGGTATGATTATCTTATTCTTCGTACCTTCAGATAAGAAACTTGAGCATACACCAATTAACTGAATACTTATATATACTCATCTTTAAAATTCGAATCCTTTTCAAGCAGAATTTTGTTCTCACAACAATTCCCTTTGCTTAAGAAAGATTCGTTTTTTTGTTTGTACAGAAAAGCTATACCACACCTATCTCAATTCAGCATTAATTCAATCTCATATATGTATTGTTTATACCAAATTGATATAATACACTTGTATTAATGCGGATTTTTCACACTATTTTGACTTTATTCCACACTTTTAAAGAAAATCAATCGTATTTCATTACGAATTTGCATTTCTCTTATGAATCAAAATAGGATAGTGATGTATCTTTTTGGCAAAATAAGTAGAACAATGTGTCACGCTTTGTATCACTTAAATAAATATAAATAAGGAGAGAGTAGTTACACTATGACAAACGCAAACCAAGTTGCACAAAACTATGTAAATGATGTATACGAAACTGTCCAAAAACGTAACCCTAATGAAAGTGAATTTCATCAAGCAGTAAAAGAAATTTTCGCTTCTTTAGTACCAGTATTTGAGAAATATCCTGTATACATGGAACAAGGGATTCTAGAAAGAATCGTTGAACCTGAAAGAGTCATCTCTTTTCGTGTACCATGGGTAGATGATGAGGGGAAAGTACATGTCAACCGTGGATTCCGTGTCCAGTTCAACAGTGCGATTGGACCATATAAAGGCGGCTTACGTTTTCACCCATCTGTAAACGCAAGTATCATTAAATTCCTAGGATTTGAACAAATTTTCAAAAACTCTTTAACTGGCCAACCAATTGGTGGCGGTAAGGGTGGTTCTGACTTCGATCCTAAAGGTAAATCAGATAATGAAATCATGCGATTCTGTCAGAGCTTTATGAGTGAATTATCTAAACATATTGGTCAAGATACAGACGTTCCAGCTGGAGATATCGGTGTAGGTGGACGTGAAATTGGTTATTTATTTGGTCAATACAAAAAAATGCGTGGTGCTTACGAAGCTGGTGTGTTAACAGGTAAACCTCTTAACTTCGGCGGAAGCTTAGCACGTACAGAAGCTACTGGTTTTGGTACAGTTTATTTTGTACAAGAAATGCTAAAAGACCAAGGGGATAGCTTTGAAGGAAAAACAGTAGTTGTTTCAGGTTCTGGTAATGTATCCACATACGCAATCCAAAAAGCAACAGAGTTAGGTGCAAAAGTAGTTGCTTGTAGTGATTCTGGTGGTTATGTATATGACAAAAATGGTATTAACCTTGAAACAGTAAAACGTTTAAAAGAAGTAGAAAGAAAACGTATTAAGGAATATGTGAACGAACATCCTGAAGCAGTATATACAGAAGGATTCGAAGGTATCTGGAGTATTCCGTGCGATATCGCTCTACCATGTGCAACACAAAACGAATTAAATGAAGAAGCTGCAAAAACATTAGTTGCTAATGGTGTAAAAGCTATTGGTGAAGGTGCAAATATGCCTTCAACACTTGAAGCAATTGATATATTCTTAGATAACAAAGTACTATTCGGACCAGCAAAAGCTGCGAATGCAGGTGGGGTTGCTGTTTCTGCACTTGAAATGGCACAAAACAGTGGTCGTCTATCTTGGAAATTTGAAGAAGTAGATGAAAAACTTCAAGAAATTATGCAAAACATCTACAAAAATAGCGTAGAAGCTGCTGAAGAATTCGGTCATCCTGGCAACTTAGTTGTTGGTGCGAATATCGCTGGTTTCTTAAAAGTTGCAGATGCAATGGTTGCACAAGGTGTCATTTAATCTTTATCCTTTTATTACACTATAGTTTTCCATTCTATCTCAAACAAAATATCCCTGTTTGAGATAGAAGAACTTAGCATATTGATAAGTGTCACTATCACTTGATCTATCCTTATTTCACATACCCATCCCAAAAAGTGATGGAAACAAAAGTTTTCTTTCACTACAAAAATCCAAACGATTCGGAAACTATTTACCGAGCAGTTTGGATTTTTTGTGTATTAGAAGATAGCTCTATTTACTAATTGTGATATTCGATATGTGCTTGGCACCCGCTAGGGCTTGTCCAATCCCCTTTCCATGGGCTTTTTCCTTCAGCTAACTTCCCCAAGCACAAACCGCTTGGAAAAGTGGATCTTCAGGAAAAAGGATCCCATAGGAGTGGGATTGGGCGCCTACGCTCAGTCAAGTTTTATAATGTTTGGAAATGCTAGTATTTTGGTTAGTTACAGAAATCAGCTTATTTTGTTTATAATGATAATAAATCACAAGCGATATAGAATAAAGCCAATATTTTTATAATTACTTCAATTGTAGAGTATAAACAAGCGATAATGTCTGTTTCCACTACTACGGGATATTTTTCCCTTAAGATCCACAGAAAGCGCATTGGGCAAGCCGGAGCGGGATATACGCACACACCATTACTCATTAGCGTAATGTCTTATCATCTTATTACTAACCAATACATATGGTGCGTTCATGCTTTGTATGACAAATAATAGTTATGTTCGCCTCTTTTTTTCTGTCTGCTTATACTTTGAATCGTTGCATTTCCTTTTCTAACTCCTTCGCTAATTTTTGCAAGTCTGCAGCACTTGTTAGAACTTCTTCCATAGAGCTTAATGATTGTTCGGAGGAGGCAGCTGTTTCTTCCACTCCTGCAGCGGATTCCTCAGATACAGAAGCTATTTCTTGAATAGTACCCGAAATTTCCCCCGATTCTTTTACCACACGATTTAATTCTTCTGACACTTGTTGAATTTGATGCACGATTTTGGTAACAGATTGATTTACTTCATCAAAGATGACTCCTGTTTCTCCTAAATGAATGGATCCCTTTTCTACTTCCTCATAACTTGACTGTAATGCTTCAGCTACGTTTGATGACCCTACTTGAATTTTCTGCGTCAATGCTGTTACTTGTCCAATTGATTTGGATACACCTTCTGCCAATTTCCTTACTTCGTCTGCTACTACTAAAAATCCTTTTCCTTGTTCACCTGCTCTAGCCGCTTCAATAGCCGCATTTAATGCTAATAGGTTAGTCTGTTCTGCGATGCCTTCAATCACAGTCACTAATGATGAAATTTCCTTAGAATCTTGATCTAATTCTTTCACTTTATTGACAGCTACTCCAACTAATTCATGAATCTCATTCATTTGCTCAACAGATTCTTGTAACGCTTGTTTTCCGTTATCTGCATGATTAAGCACCATTTCTGCATCTGAGACTGTTTCAAGTGTAGATTTGTCTGCATCATGTATATGTGATAACAATCGTTCCATTTTTTCAGATAAACTAGTAGCTCCATGCGCTTGTGCCTCTGCGCCGTCTGCTAATTCTCCCATTGTTGTTGCAATTTGCTTACTTCCCTCTGTCACTTCATTTGCTGATTGACTAAGCACATCGCTTTGTGCCACCACATTTGTCGATACATTCGAAGCTTTTTGAATCAATTGACTTAAATGGTGTTTCATTTGATTCGCAGCATTTGTTAACTCTCCGATTTCATCTTTTCTTTTTGTTTCTTCCATCACACCACTTAAATCTCCATTTGCAAAGTCCTGGATATGTAATGTGATTTTGTTTAATGGTTTTCCAATATATCGCCCCATCTTCAAACTTAGTAACATAGCCACGATAGCCGCAACAACTATTGTGATAATGATTATGTTTCGATTTGCTTTAAATGATGCAAAATTCTCTTGGTTGTATGTCTGAATTGCCTTCTCTGTTTCTCCCATTAATGAGGTAAGGTATTCACTTGCAGGTTCATAGTACTCCCCACCTGCTATGAGACCTTCGCGCGCCATATCATACTCTGCATTTTGAATCAGATTGATATTACTTTGAACAACTTCAGTAAAAGCTATCCAGTTTTCTTTAAAGTTCTGATAGACTGCCTTTTCCTTTTCATTTAATGGGATTTGTTCATATTCATCCATTAATGAAGCAATCTCTTTCAAATTATTCGTTGCTATTTCTGTCTTACTAACATCTTCATTTAACACAGCGGACATCATATTCACTCTTGTGTTCTCTGCTAACTTCACTATCTTATTCATGTCTTGTAATGGTTCCACTCGTTCATAATACAATGACTTTGCATTATTATTCACTTGTAATAAGCCATTTACCGCAACTACCCCTGACAAAACCATGATCAATACAAGAGTAGCATAGGACAAAAGCAATTTTCCTGTAATTTTCATTTTTCTTCCCCCTATATTTTTATCCATTCGTTACAGTGAACAGAAATGGATGATTAGTATTTTTTAACTATATATAATTACTTATAATCATTTTATCATTATTCTTCTATTCATACTTCTCTTTTTTCTATTACGTTCAAAAATAATAGGAAAGGGTATACTAAAGGAAGGAGGGGATGTTTACATGACAAAGCATGTACTTGTATTATTTCATAAAGATTACCGCTTACTTGATCATCCTGCGTTATCAGAGGCTTCCAAACAAGGCATCGTTGTTCCTTTATATATAGATGAATACAGTACGGCATCGCGAAGTAAAACGTATGAGCGAATGGCAATAAATACGTTGCAAGCGACGATTGCACAACTTGGTGGAACCTTACTTATTCGTTCAGGAAATCCATTAACTATCATAAAGAACATCATACATGACTTACATATTGCAGCAATCTATACACATGAGAGATATGATCCATCTGGTCGACACCTTATGAAAAAAATGGAGGAAGAACTATCTATTCCCGTATTCTTTCTTCAAGGTAGGTTGCTTACAACGCCTGGAACGATAATGACAAATCAAGAGACACCATACAAAGTCTTTACATCATTTTGGAAAAAGGTTCAACAGACTTCCATTTTACCACCACAAAAAAAACCTACACATATGGAGTGGTTCCATGGAGACGTAGATAAACCGTTTAAAGATCACGGTCTAACCTACTTTCAACCAGGTGAACAACAAGCATTGAAAAAATGGCGCCAATTTCTGTATGACAATATAGTAGATTATGAAACATATCGTGACTTTCCTGCAATTGATGCCACATCTATGCTTTCTGCTTATGTAGCGAATGGAGAAATTAGTGTCCGATTATTGTGGTATGAAGCAATAGAAGTTCTTCGAATTGATGACATAGAAGCGAATGACAAGCATACACATAAAAAGAAAAGCATCGAAACATTTTTAAAACAACTAGTATGGCGAGAATTTGCTTATCATCAATTATACTTTTTCCCTGAAATTATCCAGCAGCCATTACAAGCTAAATTTCGCCAGTTTGAATGGCTCCCAACGGATTCGTCATTATTTACACAATGGAAAGAAGGACAAACAGGTTATCCTATAGTGGACGCAGGCATGAGGGAATTAAAACAAACAGGCTATATGCACAATCGTGTGCGAATGATTACGGCATCCTTTCTTGTGAAACATTTGCTTATCCATTGGCGAGAAGGACAAGACTATTTTGAGAAACAATTAATTGACCATGACATCGCGAATAACACAATGGGATGGCAATGGGTTGCAGGAACTGGCTTTGATGCTTCTCCATTTTTTCGTATTTTCCATCCAGTTAAACAAGCAGAAAAATTCGATTCTGATGGTACATACATGAAAAAATGGGTTCCTGAACTACGCGATTTAGAAACAACCTATATCGCTAAGCCTTGGGAAGCACCCTCACATATACTAGCTCATGCACATATTCAGTTAGGTATCGATTATCCATATCCTATCGTCGAACATAATACTGCAAGAGAGCGCGCACTATTAGCGTTCGACAAATTAAAAACAAAGAAAAAGGAGTGATAATAGATGAGGATTTTTTGGACAAATGTCGTTGCACTTCTATTTGTCATAATGATGAATGCATTGGCAAATATTCTTCCAATCAATGGGATGACAACAGGAGAAATCTCTAATCAACTGGATATATACTTTACACCTGCAAGTTATGTTTTTAGTATATGGGGATTGATTTACTTTCTATTAGCAATTTGGGTGTTTGGTCAATTACCTAGAACAAGGAGAGATTTAGCGGTTTATTCAAGTTGTAGTGAGCTATTTTGGATTAGTTGTATTTTAAATATAGCATGGCTTCTAGCTTGGCACTATCAGTTTTTCCTCTTTAGTACAATCATTATGGTTTGTTTGCTGATTACAATGATCTTGTTATACAATTGTGCCAAAAAGGCCGAAGTATCACGTATCGATTCATTACCTTTTTCTATTTATTTAGGTTGGATATGTGTGGCAACATTCGCGAATATAAGCTATTACCTTGTTTATATTGGCAATAGCGAATTTCAGCTATATTGGACGATCGCATTCCTTATCCTTGCTACATGTATAGCACTTTATTTTCTATGGAAAAGAAAAGACATCTTCCTTACACTCGTATTCGTTTGGGCATTTATAGGAATTGGTGTGAAAAATGCTGGAGCACACCCGTCTATATCCATTAGTGCATATGCTTGCGCAGTGATACTAGCATTTTTCATTGGTATTGCATTGTTTCAAAAGAAAACCTAATTTGAAAGTATCCTCCTATAATGACTGATTCACTTCATTTAGGAGGATACCTGTCTCGTACTTACTTCACGGTTCTATTATCTTCTTTCCATCAAATTAATACCGATTCCCATACAGAGAACCCCCATTAAAAATAGGATAGATAAAGGTTGTGTAATATCAGCAATATCTTTTCCATAAATAGTAATCGACTTTAGTGCATCCATGGCATGTGTCATTGGAATCACTTTGGATAATGCTAAAACAATGGGGTTGTCGACAATTTCTATTGGCCAATATGCACCACCAAGCATAGCCATACTAACTGCTACAATCGGAACAATTGCATTTAATTGTGATGACTTATTCACAAGACCAATTAATAGCATTCCTAAAGAAACAATCGCAAATGTATACACACAGCAAATTGCCAATATCCCTAGCCAATTATCTCCTAAATGAAACTGAAAGAACCATTGAAAAGCTAAAAATACGAGAACGATTTGAACAATTCCAATAAAGAAAGCAAAATTTAGATAACCTAAGTAAATTTGCCATTTACGTAAAGGAGACAAAATCAATCGATCCCAACTACCTCTTTGTTTCTCCTCTGCCACCTCACTCAAGCTAAATACAATGGTATAAATCGCAAAGAATAATGTCATTCCAAACAATGCTTGTAATTTATTATCAAATAAGAAGATATCCCCTTCTACTTTACCTACATGTGACTCTACTTCAATCAATGGATTTTCTAGAGACTTCTCTACTTTTTGCCTCATCGCTTCATCGCCAGTCGCTGTTACTAAATCTTGAATCCGTATTTCTTCTCTATACATAGACTGAAGGTATTGGTCCAAAATTGCTTGATTCGGGTCTTCAGTACCAACAAGAAATGTATAGGACGACTGGTCTAAATATATAGCAAAACTGGTAATACCTAATGCCACTTGTTCTTTTGCTTTCTCCTTTTTTGTTTCTGTGAAACTAAATCCTTCTAGCTCGTTTAATTCATTTATGATGTCTTGCTTTTCCTCATCAGAAAAAACATTTGAAAAATAGGCAGATATAGGTGTTTCCGCTTGGTTACTAATTCCTCCAATGAAAATAACAAATACTGTAGTCATTGCTAACATCGATATGACCATAAAAGGCTTTCTGCGCAGTCGTTGCCATTGTAATAAGAAAATATTAATCATGCTGCCACCCTCCTATTCGGGAAAAGAACTACACTTAGAATAAAGATGAAGACAGTGATCCAACTTAGACGAATTACATATGGAACAATATCTGCAAAGGGAAGCCCTTGGCTCGCTAACATGTATGCACGTAATGTCATACCATTTGGTGTCCATGAACCAATCATTTGAATCACTTCTGGAAATGTGGTAATTGGTGTAAAACTACCGCCAAGTAATGCCAACACACTGACAATCCCACTTGTAAATGAACTAGACACAGCTTGAGATCTAAGTCTTAATGTTAATGCAATTAACAAACAGGCAATTGCACTTATTGCAAGGGCATAAAAGAATGTAATCAGTTCCATAATCCCGATTGTTTGCCAAGATATTGGTTGGAATGATTGCATAATGAGAGAAGAAAGCACAAATAGAACATTTACTTGAAAAAAAACTAACATGATAACAGCAAATAACTTCCCAATTAAAAATTGTAACGGATGTCTCCCTGACAAAATAATACGATCTAATACGTGTTGTGTTTGTTCAGAATAGGATTTTGCAGCCATTGTTGATGCGATAAAAAAGGCAAACATTACCGCCATACCAATTGAATAGTATTCCATAGAACTAACTGGCTCACCATTTGTAATTGTTTCTGTTTCTCTTTTAATCACTTCGTCACTTGTTGGACGTATCTCTGTAGACTGTGATTCCTTTGCAATTGCCGTCTCTAAATTAATAGATTGTGCAATCTGAGATAAAATATTTTCAACAATCGAGCTATCAAATACGGCATGTTCCCCCTTTTTGATAAGGAGATTTGCTGAATCTGCTTCTTGTAATAGGACATGTTTTAATGTTGTATATGTGAATCCTTCTGGTATCGTTATAATTGCATCTATTTCCTTTGCTGCGAGCTTTTCATCAGCAGTTTCCTTGTCTGTCAGTTCTACTGCAACAATTTCTGTTAAATCTTCTGTTAAAATCGTATGAATAATCGATGGAATCGCAATTTGATTACTTGCTTCTATTATTTGTTCCTTAGCAATCGTTGGAATCTCCTGCTCCTCCAAATAAGATACAAATTGCGCTTTTCCTTCATTAGAATTATCCTCTTCTACTAAAGCCACTTCTAACTCTCTTGTTGATTCGCCCCCTCCCAATACTCCTTTAAGTGCAAAACCTAAGATGAGCATAAGTATAAATGGCATAAGGAAAATAACCAAGAGCTCTGTGCGGTCTCTTAATAATAGTTTGATATCTTTCAAGAAAAAGTTGACCATACACACTCACCCCTAATCTCTCAATTTTCTACCAGTCAAATGTAAAAATACATCTTCCAATGATGGTACATGAATGGAAACAGACTGGATTGCTGCTTGGTGCTTTTCTGCCAGATGGAAAATGGTTGTTAATTGATTGGACTGTTTAGGAACAATTAACTTCAATCCTTTTTCTGTTTCAGTTACTTTTAACACATGTTCTCCAGCTCTTAATGCATCTTCAAAAGCACTAGATGATTCTTCAAGAACTAAATCGATTGTTTCTTCACTCGATAAGATACTAACAAGCTCATCTTTCGTACCTGTAGCAATGATTTTTCCATTGTCCATGATATAAATTCGATCACAAAGTTTTTCTACTTCTTCCATGTAATGAGATGTGTATAGAACAGTCATCCCCTTTTCTTCATTTAGCCGTTTGACCATCTCTAAAATATAATGACGTGATTGTGGATCAATCCCAACTGTCGGTTCATCCATAATAATAATGTCAGGCTCATGTAATAAAGCAACAGCAATATTAATACGTCGCTGCATACCTCCTGAATAATTTTTAACCAATTCTTTTTGTCGATCTTTCAAACCAACAATCTCTAACACTTCTTGTACTCTTGACTCTAAATGTTTCCCTTTTAAGCGATAGATTTTGCCAAAAAACTTCACGTTCTCATATGCGGATAATTCCTTGTATAAGGCAATTTCTTGTGGCACCATTCCTAATGTTGGCCTAATTATATGTGGATTTTTGATAATATCTTGTCCTTCCCAAAACACTTTGCCACTACTTGGTTTAAGTAGTGTTGCAATCATGGAAATTAATGTAGACTTCCCTGCCCCGTTCGGACCTAATAACCCAACAGATTCTCCCTCTTTCAAATAAATATTCACTTCGTCTACTGCTACTTTATTTTTATATACTTTACGTAAGCTTTCTGTTTCTAACATTTGCACACACCCTTTCTCATCTTTATCCTTCTTTATTGTATAAAAAAAAGAGCAGTATCCATACTGCCTTTAGTCATTCCTTATCAAATAAACAGTGACTAGAGTCATTTATATTTTGTACAATTAGAAAATATTGCATTTCCCCCTCTATACATATCCATTATGAATTGCATAGATGGCTAATTGGGTACGATCTCTTAATTGTAGTTTATCTAATAAACTACTAATATGGTTTTTTACTGTACCAATAGATAATGCTAATCCCTCTGCAATTTCTTTATTACTTTTTCCTTCTCCAAGTAAACATAAAATGTCGCGCTCTCTTTTGGTCAAGAAGATAGTTGTCTCTTTACTATATGTTTTTTTCTTTTCATTTAATAAATGTGGCACGACTTTTCTAGCTACCTCACCTGGCAATTGCAATCCACCTTTTAGACAATCTTTAATTGCGCGAATAAGCTCATCTTTATTGGCATCTTTCAGTAGATAACCGTGCACACCTATTTTTAATGCTTCAATCGCATAATCTTCATCATTAAATGTTGTAAGGATTAACACTTTCATATCTGGATACCGTTCTAATAATTGTTGTGCTGTTTTGATTCCATCAAGTTCTGGCATCCGAATATCTAATATCGCTAAATCGAAATAATACTTTTCTCTTAGTTGTAATGCTTCTTTCCCATTTGTTGCCTCACCTGTCACAACTAAATCTGGATCTGTTTCTAGCATCATTTTTATACCTTGTCTAACAATCACTTGGTCTTCTGCAAGTAAAATAGAAACCATTTTCTCTCACTCCTTAAGTGGAAAAGATCCACGTACTACAAAATTATGCTGATATATAAAGATATCTAATTCTCCTCCTATTTGTTGCAATCGATCTCTCATTGATTGAATGCCAAAGCCTTCTCGCCATTCGACATCTTCTGTAAGTGGATTCGTAACTTCAAATCGAAATGTCGCAGAACCAGGTGCTTCTAACAAAACAGTAGCTTCTTTTCCCGCGCTATGTCTCATGATATTCGTTAACGATTCTTGGATTGCTCTATATACAACAGTAGCTTGGTCTGGACTTAAAGTAATCGACAAGGCATTTTGGCGCATGGAAAAGGTAATAGAAATATATTGTTCTGCTTCGAGTTTCCGTATTAATTGAATGATTGCCGCAATACCTGTTACAGAATCTTCCTTTAGTGCTTTAACAGCTTTTCTCGTTTCTTGTAAGCTTTCTTGTGCCAATACTTTTACTTGATTCCATTCTTCCCTGCCATCTTTCAAATGTAAAATTTCTATTTGCATTAATAAGTTCGTTAATGTATGACCAACTCGATCATGAATCTCTCTACCTATATGTAGTCGTTCTTGTTGTCTTGTTAACTGATCATGTGTGATGGTATCACGTTTTAATTTTTTATATGTATGTAATAATGCTTGGTATCGTTGTTCTATGTCAGATAAATGGTGGAAATACTTATAATATTCATAGATTGCTATAATGAGAATCGTTGCAAGCAATAAGTAAAAAGATACGAGTGTAATAGATAGGAATTCCATTTGTGTTAAAAAACTCGCTAGCAACACAGCAATGGTGAAGGTATATGTAAATCTTCCTGAAGTCCATTTGAAACATGATACAAGTAACAGAAGGAACATCAACAACACAAATGGGTTCATCCAATCATGTGAAGAAAACAAGAACGCGAGTGTAATGCTAATTAACTGTATACATAATAAATAAATAGCTGCTGATTTCGCAACAGACATAAAAAAGAATGCAACGAAAAATAGTGCCATCATACTAAATAAATATGCACTAGTTTCTGAACCACCAGCTAACTCTACTGTAATGGCAGATAACCAAACAAGAATCCATAATAATAGAGATACCCAAATATTCGATTTCATTTCGTTCTCCTCCTTAGTTATAATATACCATAACGGGAAGTAGAGTTATTTTTATTTTGAAGCAAGGGGAAAATTAAACATTGTTTGGTTCCTTTATCTCAGTTGATTTGCTCCAGTCGCTACGTTTCTAAACGGGTGTTTTCGCTTTTGTATCATCCAGCTCCAACACCCAGAAACTAGGCGACTTCACAAATCGCCCTACGATAAGTCATCATCGACTCGTTCCTCGTCGTGATTCCTTTATCTCAGTTGATTTGCTCCAGTCGCTACGTTTCTAAACGGGTGTTTTCGCTTTTGTATATTTTTTAATAATTCCGACTATTTTACTGTTGACTTTTCCAATAAATAGATATATCATAACATTAATTGTTTATATAAGGAATTCTTATCCAGAGAGGTGGAGGGGCAGGCCCTGGGAAACCTCGGCAACAGGTCAAGTAATGGGCACTGTGCCAAATCCTGCGGAACAGCATACACTACTGTTACCGGAAGATAAGAAGTGAACGTCAGTTGAACTTCTTATCAAAAAGATAAGAGGTTTTTTCGTATAATGATAGAATTTTAGAAAGGGGAAAAGGTATGTCAACATCTGTAATTACGTATGACCATTACGAAGAAAGTCATTGGAATGAGTATATACCAGAAGAAGCTGACTCTCATAAAGGTGCATTGATGATACTTGAATCTGCATACCAAGCATACGGTGATGCTTTGATTTATGCTTGTAGCTTTGGTGCAGAAAGTATGGTCTTAATCGATTTGATTTCCAAAGTTAAAAAAGATGCAAAACTCGTATTCTTAGATACTGGTTTACATTTCCAAGAAACATATGATTTAATTGACCGTGTGAAAGAAAAGTATCCACTTTTACAAATTGAATTAAAACAACCTAGTTTGACACTAGAGGAACAAGCAGCTCAACATGGTTCAGCATTGTGGAAAAGAAATCCAGATCAGTGTTGCTATATTCGAAAAATCAAGCCATTAGAAGAAGTGTTGTACAGTGCAACGGCTTGGATTTCTGGATTACGTCGAGAACAATCAACAAGTCGAGCAAACACAAAGTTCTACAACAAAGATGAACGATTTAAATCTATCAAAGTCTGTCCATTAATATACTGGACATTAGAAGATGTATGGAATTACATTCGCGAAAATGACTTACCATACAACACATTACACGACCAAAATTACCCGAGCATCGGCTGTATCCCGTGTACGTCACCAGTGAATCCAAATAGTGATGAACGCGCAGGAAGATGGGCAAATTCCCAAAAAACTGAATGTGGCTTGCATACAACAGGATGAGTTTCGATTATTTTTTTACCTAATTCAAAGTAAAACAATAGGTTTAATAAATATAATAGGTTTAATTACAAATTAATGAAATAGAGGTGAGCATGTTGACATTACAAGTTGTCAATAGTCCATTTGATCAAAAGCAAACGGACATATTAAATCAAGTATTACCAACATTAACAAACGCTCAAAAAAACTGGCTCGCAGGCTACTTAGCAGCATCTCAAGCAGTTGAAACACCACCACAACAAGTGCCACAAGCAACTGTCACAAAGCAGCCAACACGTACTATCACCATATTATTTGGCTCAGAAACCGGAAATAGCCAACGTGTCGCTGAACAGCTTTCTAGTACCTTGAAAGATAAAAACTTTACTGTTCAATTATCAAGTATGGATGATTTTAAACCAAAGAAAATCAAAGACGTAGAAGATTTGTTTATTGTCACAGCAACACACGGCGAAGGAGATCCACCAGATAATGCAATTCAATTCCATGAGTTCCTTTTAGGTAGAAAGGCACCTAAGTTAGATGGGGTTAGATATTCTGTTTTAGCACTTGGAGATGAGTCGTATGAACACTTCTGCCAAACAGGGAAAGATTTTGATAAACGATTAGAAGAATTAGGAGCAACACGCCTTTACGACAGAATAGACTGTGACGTTGATTACGAAGAATTAGCTGAAGAATGGATTAAAGGTATCGTTGGAACAATTCAAGAAGACAATGCTAGCGCTGTTGCAGATGTAACAGCAGTAACGGCATCTTCCATTGAACAACCTATTTATTCAAAAGCCAATCCATTTTCAGCAGAAGTATTAGAAAACATTAATCTTAGTGGTCAAGGCTCGAACAAAGAAACGAGACATATTGAGCTATTACTAGAAGGATCGAATTTCACATATGAACCAGGTGATTGTCTAGCAATCTATCCGAAAAATGATCCTGCATTAGTAAAAGCGGTAATTGAAAAATTAAATTGGAATCCTGAACAAACTGTTCCAATTAATAAACAAGGAGAAATCCGCTCCATCCAAGAAGCACTTACTTCTATTTTTGAGATTACAAGATTAACAAAAGGTTTATTAGATAAAGCTGCTGGGTTCTTTAAAAACAATGATTTACTAAAACTTATTGCAGATAATGATCAAATTAAACAATATATTGATGGACGTGACTTACTCGATTTGATTGAGGATTATCCACCAGCAGATTTAGACCCAACAACCATGATTGATTGGTTGCGAAAAATTCCTGCACGTCAATATTCTATCTCAAGTAGCAACAAAGCAAATCCTGACGAAGTGCATTTAACTGTTGCTACAGTCCGCTACAATAGTTGTGGTCGAGATCGTGCTGGTGTCTGCTCTGGTGAAATCGCAGACAGAATAAAACCTGGTGATGTTGTAGATGTCTATGTACACAAGAATCCGAATTTCAAATTTCCATTTGATGAACAAACTCCTGTCATCATGATTGGCCCTGGTACTGGTGTCGCACCATTTAGAGGCTATATTGAGGAACGAGAAGAATTAGATTTAAAAGGAGATACATGGTTATTTTTCGGTGACCAACATTTCAGATCTGATTTCTTATACCAAGTAGATTGGCAAAATTGGTTGAAAAAAGGCTATCTTTCTAAATTGGATGTTGCATTTTCAAGAGATACAGAAGAAAAAGTCTACGTACAACATCGCATGGAAGAACGTGGTAAAGAACTATTTGAGTGGATAGAACGTGGTGCACATATCTATGTATGTGGAGATGAGAAGCGAATGGCGAAAGATGTGCATCAGACATTAATCCAAATTGTTCAAGACCATGCGAATGTAAGTAGAGAAGATGCAGAAGCATATGTAAATCAATTAAAACAACAGAAACGATACCAACGAGACGTGTATTGATGAGGGGGATATAGAAATGTCGAATAAGGAGCAAAAATTAGATCCAATCGAACAACTCAAAGAAGATAGTCGTTTTTTACGAGGAACGATTAAAGAAGGATTAAATGACCCAATTACAGCAGCTATCTCAGATGACGATACAAAACTACTAAAATTCCATGGTAGTTACCAACAAGATGACCGTGATATTCGTGAGGAGCGTAGAAAACAAAAGCTAGAACCCGCCTATGCATTTATGTTACGTGTAGCAATTCCAGGTGGGGTTGCGACACCAAAACAATGGCTAAGTGTTGATCAGTTATCACAAAAGTACGGTGATAATACAATTAAACTAACGACACGCCAAGCGTTCCAACTTCACGGTATTTTGAAATGGAATTTAAAAGAAACCATCAAAACAATTAATGAAGAAGCAATGACAACTATCGCTGCTTGCGGAGATGTAAATCGAAATGTGATGTGTAACCCAAATCCATATCAATCGGACGTGCATCAAGAAATACAAGACTGGGCACAAAAAATCAGTGATTATTTATCACCAAAAACAGGCGCTTATCACGAGATTTGGTTAGACAGAGAGAAAATCGTTGATTCTAAAGTAGAAGATGAACCTATTTACGGAAAAACATATTTACCAAGAAAATTCAAAATAGGGATTGCGGCACCACCTTCCAATGATATTGATGTATTTTCACAGGATTTAGGTTTTATTGCAATCATCGAAAATAATGAAGTAATTGGGTTTAATGTCGTAGTCGGTGGAGGTATGGGTTCCACACACGGGAATACCAACACGTATCCACAATTAGCTAAACTTGCGGGTTATTGCAAAAAAGAAGACGTCATTCAAGTTGCAGAAAAAGTTGTCACAATTCAACGTGATTACGGAAATAGATCTGATCGCAAAAATGCCCGATTCAAATATACGATTGACCGGTATGGATTAGATTGGTTCAAAGAAGAACTATCAAATAGACTAGGGTTTGCCTTAGATGATGCGAAACCATATCACTTTGACCATAATGGAGATCGCTATGGTTGGATCAAAGGTGGAAACAGATGGCACTTCACATTATATGTAGAGAACGGAAGAGTAAAAGACACGGAAGAATACAAGTTAATGACTGCATTACGCGAGATTGCTTCTATTCACACAGGGGATTTCCGTCTCACACCAAATCAGAATTTAGTCATCGCAAATGTCACGACACAAAAGAAAAAGAAAATTCAAGAAATTATTGATATCTATGGATTAACTGACGGTAAACACTATTCCGGGCTTAGAAGAAATTCGATCGCATGTGTGGCATTACCTACATGTGGACTAGCGATGGCTGAATCTGAACGATACCTCCCTTCTTTAATCGATAAACTCGATGAAATTCTAATTCAAGAAGGCATTCGTGAAGAGGAAATTGTCATACGTATGTCTGGTTGTCCAAATGGCTGTGCTCGTCCAGCTCTTGCTGAGATTGCCTTTATCGGTAAAGCACCAGGCAAATATAATTTGTATTTAGGCGGAAGCTTCATTGGTGATCGGTTAAATCAATTATATCGCGAAAATATTGGAGAAGATGAGATACTTGCAACATTACAAGAAATCATTCATGCATATGCTAATGAAAGAGAAGCAAATGAAAAGTTTGGTGATTTCGTTGTTCGTAAAGGTTATGTAGATGCAGTTTATGATGGTCGCAATTTCCATAGAGAAACGAAAGGAGTTTTATAATGTCTGTTATCACGGATCAAAAAATAGAGACAATTGTCGCACATGGTGGAGAATTAGTAAACCGAGAATTAAAAGGAGAGCAAAGAGAAAAAGCTCTAGCACAAGCAAAGAATTATCCATCCCTTACCATTGATGCATGGGGTGTTTCAGACTTAGAATTAATTGCAATTGGTGGGTTTAGTCCATTAACAGGCTTCCTCGGCGAAAAAGATTATAAAGAAGTTGTCGAGAATGTCCATCTTGCTGACGGCACTGTGTGGAGTATACCAATCACACTTAGTGTTACAGAAGTGCAAGCAGATGCGTTAACAATTGGCCAACCTATCGCATTATACGGTCAAGATGGTATTCTTTACGGCATTTTAGATTTACAAGAGAAATATCGTTATGATAAGCACAAAGAAGCACAATATGTCTATGGTACTACAGATGATAGCCACCCTGGTGTGAAGAAATTGTATGAAAAAGGCGACATTTATTTAGCAGGTCCGATACAATTGGTTAATCGCCCATCGCACCAAGGATTCGAGAAATTTTATTTAGATCCGATTGAAACACGACAATTATTCCAAGACTTAGGTTGGAAAACAATTGTTGGATTCCAGACAAGAAATCCTGTCCATCGCGCACATGAATATATTCAAAAGTGCGCACTAGAATCTGTTGATGGACTATTACTAAATCCATTAGTTGGGGAAACAAAATCAGATGATATCCCTGCAGATATTCGTATGGAGAGCTACCAAGCAATATTGAAACACTATTTTCCTGAGAATAGAACTAGACTTGTGATTTATCCTGCTGCAATGCGTTATGCAGGGCCACGTGAATCCATTCTACATGCGATTGTCCGCAAAAATTATGGGTGTACACACTTTATCGTGGGCCGTGACCATGCAGGTGTAGGCGATTTTTATGGCACATACGAGGCACAAGAGCTTATTTCTAAATACGAAGAAGAGTTAGGTATTACTATATTTAAATTTGAACATGCATTTTATTGCAACAAATGCGAGAACATGGCTTCGCAAAAAACGTGTCCACATGATAAATCAGAGCATGTACATTTAAGTGGAACGAAAGTACGTGAGAAATTACGCAATGGTGAGGCATTGCCACGTCAATTCTCTCGTCCAGAGGTTGCAGAAATATTAATTAGAGGATTACAAAGAGGTGCAGGTGAATGACAAAAGCAACAAACATTGTTTGGCATGACTCTGTTATAACCAAACAAGATCGCACGGAATTAAATGGACATAAAAGCCCTGTGTTATGGTTTACTGGATTGTCTGGTTCAGGTAAATCTACAATCACAGTGGAATTAGAGAAAGCTTTATTTCAAAAAGGCGTCCGAACATATCGATTAGATGGAGACAATATCCGTCACGGATTAAATAATAATTTAGGATTTAGTCCTGATGACCGTAAAGAAAATATCCGCAGAATTGGAGAAGTTGCAAAATTAATGAGTGACGCTGGACTTTTAACACTCACTGCATTTATTTCTCCATATAAAGAAGACAGAGAGCAAGTCCGTGACATTTTAAATGATGGGAATTTTGTGGAAATATATGTAAAATGTAGCTTAGAAGGCTGTGAAGCACGCGATCCTAAAGGGTTATATCAAAAGGCAAGAGCTGGTGAAATTAAGGGATTTACGGGTATCGATGCACCATATGAAGAACCAAGTAATCCTGAATTGATTATTGATACTGAACAACTATCTGTCGAAGAAGCTGTTAGTACAATTATTCATTATTTAAAAGTAAATAATCATATCTCAGAATAGATAGATACTCTAGAAACAAATTAGTGCCATACTATATTTGTTTCTAGAGTATTTTTTTTAGTAAATTAATTATATAAGAAAAGATTAAATATACTCTTATTCGGCAAAACTGTATGTAATTGAACTATGTGAGAGGGTTATTCAATGAACACACCAAAATTATCTTCCATTCAATTACTATTTCTTGTAATTATTTTCGAAGTTGGTAGTACAACATTATTTGCACTAGGTATTGGTGCAAAACAAGATGCTTGGATTGTTATTCTTTTCGCCTACATTGTTGGAGTCTTATTACTGTTATGCTACACCCAGATTCCAAGATATTATAATCAGAAGGACTTCGGCTATATTTTAACAGATATTATAGGTAAGCCATTTGCTATCGTACTATTATTTCTTTATAGCATGTACTTTCTTAGCCAATCCACACATAACTTTTATGAATTTGGTGCACTCATTAAATTAACCGCACTTCCATACACACCATTGTGGTTTATTTTGTATGCGTTTATCTTTGTTGTAATATACATCCTTCGTCTTGGATTTGAAGTATTAGCACGGACTGTTGAGATTTTTTTACCATTTTTTATTTTTTTCAATTTGTTAATCTATTCGTTTAATTTTTTTACCGGTGAATTAGACATGAGCAATTTACTACCTATATTAGGCGATGGAATAGTTCCGATACTCCATCAATTACCGACTGTTATTGCATTTCCATTTGGGGAGAGCGTAGTATTTCTTATGCTCTGGCACTATGTGACATACCAAAGGGACATGCGCAAAATATCAATCATCGGTATGACAATCGCTGCAATATTATTACTACTATCTATCATTATTATTATTGGTGTATTAGGTCCAAGATTTGCATCTCAAACGGATATTCCTTTTTTAGAAATATTATTATCGATACATGTAGGATTGATTTTCACCAATTTAGACAGTATCGGTGTGTTTATTTTATTCATTGGAGGATTCTATAAAACTGCAATCCATGTGTACGTATCTTCGCTTTTATTAAGTTGGATTTTCAAAAAGGTATCAAAAAATACACTTATTGTCATCATAGGTTTATTCCTACCGATCATTTCCTTACTCCGATTTGATAATTTGGATGATCAACGTTGGAAAGGGGTTGAGTCAGGAGTCTATGTTATTTTAATTTATACGTTGATTCCTACTCTCATCCTATTATTACTCGTGATAAAAAATAGAAAACAAAGGAATGAGCAAACATGAGTTTTGATTTTCAAGTACTAAAAGAAGATTACTTATTAGCTTTTCTCCTTATTGGTGGATTAAGTTATATTGTTATTTTATTATTCTTCATCATTGTGTACGTATTTCGAAAATCATAACGAATAGAGCCAAACCCTATAGGCTTGGCTCTAATGTACCACGAACTAGACCAGTATTTTCTATCTCACACACTACTTCTATCTCAAATTTTACATCTGAAAATACTTTTTCCCAATTATCTTTCACTTCATTCCATTTCTGTGGCTCATATTTACGTAACAAATCACCAAACCCTAAAAAGTCTGTTTGAAATTCTGATTGTGCTTTATTGAATAGTTCTTTCAATCGTTTTTCAATTTCTGACTCTGCTAATTTTTGAACTTTGAGAACTAACTTTTGAATATCGCGATGTGCTTTGAAATGATATGTTTTTTGTTGCTCCGCAAGTTCCATGTGTTGCCTTAATGTCACTTTAAATACAATTTCCCCATTATTCGTTATCTTAGGTATAACGGTTCTTTGATTTTTTATAATATTTAAAGAAATAGGAACACCTTTATCCTCTACGATTAAAGAGCCTAAATCACTATTCTCCAATCGATCTTCAAACCAATTATAACTTGTCGTCTCTTCATCATTCAAAAATCCGACTAATTCGTCTTTTTTAAAAATAGAACTACCTTTCAACTTTATTGTTGAATAGTTTTCTCCTGTCATTTGATTAAGTTCTAACACTCCTATGACAGGATTATTACCTTGTTGAATTGCTTCCTTGTAAAATTTCAATAAATTACTTGCGACAGCATCTGGACCAGCGTCTTGAAATAAATTATAAAAAAAGTTAGCAGGAATCATAGATATTCCTGATTGTGCACTTTCCATTAACTCCTTCGCTTTTGTTCCCTTTGCAATACCTATCCACACATAACTTCTTACTTGTTGATCACGTTGAAAAGATTCGAAAAGTGTTAAAATCCCTTTTTTTGCAACTTCTTCACTAATAATGATAATTTTGTTATGTGCATAAAAGCTACGTCTATCAATACTTTGGTCGACATTTCTGAGCAATTCTGTTATAGACTTACCTGTTGCCGATACTGTCACATATGGATCACCATTCTCCGTTGTGACTGGACTCTGTGCGGAAGGTCTTATAAATTGTGATGTTAACACATATTCACCTGAGTCAGGGTCAATATCGATTGCAAATGCTGTAACAAGTCCAATTTCCGTAAGTTCTTGTAAATCCCAACATCCTGTTAAAATGAATAACATACAAAGAGATAGTAATTTTCTCATCGCCTATCCCCTTCCTCTATAACGAGCTAAACTTTTAACAAGAGATCTAGGATGATGATATAGTGAACTAGACAATCTTAACGGATAATCTTTCCATTCACTGATGATAATTGGCGCAATTGGTGTCATATATGGTACCCCAAATGACTTTAATGAACATGCATGTGCAATAATAATTAGCGCACCTAACAATAGACCATATAAACCTAACGTACCACCTAGAATCAATAGAAAAAAACGCAAAATAACTATTGTATTACTTAGTGCTGTTACTACAAAACCAGTAATTGCGGTGAGTGCAACAACTATAACCATTGGTGCTCCAACTAATCCTGCCTGTACAGCAGATTCTCCAATAACTAATGCCCCAACAATACTTATCGCAGAACCTATTGGGCGTGGCATCCGTACACCAGCTTCTCGCAACAATTGAAAAATGAAAATCATGAGAATTGCTTCTAATAAAATCGGAAATGGTACCTTCTCCTCCGCCGCTGCCATAGTAGTAAGTAATAGTGTTGGAACCATTTCTTGATGGAAAGTAGATGCTGCAACAAAAATACCTGGTGTAAATAGTGTCAAAAATAGTGCAATCAATCGAAGTATCCTTACAAAAGATGCGATAAATTTATTGGAATAGTAGTCTTCAGGCACTTGTAATGATTCGACAAACAGATGGGGAACTGTTAGAACAAATGGCGTGTTATTACATAAAATAGCGACACGACCTTCTAGAATTTTCGCACATACCTTATCTGCTTTCTCACTATTTGCTACAGTAGAAAAAATAGAATTCGGATGATCTTCAATAAATTGTTCAATATAGCCAGATTCTAAAATACTATCTGTATCAATATGATTTAATCGTCTTCTCACTTCTGCAACTACTTCTTGACTGGCGACATTATGCATATAACCGATTCTTACCGTTGTTTGTGTTAACTTGCCTATTGTAAAATCTTCAAAT
The DNA here is from genome assembly GCF_042651725.1 of Gracilibacillus marinus. Lineage (NCBI taxonomy): Bacteria > Bacillati > Bacillota > Bacilli > Caryophanales > Bacillaceae > Gracilibacillus > Gracilibacillus marinus. The sequence continues at coordinate 97,790 of NZ_JBHSDV010000001.1, read as the reverse complement.
AAAAGATCTTGATGATTAATTCTTCTTCTAATTAAAGAAGTATTTGTTGTTAAGACTTCATTAAATCCTTCTCTAGATCCACGTACTGTAGACTCCGTATCTGGTTCCTCTACACTTCTTGTCTCAAATTGGATGGTATTGACCAATATCATTTGATTACAATGATCCACTATTAGTGCAGTTAACCCTGCTAGAATTCCTTTTACTGCTTCATCAAATGTATCTACTATTTTTAAATTAGATGTGGTTAGTACTTCATTCTGAATATAAGAAAACATATCATTTATCTTCTCACTATTTATTTTTAATAATGGTGTCATTACTTGTAAATTAATGTTCTCTTCACTAACCATTCCATCAACAAATATTAATGTAGCTAGAACAGGAGATGCTGTTGGAATCAAGAACTCTCTTGATTTAATATCAGAACTTTGGTGGAAAATCTCTTCTAATTTTTCTTTGTTTTCTTGTACGGAAAAATGTACATTTCCGTAAGCATTACTTGTTGTTTGCTTTTGTCCAGAAGAAACCGTACGTTTTTTCCATTTCATTATATCCCTCATTCTTTTCTTAGATAATGGTAGTATGGATAAATGAAGGAAATACATACTTATTTTTGACTAAATTGAATCAAATTCTGGAAAGATGGAAAAAGAGCGCAGTTCTCTTACTACGCGGGAGATTGGCAGACCAACCACATTATAATAATCTCCAACCATTTCCTTCACAAACATCGCTCCAAGACTTTGGATTCCATATCCTCCTGCTTTATCGTATGGCTCCTTTGTAGTTACATATCTATCAATTTCTTCATCTGATAACTCCCAAAACGACACTTCTGTACATTCGACAAATGCTCGTTCATGTGCGCTATTACGAATATATACTCCTGTATAGACATGATGTGTGTGACCACTCAGACTTCTTATCATGTCTTTTGCCTCTGTCTTGTTAGAAGGCTTCTCAAAAATGGTCTGATTGTAGCTAACAACCGTATCTGCAGCTAAAATGACTTCTTTCTCATTGTCTAGTGAAATCTTTTTATTTTTCATTTTTGCAAGCTCACTTACTTTTTCTATTGGATTATTACCCGTTACAATCGACTCATCTAGATCTGGAATACGAATATGATAGGATAGTTGTGCTAGTCTTAATAATGCTTGTCTTCTTGGGGATGATGAAGCCAAAATCAACTTATTTTCCATGTTTATATTCTCCTTCTATTTTACCATTTTCGCTAAATCATTACTTTCTTTAACAAAATTAAAGAATTATTCGATATAGTGTGTACATTACGTTTTATTTGTTCTATATTTAGAATATACACTATTTAAAAAAAGGTTGAGATTCCTATGAAAATAAAGTCGCATAAATCAAAAATATTTTTACTTTTTTCTAATCAAAAAGGACTTACTTTAGTCGAATTACTTGCATCTATTGTCATACTTTCTATTATTATTGTCACATTCACTACTTTTTTTATTCAATCTGCGAAAACAACTTCTATGTCTAGCGATATCACGGATGCAACCTATGTTGCTCAAACAGAAATGGAAGAGATCTATCATCTGAGTACAACCACAACATATGACGACACAATACAACAATTAAATCAAAAATACGAACAATGTGCCAATGATGTAACAAATCTATGTACAACAATCGATGGATATCATGTACAAGTGACTTTTTATGATAGTGCAGATGTGATAGACACAGCGACAACTTTACTCAAAAATGTACTGATACAAGTTCATAATAGTTCGAATAAATTGGAAGCACAAATGGAAACAAAATTACTTTGGGACAAGTAGAAGGTGACAAAATGTATAAGAATGAAAAAGGAATTACATTAGTCGAATTACTCGCAGTCCTCGCAATCATGTCTGTCGTGATTGCTCTAATTAGCTCTGTCCATTTATTTGGTCAAAGACAATACATAGATCAATCCGAGACAATCGAGCATCAGAGTGAAGTGAGAGTTGCAGTGTCTCAAATAACAAAAGATATACGAAAAGTTAATAGTGATGCTGTTAATATAGGAACGAACCAATTTGTAATTGGAGATAATGCATATACATTAGAGGCTACGAAAATAAAAAGAAATGACACGATTATTAGTGAAGAAATTAGTGATTTTTCTATGTCCTTCGATGAGGATAAAGGGAGAATTGACCTAACTATTACTAGCTTAGCTGATAATAAGGGAAATCAACATTCGATAAGCACTTCCATTTACTTAAGAGAGTAGGTGATATGAATGAACAAAATGAATAATGAAAAAGGTGCTGCGTTATTATTGGTCCTTCTTGCATTGACTGTGCTTAGTTTGCTCGGGTTAGCTATCGCTGGTACAAGCCTTGCTAACATTAACTTAACAACAGTCGATCGTGAGCAACAAGCAACCTATTATATTGCAGAAGGTGGATTAACATTAGCATTAGCAGAAATCGAAGAACTAGTTATGAATATTGATACTACTTCTGAACAAGCTTTTTATACAGAATTAGAAAACCAAATACAACTTTTAAACAATATAGAGTATGCAAGCTTTGAAAAAAACTTCGATGAACAACCTATAGCCAAAATAAACATACAAAAACTTTCAGCAGAAGACAAAGGTACTTACTTAATTGAAGCAAAAGGAGAAATTGGTAAGCTATCTTATACACTAAATACAACGAAGCAAATCACATGGACTGGTCATGATTCTACTCTTCCACCCATTTATGATAATGCTTTATTATTTGTTAAAGAAAGTGTGCATATAAGTGGTGGAACTTTTCTAACTGGAGATATATACCTTGATTCAACTAAACCTAATACTTTTGTGATAGGTGAAAGTGGCGGTGTTAAAAATGGCTCCATTTACGTTCCACAAGAGGGCATTAATAATGTATTAAGTTATCCAGTTGGACAATACGGAGAGCCTCTTCCTCCTATTAAAGAAATGGAAAAAAGTTTTTATTGGGAGAAATATGATCAGTTAATAGAGAGTTTCCCCTCATTCCCATCTGCTCCATTTGCTGAGAATGAAACAATTGGAGATCAATATAATCGGTATAAAATTATAGAAAACCACAACTTTGAAGCTACTAGTTGGCAAGCTCAAAATTATGTATTGAGTCTTGATAATGATATTGCCTTCAATAATTTCAATGTAGGTCAGAATATTTATATTGATACAAATAATCAAGATAGGAATATTATCGTAAATAATATGAATCTTTCAAATACTCACATTACCATTCTTGGTAGTGGAACAGTGAACTTTTATGTGGAAAATAAATTAAATTTTTCTAATGCTTATTCAACTATCAATAATAATGGTGATATATCTAAAGTGAACTTTTATGTAAAAGGTGAAAATAATGAAGTGAATATTAGCCAAGCTACACAAGTATATGGATCTATTTTTGCAAAAAATGCGAACTTCAATTTTAATTCTGGTGGAGGATTTCAAGGGTTTATTGTTACTGGAGGAAATACAGTAAATTTCACGGATGGTACTTACTCCAATCTATTCTTAATCGCTCCGAATGCAGATGTGAATTTAGCCAGTGGAGCTAATATTAAGGGTACTCTTGTCATTAATAAATTTAATGGATTTAATGGCGGTACATTAACATACCAAGAGAAAGATTTATCCAAATTCCCTTTTTAAAACCTTTACAGGAACTATTTATGCATAATTAATTATCATATCTATCAATGGGAGGTAAATCATGGCACTCAGACAAAAGAAAAAATTAGGTGATGTCTTAAAAGAACATAAGCTCATCACAGAAGAAGAAATTTTAACCGCATTACAAAACAAACAGACCAAACAAAAACTTGGAGATGCGCTTGTAGAGCAAGGATTTATTACAGAAAAGCAACTAATGGAAGTATTAGAAATTCATTTATCAATCCAAAGTGTTTCCTTATATAACTTCCCTGTTAATGTTCAATTAGTTGAGATTGTAGATAAACAATTTGCACGAGATAACATTCTCATACCAATTCAGAAGCACGAAAATATTTTGACAGTTGCGATGAATGATCCATTAGATTATTATGCGATTGACTTTTTGGAACTATCTACAGGATTTATTATCAAGCCTGTCATTGCAACGAAAGACGATATACTTCAAGCAATAAATAAATACTACGATTTAGATAGTAATTTTGATCAAACGGATTCTGTTGATGAGGAAGCACCAGCCATTCGTGTGTTAGACCAAATTCTTCAAACAGGTGTGACACTAAAAGCAAGTGATATTCATATTGATCCATTTGAAACGAAAGTCTCTGTCAGATATAGAGTCGATGGTACGTTACGAACTGAAAAAACGTTACCTAAAAATATGTTGAATGCACTAGTTGCTCGTGTGAAAATATTGTCTAATTTGAATATAACAGAGACTCGTCTACCACAAGATGGTCGGATTCGTGTCATGATTGATGCCAAACCTGTTGATTTACGTATTTCGACATTACCCGCATCATTCGGGGAGAAAATCGTTATTCGTATATTAGATTTAACTAATATTTTTAAAACACTAAAAGAACTTGATTTCTCTGACGATACATTAAATAAGTATGCACAAGTCATCAAAAAGCCTTCTGGACTTATCTTACTAACAGGTCCTACAGGCTCCGGTAAATCGACCACATTATATGGTTCGATTAATGAGTTGAATACAGAAGACGTGAACATTATTACAATCGAAGACCCTGTCGAATATCAATTAGAAGGGATTAACCAAGTACAAGTAAATAGTACTGTTGGACTTACCTTTGCTGCAGGGTTACGCTCTATTTTGAGACAAGATCCTAACATCATTATGGTCGGAGAAATTCGAGATAGGGAAACAGCAGAAATCGCCATCCGTGCCTCCTTAACTGGTCACTTAGTATTTAGTACGCTACACACAAATAGCGCGATTGCTGCTATTCCAAGATTGTTTGACATGCAAGTCGAGCCATACTTAGTCGTTTCTGCATTATCTGCTATTATGGCACAACGTCTAGTAAAGAAAATATGTCCAGATTGTAAACAAGAACGCCCTGTCACCTCTTTAGAACAAGACATCTTATCACGACACGGGATTACTGTAGACCATCTTTATGAAGGTGTAGGCTGTAGTTCTTGCCGTCAAACCGGCTACAGAGGTCGAATCGCCATTCATGAGTTATTAATCGTTGATGATATGATTAAAAAAATGATGATGAATAATCAAGATATCTCTCTTATTCGCGATTATTTAAAAGAGAACAAGATGTGTTTCTTATTAGATGATGGCCTGCAAAAAGTAGCGAATGGTATCACAACAATTGAAGAAGTGTTGCGTGTTGCAACAGAAGAATAGGTAGGTTTGATTCAAATGATGCATATTGAACAATTACTCACACAAGCATTTGACCAAAAAGCGTCAGATATTCATTTAACAGTCGGTTCTGCTCCCATCTTCCGGATTGATGGGCAATTAAAGCCATTTGGTAGCACACTACTCATGCCAGAAGATACCGAAAGTATGGCAAAAGTAATTTTAAACGAGACAATGTGGACAAAGCTTCACAATGATAGAGAAGTAGATTTATCTTATAGTATCAAAGGTGTATCAAGATTTCGAATGAACATTTTTTTTCAAAGAAATTGTATTTCACTCGCTATAAGAACGATTCCGACATCGATTCCAACAATTGATCAACTGGACCTACCTGATGTTACGAAGACAATTGCCACATTACAACAAGGGTTAGTCTTAGTAACAGGCCCTACAGGTTCCGGTAAAAGTACAACACTTGCTGCGATGATTGACTATATGAACAAAACAATGAATCGTCACATTATTACGCTAGAAGATCCAATTGAATATTTACACCAACATAATCAATCTATTATAGATCAGAGAGAAGTAGGGTTCGACACAACTAATTTCCAAAATGGCTTAAGAGCATGTTTGCGACAAGACCCTGATGTGATATTAGTTGGAGAAATGCGTGACTTAGAAACCATCTCTACTGCAATCACAGCAGCAGAAACAGGACACCTTGTTTTGGGAACATTGCATACAACGAGTGCATCTACAACGATGAACCGTATTATCGATGTTTTCCCGTCACATCAAAAAGACCAAATTCGTGTGCAATTAGCAAGTGTATTAGAAGCAATTATCTCACAGCGACTGTTCCCACTTGCCAACCAACCAGGGAGAGTTGCTGCAACAGAAATATTACTGAATACACCTGCAGTCAAAAACTTAATTCGAAGTGAAAAAATGCACCAAATCCCTAACATTATGCAAACATCTCGAGAACAAGGTATGCACACAATGTCAATGGATATAAAGAATTTATTAAAAAAGGGCTATATCACAGATAAACACGCTGCTCCATATGTAATGGAGTCGCTCTAAATGAACGGTGGTGAACGAAATGAAGTATTTCACTTATCAAGCAAAAACAATGGAAGGTAAAGTGAAAAAAGGAAAAATCACTAGTGAGAATGAAGGAGATGCATTACGTCAGCTAAAAGCAACTGGATTAACTGTTTTTGCAATACGTGAGCTTAACCCATTCTTATACAAAGAAATATATATCGGTAATCCAATTAAAAACAAAGACTTTGTGATTTTTTTACGCCAATTCGCAACATTGATTGATGCTGGGATTACGCTTGTGGAATCTGTTGCTGTATTAGAAGAGCAGACAGAAAGTAAACCACTAAAAAAAGCACTGCAACAAATTAAAGCATCGTTAGAGGAAGGTGTTCCTTTGTCCGTTGCTTTAGAAGAATTCCCCAAACTTTTCCCTGAATTATTAGTAAGTATGGTTCACGCAGGAGAAGTAAGTGGTAATTTGGACGAAATTATTGATCGGATGGCAACATATTATGAGAAGCAATATATTTTGAAACAAAAAATCAAAACAGCCCTCACTTATCCGATTGTAATTGGAATTGTTGCTGTTGTGATTACTATTTTCTTACTAGCTGTTATTGTGCCAATATTTACAGATATGTTTCTCTCATTTGGACAAGACATCCCCGCATATACACAGATGGTGTTAAACATTAGTAGTTTTGTACAAACCTATTGGTGGGTACTTGTTCTTGCCGTTCTACTCCTAATTGTCATTTATAAAGTACTAGAAAGAAATGAAGAGACTGCTTACTACTTAGATGTCGCCAAATTAAAAATACCAATACTAGGTAAATTTATTCAGAAATCTCTATTAGCTAGAATGACACAAACATTAAGTTCACTTATTAATAGTTCTGTTCCCATTTTGCAAGCTGTTAGTATTACGGAACGTGTACTCTCAAACCGTGTTATCAAGCGAACATTGCATGAGAGTAAAGAAGCGTTAGAACGTGGGGAATCACTTGCTAAACCGATGAGTGAACACTGGGTATTCCCAAGACTTATCACACAGATGATTACAGTCGGAGAAAGAACAGGTGCTGTTGACGAAATGTTAAAGAAAGTGTCTCAATTTTATGAACAAGAATTAGAAGAAGCATCTGATAAATTAAAATCACTCATTGAACCAATCATGATAATATTCCTATCTTTTGTAGTTGGTGGGATTGTCTTATCTATCGTTATCCCTATGTTCAGCCTTTTTGAAAGTATATAATTTAAGAAAAATCAGTCAGTAAATATTTACTAGATTATGGTATAAAAATCACAAAAAATAATAGACACAATCGATTTTTATAGTATAATAGTAGTTAAGTAAATATGTGTATAGGAGCGATGAGAGTTTATCTGTATATGGGCACTTGGATAAACTAGAGCGAGTAGTGCAACCGACTGACAACATAGAATAACTTCTTTGCTGTGAGTCTTTTTTTATGAAAAAATAATAAAAAGGAGGAATAAAAATGACTCAAAAATTTAAGAAACTATTAAAGAACGAAAAAGGTTTTACACTAGTAGAATTACTAGCAGTTATCGTAATCTTAGGTATTATTTTGGCAATTGCGATCCCGGCGATTGGGAATATTATTGAAAATTCCAAAACAAGTGCTACTGAAGCAGAAAATGAGCTAATTCTTGATGCAGCTAGATTGGCGGATATTGATGAAGCTGTAGGTGATGATGATGAGATTACTGTTGGTGAATTAATAGATGGTGGGTATCTTACTGACAAAGAGTTAACATCAGAGGACAGTAGAAAAATAGTTAAAGATGAAAATGGTAACTTTACATTTGAATAAAAACTATTAAGTAGAATTTTAAGGATATATAGTTAATATTAACTACATCTACACTAGCAAGCCCATAACTAAATAAGAATAACAAGAATCCGAACAAACTAGATAAAGCGGAGGTAAAATACGTAGACTCCTGTGGGAACAGCACGAGCCGAAGATCCACTGTGTGAAGTGTTTTTCTTCACACAGTTAGCTGAGGCCGTGCCCACGGAAAGCGAAGTATTTTACCGAAGCGGTGTATATACTCAGACTATCATGTTCGGATTTTTTCTATCTAGTCACTAGCTTGCTTTAAACCATATATAGGAGATTAAAATGGAATTATATTATCAAATCATTTTCTTTATTTTCGGTAGTGTATTCGGTTCTTTTTTTAATGTTGTTGGGATTCGTGTGCCTGAAAGTAAGTTATTTGCATCGAATAGATCACAATGCCCCAAATGCGGAAAACAATTGCACTGGTACGAACTCGTTCCAATTGTTTCGTATGTCATACAACTAGGTCGTTGCAAAGGATGTCGCACGAAAATATCTCCCATTTACCCATCGATAGAACTATTTACAGCAATCCTATTTTCGCTTAGTTACACACACTTCGGATGGAGCATAGAACTAATTATTGCATTATTACTAGTGTCCCTTTCGTCGATTCTAATTGTGACAGACCTTCGTTATATGCTAATTCCAAATAAAATCCTACTATTCTTTTTGCCATTTTTTATTGTTTTACGAATCCTATCGCCACTTGATCCATGGTGGTCCTCCCTTATTGGTGCAATCATCGGCTTTGTGCTTATCTCACTGATTATTCTAGTAAGTAAAGGCGGAATGGGTGGAGGCGATTTGAAGTTATTCGTCTTAGTCGGTTTTATTGTAGGATATGAGCAGTTACTACTAGTATTTTTACTATCTACGTTACTTGGTACATTGTTCTCAGGCGTTTTATTACTAACGAAAAAGGTGAATAGAAAAAGCGCTATTCCATTCGGCCCATACATTTGTATCGCAACACTTATCACATATTTTTACGGTACGGATATCATTAACTGGTATATTACTTCATTTTTCTAAGGATGATTTCAATGAATTTTCTAAAAAAAGATCGCATTAATCTCGTTATCCATGAATCTACTATTAGGTATCTGATTCACTCTGGAACAACGATTGTTGACTATGGTGAGCTACCATTAGAACAAGGTATCATAGATGATGGTGTAATTGTTAAGCAAGATGCATTACAGAATCAGTTACTTACACTTGTTCAACAAAAAAAATGGAAAAACAAACATGTCGCGATATGTGTTCCAGATGCTTTTGTTACCATCCGTGAGGAAAAAATCCCTGCACAACTAAATCGTGAAGAAACAAAACAATATATTTTACTAGAAGCAAGAGATAACATTCGCTTACCTATCCAAAATCCATTAATTGATTTTGCAGATTTAGAAGAAGGGCCTGAGGATGGCTTTAGGAAAGTACTGTTATTTGCCTTTCCTAAAGACAAATTACAAAGCTATGTTGATGTATTTGAACATGTTCATTTAAAAGTAGCTATCGCTGATGTATCCTTCTTATCACATTATCGTGTATTCCATCAACTTCAATTAACAAAGGAACATCAACACCTTTTACTTATTCAATGGGGAATGCATCATTTAGTATTAACAGTATTCAATAAAGAGATACCAATATTTAACCGTCATATTCATATTGGCCATCAACGTCAAGCAATGGATTCAGATGCGTTATTACAAGAGTCGATTGAAGATCAATTATTAACCATCGACCGTTTTATTGATTTTTATCGCTACTCTATTATGAATGATACCGCACAAGTCACAGACGTACTTTTGGTCGGGGATCATCCAAAACGCCAAACATTGCAACAAATAATCCAAGAACGATTGAATATCCCGATACATCAATTATCCTTACCTAATGATTTAGCGTCCTATTATAGTGATGTATACGGCCTAACTCTTCGAAAAAAAATGTAATGAAGGGGACTACCTCATGATTGAGATTAATTTTACGGAGAAGAAAAAAACAGATGTCTCTATCTATCTCATTATTGCGATTGCACTCGTCGTTAGCCTTGGGATTGGTTTCTTCTTTTATGCCTACCAATCGATAATGGAATCAAAAAGTGAGACATTATTAGCAGAAAAAACAACAAATGATCGTACATTAGAAGATTTAAATCACTATCTTGTAACAGACCAACAAATAAAAACATTAGAAAAACAAATTGAGCAGTTACGAACCAATGTATTTCCTACTACTTTCATTTTACAGGATACAAAAGCAAGCTTGCCAAACGAAAATAGTACATTATTGTCTTTTAACTTTAAAAAGACGGAAGGCATTACAATGGAACTACAGCTAGAATCGTATCAACATATTGCGGAATTTAGCCGTGCACTGACAAATAAAGCATATATCGAACAATTGCAATTAGATGAAGTGATACGAAGTGGAGAGAACTATGTTGCAACCTTTTCATTTAAACTAGTAGAAGATTCTTTACCGGAAGAAGTTGATATGAAATGACGATTACATGGTCACATAAAAAAACATTTATCTTAGTTGTTAGTCTACTTCTTATTAGTGTTGTAGCTATTTCACTTTTTTATCAACAAATCTATCCTGAAAAGCAAAATCTCGATGAGTTGAAGCGTGAAGTCAAACAGCAACAAGCCATGATTGATGCCATTCACGCTCGAAAAGATGAGATCACTGAAGAAAGTGAAAAAGCGAGTATATTACAACACCAATTACCACTTGATAACGGAATTAGTGAATTACTTACACAATTACAAAAAGTAGAAGAAGTGACTGGAACGACGATTATTCAAGTACAAGAAGAAAAGCAAGATAGTGCAACAGAAACATCTGATGGCATTGAAGAGACAAAATATACGATGCAATTAGCTGCAGACGATTACACAATGATGCATGACTTCTTAACTAAACTATCGACAATGGAGAGAATTGTGGAAATAAGTAGTCTCACTTTCCAGCAACAAAATGATGAGGCTACACGTCCTGTCGAAATTGGCATTACAACATATCGTCAACCAAATATGAATATACATCTATTAAAAGAACCCACGGCAAATTAATTTTTTCGTGGGTTCTTACTCTTATATATAGAAGGATTACTTTATAATTCTGATACATGTACTTCTTGCAGCAATGACTCCACTTCTTCTTTTATACATAAAGTTTCTGAAAATGCTGTTGCACTACCACTTGCAATTGCATATGTGGCCGCATGCACACCATTATTTGTTTCATGCCATTTGTACAGAAATCCTGCAACAGCTGAATCCCCTGCACCTACAGAATGGACGACTTCTCCTTTTGGTGCGGTTAATTTATAGGACGCTTCCCCATTTACGTAAATAGCTCCATCCCCTGCCATCGAGATAAGCACATGTGCAATATGGTATTCTTCTTGCAAACGTTTAGCTAAACGAATAATATCCTTTTCGGTTTCAACCTTTTCCTGAAATAATTCAGCTAATTCATGATGATTTGGTTTCACAAAGAATGGTCCTGCTTTAATTGCCTCTGCTAATGCTAGTCCACTTGTATCTAGAAAAACTTTGACATTGTGTTCGTGTAACATTTTTACTAGTGTACGATACGTATCTGTTTGTAATGATTGTGGTAAACTACCTGCTAATACGACAATATCTCCATCTTGTAGTTTTTTTAGCATTTCTGTAAATTGCTCGTAGTGAGCATTTGTAATTGTAGGAGATTTCCCGTTTACTTCTGTTTCGATCTCGTTCGCTTTCCACTTCACATTAATTCGTGTATCTTCTTCTAATTCAATAAAGTGATGAGTAATTTTCTCCTCATTCAGAAAATCCGTCACGAACTTACCTGTAAATCCGCCCGCAAACCCTAATGCATCAGACGCGAGACCTAGGCGACGTAACACTCTTGATACATTAATTCCTTTACCGCCTGCTTCTTTATAATCGTATTTGCTTCTATTTACCTCACCTTGATGAAATTGATCTAATTGAACAACATAGTCCACCGCCGGATTGAATGTCACTGTATAAATCATTCTGTAACCACCTTTACTGTTGTTTTTTCGCGTAATTTATTTACTTGTTCCTCTGCTATTCCACTAGATGTAATGATTGCAGCTGCATCCAGTGATGCTACGTGTGCAAATGTCACTTCTCCTACTTTTGTATCATCGATTAACACATATGATGTTTGCGTTTGATTCATTGCTTGTTTTTTTACATTTGCCTCTTCTGGATCTGGAGTAGTAAATCCACGGGCAATACTTATTCCATTCATCCCAAGAAAACATTTATCAAATTGGTATTCTTTCAATGCATCCACAGCTTTTGTACCTACTAATGCTTGCGTACCTTGCTTTGCCTTCCCTGCTAGTACATATGTCTCCACACCATATTCCATCAATAACTGGACATGTGGAATCCCATTTGTTACGACAATGGTTGCTTTATCTTCTAAATATGGAATCATATGCATCGTTGTTGTACCTGCATCGAGAAAAATCGCGTCCCCATCATCGATTAAAGATGCTGCATATTTTGCAATTTGTTCTTTTTCTTTACTAAATTGGACTGCTTTTTCTAATAATGTAGGTTCTTCTTTCTTTTTCTTTAAGAGAGATGCCCCACCATGTACTCGTTTAATCATTTGTTTATTTTCTAATTCCGTCAAATCTCGCCTAATCGTTGATTCAGAGGCTTTTGTTATCTGACACAATTGTTGGACTGTAACCATTTCTCTTTCCTTCAATAATTGGATAATTAACTGTTGGCGCTCAAGTGTTAACATAGCTTCCCACCTTACATATGATCACTTGTACTCAATATATAACTAAACGCAATCAAAGTCAATCATTTTCAATCATAAACAATCAATAATGCCCATATCAATTCTAAGCCAATTCTGCTATGATAGTACTAAGAAAAGTTTGCTCAAAACTTCACCAACTAGCGCCAAACATATAGGAAGAAGGGTATGTAATGAAATATAGTTATGTATTTTTTAGCATTGTTTTTTTACTTCATATTATAAATACCGTATTCCCTAGCAATATTATGACATTTTCACTTGGCATCCTTGCATGTCTCGTGTTTGTTTATAGTTTTATTTATGCAAATAAATTGTTTAAACTATTAGGTGCTTCTTTTTTCCTAATTGGCTTCACATTATTTTGGACGACAGACCTTACCTTTATGCAACTTATTCCAATGTTTGCAGATAATCTCTCTATGTTGACATTGTTAGCTGTGTTACCTTGGATGAACAGTGCAGTTACTGCAGCTCGGTTCGATAAATTGATGCAAAATTTATTAAGAGGAAATGTCCAACATTTAGGTGCATTATACCAACGTAGTACAACGGCAATGATGGCATTAACAGCTTTTTTGAATGTATCCTCTGCAACAATTGCCCAAGATGTCTTAGTCGATAATTTAAAACCAATCCATAAAAAGTTGGCAAATAAATTTATTATGATGATTACATTACGTGGATACTCCCTTGCATTACCATGGAGCCCATTAGAAGTGTTGCTAGCAATGGCTATTTTTATTACAGGAGTGAATTATGGTACATTGCTACCATGGATGATTTTCATTACGATTATTATGTATATACTTGATAACGTTTGGGGGAGATGGTATTTCAAAAAGATACCTTACCCCGTGCAAACAGACGTTCATGTTTCTCATAAACCGATAAAGAAAAAGCTTGTTCAGCTCATTAGTGGGTTAGTCGGCTTCCTTTTGTGTGTCATTTTAGCAGGATTATTTTTTGAGATGGAATTTATTTTTATTGTTACGATTCTCGTCTTCCCATTTGCAACAATCTGGGCTTTTTTATTAAAACGATTGCGTAGTTATTGGACGATTGGTTGGAACAAATGGCGCAATAGCATGAACGGAATGCATAACTTTAATGTATTATTTGTCACATTAGCAATATTCACTGGCTGTCTGAATGCATCTCCAGCACTACAATTTATTCAAAAGCCGATACTATATGTCGCAGATTACCCATTTTTAATTTTAATGATGATTCAATTGCTATTCATGGTGATGAGTATGTTCGGAGTACATCCTATTGCTACAATGGGAGTGCTAAGTGGCATTAGTGCAATGCTTATTGATATCCTTAATCCATTAAGTCTTGCGATTGTTCTTGTCATTGCAGGTGTTTCGACAGTACCTGTTGGGACATATGGGCTTGTTGTTACGATTACATCTATGAGTCTACGTCAAAGTCCATATTTAATTACTTATTACAACTTACTGTACTCCTTTGTGTTTGGCTTTGTTGGTATTCTGATTGCATACCTTCTACTCTAAGCATAGTTGATAGCCTCTAAATAATGAATATGTTAAGATAAGTGACGAGGAGTGATGATAATGTATCGAAAAATAGAAGATTTTATAATAGAATGGGACGTTGCTGCAGCCGGTACATTGAGAGTACTAGAAGCAATGACAGATGAAAAACTAAATCAAGCGATTGTCGAAGGCCACAGCACTTTAGGTTGGTTAGGGTGGCATCTAGCTACAGCTCCTGCCTTTTTTGGCGGATTAGTAGGTTTAACATTACAATCAGGTAACCCAAAAGATGTTCCAACAAGCGCTAATAGCATTGTTGAAGCATATCGCCAAATTGCTGAAGATGTCAAAACAGAGGCATCTAAGCTTTCTGAAGCAGAATTAGTGGCAGAAATCGATAGCTTTAAAGGGAAAACGACACGTGGCGCTTTATTACGTGCATTAATTGACCATCAAACACACCACCGTGGTCAAATGACTGTATTATTACGCCAAGCAGGGTTAGAAGTTCCTGGTGTGATGGGGCCAACAAAAGAAGAGAGTAACTAATTTTTCTAATTGGTTTTTCGCTTTGTATTTGGTATAATCCATTTTATATGTTTAAAGCAGTTCGCAACCATCCTGCTTTATCAAAACTAGGAGGAAATAATATGTCAGAAAATTACTATTTGCCACGTTCCGGTCCTATGCCTCGACCGAATAGTGTAGAAGAAGCAAGACAAGTATTAAAACAAGAAGCATTCGACGCTCCAAATGTACAAAATATTACATTCCGTGCATTGGAGTTTACTGCTGTGTGCCCTAAAACAGGTCAACCAGATTTCGGGAAAGTGGAAATTTCTTATACACCGCAAAATAAATGCATTGAATCCAAATCGCTAAAATTCTATTTATGGTCATTCCGTGATCATGGTGCATTTTGCGAATCATTAGCTGCACAGATTGCTGATGATATCATGTGGGCAATTGAAGCGGCAACAGTCAAAGTGACCGTTTACCAAACAGCGCGTGGTGGAATCGAGTTAACAACAGAAGCAATCAGAGAATTTAGTTAATACACAAAATGCATCCCGATATGGTACGGGATGCATTTTATTGTGGATTTATTTATTACTTTCTTCGAATTCTTTCATAAACTGTACCAGTGCTTTCACACCATCGACAGGCATTGCGTTATAAATACTTGCACGCATTCCACCTACAGATCTGTGTCCTTTTAATGTTTCAAGCCCTTTTTCTTTCGCTTCTTTCACAAATTGAGCATCTAAATCATATCCAGGAATAGTAAATGGAATATTCATGATAGAACGACTATCTTCTCTTACTGGTGAAGAATAGAAATCTGATTGATCAATAAAGTCATAAAGAAGTGCCGCTTTTTCTTCATTTTGTTTTTGGATTGCTTTTATTCCACCTAATTCTTTAATCCATTCGAAGACTAATTTAGCCATGTAAATTCCGTAAGTAGGCGGTGTATTATAAAGTGATCCACTATCACTATGTGTTTTGTAGTCTAACATTGTCGGGCAAATGTCTTTTGCATTTCCAATTAAATCTTCACGAATAATTACGACAGTTAAGCCTGCTGGGCCAATATTCTTTTGGGCACCTGCATAAATAATACCAAATTTAGATACATCTATATCTTCAGATAAAATATTAGAAGACATATCTGCAACTAATGGTACACTTCCTGTGTCAGGTATTTCACGGAAACTAGTACCTTCTATTGTGTTATTTGTCGTAATATGCACATAATCTGCTTCTTTATCAATCATACTTTGATCGATTTTAGGGATAAATGTGAAATTCTCGTCTTCAGATGATGCAATCACATTTACTTGACCATATTTCTTTGCTTCTTTCATTGCCTTTTTGGACCAAGAACCTGTGTTCACATAATCTGCTTTTCCATTTTTCATGATGTTTAATGGAACCATCGCAAATTGTTGAGAAGCGCCACCTTGAACAAATAATACTTTATAATTCTCTGGAATATTCATGATTTCACGAAGTAGTTGTTCTGCTTCTTCAATAATTTCTGTGAATAAACCTGATCTGTGGCTCAGTTCCATCACGGACATGCCTGAATTACGGTAATCTGGTAATTCTGCTTGTGCCTTTTCTAGTACTGCTAATGGTAACATTGATGGTCCAGCTGAGAAATTGTATACTCTTTTCATGTAAAACCACACTCCTAAAAGAATTTTAAACAGAAATAGGTAAGGAAAAATCCTTACCTTTGCCCAGGCGAGCGGCTTCGAAACTATGTGCTCCCCTACGGTTATCCGTATCTCGCCAGTTACACATAGCTTTTTAACTTTGTGATAATTTTAACAATATTTTGATTTGTTTTCAATCCTTAAATGTGAAAAGTTTTGTTAACATTTTGAACTTTTCTTTTCTAATCTGAGTAATATGCTTTTCTATCGAATAAAATGTTATGATAGAATCATAACGTACAATTTTTTTAATTGAAGGATGAACAGAATGAAAACAATTATCTTTGATGTGGACGACACATTATATGATCAACTCTCACCATTTAAACAAGCAATTGCCACACACTTAGATGGCTTCATTGCAGAAGAAGATATTCTTCCATTATATTTATCAAGTAGAAAATATAGTGATGAAGTATTTGAAAAACATATGTCTGGTGAAATAACTGCACTAGACTTACAAATTTACCGAATAATGAACGCATGTGCAGATTTCCAAATTCCTTTGACAAAAGAGGATGCTATCTCATTTCAACAAACATATTATAACAAGCAACAGGAAATTCAATTGTTCCCAGAGGTGGAAGAATTATTTCATTTCTTATACGAGAAAAAATTTCAATTGGCCATACTAACAAATGGGGAAGATGCACATCAGGCGAGAAAAATAAAACAGTTACAACTTGAAAAGTGGATTCCTACACAACATATTTTTGTATCTGGTGCTATTGGTTATTCCAAGCCTGATCCTCGTGTCTTTCAACATATTGAAGACAGGTTAGCTATATCTAAAGAAGAGACCATTTATATTGGAGATTCTTATGAGAATGATATTGTCGGTGCAAAGCAAGTTGGTTGGAAAGCGATTTGGTTTAATCACAGACAACGTGAGATTGAGGGAAAAACAGTAGATGCAGATTATACAATTCATAAAGCATCTGATCTCCTTTCCATCTTTATATAAATGAGTATCTTGTTACAAATAGATTAAAAATTTTAATAATGAGCGTATTCATTATTCTTTGGAGTGACTTATATTGAACACAAAAAGAGTATTGCCTGTTCTTTTTGCAGTAATGTTTATGGTAATGGTTGGATTCGGGATCATTATACCTGTCTTACCTTTTTATGCGGAAGAATTAGGCGCATCACCAACAGAATTGGGTCTTTTAATGGCTACATATTCTATTATGCAATTTATTTTTTCTCCATTATGGGGTGGCGTATCTGATCGAATCGGTCGTAAACCTGTTTTATTAATAGGGATTGCTGGATTATCTTTATCATTTTTCATGATGGCATTTGCCTCAAGTTTATGGATGCTATTTGCTGCTAGAATTATCGGTGGTATGTTATCAGCAGCTAACATGCCTACTGTAACAGCATATGTAGCAGATGTAACAAGTGAAGAAAACCGTAGCAAAGGAATGGGCGTAGTTGGTGCAGCTGTAGGTCTTGGGTTCATTTTCGGTCCTGCAATTGGTGGTGTATTTTCTGAACAGGACTTAGCTATTCCATTCTTATTAGCTGGAGCTTCTTCGATTTTAACTTTCTTTTTAGTGATATTTGTATTGAAAGAAACAGTTAACCTACAAGAAAATGTATCAACAGCTAAGACAAAACGACCTTCTCTTATAAATGGGGTAAAAGGAAAATCAGCACCTCTCTTCATTTTACAAGGCTTTGTCTCGATTTCATTAGCTGGCCTTGAAGCTACATTCGCTTATTTCGCATTTGCGAAAGCTTCTTTAGGTACAGTAGAACTCGGATATATATTTATGATTATGGGATTCGCTGGTGCCATCGTACAAGGTGGATTAGTCGGTAAAATGACTAAAAAATTTGGTGAAGGTAATGTAATAAAAATTGGAATTATTACATCTATTATCGGATTTGGATTGATTCTATTTGTACAAAATTTCTTAACTGCGGCTATTTTTCTATCTGTGTTTGGTATTGGAAATGGACTGATACGACCAAGTGTATCTTCATTACTTACGAAACAAGCAACATCTGGCTACGGTCAAGTAACAGGCCTTCTCTCTTCTTTTGACTCATTAGGGAGAATTATTGGTCCCCCATTAGGTGGGCTACTATATGGGCTTGCAATTTATTTGCCGTATGTATCTGGGATGATTCTGTCCGCATTTGCTCTAATCGTTTACTTTTATTATGAAACAAAAGTGAAACATACTCATTTAAAAGTGTAGCTAATTAACTGTTTCATTATTTATATTGATATAAAAGCTCAAATACTTACTCCATATTTGTATTTGAGCTTTTTGTGATTCTCACTTATTTCATCCAAGCTTCCACTTCTGCTAAAGTTTCTAGCTCATCTATCCGATCAATGATACCTTCTAATGTGACAATGTCTTGCTTTTTAATCTTCACTTCCAGTTCCTTATGAATAGGGGCTATAAATTTTGTGATTAAACGAATCGCTGTATTGGCTAAGGCCTCTTGTTTTCCTTCTAGTTTGCCTTCTAGTTTGCCTTCTAGCTTCCCTTCTCTTATTCCTTCCATTATTCCTTCCTTCTTCCCTATCTCTCTACCTTCTTCACGCAAAATATCAGCTAAAGTCATCACTATTTCGCTCCCTTCGTTATATGTTTGTTCTATATACTGTATCATATCATGGAATGTTGTTTTTGTAAGCTGCTGGTCTACTTGAAATACATAGCGCAATAACGTCTCTAGATAGCGTAATCCTGTTTCTTGATCTTCAAGTTGTTGTAAATAATAAATGGCTCTTTTCAGAGTATTGGTCACATCTGTTTTATGACTATTGGAAATATCTCGCCATAATGTGAGGATGATTTTTAATTGAGCAATACCTTTCAATTCTGCGTCTTTATATGCGGAGACATCTATTAGTATATACTCAAAATCAGGAACATATGCCCACAGTTCTTGTGGCATGTCATCTGCATTTTCGATATGTTCACTTAAAGTAATCGGTGCACGCCATTTGTGCTTACTGTGGAAAAATACGACAGGTAAAACGAGCGGAACTTTACTAGCTTCAGACTGATTGTTTTTCCAGATTTCCAACATATACTGTAATAATTGAAAAATCACGGTTGGAGAAGGATAACTTTTGTGCTCGAGTAATAAGTACAAATAGCCAATACTCCCATTTATCTCTACTCGAAACAATAAATCTGAAAAAAACTCCTCCAATTCTTTTGTAATAAAACTGTCCTTTTGTGGTTCTAATGTGTTGGAATTGACGTATGCAGCAATGTCAGGTGGCAAATAATGTTCAATAAATGATTTCGTCACTTCGATGTTGGAAAACGTTTCTTTGAAGAATTTGTCGTGCGGATTGTGGACAGACATGTGGATTCACCTATTTCGTTATGGTATGATGCGATATACGAATGTATGTTCTACACATACTATACAACATCCCTCAAAATCTGTATAGCTATTTCCAGTAACTTTACATTAAGTTTACAAATCCAAAATGAGATTGTAGAGAATTCAATGCATCAGCGAAGATAAAGAAATCACGGTGAGGTACGGACCGATGATGATTTATACCAAAACTCCCTGTATACACATTCAGCAAGTCTATTTTTGTCGGAGCTGATGTCTAGTTTCTGCGCACCTATGCTAGACAATACAAAAAAGCCATACTAGCTACTAAAAAACTGTAACGAGTATGACTTTGCCTCAATCTAATTGATATGGCGTTTCTTGATACACATAATAATTTAACCAATTAGAAATAAGCATGTTAGAATGTGTTCGCCAACGTAGTCTAGGTGTTTGAGTTGGGTCGTCATTCGGATAGTAATTCACAGGTATTATCGGATTCAATCCTGCTGCTGTATCTCTATCAAACTCTTTTTGTAATGTAAATGCATCGTATTCCGGATGACCTGTTACAAAGATTTGTTTCCCATCTGTAGAAGCTACTAAATAAATGCCTGCTTCTTCAGATTCACTTAATATTTTAAGTCTTGGTTCTTTTTCGATATCTGTCTTTTTGATATCTGCTTCTCTAGAATGTGGCACAACAAATTCCTCATCAAATCCGCTCAACAATTTTTCTCTCGGGTCTGATAATGTATGTGTGAAAATACCAGATAATTTCTCATCCATTAAGTATTTGTCAATACCATAATGATAGTATAAGCCTGCCATTGCACCCCAACAAATGTGTAAAGTTGAAGTTACATTTGTCTTACTCCATTCCATTATTTCAGATAGTTCAGACCAATAATTCACGTCCTCATAAGCTAACTTTTCAATTGGTGCGCCAGTAATAATCAATCCATCATATTTATTTGCTTTTACATCCGTAATAGACTTATAAAATTGCTCTAAATGCTCTGCCGGTGTATTTTTAGATACATGTGTACTTGTATGCAATAACCCAACATCAATCTGGAGTGGACTATTTCCTAATATACGTAAAAGATGCGTTTCTGTTTGTTGCTTTAATGGCATTAAATTTAATATTAGTATTTTTAATGGTCTTATATCTTGCGTAAATGCACGACTTTCGTCCATCACAAATATATTTTCTTCTTGTAATTTATTTTTAGCTGGTAATAAATCTGGAATTTTAATAGGCATATGACGAAACTCCTTTATATAAAGTTCTTGATGTGTATATTTTATTTAGATTCAATAAGAACTATTTTACTCATTTCTGTTAAGAAAATAAAGAAAAAGTTACTCAATTCTAAACTTTCTGACTTTTATAGTTAGAAAATATCTAAATTTGATATCACTCACATGTACATCATTACTAATCCAAAGTAGGAAAAAGTGCCTTCATAAATAAAGGCACTTCCTAATATATCATGTCATCCATTTAGGTGGTGTATTTTTTCCCCAGTAAATGTCTGCAATCGTATAATGTTCTTCAAAATTATCTTTCGCTAAATGATAGTGAAATTGAAAATAGTATCCTTCTTTTGGGCGTTTCACTTGCTTCACATGAAATGTAGCAATGTCACTTTTTTCTTTCACATCATATAGATTAAATATTCGCTCGCCATAGCCTGATGCAGGATTCTCTGCGACAACTAAATATTGGCTTCGTTCTAAACCAAAATCTTCGTACATTTGATTCAATACTAATTCTAAGTTTGGCATCACAATCGTATCTAATTCCTCATCCATTCGATCTGCAATACGTTGTCCTAACTTTTCCATTATTTGATATTTTGCTTGATCTGTTAATACTTCCAGATATAATTCTTCATTACTGTCAACGATGGAGCTCTCTTCGACATACTCAACTTCTACTTGTGATGTATTCTCATTTAATACATTATCATCAGGAGAGAATTCGCCTTTGTCTGTGTCGTTTATATCCGCATCTAAATAAATTGGAGGCACATATAAACCCAATGTAAGTATTGTAACTAATACTACGGTTATTTTTTTCATCCACCATTTCATTTTAATCGAGCTCCCTTACATCATCTTATTAAAATTTTACCATTTATAAGTTATTTGTCTATACGTACAAGTAGATTTCTTTAAATTTTACACAATTGTAATTTTTACACTACATTTTTTCTAAGTTTTCGTCGAACAAATTGCTTCTAGCATGAATAATTATTAGATTTCTTCAAATAGTAAATATAGCGAAGTTTCGATTGGAGTGAGAGTAGATTAAATGAAACAACAACATCTTGATCAACTAGAACAATATGAGAAGGATTTTGATCATGCCATCGCAGAGAATATTACTAAAGATGTCGCATATTATCGTACATTATTATCTAATATCGTTATGATTGGTGCCCCAAATGAGGATTGGGTATTGATAGATACTAGCCTAAAAAGATATCATAAAAGAATTATTCATGCCTGTGAAACAAGATATGGCACAAAAGCTCCTAAAGCAATTATCCTAACACATGGACACTTTGACCATGCTGGTTCTGCAAAAAAACTTGCAGATTATTGGAATGTCCCTATCTTCATTCATGAAAGGGAAATGGATTATGTAACAGGTAAACAATCTTATCCACCTGGAGATCCAACAGTCGGTGGTGGATTCATATCATTGTTATCAGCTATATTTCCAACAAAACCAGAGCATTTAGAAAAAATGGTACAGCCATTACCTAAGAATGGAGAAGTGCCGTATTTACAAGATTGGAAGTATATAGAAACACCCGGGCACACAAAAGGACACATCAGTCTATATCGCAAGAAAGATGGCATATTAATTGCAGGTGACGCCATATCTACTGAAAAGCCCGAGTCTTCTTGGTCTGTTATATTTCCATTACAACATGTGTACGGACCACCAGCTTACTTCACAGAAGATTGGCATATTGCAGAAGAATCTGTACGAAAATTAGCCCAATTACAACCAAACATGATTATTGCGGGACATGGTCTACCTATGAAAGGAACAGTAATGCAAGAGGAATTAGAGAAATTAACATCAAATTTTATGGAATTAGCTCTACCTAAACACAAAAGAGGGCACTAATTAATCATTTAGTGCCCTCTCTTTGTATTTGTCTAAGTTTATTCTATATTTTCAGGTTGTTTATATCTTACGAAGAAAGAAACAATCAATCCAACTAATGTAAGAATCGATAACCACAGAAATGCGGTATTTGAACCAACTATACCTGGGAAAGCCTCTCCGCTTTTCTCAGCAATAGATTCCGATGTTGTTAATACAGTTACTAATACAGCTGTTCCTATCGATGCAGACACGTTTTTTAAAGTGTTATCCATTGCTGCACCGTGTGCGATTAATCGATTCGGTAATTGGTTCAATCCTGCTGTCGCAATTGGCATCATAACCATGGACATACCGAACATTCGAATCGCAAATACAATGGTCATGTACGTAGTAGTTGTTTGGTCATCTAAGTTAGAAAACATAAATGTTCCAATTGTCATTAAAACAAGACCTGGTATTACTAACCACTTTGCCCCTACCTTATCAAAGATTCTTCCTGTAATTGGGGACATTAACCCTGTAATGAGTGCACCTGGTAAGATAACTAGTCCTGCATCTACAGGTGTAAAATCACGAGCATCTTGCATGTATAGTGGTATTAACGTTTCTACAGCGATAAGACCCATAAAGGAAATCATCCCTATAACGATAGTAAAAGGGAAAATGGAATATTTGAATACTCGGAATTCTAACATCGGATGCTCTAATTTCAATTGTCTTATAATAAATAGAATTAACGATAATAATCCAATCGCTAATACTGCAATCGTAATAGGTGAATCGAAACCTACATTCCCCGCACTTGTAAAGCCATATAGTAAGCCACCAAAACCAAATGATGAAAGAATGATGGAAAGGACATCCACTTTTGGTTTAGATACTTCAGTAACGTTTTTCATTACAAAATACGCAATAACGATATCAATAATGGCAATAGGTAAGATGATAAGAAATAACACTCTCCAAGAATATAATTCCGTTATCCAACCAGATAATGTTGGACCAATTGCTGGTGCAAATGAAATGACTAAACCAACTAATCCCATCACACTTCCACGTTTATTGACAGGGAATATCATTAAGAATACTGTCTGCATTAATGGTAGCATTACCCCTGCTCCTGCAGATTGAATGGCTCTCCCTGCTAACAATATAGCGAAGTTTGGCGCTAATGCCGCAACCAATGTTCCTAATGCAAATATACTCATTGCTGTAATAAATAATTGCCTTGTAGTAAAACGATCAATCAAAAATGCACTAATAGGTATCATAATACCATTGAT
The DNA here is from genome assembly GCF_042651725.1 of Gracilibacillus marinus. Lineage (NCBI taxonomy): Bacteria > Bacillati > Bacillota > Bacilli > Caryophanales > Bacillaceae > Gracilibacillus > Gracilibacillus marinus. The sequence goes on along the minus strand of NZ_JBHSDV010000001.1, from coordinate 73,278 downwards.
TAACATAAATATTGTCGTCAACCATTGTGCTGAATTTGGAGTAATCCCCATCTCATCCATAATTGGCGGAATGGCTGTAATCATCAATGTCTGATTTAAAATAGCAATAAAAGCTCCTGCTAGTAATAATGCAACAATTGTCCCACGCTTTTCAATTTTTGTAGTCATCCGTTACACCTTCCTTCCTGTAAGCAACTAACACTTATGATGATAAAATAACATACTATTTCTAGTCCCGAAGGATATTGTATGCTTTTTTGTATAAAAAAGCAAAAATTAGAGACTATCACGAGTCTCTAATTTAACCAGCCTTTTTCATTTACTTTAGACAGTGCTTCTACCCGATTATCTACTTCTAATTTATCTAATATGACCGAGATATAATTTCTCACTGTACCATGAGAAAGAAATAGTTCTTTCGCAATGGTTTTTGTAGGTTTACCTTTTGCCATTAGACGCATCACATCTATTTCTCTTGATGTGAGGGGATTTGATTCTGTAAATGCGAGATCTACTAACTCAGGTGCATATATTTTCTTTCCATTCATTATTTTTCGAATCGAATCTGCTAATTCTTCACTTGGACTATCTTTTAACAAATACCCACGTACACCTGCTGTTCGTGCCCTTTCAAAATAACCTGGCCGTGCAAATGTTGTTAAAATAATTACTTTACAAGTCGTATCCTTCAAATGCTCCGCCGCATCTAAACCTGTCATAACTGGCATCTCAATGTCCATAATGCAAATGTCCGGATTTTCCTCTTCTACTAACCTAATAACTTCTGCTCCATTATTGGCTTTCCCTACAATTTGCATGTCCTCTTCTAAATCCAGTAATGCGCCAAGAGCTCCTAGTAACAATTGCTGGTCTTCCGCTAATACAATACGAATCATTCATTTTCCTCTCCTTGTTTAATTACATTTGGAATAACAATGAACAACTTCATTCCTTTCTTATCTGGGACAAACTCCATCTTGCCATTAACAAATTCTAACCTCTCTTGCATACCGTACAATCCATTTCCAAATGATAAATTAGCTGGAATGCCTATACCGTCATCTTTTACTTCCAAGAAAAAGCTATCCTCTGTTTCTATTAGCTTGATATAACAATTTTTCGCCTCACTATGTTTTACAATATTTGTAACAGATTCTTTTAAACACATACTTAAAACTGTCTGAATAAATAATGGAATGTGGTCAATTTGATGTGGTAAATCTATCCGCATTTTAATATTACCTGCATGTAGTAGTTGCTTCACGTGCGCTAATTCGTCCAAGATTCGGATGCTTTTCATATTAGAAACCATCTCTCTAACTTCTTTTAATGCTTGGCGAGCGATTTTTTGAATATCATCCAGTTCTATTTCTACACTAGTTGGTTCTTTACTAATTAATTTTTTCGCTAATTCACTTTTAAGGCCAATCATGGATAATTTCTGCCCTAATGTATCGTGTAAATCTCTAGCAATACGATGCCTTTCTTCTATAATCGCAAGTCTCGCAATTTTACGATTGGCATCTTCTAATTTCCCTTCAAGTTCATCTTGTTTCAACCTGTTATATCTATTTATAGGAATTAAAATAATGCCCAATATTGTCATAATTAAAAACGGCAATTGACCAATTATTGTCCCATAATCAATCAGAAATACACCGATAATCGCAAGTACTGTAGTAGTTAAATGGATAACATAAAATGTTACAAACGCTGCTTTTCTTCGCAAATTACCTATGTAAAAGGCAATAAACAATGCAAAATATACATAACTGAACAAAAATACCATCGCTAAATTAATAACAAGTTCCATACTTAATCCTACATATTGAAAAGAGCCCTTTGAAGTAAAAGTAATCCAGTAAATCGCAAAAAAGAGCAATGTTAGTACAATGCCTAGCCCTATTTCAATCAATGATGTAGAACGAAATATAAAGTAGAACGGCAAAACACAAAAAATTATCCATATATATAAACTGAGACCCGTATTTTTAGGGAAAATATGATACCAATTTTGCATTTTCTCCACCTCAGATTGAAATAAGTTTCTATTATAAGAATTTCCATTCACATATATTTATCTTAGCTTATCTTCTAAGATAGGAAAAGAAAAAATATATAATAATGCTTCAACAAACTAATGAAATAAAAATGGCTGGTCGATAGTTCAGTACATTCCTGAACTAATAACCAGCCAAATTAAAATCATTTAACGAAGTGTTTGTGTTTGCTTTGTTGGTGTAGCAATGGTTTTCTTCGTACGTAAAACATTGCTTTTTTTCAACTCTTTAAAACTAATAAATGTTTTTTGATCTTCATCATATAATCTAAATCGAATCGACTCTAAACTTGTTTTTAATGTAATGGTTGTCGCCTTTTGCAATGGTGGTGTTTCGGTATGTGCTTTTTCTAAATTATAATTAGGAACTCGTGGCGCTAAGTGATGCACATGGTGATATCCAATATTCCCCGTCATCCACTCTAACCATCTAGGTAGCTTATAATACGAGCTTCCATCAACTGCTGCTTTTACATAATCCCATTCTGACTCATGTTCAAAATACGAATCTTCAAATTGATGTTGAACATAAAACAACCAAATCCCTAACACTCCTGCAACATAAGCAATCGGTAATTGAACAAATACGATTGCTTCCCAACCTAATGTAAAGTACATAACCGTATACACAATTAATAAAGATATATTAATGATATACGTATTGATTCGTTCTTTCTTACGTGCATCTTTTCGATTTACTCTATTCTCATACAAAAATAATAAGAATGGACCTAACCCAAACATAACAAGTGGATGACGATATAATCGGTATTGTAACTTTTCAAAACGACTTGCATTTTTATATTCTTCCACTGTCATTATCCAAATATCGCCTGTGCCTCTTTGGTCTAAATTACCACTTGTAGCATGATGAATGGAATGTTCCCTTTTCCATTTTTCAAAAGCAAAATGAGTTAAAACTCCAGTAATGGTACCTAAAATTCGATTCCATTTTTTATTTTGGAAAAATGATTGATGTGCGCAGTCATGGAATATAATAAACGTACGAACCATGAAACCTGCTGCCAAAATAGAGAACGGCAAACTTAACCAAATGGAAATAGATAAACTCTGATATGCGAAAAACCATAATATAAAAAATGGAACAATTGTATTTGCTATTTGAATCAAACTTCTTTTTGTCTGTGAGGTAGCATATGGCATTACGTCTTTACGAAGTTGTGCTTGTTTTTGCTTGCTCATGTTCATCCCTCTTTCCGATACTTTTACTACTTTAAAGTAATTGTACCGAAAAGATGCACACTTTCGTAAGACACAGATGTCAGTAAATCAATATGACAAATGTCATATTGATAGTTATCTTCTATGCATCATTTTGTAATCTGAGCTTTTCTATTACTAAAATCAATGTCTTTATAATACGTATTCTTCACTAAAATATTTGGACCAAGGCAATGTACCTGTGGACAGTGACAGTTTAGCGATTGAGCTGTTTTTGACTGCATCCATTTACCATAAGCATCTGGCAAGGATGTTGTTTGTATATTACCTAAAGATGGTTCTTCTTGGTCACCAAAATCAGTCACAATTATTTCCCCACTAAATATATTTACATTTAAGCGTGATCTCCCATCTGGATCATTACGCACTGTCACATTTTTCTCTTTGTACAATCTTTGCATTAAAGCTAATTCCTCTTTGCTTTTATTACAAGGATATATTGGTAGTGTTCCAAACAACATCCAAATATCCTGATTTCGATGGTTGAGCAACCGAATAATTCCTTCTTGCATTTCCTGTAACGTTAATGTCTCTAAATTACTTGCAAAATCAACTGGATACATTGGATGTACTTCATGTCGGCTACATCCCATTTCTATGATATGGTCATGGATGGATTCTAAATATGGGAAAGTTCTTTTATTAAGCATCGTTTCCGCAGATACCATCACACCATTTTCAGCTAATCGTTGCGAATTCTCTACCATTCGTTCAAAGTATTTCTTCCGATTACTGCTCGTCGGCTTTCGCTCCATATTCACAAAACCAGTCTCTGCAAATTCATCAGGCGTTCCCCAATTATGAGATATATGTAAAACATCTAAATACGGAATGATTGCTTCATAACGTTCATATGGTAATGTTAAGTTAGAATTAATCTGTGTCCGAACTCCACGCTCATGTGCATAACGAAGTAATGGAATGACATATTCCCTCACTGACTTTTTCGACATCATTGGCTCTCCACCAGTAATACTTAATGTACGCAAGTCAGGAATTTCGTCTAACCTTCTTTTTAATAGGTCAAATGGTAATGCTTCTGGGTCTTTATCCCTTAATGTATATCCAACTGCACAATGTGCACACCTCATATTACACAAATGTGTAGTGGTAAATTCTACATTTGTCAATCGCATTTCTCCGAATTCTTTTACGTCCATATATGCTTCCCAAGGATCATATTGGGGTGTAATTGCTTGTAATGTATCATTTGATGTCATCTTGAACATCCTTCCTTCTTACTTCCGTTTTATTTCTGTCTAGTTACAATATAAAGCTAGACTAGTATTAGTTTAGCAAAAATATTAATTCTTTGCTAAAAAGAGTAATTCCAATAAATTTACATAAATGTAATATTAAATTAATATATTCCAATTATACTAGATATTAATATAGATACATCCATACTAAGTACCCTATTATAAACTATAATTATCCAAACACACTTTCTATTTATTCAGAGTACTGTATGTATTATCAAATTAACTTAGGAGGTATGAAGTGAGAAACACTATTATCGATATTGTAGAAGGAACTATTTTAACCACATGCGATACAAAAATTGAAGTAATAAAACAGTTATTTGAAAGTAACTTTCCAATGACCACTATGATTATAACAAGTGATTTGCAACCAGTTGGAATTATCAGTCGTAAACAACTCGATAAACATTTTCGCTCGATGCATGAATATAATCTATTTATGGGAGAACCAGTATCTTCATTCATGCAGAAAAATTTCCTCTCATTTGAAATGTCTAGGCCTCTTGAAGATTTAGTGATAAAGGCAATGAATCGACCTACAGAAGAGATGTATGATGACATTGTAATTACAAATCAACAAACAATACTTGGCATTGCATCTATTCGTTCGTTATTACTAACAGTTGTTCCTTATTGATTTCAATATGGCATTGCCTAATCAATGAAAGACATTTCTCTCACTGATTAGGCATCCACCTATTAGATTGAATGTTTTTATCAAAATATCGGATTCGCTAAACCCCTCCATACACTTTGCATGCACATTAATGGTAAGCGATTACATTTTAACGTAAGAATCTCTATAATCATTTGGAGAATCTCCAGTTAGTGATTTAAATATTCGCCAAAAATGGACATGACTCGTATATCCTACTAACTTAGCAATATGTGCAATTTTTTTATCTGTTTCAATTAACAATCTTTTCGCTTCGTTCACTCGAATCGCGTTGACATATTCTATAAAACTACAGCCTGTAGACTGTTTAAACATTCGACTAATATATTGTTGATTAAGGAAAAATTGATTGGATAGATGAGCTAAGGTTAAATCTGTATCGTAGTTTGCATTAATATACATGATGATCTCATTAATCACAGTATAATTCGTTCTGTTACCATATTTATGTAATCTCGTGTTTGTTTCCACATACTTTAATCTATCACATTCAATCAGTAACTGTGATAACAATAGCCTCAAATAGTATTCATTGCGACCTTTTGTTGTATGATATTCTGATAACATTTTTTCGAACAACAATTTAATAAAGTGGCTTTGTTCTTTTGTGATTGCTAACATAAGAGGTCCATGATGAAATAGTTTGATAATAAGTGGAATATCTTCTTTAAAAGGAAAGCTCTCTTTAAAATTCAGCACAATACGTTGATACCTTTCATCGTTTACTTTCGATTTATGAAGTACATTCTTGTTGATGAATAATAAATGGCCACTTTTAGCAACCCAATCTGTTCCGTTAATTGTAAAAGCCTTTTCCCCTTCGATCATATAGAATATCTCGTAATCTTGATGTAGATGGTAGTTGTTCATATCTTTACTATTCTCATATCCACGAGCATAATTTAGGTAAAATGATTGATTTCTTAACGAAACATTTACTTTCTCCACCTTTTCTACCTCCTCTATTAACTCCTCATAGATAAGAATACAGAATTTTCTGTTAATAAAAAAGATGATGATGACCTATTACTATAGTATGAAATCTCATTAACTTTTACATTGATTGTAATTATTTCATCATTTATTATTAATTAGGAAAGTACTCTTCCCATTTGATTAATCATTTCATATAATTATCTCTGGAATAGTAAAATTTACATACTTTATAGATGAGGAGCACAAAAGCACATGAAAGAAATTATTGTGTATACATTTGATCGTACCATTAACCAATCAATTGATGTTGTCTTTGATTATGTGAATGATGACGAAAAGATTAAACTTTGGAATCAATTTATTATTAATAACATTTACGAAAATGATACAAAAGTACTGGATGTAGGAACAAAATTTACTTCAATACAAAAAATAGACAAAAAAGAAATATCTGTGGATTGTATCATCACAGAATATGAAGCACCATATAAAATTACGATAGAAGCAACTTCCAAAGAAGGGACAAGTATAACAAAGTACCTTCTTAGTAGAGACGGTCATTTTACAAACCTAAGTATCATTGTAAGTATTATTCCTAGCAACTGGTACTATAAAGTAATGACAAAATTATTCGGCTGGGCTACAAAGTATATATATGAAGAAGAATTTAATAGATTAGAAGCGTATTTAGAAGAAAACGTAGAACTAGAGTATCGATAATGCAAAAATCCGAACAGAGATCATGTTTGCACATGTGTACTGTTCGGATTTTTATCTATTATTCGTATTCTTTGTCGATTGTTTTTTCACTTCTTACTGTATCTATATGTCTCACCATTCCCTCAATCTGATCTCGTTTGTCTTCTAAGAATGGTGGTAGAGATAGCTTTTCTCCCAATGTTTCGTAATTTTCATCCCCCATAAATCCAGGGCCATCTGTTGCTAGTTCAAATAATATTTGTGGAGCTACGCGAGTGTACAGTGATTTAAAGAAGAAGCGATCCACATAACCAGATGTTTGGAAACCAAATTTTCTGTAATGTTCATCCCATTCTAATAATGTCTCTTTATCCTCTACACGAAATGCCGCATGGTGTACAGTTCCGTATCCTTGCAATGCATTTGGCAATACTTTATTCTCTTCTACAATTACCTGTGCACCATTTCCGCCTTCCCCAACTTCAAATAGATGTTTGCCTTCTTCGACTGCTATCTCATTAAACTGTAATACTTTTTCCATTACTTGTTTAAAATAAGAAAAGTCCTGAATCCTTACAAATATTGGACCTAATCCAGTAATTGCATATTCTAAAGGGATTGGACCATTCGCCCAAGGTGTACCTGATTTTACTCCTTTATTATGCTCATCAGAAATTAATTGGTATTGTTGATCATCAAAATCCACAAAGGACAATGTCTTTTTACCAAACAACTCTTTTATCCCACTGTGACGAACTTGGAGACGATCAAAGCGTTTTTCCCAATAGTCTAAAGCTTTGTCACTCGGTACTCGAAAAGAAGATTTATAAATTTCATTCGTTCCATGTGACCCTTTTGGAATACGGGGAAAATCAAAAAAAGTCATGTCTGTACCTGGACTACCTTTATCATCTGCAAAAAATAAATGGTATGTTTGAATATCATCTTGATTGACTGTCTTCTTAACAAGACGCATTCCTAATATATATGTGAAAAATTGATAATTTCTTTCTGCACTACTAGTGATTGCTGTGATGTGATGAATTCCTTTTAACCCTTTCATTCGCTCATCTCCTAATTATCTCGAATTCAAGATAAATATAACATAGTCATTTTTATCTGTCAATGAAGCAATATTTCTTAAGCTATGTATATGATACATTACTTACACAACTTCAACAGTAATTAGTTCTGTTGAAGTTGTGTTTATTTATCATCTATTTCCACCAATCAGCAAAAACATCAATTGGATCTTCTCGTTTATGTCTTGTTTTTATATACCAATTTTCTATCGTTTCTGCGTCTTGTTCACTCACTTCTCTACCTTCCAAATAATCATCAATCGCTTCATAGGTAACACCTAAAGCAACCTCGTCTGGCAATTGTGGCTTATCACTTTCTAAGTCGGCTGTTGGCGTTTTTAAATAAAGGTGTTCTGGACAACCTAACATTTTCAAAATCGCTCTACCTTGTCGTTTATTCAAACGATATAATGGGACAATATCGGCTGCTCCATCCCCATACTTTGTATAAAATCCTGTAACTGCTTCTGCTGCATGATCTGTACCGACAACGACGCCCTGAAGTGCTGCAGCCAGATCATATTGAACCTTCATACGTTCACGAGCTTTTGTGTTTCCTTTTATAAAGTCACTAATTGATCCTATTGACTCTATTATTGCTTTTTCACTTGCATCTACCGCTTCTTTAATATTAACTCTAATTGTCCTACTTGGCTGAATAAATTGAAGGGCATCGATACAATCCTCTTCATCTGCTTGTTCCCCATATGGCAAACGAACAGCGATAAATTCATAGGTTGTGTCCTTTCGTTCTTCATTTAATTCATTTACTGCAGCCTGACAAATATATCCTGCTAGTGTGGAATCTTGGCCACCTGAAATCCCTAGAACTACACTACGAAGAAAAGTATGTTTACTTAAGTATGCTTTCACAAAATCAACACTTCGTCTATATTCAACTTTTGGATCAATTTCTGGTGAAACTTTAAGATCTGAAATAATTTGCTTTTGTAACTTACGCATCGTATCACTCCTTTATTAAGATTCAACCATTCCTTTTACTCTTGTTTTCACTTCTTTGATTCGTTCCATTTTGTTTTCCCAACATAGTTCACTTAAGTCTACTGGGTATTCTTCTGGTTTCATTGTTCGCTTATATTCTTCCCATAATAAGCCTAAATTTTCATTGGCATAATTTTGAATTTCTTCAAGACTAGGTGATTCATATGTGACTACCCCATCTAATACCACATCTTCATGGAGATCTTTTGCTGTGAAATCTGTAACAAACTTACTAATATATGTGTGAATAGGATGAAACATTTTCAACCTTTCTTCGTCTTGAGGTCTTTCATTATCTAGTGCAATATAATCACCTTCCGAGTGACCATTTACATTGTTAATTATACGATACACTCTTTTACTACCTGGTGTCGTTACCTTCTCTGGATTTGCAGAGATTTTAATTGTATCTACCATTTTTCCATTTTCTTCAATGGACACTAATTTGTAGACACCACCTAATGCAGCTTGATCGTATGCTGTAATTAATTTCGTCCCTATTCCATACATATCAATTTCTGCACCTTGGGCTTGTAAATTTAAAATAGTATATTCATCTAAGTCATTCGAAGCTATGATTTGAGCATCTTTAAAACCAGCTTCATCTAACATTTTCCGAGCCTTCTTTGATAAATATGCCATATCACCACTATCAAGACGTATACCTTTAAAATTAATTTTTCCTTCAAATTCTTTTGCTACTCGAATCGCATTTGGGACACCGGAACGAAGTGTGTCATATGTATCTACTAAAAAGACACAATCTTCGTGAGTACTAGCATATTTTCTAAATGCTTCATAATCGCTTCTATATGCTTGCACCATCGAATGCGCATGCGTGCCTGCTATTGGTATACCAAAAAGCTTCCCAGCACGGACATTACTCGTTGCTGAAAACCCACCAATATATGCCGCTCTAGTTCCCCATATTGCCGCATCCATCTCATGTGCTCGTCTTGTGCCAAACTCCATCACCACATTATCTCCAACAACATGTTTAATTCTTGCAGCTTTTGTTGCAATTAATGTTTGATAATTCACAATGTTAAGTAATGGTGTTTCAATTAATTGTGCTTCTGCTAATGGTGCTTCCACTCGGATTAACGGTTCATTTGCAAAAACAACTTCTCCTTCTCTCATGGAGCGAATCGTGCCACTAAATTTCATTTGTCTTAAATAGTCGAGGAAATCATCTTCATACCCACCAATTTCTTTCAAATAGGTTAAATCACTTTCTGTAAATCCAAAATTATTAATAAAATCTAATACCCGTTCTAATCCAGCAAATACCGCATATCCATTATCAAATGGTAATTTGCGAAAATAAAGTTCAAAAACTGCCTTTTTATTTGCCATACCATCGCGCCAATACGTTTCAGCCATATTTACTTGGTACAAATCTGTATGTAGCATTAAACTATCGTCTTCATATGATGTCATTAATCTTTCCTCCAAATTCCTTCACAGTTGCTCCTAGTGCATCCGCAAAATGTCCAAGTGCCCAATCGTGTCCTTTTTCATTAAAAGAAGCTACTGCGTCCTTATAAATAACAATATCGAATCCTTTATTATATGCATCCATTGCTGTGTGTAAGACACATATATCTGTACATACACCTACTAGATGCAGTTCAGTAATTCCGCGTTCGCGAAGTAAAGACTCTAAATTGGTTCCTAAAAATGCAGAATATCTCGTCTTATCCATATAATATACATGTTTTTCTTGGCTATTCTTTTCATATACCCTTTTTAATTCCCCATATAACGTTCTTCCGTGTGTATCTCTAATATTGTGAGGAGGAAATAATTTTGTTTCTGGATGATAGGAATCATTCTTATCATGTACATCGACAGCAAAAACAGTCATTTCTTTTGCTTCAATAAATGCATTTGTAATCGCAGTAATTGTTTTTTCAATGAATTGACCTGGTTCACCACAAGTTAATGCACCATCACTAGCCACAAAATCATATGTATAATCAATATTAATCAAAGCTCGCTTAGACATTACGACACTCTCCTTTTGATTACTAACTAATTAATAGTATATTATAGCAAACCTTTCATTAATTTTCAGATTTTTTTACATATATAGTTAGTCATTATATGATAGAATTTAGGAAAACACTGGAGGTGGAACAATTGACAACAAAGCCAAAAGTAGTCTTAGCTGGTGGTTCTGGATTTATTGGTGAGTATATCAAACAGAAATTAGATGCATTAAACTACGATGTTGTAATGATATCAAGAAGAAAGCCTGCAATTACATGGAATGACAAAGAAGGGATGACGGAAGCATTAGAAAATGCAGAAATGGTCATCAATCTTGCTGGAAAGTCGGTAAATTGTCGATACAACGAGAAGAACAAACAAGAAATAATGACTTCAAGAGTAGGAACAACAAGACTATTAGGGGATGCAATCAATCGTTGTAGTACTCCACCGAAATTATGGATCAATGCAAGTACAGCAACTATTTATCGTCATGCAGATGATAGACCGATGACAGAAGAAGATGGTGAATATGGTACAGGATTCTCTGTCGATGTAGCTAAAAAGTGGGAAAAGGCATTTTTTAGTTTTCAATTACCACACACACGCCAAGTTGCATTACGAATCGCCATCGTACTCGGTCCAAATGGGGGTGTAATGACTCCATACAAAAACTTAGTAAAATTTGGCCTTGGCGGCATTCAAGGAAATGGTCAACAGATGTTTAGTTGGATACATATTGAAGATGTATTCCAAATCATGATGTTCTTAAAAGAACGAAATGATTTATCTGGTGTATTTAACTGTTCCTCTCCAAAACCAGTTCCTAATTATATATTTATGAATGCAATGAGACAAAAGCTAAACCGTACATACGGATTACCTACACCAAAACCATTATTGGAGATAGGCGCTACATTCATTCGTACCGAAACAGAACTAGTATTAAAAAGTAGATGGGTACTACCAGAAAAACTACAACAAGCAGGTTATGTATTCCAATACCCATCCATTAGTGGCGCATTAGGGGATTTATTATAAAAGGAAGAATGCGAAAAACGCCAGTGAGTATATTATTCACTGACGTTTTCTTTTATTTGTTACACTTATAAATTATTAAAGAACACACGCAAAATATCTGTCCCTGCGACGATTGTTCCAATCGAGCTTCCTAAGTTTGCAAGAATAATAATTAATAAAATACGCGTTACTTTATTAGACCAAAATCCTTTTAATGTATGAACATCATCTGCTAATGCCTCAAAGTCTGATACATGTGGTTTTTTCACTAATGCCTGTACAAATCCTGCAAACCAACCTGCTGCCATCAATGGATTTAATGAGGTAATTGGTGCTGCAATGAATGCAGTTAAAATTGCTAATGGATGCCCAAGTGCGATAATAGCACCTAATGCAGAAAAACCACCATTCCAAAGTAACCAACTCATGATCTGTTGCCAACCTGCCATAGGATTTGTCACAAATGTATATGCAATTAATCCAATGATTGCAAAAGGAATTACCCACCCAATCACTTTAGGTGCCTTAGATTTTGGTGGTACTTTTGTTAATGTTTGAAGATTATGGTCTTTATGTAGTTCTTGCTTGATTCCCGGCACGTGTGCTGCACCTAATACTGCCACAATCTTCTCACCTGGTGCACGCTTAATCTTTTCCGCTAGATATTGATCGCGCTCGTCTATTAGTGGTGTTTTTAATTTAGGGAAACTCTCTGTGAATTCACTTAATACACTATCAATCGCATCTTGTGTTTTCATTTTTTCTAATTCTTCTTCTGTAATAGATTCTTTCGAAAATACGCCAGCTAATACTTGTGTTAGTAACATCATCTTTCCTTTCATCCCGATGTTACCCCAAATACGCGAAAAAGTTATTTGGATATTTCGATCAGCTAACACGAGTTCTGCACCTATCTCATTCGCTGATTCAATCCCTTGAATCATTTCTTGACCTGGTTTGATATCAAATTGTGCAGCCATTCTTTTTTGGAAAGAAGATATTGCCAAATTCATTAATAATAAGGAAGCTTTCTTCTCTTTAATAATTTGAAATATATCTGTATCTTTCCATTTATTTCCTTCTACAATGGAATCATATCTTTGTTTATCTAGTTCAATACATACCGTATCTGGCTGTTCATTCTCGATGATTTTTTTAACTAATTCCGCACTCTGTTTCGAAACATGTGCAGTACCAATTAATATAATTTCTTTCCCATTCAATTCTATTCTTGTGATTTGTTCATTCTCATTCGTCATCCACTTATCCTACCTTTTTAACGAAATATACTTCTTATTATATAGTATCTATTCATGCATGCATAACGATTTCAACGTGGTAATGTTAATTTATATTTGTATTTTTCCCCATGATAAGCGGTTCTTACATATTCAATCGGCTGCTGATCATTTACATAAGTCAGGCGTCTAATTAATAAAATCGGCGCTCCTTCTGTTACTTTTAAATATTTCTGGTCTTCCTCATTAGCTAATGCAGATTCGATTTCTTGATCGCCATGCGTAATAGGTAATTGCAAGTTCTTTTCTACATACTGATAAAAGGATGTCGTAAAATCATTCTCTCGTAACTCACCAACCAAATACTTTGGAATATACGCAATTTCAAAGGCTATTGGAACATTATCAGCCATTCTAATACGCTTTAATTGATACACTTCGCTATTTTCTTCGATGTGTAACTTTGCTGCTAATTGGCTATTTGCTTGTACACTCTCTAATGAGATGATTTTGGAACTTGGTATCTTCCCTTTTTGCTCCATTTCTTCACTAAAACTGGTGATTCCTTTAAGTGTATGTTGAATTTTCTGTTCTGCAATAAATGTGCCTTTCCCTTTCATTCGTACTAAAAGACCCTCTTGCGCCAAATTATTAATCGCTTGTCTTACAGTCATTCTACTAATATTGTATTTCTCTGTATACATTCGTTCTGATGGCAATAATTCGCCTTGCTTTAATATCCCATTTTGAATTTGTTCTCTAATCTCTTGTTCTAATTGATAATAAATAGGTAATGGAGAATTCTTGTCAATCATAGACAACTCTCTTTCTAATTATAAAATGATTACATTTATTTTAACAAAAGGATTCAATCCTGTACACTTGTTTAAATGTATAGACAACTATATATGTCTATGTTATAGTTAAGGAAAAAGGGGTGATGCATGTATGTCCAAAACACTCATTCATAATGCAACAATCTATACGGAACAGCAAATTATCGAAAACGGATCGTTAGTAATAGATAATGAAAAAATTGCTACAATTACGAATCAAACCATTTCATCAGAAGCAGTAGATACTATAATCGATGCGAATGGGTTAACCTTAATCCCTGGTTTTATAGACTCACATATTCACGGTGGCTACGGGGTAGATGTGATGGATGCAACAAAAGAAGCTTTAGAGACGATTGCAGTTCATTTGCCACAAGAAGGAACAACTAGCTTTCTTGCAACTACCATTACCCAATCTATCGATAACATTACTGATGCATTGAAGAATGTTGCTATGTTTCCGAATCAAGCAGGCCAAGCTGAAATTATCGGTGTCCATCTAGAAGGACCGTTTATTGAAGCAAAAAAAGCAGGTGCCCAACCACTACAACATATTCTGGCACCATCCATACAACAATTCACAGAATGGCAAGAACAAGCAAATGGCCTAATCAAAACAATTACATTGGCACCAGAACTAGAAGGAATGAAACAATTTATCCAATTTCTATCTAATCAAGGAATCACTATCTCTGCCGGACATACGGATGCAACATTCAAGGATATGCAACTGGCCGTAGAACAAGGTGTCACACAACTTACCCACTTATGTAATGCGATGAACGGCATGCATCACAGAGATGTAGGTGCTGTAGGTGCAGCGTTACTTTTAGATAATTTAGTTGCTGAGATTATCGCAGACAAAATCCATGTATCAAGCGCGATGCTCCATATTCTATATCAACAAATAACTAAGAACCGACTCATCCTTATCACAGATGCGATGCGAGCAAAAGGACTTCCTGATGGGGACTATGAATTAGGTGGGCAAGCGGTAAATGTAACGAATCAAGTAGCCACATTAGAAAATGGCACACTAGCTGGAAGCACATTAAAGATGAATAAAGCTGTCAAAAATATGATAGAAGTAACAGGAGCAGATATAAGAGATATCATGCAAATGGCGTCCATTAATCCAGCAATACAAGCGAAAGTAATCGATAGAAAAGGAACAATTAAAGAAGGAAAAGATGCTGACATCTTATTAATAGATAAGGAATGGAATATTCATTTTACATTCTGTAACGGAAAATTAGCATACAAGAGGTGATAACATGAATGTGATAAAAGCACAAGACTATGCACATATGAGTACATTAGCCAGTGATTTAATTATAGAAGAGATAGAAAAATCCGCATACTTCAAACTCGGATTAGCAACAGGATCTTCACCTGTTGGATTATATAAAGAACTCATTGAAGCATACAAAAAAGGAACACTTTCTTTTGAAAATGTGACATCGTTTAATCTAGATGAATATGTAGGACTAAAAAGTGATGACCCGAATAGTTATCATTATTTCATGCAACAACATTTATTTAATCACGTGAATATTCAAAAACATAAAACCTTTATACCGAACGGGATGGCAAATGACTTACAGGAAGAATGTAGACGATACGAAGCATTAATTGAAGAAGAAAAAGGGATTGATCTTCAAATTCTTGGTATCGGAGAAAATGGTCACATTGGATTTAATGAACCGTCTACACCATTCACAGAAAAAACACATGTCGTTTCATTAGATGAATCTACTCGTGAAGCTAATGCGCGTTTTTTCAATTCAAAGGAGAATGTCCCTACACAAGCTATTACTGTTGGCATTCATACAATTATGAAAAGCAAAAAGATTTTACTTTTAATTTCAGGAGAATCAAAAAAAGAAGCCTATGAGCGCTTAATGGATCCACATATAAGCACATACTTCCCAGCATCCATTTTACACGAACACCCAGATTGCACAGTAATTGTAGACACAGAAACAGTAATGGGGTAACAAAAGTGAAAGGGCCCGATAAGAAACGTAGTGACTGGAGAGAATCAACTGAAATAAAGGAATCACGATGAGCTTGCGAATCGATGATGACTTATTGTAAGTTGATTTGCGAAGTCACCTAGTTTCTGGGCACTTGAGCTAGACGATACAAAAGCGAAAGGGCCCGTTTAGAAACGTAGTGACTGGAGTGAATCAACTGAAATAAAGGAATCACGATGAGCTTGCGAATCGATGATGACTTATTGATGGTTGATTATCGAAGTCACCTAGTTTCTGGGCACTTGAGCTTAGACGATACAAAAGCGAAAGGGCCCGATAAGAAACGTAGTGACTGATACAAAGTGATTAGTACAAATGAATTCTTTAATTACAAAAATCCAAACGATTCGAAGGCTATTTACCGTATCGTTTGGATTTTACGCGTATTAGAAGTGAGATATAATTTTAAAATTCGATATGTGCTATGCAACCGCTTCGGCTATGATTTCGTCTTTAGCTTACGAACCATTATGAGCAATATTTATGTGCACACCACATTGTTTCTACCATTATTTTCTTATGGCATTTCAATTGAAATTTCTTTAATTACTTGTGGCTCATCAGGTAAATCATTGTTTCCTCTCGGCACCTCAGAAATTTCTTTAGCCACATCTAATCCACTAATTACTTGTCCAAATGCAGCATACTCTCCATCTAGATGAGGCGAATCTCCAACCATAATAAAAAACTGAGAACCTGCAGAATCAGGGTCTTTACTTCGCGCCATAGAGATGACACCTTCTTTATGTTTCAAAGGATTCTCTATTCCATTACTATCAAACTCACCTTCAATGGAATATCCTGGTCCACCAGAACCATCTCCATTCGGGTCTCCACCTTGGATCATAAAATCAGGAATGACACGATGAAATGTCAATCCATGATAAAATTCAGCATTTGCTAATTTGATAAAATTTTCTACTGTTTTAGGTGCAATTTCTGGGTACAGTTCTACAATAATTTGTTCGCCACTTTCCATTTCAATTGTTGCAACAGGATAATCCTTTTCAGGTATATCCACTTGTTCATAAGAATCACCTTCAACCTGTGATTGTCCACTTTGTCCGCATGCCGTTAACAAAAGCGTAATGAAAAACATAATAAAAAGTACTAACTTTTTTCTCATAATACATGTCCCTTCTTATCTTTATATTCACATTAGTTATACCATATATATGAAGAATCTGCACAAATCCAATAAATGATCCGATTATCATTAGCCTAAGAGCCAATGATAATCGGATTCATATTTTTACGTATGTTGTTGAATAACATTTCGCAATATGTCTGCTACACCCGTACTTCCATTCTTTAATTCGTTATCTGTTAATGTGATACGAACAAAACTTTCATCCATATCTAATGCCTCAGCAAATAAGCTTCCAATCCCTTTTACTTTTCGATCTATTTGGATTACAAGCTCTACTCTATCTTCTTTCACAAAGAATACCACTTCTAATTCATCTAAGTCTCCACGGAACTCTCTAATTGGTTTAAATTCAAACTCTTGTACATATCCATGTCTTTTTGAATGTTCCATTTCTACTTTTCTAAGTTCAAAGCCTAAATCTGATGTAATTGCTTGTAATACTGTGTCCATATAAGGGTGTGGGGAAACTTGTAAATAGTCCCTGTCATTTGGATCGATTGCTTGTGGAATATCTAATCCCGTTTGTACCCACACCCTTGTTCTGTTAATCGTTGGTGGTGTATGGATTGGCAATCGAAATTCAAAATCAATCACTTTATCTTCCTCTGCTCCAATCTCAAATGATTCATTTAAGGCAAATCTATGCAAAACCACTTTATCATAATATTTCTTATCGTCCTTTTCGCGTAGTGCTTCTGTCATGACAAAGAGGTTTATACGTTCTACTTGTTGCTCAATTCGTCCACCTTTAATGACTACTTTCCCCTCTAACATTTCTCCTGGGGATACATGATCATGTAGTAACTGTGTATCAACTTCCGCACTTCCAATTCCTGCACTTGCTAATAACTTCTTAAACATGCATATCCTCCTTATCATCAATAGCAATTACTATAAGATGTATCGTTTATTTTTCGTACTCTATAGTTTACGAGGATGTCTTCAAATAGTTTCATTAAAATGATTTTTTCTCCATTAAAGGATACTTTCTAATACTATATCCTTTCCAAAGTAAAGTACTATCAATGTTAAAAGAATAAAAATGATTTTTTCTGTACTACTACCTGTTCTTGTTGTGATTGGAAATCGAATATTCCATTTAATTGGATATAATAATTGAATCCCTTTTTTTGTAGCTGCGTCTAATATGTAATGACTAATCATCCCAATTGCAACACCTACTATAATGGACTTATCCGAAGTCAATTTTCCTAAAATTATACAAATAAGAAATAAAAACAAGATACTATGTGTAAACGTTCGATGTCCAAATACTCGATTAATTATTTTGGAGACTATTCGAAAGCGTCTCCCTATTTTACTGCCACTATGGCAAATATCTGGAAGTAATGCTCCTACTACACCTGCTGTAATAAGTAATAGAGGATCATATTCTGTAAACTGTACTACCGTAGTTGTAGAAGCAATACCTGCCATTACATGTGTTTTCCCTGTCATGTAGCTCTCCTTGATGTAAAAAAATAGTGAGGGTTTATTTTATCACAACTCTACATCTAAAGAAACGCATAGCAATTGGCTCTCCCCATCACTATGCGTGTATTATTATTCTTCTATTTCACTATATTCTCTTTTCTTGATATCTGTTGTCGCTGCATTTTTCACTGCAATATTATCTAACATTCCTTTTAAATCAACACCTGATACATCTTTTAACGTTTCAGGCAATTGACTCATTAATTTCGTTACATAGCTACTCATTCTTGTCGCTCCATCACCTTGGCCATTGCCATTATCTACAACAGTTACTTTATCTATCTTACTAACTGGTTCGGCAATCTTCGCCGCAAATTCTGGTAACATTTTAATAACCATTTCCAAAATTGCTGCCTCTCCATACTTCTCCATTGCTTCAGCTAATTTTTCTTTTGCTTCCGCTTCTGCTAAACCTTTTTGTCGAATTGCATCTGCTTCTGCTTCCCCATCTAATCGAATTTGTGCGGCTTCCGCTTCTGCTTGTTTGACACGGGTTACTTTATCAGCTTCTGCCTTTTGCTCTGTAGCATAACGTTCTGCCTCTGCTTTTTTCGATATTTCCGCTTCATACTGACGTTGTTTACGAAGTACTTCTTTCTCATCAATCTCAATCTGTTTATTTTTCTCTACTAATTGAATCTGCATTTCTTCTTCTTTTACTTTTTGTTCTGCTTTTGCTGATTGTAATTTATATGCCATATCTGCTTCTGCTTTAGCTGTATCTTGATCTCTTTTGTATGCAGCAATCTTTAACTCTTTTTCCTTCGTCGATTCTGCAATTTGTGTTTCACTTAATAATTCCGCACGTTTACTTTCTTGTTCTGCTTCTGCTTTCTTTATTCTTGCATCTCGCATTGCATTTGCCTCTGCTATTTGTGCATCTCTTTTTACTTCCGCAATTCTTGGTTTTCCTAATGCTTCTAGGTAACCATTATCATCTTGGACATCTTTGATTGTAAAAGAAACAATTTGTAGACCCATTTTCTTTAAATCTACAGCAGCTTGCGTCTGTACCTCTTGAGCAAAACGTTCACGATTCTTATATATTTCTTCAACAGTCATTGTACCTAATATTGCTCGTAAATGGCCTTCTAATACTTCTTGTGCTTCTTTACGTAATTCTGAATTATCTTTTCCTAGAAATTGTTCCCCAGCAGTAGCAATACCTTCTGTCGTACTCTGCACTTTAATAATTGCTGTACCATCTGCCATCACCGGCACACCATTTTCTGTATATACATTAGGTGTGGAGATATCTAAACTATGTGAACGCAAACTAAGATTTTCTGCACGTTGAAATATCGGTAAGATAAATGCTCCACCACCACGGACTATCTTAATTCCACCTCCATCATCCGTTCTATGTACATTTTTGTTTCCAAGAAAACTACCTGTTACAATCATGGCATCGTCTGCACCAACTGTCTTATATCGAACTGCGAACAAAATAGAAAAAGCAATAATAATACCTAACACCGCACCAATAATTATAATAAAGTCCACTATGCATCCTCCTCTTTTTTATTCCATTTCACTAACTAGTAAAATCCCTTCTTTCACTTCTACAACAACAATTCTCTTGCCTTGCTTTATTTCAGCAGCATCAAAACTAGCCGCCACTTCACTGTAACTACCATTATTTGTCGAAATGTAAACTTCGCCCATACCAACATTAGGTATTGTCGTAATCACTTCTCCTATTTTCCCTTCTAAATCTTTCATAGAAAGTGAAGTAGAAGATTCTGCATTTGACATTGGGATGACTAGAAAATAATAAATAACAAAATAGGCACATAGACCAATAAGAATACTTACTGCGAGAACATAAAATTCAGTAATAGCTGTATACTTTGTTAATAAGACACCAGATCCTCCAACGACAGATAGTGTTCCAAACAAAAGAACCGGATTAAAAAAATCACCAAAGATATCAAAAACACTCTCCAATAGACCACCTAACACACCTTGAAATAGGATAGAGATAAGAGCAATTGCTAAACTACCCCATAATAAGCTCCAATACAAATCTACCGCTCCAATTCATCAACCTCCCTTCTACCTCTTCTATTCATACATACGATTCAACTACCAAAAAGTTCCCTAATATTATATTATTTAGCTAAAAATTAGGTATTTTAGTTTTTTTATCCTAATAGCCATTTGCATAAAAAACATCGAAGCATGATTACAATAAAGTAATCATGCTTCGATGTTTGGCTTCTCTTCTATTTTCCACTCGAATTAACATAGTACAAAAAATCTCACTTACTCTTATCAATACATTCAATTAAGCGATGTTCAATGTCAAATGCAATTTCTTTCAGTTCAGGGTCTTCTACCATTCGAATTAATTCAGATGGTCTTGGCATCCCAATTTTCGTTTCTTCCTCTTCTTTATAAACAACTATTTTACACGGTAAGAAGTAACCAGCTAATTTATTTTCTGTTAGTACTTTTTCCGCCTCTACTGGGTTACAAACTTCTAACACAATGTAGTCTGTATTATATGACAGTCCTTTTTCTTGAAGCTTATCTTTTATATCAAATTGCCATAACACACCAAAATTCTCACTTTTTAAATTTATTTCTAATGACATAATTGTTTCTTCAATCGATTTATTTGATGAAACAGTATAATGAAACATGGATTTTCTCCTTTCTATATTCAAACTGTTATTACTCCTTACATTCCACCTAATTCATATGCTCAAACAATTAAAGAATATCTGCCCAAATCTTAATTGCTGTCGCAAGAATTAAAATGGCTAAGATTACTTGCAATACCTTTGTATTTACTTTCTTTCCTACAATTGCACCTAATGGGGACGCGATTAAACTCGCTATAATCATCACAACCGCGGGGAGATATTCTACTTGACCTGTGGACACCTTTCCTATTGTTGCCCCAATAGAAGAAATAAATGTAATGGCTAAAGATGATGCTATTGTTATTCTCGTAGGAATTTTTAATATAACAAGCATGATTGGCACAAGTAAAAATGCCCCTGCTGCTCCTACAATACCTGCACTAATACCAGATACCTCATGTGCCGTAAATGCGGTAAAGCCTAATAATGGAGGTATATAAAAGCATGGGATACTTGATGATTGAACCACCTATCCCTAACATTCCCGAAATAAAGGAACCAATAAATCCAATCATAAAAATTGCTATTATAAATGAAATGTCCATAAAACCCCCAAAATACCTATAAGGGTAATTTGTCAAATGTAATTTCTCTTATTCAAACACAGGTACATATTAAAATAGTCTCAAAATTAATTAAAAAATGAGATACCCAGTCTAATTTTCAAATTAGACATAGGTACCTCATTCTTTTTCTTCATATATTAATTAACTATTTTGTTGAACTGTTTTTTCATATGCTTTTTTAGTTTTTGCTAATTCTTTTGTATTCCAAATCTGACCAATTTCTTCAAGTGACTTATTCTTTGTTTCTGGCACAATTGTCATAACGAATACAAAACAGATCACATTAATTACCGCAAACATCCAGAAAGTAAAGGCACTTCCCATATTATTGATTAATACTGGAGTAAATTGCCCAATTGCCCAGTTAGCTCCCCATAAGAAGATTGTAGCAATACCTACAGCTTTTGCACGTAAATGATTCGGGAATATTTCTGGAATCATAATCCAAGGAATTGGTCCCATTGATACACAAAATGCTGCTGTAAAGCCTGCAATAGCAATGATTAACAATATCCCTGCATTTGCTGGTTCAAAATAGAACACACTTCCTATTAAAATCATAAATATTGCCATAAAGCTTGAGCCAATAGCCATTAACTTCTTACGACCAAGTTTGTCAATCAATAGAATTGCTACAATTGTAAAGACAACTTGCACACTACCGATAATACTTGTCGCTAAAAACTCCGTATTATTCTCAAATCCTACACTACGGAATATATCTGGTCCATAGTAATTCACTGCATTCATCCCAATTACTTGGTTAAATAATGCTAAGAAAATACCTACACCCATTGCCATTCTTAACCCAGGTTTCACTAATTCTTTCACAGAACCACTTTGTTCTATTTTAATCGATTCTCTTATTTCTTTTGCTTCTTTCTTTGCAATTTCTTCTCCATTTATACGTTTTAATATTTCATACGCTTCTTTTTCTTTACCTACTTGGATTAAATAACGTGGACTCTCAGGAATGAAGAACAATAGTATCATAAATAAAATACCTGGAATCGTACCATAACCTAACATCCATCTCCAACCTACATCTAATCCCCATTCGTATGTTCCACTATTTGCAACACCATAATTAATATAAAATGTTGCACAAATACCTAGAATCGTAAATAGCTGATAAAGAGAACCTAATCGACCTCTGATTGCTGGTGGCGCACACTCACTAATATATGAAACCGAAATTGCTGATGCAAATCCAATTCCAAATCCTCCAATAATTCTTGCAAGCACTAGTGTAGTTACACCCAGTGCAAAAGCAGACCCTAATGCAGAAATGATAAATAGTATCGCTGACACCATTAAAATTTTCTTACGACCATACTTGTCACTCAAGAATCCTGATAAACCAACACCAATTACCCCACCGATCATTACACAAGAAATAACCCAACCTTCCATTGCTGGACTTAAATTATATAAATCTTGCAAATAACCAATTGCTCCTGAAATAACCGCTGTATCAAAACCATATAATAACCCCGCCATACCAGCAGCACATGCAACTAAAATAACATACCATAATGAATGTTTCTTTGCCATAGTAACTCCCACCTTATCTAGTTCATTCTATTGTTGTTATCGTTTTCTTTTATGATCTATCCAAACAATTAGTAGAACGTTTACATACAGAGAATTAAAAATAATCCCCTACTTACTTTTATCATTTTTCACATCCTGCATTCCGCTTACATTTTTGTTTGGATTACTCACTTTTAATAACTTAACTAAACTTTAACATGTATTTCTAGTAATCTTTCTAATAACTATCTTCACTTTTTTGTGATTATCTAGATTATTTTGTGATTCTTTACATAACAAAAAAACCTACACCAAATTGATGTAGGTCTTTATATCCATTTATTATTCGAAAGGATCATTCTCATGGTTGAAAGGATGGTTTTGATCTCTTTTCATTTTTGCTTCTACTTTACTTAATTGGTTTTTCGCAAAGTCTCGTCCACCAATTCCAAAAGAAATTGCAAATGCCACCATTAAGCCACCTAAAATCAGAATGAAAGCAGTATTTACAATTGATGTTGCAAATTTTAATTGATCAAGTGTCATAAAGACTGCAAATACAATCACAACATATTTTACTATCGTTGCAGTGAACTGACTATGTGTATACTTATAAATAAACTTAGCCAAAACTGAACCTAATAAGATTCCTCCTCCGAGAATTAGCAATGCACTTACTAAGAAAGGCAAATAAATAATTAGTGCATTTCCAATCTGATTTAGCACCTCTAATTGTAAGACACTTAATGCTTCTACTGTGAAGAAAAGAATTACTAGTACTTTAACAACTGTTCCAACCACTTTCGCAATATCAAAAGGTACTTTGTTTTCAGCATTTTCAATCCCAATTGAAGAAAATATATTATTCACACCTGTGCCTTGAAGAAGTCCTTCTAGTAAGTTACCGAGCATTTTTCCTAAATAATATCCTACTATCACTAAGACAATTGCAATAAAAATATTAGGAATCATCATTAATACACTATTGAGTACTTGTGTAATTGGTACTGAAATAGATTGGATTTCTAATGCTTCCAATGCAATAGTAATTACAGGAATTAGGATAACTACAAATAGTATATTTGCAAGTATCGATGATAATGTATACGTTGTTGTATGATTATAACTAGAAGTAGGCTTTACTTTACTAAACCATTTATCTACATTCACACTCACTAAAAAACGTTCCGCTAGTTCTTTTACTAGTTTTGCGATGACATAACCAATAATTAGAATGATAGCTGCTGCAATTACATTTGGTAAGAACCCTAGTAATTTATCCATCATATTTGAAATTGGTCCTGATACAGATTCCATATTAAGTGCATCTAATATAGCTGGTAAGAACAGTATAAATACCAATAAATAAATCACTTTCGCAATCGCTTTTAACACTTTCTTTCCATGATCCGCATCTTCTACGAAATTGGTTCTTCCAATTGCTTTGTGAACGCCTAATTTTACAAAGAGCTTCTCTACAATCCCTTTCGCAATAGCTGCAACTACCCATGCTAATACAAGCAATAACAATGCTGCTAACACATTCGGGATTGCTTGTATTACATTGTTAAACATGTGCGCAAAAGAATTTCCTAAATCATTCATGTAATCATCTCCTTTTTTATACTTGCAATACTTATACCTTTATCAGGAGAATATAAACATGTTTTTTATGAGGTAAAATTAAATAAGACAAGCAACTTTTTTGGTAAAATGCTTGTCTTCTTATTCATATTGCTTGCGATAATCAGTAGGAGACATACCGACTTCTTTCTTAAATACGCGACTAAAATAGTTCGGGTCCTTGTAACCTATAGTAATAGCAATTTCTTTTAATGAAAGGTTATTATCTAACAAATAAGTTTTCGCTTTAGATATTCTCCATTCTGTTACATACTCAATAAAGGATTGCCCCACATGCTCTTTAAATATTTTACTAAAATAATAGGAGCTTAATCCTACCTCATTTGCAACATCTTCTAGTGTAATCGACCGCATATAATTATTCTGTATGTATTGTTTTGCTTCCGTAATGATTCCTAGCAGGCCATTTGATCGCCATGATTTAATTTGCATCGTAATATTGGCCAGATGAGCTTTTGCTGCTTCCTTTATCTGTGTTGCCGTCTCTAGCTGGCTAAAATTAATTGTTAAATCTTTCTGATAACCTAACTCTTGCATCGATCTAGATAAAACAATAAAAACATTTTCCGTTTCTTTCTTGATTCGATCTACTTTATAGGTTACAAATTGTTGCATTGTTAAAAAATACGTATCAAAGGCTCTGACTGTTGCTTGTACATCCCCTCTCTGGACAGATTCTAATAATTTTTTTTCTAATTCTAAAGGGACGTTCTCTACCTTGGTGTCTTCTGTATTCTCATTATAGATGGAGTAACTAGCATGTACATTCTGCTGGGCTGCTTCCAACGCATAGATGGCTTGCTCATAAGACAAAGAAAATTGCTCAAAATTTGGAACGATCTGTCCCGCTCCCATTATCACTTGTATATCGGACATAATAGGATGCACGCTCTTCAAAAATGCTTTGACATATGATTCTCTTTCTTCTTCTTGTTCTCCATCCATAAGTACATATAGTGGAACCTGGAAACCTGTAAGTGGACCGATAAAGGACTTTCGTATTTGTTCAGATGCAACTTGTCTGACAGTCTCATACCAATGATTTTTCTCTTCTTTCGTCGGATAGAATGTAGATGATTGAAAAGAAAGGACAACGACAAAGCCTGCTTGTTCCTCAATATGCAACCATTCTTCCCAGTCTGCTTCATTGAATGTATGAATATGATCCAACATTAAAGAAGTAATAAAATCTGTTTCCACAAGAGAACTTGCTCTTTCTAGTCGATTATGTAACGCTTCTTGTTCTTTCTTTTCGTCATTCTCTTTACGTATTTCCTCTGTCAGCTGGCCGAAAGCATCTAATAATTCTGAAACTTTACTTGGTTTTAACAAGTAAGACTTGACTCCATATCGCATCGCTTCTTGTGCATACTGAAAGGTATCATAAGCAGATACCATAATTATTTTCGAAGATAGCTGTGTCGTAATTTCTTTTGTTGCTTTAAGGCCATCCATGACAGGCATTTGGATATCCATAAATATAATATCTGGTTCCTTTTCTTTAGCTAACTCTACAGCTTTTCTCCCATTACTAGCTTCTGCAACGATTTCTATATCATCAAGATGCCGGAGAAGCATCATTTTAATCCCTTCTCGTTCAATTGCTTCATCATCGACTAACATTACTTTCCACATCTCGAGTCTCCTCATCATGTAATTGAATTTGAATGGTTGTTCCTTTATTTAAGGTAGAATAAATTTGGAATTTGCTTCGTGCATCGAATAAGTGCAATCGATCAATGACATTTCGTAAACCGATGCCTGTCGAATGACCTGATCTCTTCGGCTCTTCTTCTATTGTTGATAAATCTGGCTTGATAATCTGTTGAATTAATTCATCAGACATACCCACACCATTATCAATCACTTCTATTGTCACAACTTTATCCTCGCGATAAATCACTACACGAATTTCCGCGCCTTCCTCCATTTGTTCGATTCCATGCATGAACGCATTTTCGACAAGTGGTTGTAATGTCAAACACGGAATGAACACATCGCTACAATCCTGATCCATTGTAATATCAAAATTCACTCTATCCCCAAATCGTGTTTGTTGAATAAAGAAATATTCTTTGACGACATTTACTTCATCAATTAATTTCGTATTTCTATCTATATTGCCAATATTATATCGTAACAATGTAGAGACAGCTGTAATCAAATCATTTGTCCGTTCTGCACCTTCTATATATGCTGTCTTCGAAATCACATTTAATGTATTAAAAAGAAAATGTGGATTAATTTGATTTTGCAAACTTTTCAATTCCATTTCTTTTAACAGTTGTGCTAAACGAGATTTCTCTTCCATTTCTAAAATGGATTTTTTTACATTATGCTTCATCTCATTAAATGTCGTGGACAAGATTTTTAATTCATCTTTTTGAGATACTTGTATATCCTTTCCCTCGTAATTCCCTGATGAAATTTCCTTTGCTGCACTAGTTAACCTTCTTATTGTTCTTGTAATACCATCCGAAAACCAGATAGCGAATAAAATACTGACTAAAAGTAATGCAATAAAGATTGTTGTACCTAAATGTTTTGTAGCTTGTATTTTGCTATTCTCTATTTCTATCCTTGTTTGATAATTCGTCAGGGATTGATTGAGAAGTTCTAATGTCTTCTCATGGATATATGTTGCAGTTTTATCTGCTTCACTAAGCGAATTCGAATATTGTTCAATATCCTCTCTTTCTACACCAATCACTGTCAAATCCGTGAATTCTAAAAAAGTCGACAGTAAATGATAATAGTTTTGTTCATCTATAAGAGAGGCATTCTCCATATCGAGCTGATCTTGTAAGGAGAGTAACTGTACTTTATCTTGTTCATAATAATTTAAATTATCTACAGTCGGTTCATGTACATATATTTGTAAGGATTGGTACACTTGATCTGTTTGCTCTGTTAATTGATTTAATAAATAATACTGCTGTGAGCTCTCATTGTGCAAATCCATTAGCTTATCCATGCTCATATCTCTGACAAAAAAAATAACACTTGCTAATACAATGACAACAATAAAATAAACGAGAAGCTTTGTTCTTATTTTAATCATTTTCTATCACTTATCCGTTTCAAATCCTCATTTCTTACAATCGTCGTATCTGTATAATAGACATCATCCACTTGCTCTTTTGCTAATATAGAAAGCATTAATTCTACACTTCTATATCCCATTTCGTATGGTTTTTGACCAACTAAAGCGTCGACTTTGCCATCTTCTAATAACTCGATGTTCTCTGGAAGAGTGTCAAATGCAATCATATATAGCTCTTCATCTGAAATTTGAAGAGATTCACTAGCTTGGACCATACCAATTCCGTCCAACGCACTCGTTCCATATAAAGCCGTTATTTGTGGGTATTCTAGTAGCATTTTGTGTGCTTTCTCTTCTGCAACCACTCTTGTAATGGTAGATTCTTCAATTGACACAACTTCAATTCCCTCTTCTCCCTCTATTGCATCCATAAATCCTTCTACTCTTAATTCATGGTGTGCATTTCGAAAGCTCCCAGTAATAATTCCAACAATAGCTTGTCCATTTGTATCTTTCAGGAGTGTCTGACCTGCAAGTTGCCCTGCTTTATAATTGTCTGTTCCAATATACGTTAATCGTTTACTACTAGGCGCATCTGTATCAATAGTAATGACTGGAATACCATTCTCTGTTGCCTTATTAATAAGCGGAATGAACTCTTCTGTTAATGCTTGCACAATAATACCATCCACTTTTGACTTGATAGCAACATCTAATAACTTTGCCTGTTCTTCTGGATTGGAGCGTTTTGGTCCTTTATATTCCACATATACATCATAGTTTTCTTCAGCAGCCTTCGCACCTTCTCCAACTAAGCGCCAGTAATCATGGTCCATCTCCTCACCAATTAATACAAAATGATATGCTGGAAACTCTTTCTCTTCTTTTCCTTCTAGTTGTTGATTGTATCCTTTGATTAAAGTGGAATAATAGAAAGCCACAACAATAGAGATTACTAGAAGTACTATTAGAACCGTATACATAAATATTGTTGTTTTTTTCATTGTGATTCCCCTTACTGTGTAAAATAGTTACCAATTAAAAGACCAATCCATGCGCTACAGATTCCAAGAATATATGTCATTACAATATACAAGATTGCTACCTTTTGCTCTTTTTTGTCCAATAATTTGATGATGTCCAATTTAAATGTAGAAAACGTTGTGAATGCTCCCATAAATCCAGTACCAAATAATACAGTTATTCTTTCACTTAAATGACTTCCAATAATCAATCCAAGCAGAAAAGAGCCTACTATATTCACAACAAATGTAGCTATAGGTAATTTCACGTTTAGCTTACCCAATTGTTGGCTAACCCAGTAACGCGAAATAGCACCAAAAAAACCTCCAATGCCAATAAAACAAATAATCTCTATCATTTACAATCACCAGACTTCAAACTTTTATAGTACCCTAAATAACTGCAAGCTAGCCCTCCAAATAAGCTAATACATACATAGAGAAAACTGAGTAGGTAATGATGTAATTCCATCAGTTGGATAACCTCTACACTGAATGTTGAAAATGTAGTAAATGATCCTACTAAACCAGTAGTAATAGCTATTTGATACGTTCGATTCCATTGCACTTTTTCATGAAAAAGTCTAGTTACTAATGCCAGTACATAACAACCAATCAGATTCACTATTAACGTACCATAAGGAAAAAGAGTATCACTATGTACAAATGGCAAACTGACTGCATACCTTAACAAAGCCCCAACAGTACCAGCAATACCAACATAAAAATAAACCATAAAGAAACCCTTTCTAGATTAAAATAAAAGCGACAATGCCCGGTTAGAAACGTTACTTAAACATAATTCAATACTGTATTTTTAAAACTTTCATACACATATTTCCATAATTGCGACTCCGACTTATATCTTGTCTGTAACGTATGGAACATCTCTTTCTGTGCATCAGCGAAAGTTGGATCTTCTTTATCAGGCAATGCCTCTCTATATGCATCAACTATTTGTTGCACCTCTTCTGCTCTTGGTCCCCACTTCCCAACTAGTTCACCTTTGTCATTTAACAATAAAACAATTGGGATCGCTCTCCCACCATTTGTAAGATGACGATCAATTAAATTCGTGTCAGCATCACGTAATGCGACACGAACTTCTTTATTGGCCGCTTCTGTAACCTTTCGAATGACAGGATTAATCATCATGGCATCCCCACACCAATCCTCAGTAATAATTAGAAAATGAAGAGAAGAGTGTTTTAGTTGTTCAATAAATTCGTCTTCGGGTAACTGAAATTGTTGATAGATTTGATTGCTTTCTTCTTTTAATACGCTCATTCCATTCATATATCTTTGTATTGTTTGTCCTTCTTCAAAAAATTGTTGTTCTGTTTTCAATAGATACACCACTTTCTTGGTAATTTACCTTATTATTTCTTTAATCATAACGAAATGTCATTATGTAAGCAATTAACTTTAACTAAATATAGTTTAATGTTAAACTACATTAGAAGGACGAGGTGTAAAACTAGTGGATACAAATTTATTTAGATTAATTCATATGATTCAACAAATGAATAATGAGAATATCATTCAATTTACGAAAGCGTATCCACACATGATAGGTATCTCTCCCATTCTTGCGCTAGTAGAATTAAAAGTAAATGGCCCATTAAAACCAATTGAGCTTGCAGACAAACTTGGTTTTACCAAAGGTGCAATCACCAATATTACTACTAAATTATTATCTTTACAGTTTGTAGATAAGATACAAGATGAGAATGATAAACGATCATTTGTCCTTTCTATCAACAACAATGGTATCAGAGCATTACAAAATGCTCAGCAAATTGGGGAAAATATATTCATAACCCATTTTGAAGTATTAACAGATGAAGAATTGCAGCAATATTTACACATTCAAAAAAAGCTTATACATGGTATGGAAAAGAGAAAAATGAAAAGTTCAGAATTGCTGTAATCACTTCAAAAAAAAGGATAAGGGAGAAAAATTCATGAACAGATTAGAAAACAAAGTAGCTATTATTACAGGGGCAGCAAGGGGTATGGGTGCAGCACATGCACGTTTATTTGTAGAAGAAGGCGCAAAAGTCGTTATTGCTGATATCCTAGAAGAAGACGGAAAAAAACTAGCTGAAGAACTTGGCGAAAATGTAATTTTTGTTAAATTAGATGTAACAAATGAAGCAAACTGGAAAGAAGCGGTAGCAGAAGCTGAAAAAGCATTCGGTCCTGTAGATGTTTTAGTAAATAATGCTGGTATCACTATGAACAAACCAATTGAAGAAACAACTGAAGAAGACTACCGTCGCATTATTAACATTAACCAAGTGTCTGTATTTTTAGGAATTAAGTCGATTATTCCTTCCATGAAACAAGTAGAAAATGGATCAATTATTAATATTTCATCTATTAATGGTTTAGTTGGTGGAGCTGTTGGTTACACAGATTCTAAATTTGCTGTTAGAGGTTTAACAAAATCTGCAGCACTTAGTTTATCTAAATACGGAATCCGTGTGAATTCCGTACACCCAGGAGTTATTGAAACACCAATGTTGATGCACGGGGATGCAAAAGAAGCAATTAAAGAATTCTCTAAACACATTCCTCTACAACGTGTGGCAAAACCAGAAGAAGTATCTAAAACAGTTCTATTCTTAGCATCTAGTGATTCAAGCTATAGCACTGGCTCTGAATTTGTCATTGACGGCGGGCTTACTGCACAATAAATCTTATAGAACAACCGAGTAGACAGTTAATAATTCTGTCTGCTCTTTTTTTGTTATACTTGAAAGAAGGGGGTAGACAATATTGAGCACTTGTATTCATTTATTAGATGGTTTAGCACAAAAGAAATTACTAGATACGAAACAATTCACACCATTGGAATTAACAGACTATTATATTAATCGAATTGAGAAATATAACGCTTCATTAAATGCGATTGTACATACTATGTTTGAGGAAGCAAGAAGACAAGCAGAAGCAATCACACTTTCTCAAAGCCCTGTTGCAGGTCTACCATTTCTAATCAAATCATTAAATGCGATTAGAAACCAACCATATACCAACAGTTCTTTGTTACAACAAGGAGTCACCGCGGAAAGCAATGATCCATTAGTGGATAAGTATGAGCAAGCAGGCCTAACCATTGTTGGAATTTCTAATTCACCTGAATTTGGCTTACTGCCTACAACAGAACCGAAATTGTATGGAGCAACTAAAAATCCATGGCAATTGGATTTTTCACCAGGTGGTTCTAGTGGTGGTGCTGCGGCTGCCGTTGCAGCTGGACTTGTTCCTTTTGCGCATGCAAGTGATGGTGGTGGTTCCATAAGAATCCCTGCTTCAGCATGTGGACTATTCGGTTTAAAACCTAGTCGTGGATTATTACCATATTCTCCTTATATCAATCACTATTCCATCAGTCATGCACTCACGCGTTCAGTTAGAGATAGTGCAGTATTATTAGACATTATTGTGAATAAGCAAAACAACCAATTATATCCAATACATAAAACGGAGGAAACATTTTTATCTCAATTACATCATATGCCTAAAAAATTAAGAATTGGGGTAAAATACGATCATCCATCCTTAAACTTTGATGAAGAAACCATTACTAATTATAAGCAAACCATTCTTTTGTTAGAGCAATTGGGACATGAAGTAATTGAAGTCATGCCTCCAATTGATATGGAACAATTAGCCCATCATTTTATCCATATTTGGATGGCTACAGGAGCTGTTGCTATTAGACATTCAGGACAATTTGCACAAAAGCCTATCACTACATTTAATGTAGAACCATTAACCTATGATATTCTTACATTTGCAGAGAAATTATCTGCAGTCGAATACGAGAATTCTCGAGTCTATGTGCACACAGCAGCTCAACAATTCTTACAGTTTTTTAATGATATCGACATATGGATGACACCGACTTTAAATCAATTACCAAAAAAAATAGGTGCAGATGCAACATATAACGGTAATGCCTATGAAACCATGTTACAAAATATGTTGAATTATAATCCATATATGCCCATTGCAAATGCTACCGGACAACCAGCAATGAGTGTTCCTACATCTTTTTCATCAAATGGATTACCTATAGGTACGCATTTCTTTGGTAAACAAGGCGAGGATGGCTTATTACTACAATTAGCTTGTCAAATAGAAGAAGCACAGCCTTGGAATAACTATTATGCTACCATCTTTAATGAAGATTAATCTATATTTGTATTTCAATACGAGCATTATCACAGTATCATATAGAGGATAACTTGAAAGAAAGTGATGGGATCATCATGGAAAAAATTCATCGAAGATTTTGGATATTAGTAACGATTGTTGCAATTTCAGGATTTAGTCAAGGGATGCTTCTCCCTTTAATTGCCGTTATTTTTGAGAATAGTGGTGTGTCATCCGTCACGAATGGTCTTCATGCCACAAGTCTGTATATTGGCGTATTGTTAGCGTCCCCTTTTATGGAACAACCACTTAGAAAATATGGATATAAACCAATTATTGTATTCGGTGGCTTACTTGTTTGTATTTCTTTACTAATGTTTCCATTATGGAAAAGTATTGGATTTTGGTTTTTATTACGCTTATTAATCGGCATTGGAGATCATGCAGTGAATTTTGCTGCACAAACATGGATTACAGCTTTTTCACCAGAACACAAGCGGGGTCGGAATATTGCTATTTATGGCTTGTTCTTTGGAATTGGTTTTGCGGTAGGACCATTAATGGTACCGCTAATCACGATACATCAAGCATTACCATTTATTTTATCTTCCATTATTAGTTTAATTGGATGGTTGTTTTTACTTACTTTAACTAATGAAAAACCTGACTATGATGTGTATCTGAATTCAACAAAAGATACTTTTAAACGATTTTACCAAGCTTGGAAATACGGGTGGATTGCTTTCCTTCCTCCATTTACTTATGGATTTTTAGAAACTACACTAAATGGTAATTTTCCTATCTACGGCTTGCGGATTGGCTTAGAAGTGAATCATATTTCTACCTTATTAGCAGCATTCGCTATTGGAACCATAGTATTTCAACTACCTCTAGGGATGTGCAGTGACAAATTTGGAAGAGGCAATACACTTACCGTTGTTTTATTTCTTGGGTGTGCGCTTTTTCTAACCGCAAGTTTCTTGGAAACCTATTACTATGGTCTAATTATCTGTTTGTTTATGGCTGGAATGTTCGTTGGTTCGACATTTTCTTTAGGCATTGCTTATATGACAGATATTACGCCAAAGCATTTATTACCAACAGGGAATTTGTTGTGCGGGGTCTTTTTTAGCATCGGAAGTCTAATCGGTCCTACGCTCGGTGGTGCATTCATCCAACTATTCAAAAGTGCAAGTATCTTTCATATCATTAGTTTTCTATTTTTCATCGTATTTGTAGTTATAGGTATACAAAATACCATTCACTTACGGAGACATCATTAGTCAATAAGGGGAGATATAATGAGGAAAATTATACTTATTGGTTCAGGTGGTGCAGGTAAATCTACATTGGCACGTCAATTAGGTCATAAGCTCAAAATAAATGTTTACCACCTCGATGCTTTGTATTGGAAACCTAACTGGGTTGGAATATCTAGAGATGAGCAAAGAAGCATTCAAAAAGACTTAGTGAGTAAAGAAGAATGGATTATTGACGGCAACTATGGTGGTACAATAGATATAAGGCTCCATGCAGCCGATACAATCATTTTGCTTGATCTTCCTAGGATAATTTGTGTCTATCGTGCTTTGAAAAGAATGATTCAGTACCGAAATAGAACTAGGCCAGATATGGGGGAAGGCTGCAAGGAAAGAATTGATGTACACTTTCTAAAATGGATATGGAACTATCCAAAAACGAAAAGACCAGAGATTCTCAATAAGCTGGAACACTTAAAAGAGGTAAAACAAGTTGTTATTTTGCAATCACCAAATGAGGTGAAAAAATTTTTAGATAACATTTAATACGTCAATATTAAAACGAACCTTGATTTTGTAACAAGAATAAGCATTGAATTCCAGCAATTCAACGCTTATTCCCTACTTAAATTATACAGAAGAGCTCTTTTCTTTTATAAAGTAGTTCATTCTGGAATTGCTTGAATCATCTCTACTCTATTTCCGAAGGGATCGCGAAATTCAAATCGATCATAGCCTGGAATAGGAACAGATTCTTGGAGTTCAAGTCCCTGTTCTTGAATAATGGCATGCCAATGTTTGCAATCTTCTACTTCATATGCAAGATGTGCCTTTGTCGTATAACGATCAAAACCATCTTCTGTTCCCACATGCACTTCTTGTGTACCTACCTTTAGCCAAAATCCACCTCTACCTTGTAGTGATGTTGGTTTTTCTATTTCTTCTAAACCGAGTACTTGACAATAGAATGCTTTCGCTTTTTCTTCCTCTCCCTTCGGTATTGTAATTTGCACATGATGGATTCCTTTAATCATCAAACTCCTCCATTTCGTGTATTAATTTTTTTCAAGTAAATAATGTAAGCCTTCTCTATTTTAACACAAAAAGAACACACTCCAAATTTATGGAAATGTGTCCACATTCTCTCTATACTTACCTACAAATTATCAACATTATTTTTCATATTTACACTATTTTTACAATTGGAATTATGATGAGGTCCATGCTCCACCATTTATATGAATCGTTTGACCAGTCATATAAGATGATTCATCTGACGCTAACATGACATATGGCCACGCATGTTCAGATGGTTGACCTGGTCTATTAAACAAACCACCTTTACCGAATTCCGCAACAGCTTCCTCATCAAACGAAGCTGGAATTAATGGTGTCCATACAGGTCCTGGGGCAACAGAATTTGCTCGAATACCTTTGTCAGCTAAATTTAATGCAATACTTCTTGTAAAAGCAGTAATAGCACCTTTAGTTGCGGTATAATCTATTAAAATTCCATTTCCTTTAAAGGCATTAATAGATGAAGTTGTTATAATGGTATCTCCATTTTTCATGTTTTTTACAGCAGCTTTTGTTAAATAAAATTGAGAAAAGAAATTTGTTTGAAATACTTCTTCAAATTGTTCATTAGAGATATCTAGCAAATCTTCTTTCACATATTGAATCGCTGCATTGTTGACTAAAATGTTAATTTTCCCTAACTGCGATACAGTTTCTTCCACTAATTTCTCGCAATGATTGGGATCTTTAATATCTCCTGGAAGAAGAATACACTTTGCCCCTTCTTTTTCGACAAGCTTTTTTGTTTCTTCTGCATCATCATGCTCATCTAAATAGGAGATTGCCACATCTGCTCCTTCTTTTGCATAAACAATTGCAACTGCTCGACCGATTCCACTATCCCCACCAGTTATTAATGCAACTTTGTTCGCTAATTTTTCTGAGCCTTTATAATGAACTGGTTGATGAGGCCTTGGTTTCATTTCTGATTCAATACCTGGTTGACGAGCTTGTTTTTGTTTTGGCATCGGGCTATTTGGTAATTCTGACATATCCATAATTATTTCACTCCTCTACTATTCTGCTTCTTCTAGGTCTTGTACATTTACTTGAAATGTATCTTCTGATTCTTTTGTGAAGCGAACTAGTGCTTTTTGCGCTTGATCATCTACATCTACAATGTATACTTGTTTACCATCGTAATACACTTCTTTCATCACTGGATCATCTTTAATATCTTTCGCTCGCATTAGATTCATCCTATACACCTCCAAATTCTCATAATAAAATGAATATATGCAAACTATACCTTTTAGAAAAGAAATTAAACATTATTTACTTAATCGCAATTTATTTGTAAAATTTATGTAATATACTAAAGGTATAAAATCTGTTTTCGGAGTGTGAAGTATGACGCAACCTATTAGCAATATCCCAATACCCGCCATATTAGAAATAAGAAATCATGCTTTAGTTGATTTAGATGTAATTTTACAAAGAAATCATTTTCAAAATGTGTATATACTATTTGATTCATTTACATTTGACCATTACAGTCAAAAAGTAAAGCAATTATTAAAACATACACACGCTGATTGCATCCTATTAGATTCCAATGTAGAAATTCACACATTAGTGACGATGTCGTACTCTATTGGACCATATGATGCAATGATTGCTATAGGCGGAGGAATGTGCATAGATTATGGGAAATATATTGCCTATCTCAAAAGAATTCCCTTTATCAGTATGCCAACATCTGCTTCTAATGATGGATTCGCTAGTAGTAATTGCTCCTTACTTGTTAATGGCAAGAAAACAACTGTTCCCGCGAAGGTGCCTTATGGCATTATTGCGGATTTAGAGATTATTAAGCAGGCACCTAGCAGTCTGATTTTGGCAGGTGTAGGGGATTTAATGTCGAATATCACTGCATTATACGATTGGGATTTTGAAGAACAACATCAAGTAGCCCCAGTCAATCATTTCGCTGCAATGCTAAGCAAAAAAGCAGTGAATAGTTTCATTCGGACACCAATGGATGATATCAAGCAACCTATTTTTCTAAAAGAACTAGTCAGCTCCCTTACAATGGGTGGAATAGCTACAGTCATTAGTGGTAACAGTTCACCTATTAGCGGTTCCGAACACCTCATCTCACATGCATTAGATAAAGTTTCTGAAAAACCTCAGATGCATGGTGTCCAAGTCGGTGTAGCAACATATCTGATGTCAATGGTACAAACACACCGGAGCGAGCGAATGCGAAAAGTATTTACCCGTACTGGCTTTTTTGAACATGTGAAGGAACTTGGAATAAAGCGCGCGGAATTTGAACTAGCAATTACTAAATCTTATTCTATTAAGCCAAATCGTTACACTTATTTACATGAGGAAATCTACCGCCAACAAGCATTAGAAATCAGTAAAACAGACCCGATTATGCAAGCTATATTGCATGCGTGATTCACTTGTAATTCCATTGATTCAATATTAAGATGGAATGAGAATTACATATACATGAAGACAACTTATTACATGCAAAAATGAAAATAGTAAAGGGGAATAATCATGGAATTAGTATACACAGGTAAAACAAAAGATGTTTATGCATTAGAAGATGGCAATTATTTATTACAATTTAAAGATGACGTAACAGGTGTAGATGGTGTTTTTGATCCTGGTGCTAATAGTGTTGGATTAACAATAGAAGGTGCAGGAAGAGCTGGGTTAAAATTAACCAAACATTTTTTTGAGATTTTAAAAGAAAAAAAAATTCCGACACATTACATTGATGCAGATATCAATCAAGCGACAATGACTGTGACACCTGCTGAAGTTTTTGGAAAAGGGCTTGAAGTGATTTGCCGTTATAGAGCTGTTGGAAGCTTTTTGCGTAGATATGGTCTTTATGCAGAAGAAGGACAAGCGCTTGATGGGTTTGTTGAAGTAACATTAAAAGATGACGAACGCGAAGATCCACCAATTTCAGAAGATGCATTAGACATGTTAGGCATCCTTACAAAAGCGGAATATAAGGAATTAAAAAGCCTTACACAGCAAATTGGTAATGTAGTAAAAGAAGAATTAGCAAAGAAAAACATCGAATTATATGATATAAAATTTGAATTCGGCCGTGCAGGAGAGAACAAACAAATTGTTCTCATTGATGAAATTTCAGGTGGCAATATGCGCGCATATAAAGATGGAAACTATATTGAGCCATTAGAGTTAGAAAAGATGTTCTTATAATCGCTTTTATCCTTCCATTTATTAGGGATATAAGTTCAATTATTTAACTTTTCCACTTATAGCCTTTACAATGGTTGTTGTAAACAATTAGTGAAAGGGTGAATAATATGAACGTTTTAATAGTTGGAGCAAACGGACAAATCGGCAAACATGCAGTGAAGTTGATTGCAAATGATGATTCGATGACAGCAAAAGCAATGATTCGAAAACAAGAGCAAGCTGCCTATTTCCACGAACAAGATGTAGATACAGCTATTGTAGATTTAGAAGACTCTGTTGATAGAATAGTGCATGCACTAGAAGATATAGACGCTGTTGTATTCGCAGCAGGTTCTGGTCCGAAGACAGGTAAAGATAAGACGTTGATGATTGACCTTGATGGTGCAGTGAAAACAATAGAAGCTGCAAAACAATCAGGTGTAAAACGATTTATCCTAATCAGTTCATTTGATACAAGCCGGGAAGCAATTCAAGCTGCTAATGAAGATTTTGCACCATATATTGTTGCAAAACACTATGCGGATGAATGGCTATTAGCTTCAGGTTTAGACTATACCATTATCCATCCTGGAGCACTTACAAATGACCCTGGTACAGGCAATGTCACACTAGCATCAAAAGTAGAACGCGGCGAAGTTCCTAGAGAGGATATCGCTAAAGTGATTTATGAATCATTAAAGCATCCATCTACTATTGGAAAAAGATTTCAAGTTGTGACTGGTGATACAGCAATTACTAAAGCAATAGAAAGTGTTTAATACAATAACTAGATTACTAGATAAAGACTTCCGTCTAAATATATAGACGGAAGTCTTTTGTTTCATATAAAAACAAAGATTTATATAATACCTAGGCTAAACTCCTCATTTTCCTATTTTTCATTGACAACGCTTTCACAAGATGATTAAATTTTAAGGTATATAACGAGATTTGTCGAAATTTCAGCTATCCAAATAAGCATAAAAAGTATATTCGCCACATTTACTCACATGGTGGTGATAGGAGGTAATAAAGTGAAATTCAAATGGAAAATGACATTACTTGTATTTGTATTATTTATCTTGTTGCCACAAATCGTATCCGCTGATTTTAAACA
The DNA here is from genome assembly GCF_042651725.1 of Gracilibacillus marinus. NCBI lineage: Bacteria > Bacillati > Bacillota > Bacilli > Caryophanales > Bacillaceae > Gracilibacillus > Gracilibacillus marinus. The sequence continues at coordinate 33,310 of NZ_JBHSDV010000001.1, read as the reverse complement.
ACTTAGTGGTGACCTTAGACTACACGATCCTAGTATAATTAAAGAAGGAAATACATGGTGGGCATTTGGAACTGGTGAAGGAAAAGGATTAAAAGTTCTAACATCTAATGATGGTTCGCATTGGTCCCAAACACCTTCTATATTTCCACAACCTCTAAATTGGTGGAGTAATTACGTACCTAATTTTGTCGAACACCAATGGGCGCCAGATGTCGAATATTACAACGGAAGATACTGGGTGTTTTATTCCGTATCTTCATTCGGATCAAATACCTCACTAATTGGATTAACTTCTACTGAATCTATTCAATCAGGTAATTGGCGAGATGATGGCTTAGTTATTCGTTCTACTTCTGCTAACAATTATAATGCGATAGACGGAGATTTAATAATTGATAAGAATGGCGAACCTTGGCTCTCTTTTGGTTCCTTTTGGAGTGGAATTAAATTAACAAAGCTAGACCCTAATACAATGAAACCAATTGGAAATTTATACTCTATTGCTGCACGCCCAGATCACCCTGAACACGCAATTGAAGCACCTAGCATTACATACAAAGACGGCTATTACTATTTATTTGTTTCCTTTGATAAATGTTGTAGTGGTGTAAATAGCACATACAAAATTGCATATGGTCGCTCTACTAACATTACAGGCCCTTATTTAGATAAGAATGGAATAGATATGTTGCACGGTGGCGGTACTATCTTAGAAGATGGATTAGGACAATATGTGGGTACTGGACACCAAGATATCTTGAATAATAATATACTAGTAAGACATGGCTATGATACACAAAATAATGGGGTACATCGAATGTTAATCAATGATTTATACTGGGATGCTTTTGGTTGGCCAACGTTAGATGCTCATTTAGCGGCAGTAAAAAGTGGCTCCATCTATAAATTAGTCAACCGTGCTTCTGGTAAAGTAGCAGAAGTATTAGCTAAGAGTACAAGTGATGGTGCTGATGTCATACAATGGACAGATAATGGTGGCTTGCATCAACAATGGCGATTAAATGACTTAGGAAATGGCTATTATTCGATAATCAATGTCAATAGTAACAAAGCGTTAGAGATATTTGAATGGAGTAACAATAACGGTGCAGATGCTGTACAATATTCCTACTTAGGTGGAGAAAATCAACAATGGCAAATACAACAAATAGGCAATGGATATGTTAAAATTATCAATCGACATTCAGGAAAAGTTCTAGATGGCTATGGAACAACAAATGGCTCAGATATTCTTCAATATGACGATCATAACGGTTTGAATCAACAATGGCAATTAGTAAAAGTGAATTAATTATTATTCCATGAGACGAAGAGCTGTGTGTTAAACAGCATCCTTCGTTTCTTTTTTATATAAGGCAATTTGCTTTTTACAAGAGTTTTTATACTATTTTTTATAATTTTCGTTTAATTATCTTTTATAAACGAACATTAAAATGTTTACATTCAATAAAAGTTCGTATATAATGATTATCGGTAACACAAATCCAATTATATTACATTCGTATATTCTTAGAAAGATGGTCTAAGAGTCTCTACTAGGAACCGATATATCCTAACTACGAATGGGTAGCATACGTCTACCCATTTATAGTTAGGATTTTTTAGTCTACACATTATTACACATAGTTGGAGGAAGAAAAAATGGATAACGTATTTGATTATGAAGATATTCAGCTAGTACCTAATAAATGTATTGTAAATAGCCGTGCAGAATGCGACACTTCTGTAACATTGGGAAACTACACATTTAAATTACCTGTAGTACCTGCAAATATGCAGACAATTATTGATGAAAAAATTGCAATTTATTTGGCGGAGAATCATTATTTTTATGTCATGCATCGCTTTGAACCAGAAAAGCGAGCATCATTTATTCAAGAAATGCACAGCAAAAACTTATATGCATCTATCAGTGTAGGAGTAAAAGAAGAAGAATACTCATTCATTGAAATGTTAGCTAATGAAGAATTAGTACCTGAATTTATTACAATTGATATTGCACATGGCCACTCTAATGCAGTAATCGAGATGATTCGACACATCAAGAGACATTTACCAACAAGTTTTGTTATTGCTGGAAATGTAGGGACACCTGAAGCAGTTCGAGAACTCGAAAATGCTGGTGCTGACGCAACAAAGGTTGGAATCGGGCCAGGTAAAGTGTGTATTACAAAAGTGAAAACAGGCTTTGGAACAGGTGGTTGGCAATTAGCCGCTTTACGTTGGTGCGCAAAAGCTGCTAGTAAACCTATTATCGCAGATGGCGGTATCCGTACACATGGGGATATTGCTAAATCCGTTCGCTTTGGTGCATCCATGGTCATGATTGGCTCTTTATTTGCTGGTCACGAAGAGTCTCCTGGTGTGACAATCGAAAAAGATGGTCAATTGTATAAAGAATATTTTGGCTCAGCATCTGAATACCAAAAAGGCGAAAAGAAAAATGTCGAAGGTAAGAAAATGCTTGTCTCTCATAAAGGAGCTCTTCAGGATACATTAACGGAAATGGAACAAGACTTACAATCTTCTATCTCTTATGCAGGTGGAAAAACATTAGATGCCATTCGTTATGTAGATTATGTAATAGTAAAAAACTCTATCTTTAATGGAGATAAAATTTAGGCAAAAAGGAATATTACTTTTTATGAAGTAGTCCTAATAAAAAAAAGCAGTTCCATCAAGGATGCACATTGTCATCGTGTACTCCAAAATGAAACTGCTTTTCGTATTTATTTAAATTTCCATTACGCCACCTTTTGACGCATTTGTTACAAGCTTAGAATATCTACCTAACCAACCATTCTTAATTTTCGGTTCAAATGGTTTTAAAGATTTTCGACGTTCTGCTAATTCTTCATCAGAAACATCCACATTTAATGTACGGTTTGGTAAATCAATTTTAATAATGTCACCATCGTTTACAAGAGCAATTGGTCCGCCTTCTGCAGCCTCTGGAGAAATGTGACCGATAGAAATACCACGTGAAGCTCCTGAAAAACGTCCATCTGTAAGTAGAGCTACTGTTTTACCTAATCCTCTACCCATAATGGCTGAAGTTGGTGCAAGCATTTCTGGCATTCCTGGACCACCTTTAGGACCTTCATAACGAATAATAACCACATGCCCTTCTTTCACTGTTCCATTATCGATCGCTTCTTGTGCCTCATCTTGAGATTCAAACACAATCGCTTTTCCTTCAAACGTCTGAATAGAAGGATCTACTGCACCTACTTTAATTACCGCACCCTCTGGAGCAATATTACCAAATAAAATGGATAGACCACCTACAGGGCTATAGGGATTATCAATTGAACGAATTACGTGGTTATTTGTAATCTCATAATCTTTCACCAATTCGCCCATTGTCTTTCCAGTAATCGTCATACGTTCAGGATGAATCGCGCCTTCGATTTTTGTTAATTCATTAATAATCGAACTCACTCCACCTGCGCGATTGATATCGTCCATTGAGTAGTCTGATGCTGGCATAATTTTTGCTAAATATGGCACACGTTCAGCTACTTTATTGATATCCTCAATATTGTATTCGATTCCTGCTTCACGAGCAATCGCTAATGTGTGTAACACTGTATTCGTCGATCCACCCATAGCCATATCTAATGCAAAAGCATCATCAATCGCTTCTTTCGTAATAATATCGCGAGGTTTCACATCTTCTTTTACCATACGTACAAGATGCTTTGCTGCTTCGTAGATAAGGTCTTTACGTTTCACACTTGTTGCAACAATCGAACCATTACCAGGTAAAGCTACACCTAACATTTCCATTAAACAGTTCATCGAGTTAGCTGTAAACATACCTGAACAAGAACCACATGTTGGACATGCGTTTGCTTCAATATCATTGAATTCTTCTTCTGTCATCTTACCTGCTTTATATGCGCCGACACCTTCAAATACAGATGTTAATGAAAGTTGTTTTCCATCAGAACTTACTCCCGCTTCCATTGGTCCACCTGAAACGAATACAGAAGGAACATTGGTACGAGCTGCTGCCATTAACATACCTGGTGTGATTTTGTCACAGTTCGGAATATAAAATACCCCATCAAACCAATGTGCGTTAATTACTGTCTCAGCACTATCTGCAATTAACTCACGACTTGGTAAAGAATAACGCATACCAATATGCCCCATTGCGATTCCATCATCTACACCTATCGTATTAAATTCAAAAGGAATACCGCCAGCTTCAATGATTGCTTCCTTTACGACATCCGCAAATCCACGCAAATGCACATGTCCAGGTATAATATCAATATAAGAGTTACATACACCAATAAAAGGTTTCCCTAAATCCTTTGCTTTCACTTTACCTGTAGCATATAGAAGACTACGGTGCGGTGCACGATCTACCCCAATTTTAATCATGTCACTTCTCATTTCCCTACACTCCCTCTATGTATCTATTGTTCAATTATATTAAAATAACTTTGTTTTACATATTTTAAAACGTATGTTGTCTACTGTCAATAGTGTTGTATGACAAATTTAAATTTTACAAAAAAGACATCACTTTTCACTGTGATGTCTTCTCTTCCTTCTCGATTCCAAGCTCGCGTATTGCATGTAATATATGGATTCTCATCGCACTTCTAGCACCTTCTGGATTGCGATTCTTCATAAATTCCATAATCATATGATGGTCATTGATTGTATCTTTAATCGCCATTTGCTTCTTTTTAGATAAAATGACCCCTTTATCAATTGCTTGATAGATGACAGGCATAAGCTTTTCCATAAATTCATTATGTGTCGCTTTCACAATAGATTGGTGAAATTTTTGTTCTACAACGGTTCGATCTTCATTATTTTTTATTTTTTGCTCAATTTGTTTGCCATATTCTATGATTCTCTTTAATTCAATATCACTCGCTCTAAGTGTTGCATAATAAGCAGCTTCAGGCTCAAATATTAATCGCATTTCGTATAAATCTGTTGCGTTTATTTTTGCCTCTGTTAGAAAACTTAACGATTCTAAATTATCTGTATCAATATCTTCTTTTATGTATGTTCCTTTTCCGCGTCTAATCTCTAGAATACCATTTGTTACTAATATACGAATTGCTTCCCTAAGCGTTGTTCTACTAACATGAAGTTGTTCAGAAAATTCATTTTCATTCGGCAACTTGTCCCCAGGTAAAAAGCGCTTCTCTATCGCAATCATTGCCATAATATCATCCGCTACACTATCTGATAATCTTTTTTGAATCATGATTTCTCACCTAATTTTTCTTTTAAGTATAGCACAATGTTGGAGATGTTCACTATGTTTCTTCGTACCCTGAATGAATCGAAACAATTAAAAGATGACAAAACATCTATTTCTATTACAATGACGTAACGTATAGATGACACCATTTCCCCACCCAAATGTTGTCAAGCGTCTTTCATTGGTAATATCTATACATTTTGATGAATATAACCAATGAATTCTCTGTTAAGGTATTATCATCACGGCTTTTTCTCCTACATTATCTATCTACCAAATCCATCCACAAATATTACAGAAAAACCCGTGCTAGAATGATAGAGAACAAAACAAAAGGAGTGAAGAAAACATGATTAAAAAAATAGGTATTAGCGCATTGCTCATTTCAACAATCGTATTTGGTAGTGGTTTTTCGCATAATATAAATGTAAAAACAATCGATACGAATAACAATTCGCATTATTTCTATAATAAAGAGGAAATCCAATCCTACCTTCAACAATGGTTAACAAAATATACAGAAAACAAAGTAGAAGTGAACACAGATTCACATTATCAACAAGAGCAAACAAATAGTAATACAACGACAGAAACGCCCAAAGAAGAGTCAGTGACACAAGAAGATGAGTCAACGAATAAAGAACAAGTAAGTAGTGAATTAAATCAATTTGAATTAGAGGTCATTGAGCTTACCAATGCTGAAAGAGAGAAAGCTGGATTATCTCCATTAGAGTTAGATGAAGCATTAAGCAAAGTTGCTAGAGAAAAATCGAAGGATATGGCGGAGAATAATTATTTTAGTCACCAAAGCCCAACATATGGTTCACCATTTGACATGATGAAACAATATGGCATTAGCTACCGAACAGCTGGGGAGAATATTGCAAAGGGACAACAATCACCAGAAGAAGTCGTACAAGCTTGGATGAATAGTGAAGGACACCGTAAAAATATTCTAAATCCAGACTTTACACATATTGGGATTGGATATGTGGGCAATGGAAATGTGTGGACACAACAATTTATTGCAAAATAATGGCTTATATTAACAAGAACTATTTTAATAATAGTTCTTGTTTTTATTACTTCTTTCCTCATCTAAAACAAATCCTCTCACTTTAGAAAACATACTTTTTACTAAAATAATGCATTTATAGAATATGAATACGTATACATACAATATATTACCTTCACACATTTCGGATACCTTTTCAATAACTTTATATGAACCATTTTAGTGTGAAGAATAAAGGGGGAAATAGGGAAATGACAAAGGGGAAATGGTTGATTGTTTATATTGGTATTATTGCAATGGCACTATTTTTAGTAGCTTGCAATAATGGAGAAGAAACGGAAGAGGATGACGCTACAGAATTCCTAACAATGCTAACAGGTGGAACAAGCGGTACGTATTATCCTTTAGGTGGGGAAATGGCTACAATTATTAAAAATGAAACTGGGATTCAGACAGATGCACTCTCTTCTAATGCCTCAGCAGATAATGTTGTCGCACTACAAAATGAGGAAGCAGAACTTGCATTTGTGCAGACAGATGTGGTTGCTTTTGCTGTAGAAGGAACGAATGCTTTCGAAGATAATCCTGTCAAGAATGTACAAGCAATTGGTGCATTATATCCTGAAACGATTCAAATTGTCACGACAAAAAATACAGGAATTGATTCTGTAGAAGATTTACAGGGGAAGACTGTATCTGTTGGGGCTCCTGGTTCTGGGACATACATTAATGCAGAACAAATTCTAGAAATACATGGGATGACAATGGATGATATAGAGACACAACACTTAGACTTTGGTGAGTCTACAAGTGGCATCCAAGATGGAAATATCGATGCAGCATTTATCACAGCTGGTACGCCAACTGGAGCAGTAGAAGGGCTTGGTGCTAGTGTCGATATTTCTATTGTTCCAATTGAAGAAGATAAAATAGAGGCACTTGTAGAAAAATATCCATATTATGCAAAGGACACTATTCTAGGTGGTACGTATGGTGGACTTGATCAAGATATTACAACAGTGGCCGTTGGTGCAATGCTTGCTGTAACAGATTCCTTATCAGAAGATGTGGTATATGACATTACAAAAGCAATATACGAAAACGCAGATAGTATATCACATAGTAAAGGTGCGTTTATTACAAAAGAAAATGGTGCTCTTGGTATCGGTATTGACTTCCATCCCGGTGCAGAAAAATACTTTAAAGAAGTCGGCGTCTTAGAATAATATTCAAAACAAGTCGACACACAACTAGATGATGTTGCTGTCGACTTGTTTCACATCACAGAGAAAGTGAAGTGAATACATGTGCTAAGTGATAAAAATGAGAAATAAAATCCTATTATTTGTTGTTATATGTATGCTCGGACTAACATTCCTCCTTACAACTCCATCCCAGACTGCATTGCTTTTTTATAAAGAAAATACATCCAATATAGAAGCATTTCTACCGCTAGAACCTGGAGATTGCTTTACTATTATATTTACACATTCTATTCATCTAACAGATGTCGAGGAAAAATACATGATTACAAACGAAATGGAAATCGTTCAAACAGATATGATCTATGAGCAATTTGGAATCGGAATGCCATCTAATGCGGAAGGCCAAGCGACATTTGACTATCAAAATGGGACATACCATTTATCTAATTTAAATCAACACTTTGAACATATGAAAATTCGTAATGGAAAAACAGTCTCAAACCATCGTCTCCAATGGTACAAAGATAACCATACACATATGGTACATTTCAATGACTATTTTGCCCCTGGCGACTGGTTTACTGTCAAAGTAGAGAAATTATCCTTTCTCCAATACCTGAAAGGAGTGAGAATTGATGCCGACCAATCATCATGATCGTACCCAATTAACAGAAGTAGAACAACAAGTATTATTAGAAAAATACGATACAGAAGCAAGTAAAAGTCATTTCACTGGGAAGCTCGGATGGCTTGTCTTCATTATTTTAGTAGCATTCTCTTTCTTTCATCTCTATACAGGTTTTTTCGGATCATATACTGCTTATATTCAACGCACTGTCCATCTAGGCTTCGCGTTAACACTTATTTTTATGTTATTTCCTATAAAAAAGGGAATCAAAAAGACTTCTATTCCATGGTATGATTGGATATTCATTTGCCTATCTATTATGGTGACATCCTATTGGCCATTATTTTATGAAACGTTAGTACAACAAATCGGTGGCATTCATCTTGGTCAAGCTATTATTGGGGCTATAGCCATTCTACTTGTTCTAGAAGCCGCTCGCCGTGCAGTAGGGTTACCAATTGTCATCATTGCATCCGCATTTTTGATGTATGCTTTATTTGGTCCTTATATGCCAGGAATGTTCGTGCATCGTGGGCTTAGTTTACAACAATTAATCGACTCTATGTTTTTCACTACAGAAGGAATTCTTGGTACCCCTCTTCAAGTCTCGTCTACTTATATCTTTTTGTTTCTATTATTCGGTGCATTTCTTGTACAAACTGGTGTCGGATTATATTTTAATGATTTAGCATTGGCCATTGCTGGTCACCGAATTGGTGGACCTGCAAAAGTAGCGATATTCTCTAGTGCACTCAATGGAACGATATCAGGAAGCTCTGTCGCAAATACCGTTACATCAGGTTCTTATACCATTCCTATGATGAGACGCCTAGGTTATAAGCGGAACTTTGCAGGAGCAGTAGAAGCAGCAGCATCAACTGGTGGGCAAATTATGCCTCCAATAATGGGTGCGGCAGCATTTTTGATGATTGAATTTGCTGGTAAACCTTATTGGGAAATCGCCAAGGCGGCTGTCATACCTTCCTTGCTCTTCTTTACAGGAATTTGGGTGATGACGCACTTTGAAGCAAAACGACTTGGTCTCGTTGGTCTATCTCGAGACGAACTACCAGAGAAAAAAAGAGTATATAAGAAGCTATATCTTTTACTTCCTATTATTGTTATCATCTTTTTCCTGTTCCATGGTTTTAGTATCGAAAGAACGGCTATATATGGCATACTTACCGCTATTCTTGTTAGCCTTCTTTCAAAAGAAACTAATATTTTATTAAATAACAAAGGAAAACTATCATTAGACAAATTATCCAAAGCGTTAACAGATGGCGCACGAACTGCATTAGGTGTTGCCGCAGCCACAGCAAGTGCAGGGATTATTGTTGGTGTAGTGACAAAGACAGGACTTGGCTTAAAGCTCGGGAATGGGCTTGTAGACATGGCTGCAACGATGACAAGTAACCCAACTATATTAATTTTACTCACATTATTCTTCACAATGATTACATCTATTTTACTTGGAATGGGATCGCCTACCACGGCTAACTATATAATTACGTCAACTGTCGCACTACCTGCAATTATGGCATTAAGTGATTCTTATGAATTATTCATTCCGGTACTTGCTGCACACATGTTTGTCTTTTTCTTTGGAATCGTTGCCGATATTACACCACCTGTCTCGCTCGCCGCATTCGCAGCAACAGGCATCTCCGGTGGTGAACCCATCCGAACCGGTTTTATTGCAACAAAACTTGCAATTGCCGCATTTATCATTCCATACATGTTCGTCTTTCAACCACAATTATTAATGATTGATGTAACTTTTACAGGCATAACATGGATTATTATTACTGCATTCGCAGGAATGATTGCAATAGGAGCTGGGTTAATCGGATTTTGGTATAGAAAGCTTCATTGGATAGAGCGACTAATCGCATGTATAACAGGCCTTTTGCTTATGTATCCAGAGGGCAATACAGATATCATTGGATGTCTTATCTTCGTCGTTCTAATCTCTATACAATTGTTCAGTAAAAATAATACCTGATTATAAAAAACAAGAATCCCCAAGTGCCTGTATCTTTAAGAGCACTTAGGGATTCTATTATTATAGATACTTTATTCATTTCCGAGTAATTCTTTTGAAAGCTTCACTACGTATGCTAATTTATTCCATTGTTCTTCTTCTGTCAAAATATTTCCGTGATGCGTAGAAGCAAATCCACATTGTGGGCTTAAGCAGATTTTGTCTTTCGACACGAATTGACTCGCTTCTTCTATACGTGCTTGAATCAATTCTTTGTCCTCTAGTTCACCGAATTTTGATGTGAATAATCCTAATACAACATGTGGTCCATCTTCTTTTGCAATATGACGTAATGGCTGGAAATCACCCGAACGATCATCATCATATTCTAAGAAGAATCCATCTACTTTTTCTTTTGCAAAAAGTGTCGGTGCGATATGTGCATAACTTCCTTCAAATGCCCATGTCGAACGATAGTTACCTCTGCAAAGGTGTGTTGTAATAATTAAGTCTTCCGGCTTATCCTCTAATACACTGTTCACAACATGTAACGATAAATCAATTAATTCTTGTCTCGATAAATTTTCAAATGCAAACAATTGCTCTGCATTTAATCCTGCAATATACACATCATCAAATTGCAGATAACGACAGCCTGCATCATAGAATGCTTTTACTACATCACGATATGTATCAATCACATCTTGTGTATAATCTTCTAAGTTTGGATACACTTCTTGGTTACGAATACCTGCATGGAACAGTTGGTTAGGACTTGGTATCGTTTGTTTCGCTACTGCACGGTCTCCAACAATTTCTTTAAATTCAATGAAATCTTTAATGAATGGATGATTTGCATTAAACGAAACTTTACCAATATTTCGTACATCATATCTTTCAGTCTCCACACCATGAAATTGAAGTCCTTTTTCCGGAACATATCCTTCAAATCCATTCAAGTGCTCCATAAAGTCAAGATGCCACCATCCACGACGAAATTCGCCATCTGTTACTAACTCTAGCCCTACTTCAATCTGTTTATCTACAATTCTTTCAATCTCTTTTGTTTGTACTGCACGTAACTCTTCATAGGATATTTTACCTGCCTTGAAATTCTCATTTGCTTCTTTTAAACTCTCTGGTCGTAATAAACTTCCCACATGGTCTGCTTTAAATGGTGCTTTAATTATTGTTTTTGTCATAGTTAATCAATCCTCTCTATTTTTTGTTTTAAGGTATTATTGCAAAAGAACGCACTGGAAACCCAGTTGCCTTTTCTGGTTTTGCTACTATATTAAATATAATACCGCCTTTTGGAGGTAGTTTATCTAAATTTGTTAATAACTCCACTTGATATGTATCTTGCTCAAGTACATAATATTCGCCAATTAACGATCCGTTTGCTCTTGCATCCTTTGCAGAGTCTGTATCAAACGTTTCATGACCAATTGCTTTCACGTTTCTCTCTTCGAAGAGATATTTCAATGCATCCAATCCCCATCCAGGAGCATGTGCATTACCGTCTGTATCTTTATTCTCGAATTTCTCCACATCTGGCCATCGTTTGCTCCAATCTGTTCTTAATGCAACAAATGTACCTTCTTCTATTTGTCCATATTCTTCTTCAAACAATTGAATATCATGGACTGTTACCGTATAGTCATGGTTTTCTGCTGCTTCTTTGGATTTATCAATCACAACAAGAGGTAATACTAACTCTTTTAATTCCAATTCTTCTAGCCAACGTTGATTCGGCACAAAATGAATCGGTGCATCTATATGTGTTCCATATTGTCCTGCAAACGAAAATTGTTGTACAAAGAAGCCATCTTCATGCGTAAATAATGGGTTAATCTCTGCTTTGGGCAATGCAAAAAAATGTGGTGAATCAGGCCCAAACGTGTGTGTTAAGTCAATCCATTGCTTACTTTTCAATTTTTGCAAAGCATCTAATAATTCTTGTTGGTTACCTTGTATCGTCATTCTTCTCCCCCCTTCACATGCTAAAGTGTATAGGACACTTACCGTGAATTCTGTCTGTATACTTTATTTTTTTTTAAAAACCAAAAAACCCTTTTCTAAATAAGAAAAGGGGCAAAATGTCAGCTACAATCTGTCTCTCTTCTTATCTTCAAGCATTACACTTCTGGAATTGGCACGGTACATACAGATAGTCCGTTGCCGAGGCTTCAAAGGGCCAGTCCCTCCACCTCTCTTGATAGGAAATTTATGGTATTTAATTTAAATATTAGAATACACCTAACTATGGCATGATGTCAAGTATCATTTTTTTGACTAATCCAATTATTTAGCTAATTTAATACTTTGGCCTAGTTCTGCAGATTGATTTGCAGCAATTGCTACTTGTTGTGTTTTCCATGCATCTTCATATGTTGATAAAATCTGTGAGGAGTCAGACGTTCTAACCGCATGAATAAATGCTTGTGATTCTTTTTCATATGGTGAGACAGATGAGTCATTAGAATAGTCTCTTATCTCATCCTGATTAACTTCCTGCAAACCTTGTTGATTAAGACGTAAAATGCCACGATCTGTATAAACATCAAGTCCATTCTGATAATCTATTGGTAATATACAGGTGTTATGGATAGTAACAATAGCACCACTACTCATCTTTAGCGTGACAGTGCCTACATCAGATACATTTATTTCAGCCTTAGCTGGTTGCATTCGTTTGGCGAAATCCGCTCTGACTTCTTCCACTTCACCTAATACATATCTAACTAAATCGACAATATGTGTGGTTTGCTCTACAAATTGGCCTCCTGATGTCTCATTTTTTCTCCACCAACTCACCTCAGGCATTGTACCCATCCAATAACCGATTGCCATACCAATTGTACAATCTTGTAATAATTCTTTTGCCTTCCTTGTTCCATGTAAATATCTAAAGTGGTAACCGACAGATGTCAATAATTGCTTCTCTTTTATCTTGTTAAGTATCGTTGTAGGTATTTCTATATTTGTCGATAATGGTTTTTCCACAAAAAATGGTATACCTCTCTCTACCAACAATTCTTCTATTTCGCCGTGTGCAAACGGTGGTACACAAATATAAGCAGCATCAATCTGTTCATTATCTAACATTTTCGTCAATTCATTATATGCTTTCGCCTGCGGATAGTCTTTAGCTATTTGCTCTGCTTTTTCTAGAGATCTACCACAAACGCCACGTATCACGACATCTTCCATCTCATTTACGATAGATGCATGTAATCTAGCAAAAGAACCTGTACCAATTATTCCAATATGTATTGTCATGTAATCTCTCCTCTTTGTCAGCGATTAATTACTTTCTCCAAAACGTCGTACAATCCACCTTATCTATTATGTTAAACGTTATCATTTTATCTAGCAAGGAATAATCTACCTTAGCAGTCCATAGGATACGGATGAGTTTCTTTGTTTTGTAAGAAATTATTAAATTTCTCCATTTTCTCCCTCTTTGCTATTTTACTAATGTAAGAGAGTGAAGTATCGCTTACATTAGTACTGATGTTGTAAAAAATAATAGAAAGTGAAACGTATTAGTCTCACTTCCTATCTTCCGTTTTCTTATATGCTATTATTTCACAAAAACAGGTAATTTCTCTAAGAAAATGAAGTCTTCTCGGTTTGCCGCATCTCCTTCTGCAAGAATTGCTGCTTTCGCTACTACTTCAGCACCTGCTTCTTGTACAAGTTCTTCTAGAGCTTGTATAGATTCACCCGTGCTAATCACATCATCGACTAAAGCGACTTTTTTTCCTTGTAATACTTTCGCATCTTTTCCATCTAAACAAAGAATCTGTTCACTAGTTGTTGTAATCGAGTTCACTTTATGAACAATCGGATTCTCCATATATGCTTTCACACTTTTACGTGCGATGATATATTCCTTTTTGCCAATTACTCTGGTTAATTCGTGTATTAATGGAATTCCTTTTGCTTCTGCTGTCACAATGTAATCTACTTCAGGCAATTTCTCGGCTAATAACGGAGCCACGTGACACACGAGTTCTGTATCTCCTAGAATAACAAAACTAGCAATACTTAAATGATCGTTAATTGGAATGATTGGTAATTTTCGTTCAAGACCTTCAATAGTTAGTGTATATACTTCTGTCATGATGCTCCCCCTTGTTTAAAATCCTAATAGATTCATTAGAAATTGTATTACTACACCTGATAACATACCAACAAATGGATCTGTTATTGCTGTGACAACCATAGTAATAGCTCCAATAATTCCTTCTGAACCTTCACCTGTAGTTAATGCCGCAGCTGCATTTCCTGGTAGTGTTACAATCGCACCTAATACGAATAAAAAACCAGCAATAGAAGCTGTCGGAATAAATTTACCGATTTTAGGTAGTAATTTAAGTAGTAAGATAATCGCCATAATTGCCATCATTAATACTCCAGACCAGACTGGATTTGGTGCACTAGCGGTAGCAGAAATAACGACTTCCACTGGACCTCCACCAAAAAAGGATGATGCCATATCAGCCAAACTACTAATCATTGCAAGTGTATCCACATTTACATCTTTACCAGCAATATCACTATTTATGTTTCCAAAGGCTATATTTGCACCAATATTAAGACAAACCATTGCTAATGCCCCTCGGATAACCATTGGATTAATAACAAACCTCGTCCGCTTAAAACGGTCGTCTACAAATGGTTTCTTCGCATCCTTATCAGTATCTTTGCGAACAAAGAATGCGACAATACTAGATAAGACAACAGATATAGTAATCGTATAAACTAAATCTTGTGTAGCAATATACGTAATTAATCCAGTGATAAAGGAAACAATTCCTGGTGTCTTATCATCTTTTGCCATGTCCCAAGCGACTTTCGTCAACATGATTCCAACACCAGCCATCATACCGTTAGTAATTACCGGACCAATCCATTCCATTATCCATTCTAACGCTCCGAATGCGCCAATAATGAACATGATAAGAGCCCCAAAGAAAATCATCGATAATCTTTCACGTAAATTTTTCCCCATTGCACCTGCTACTGTAATCGTTTCAGCTTGGAAAGATATAACGGCAACAGATCCTGTGAAGCTATTTCCTAAAGCTCCCACAAGAAAGGCCATCGCAGTCGGAACAGACGCAAAGCCAAAGGCAAGTGCTAGTAGCCCTTGCGGCAATCCATTTAACACACCACTAAGTGCAGCTAAAATATCTTTTAATATTTCCATCCTTCTCCTACCTTTCTGTTTCTACGGAGCAATATCAATACACTATGCTACAGAAATAGGAGATTATCAGAGAGTAGACGTCTGTTAAATTCAATGTAAATACACTCGCCACTTTGTAAAGAAGCTTTTTTTAGACAAACGTACACTATATTTCTGATACAGTTCCATTTATAGATAATTAATCAAATAATTTCAAAATCAATTAAAAAACGCCTATGATTGCCATAGACGTTGTATTATTTCATATGTTACAAAAAATAGAATGTTTCTAACATCCTACGTCCATAGTAGAGCAATTATCGGTTGCTCCGTAGAAACTCCCAGACCATATTACTAGGATTATACGATATTTTATTTACCTAAAGTAATGTACCACACTATATGAAAAGTGGCAAGAGGAAGAATTTGGCGTCAATATTCAGTGAGTACATTACTTTTTTAGTTACAGAAGTATGTCTTACATATAATAACAATCAAAGTAATTCCACATCTTATATCTGTTCTTGTTTATTTATTCCTGCCCATATTATTGCTGGTACAATAAGAATAGCAAGTAAAGATGTCGCAATAGAAAGTATTGCAAAATTAGTATAAGCTACAATTACGCCAGAAATACCTCCACCGATTGCACCTGAAAAAGCAATCCACACATCTACCATCCCTTGTGTCTTCGCTCTTGTAGTTGTAGAAGTTGAATCAACTAGAATGGCTGTACCACTAATTAGGCCAAAATTCCAGCCTATCCCTAATAAAAGAAGTGCAATAGTAATAGATCCAATAGAGTCAATCGAACCGAAAGCCGCTAGCCCTCCTGCTATAAGAAGTGTCACTACGGAAGCATACGCCATTTTGGCACGTCCCACTCTATCGACAAGTACACCCGTTACTAATGATGGTAGATACATTCCGATGATATGCAGACCAATTACGAATCCAACCGCATGTAATGCATGATGATGGTTACCCATAAATATTGGTGTCATTGTCATAATTGCCACCATCACAAACTGTGTGGTAATCATGACAATGGCCCCTGCTATGATACCTCGACGATTGCTAAAATCTGAATTTGTTAATCCTTCATTATTATGTACATCAACTAATTTCTTCTCATTTTCGGCGATGGCTTTTGCGACAATAAATGGGTCTGGTCGAAGAAAAATAAATAAGACTACACCAGCAACAATATAAGCGCATGCTGCTAATATAAAAGGTCCAGCTAAGGCAGGAATCCCCATACCCGTAGCAACCTCTCCCATCACATCCACTAAATTAGGTCCCGCAACCGCTCCAAAAGTCGTAGATACAAGCGCTAGACTAATAGCCTTTGCTCTTTGTTTCGCATTGGCTAAATCTGTACCTGCATATCGAGCTAGTAAATTTGTCGCTGATCCCGCGCCATAAATAAATAGTGCTAAGAAAAGTAATACGATATTTTCAATCATCGCAGCAAGCACAACACCAATTGCTCCGAGGCCACCAACAAGGAACCCTGATGCTAATCCTGAACGTCTTCCAAATTGGTTAGATATTTTCCCTATGAGTAATGCCGCTCCTGCTGATCCGAAAGTAAACAATGCTGTTGGTAGTCCTGATACACTATCTGTTCCTAGTATATCTTTTGCTAATAGAGCACCTACAGTAATACCCGCCGCAAGACCTGCCCCACCAAAAATTTGGGACAAGATAACAATAATCAATGTCTTTTTGTACAATTTTTGTTGTTTTTCTTCTGAATCCATATATTCTTGATATTTCTCTGTCATTGCATCTACTCCTTCTTATTTTTTTCATACAATACTGCAATTATATTAATTTAATATATCAAATATCACGAAAATTAATCCAATGGCGACTTGAGTATATCATAGGACAAACGTATCCTATCTCGACACCATATACCATTTTCAAAAATCTTATCCTCATAGTGTCGAGTAAAATAATCACTTTCCACACCAATAATTCTAAAACCGCATTTTTGATAGAAAGCTAATTGCTCTATACTTGAATTCCCTGTTCCTACTTCAATCGTGTTATAACCCTTATTTTTTGACTGACGAATTGCATCCTTAAGCAATTGCTTTCCAATCCCTCGACCTTGTTCATTCTCAGAAACAGCTATATTTACTAATTCAACTGTTCTTGGACTTATGGGTAGCAAGATATATACACCTATTATTTCTCCATTACTATCAGCTACATAACAAAATCCTTTGTTCAAATAGTTATCTACTAATTTTTGAGAAGGATCAGCGAGTAATAATAAATCTATAGGTGGTGCTTCATCAACATTCCATTCTCTAATTCTCATCGTAATTCTCCTCAAAGTAATATTTGGAACCATGACTGCCTTTGTCGATAGGCCTTCAACATTTCTTATTTCTCATATTGTTTAATTCTTGAATAATGATGGGTAACTCTTTTAAGTCTTCAATGACAAAATCTGCATCCACATGATCCCACTGTATATCTTTTTTCCATATTCCTAACATTCCTATATTTTTTGCACCTTTTATATCATTTTTAGGATGGTCGCCTACATACATACTTTCACTCGTAGAAACACCTAATTGTCTTAATGACTTATTAAATATTTCTGGGTTAGGCTTTTTTATCCCTTCATATTCGGAAACAAGTATTGTATCAAAGTATTTTTCAATCCCTAAAGATTTTATATTATCTATTTGGAATTGTCCTTTTCCATTTGTGATGATTCCTAATCGAATGGAAGCATCCTTTAAGGCTTCTAACATACCAATCAGATTGGGAAAAGGGATGCAGCTATTATGAAATTCCGCTACATAATCATCAAGTAGCATTTGCCAAGTTATCTTTCTAATAGTGTACTCTTCAACAAGTTGTTGATACACTTTATCCTTCCAAACATATCCTCGACAATCCAATGCTATAAATCTTGAAATATATTTTTCTTTAGGAATATGACCAAGCCATTCCTTCCATCTATCATATTGATTGTTGATAAACTTTAGTACTGAGGCATCTCTATCGAGTAAAGTGCCATCTAAATCAAATATAACTGCTTTGATCACATTACATATCCTCCCATATACGCTAGATAGTTTTAGTCCGAAAAGTATCCTGAATTTATATAATAATAGTTGTAAATCTAATTTATAGTTATAGCAGGATCACTTCTCCAGTCGAAGCATTCACACCATATCGACAATCCATTTTCCCACACAAAATATATTTTTGCTCTGTAATGTCATAAACATAATAAGGCTTTAGTTCAATGAAACCTTTCAATTTTTCATATGCTTCTTCTATTGTAATCGTTACTTGATCAGTGAGTTCGAATTGATCAAACGTTTCAAGTATCGGTTTACTATCCATATAATTCACAACCTGTAGACTATTCGAATCAATTATCACCTTCATTTTTCTTTGAAACAAACGATAATTTTGTATTTTGGTCTTTAATACAGCTTGGATATAACCTTTATCTCGATAAAGGAATTTTACTACCCAATGACCTGATTCATTTGGATACTCTTGTGCTAGTAAATTCCTAATTGCTAGTATACATTTGTCTTGTTCGATGTTTGTAATCGGTCGTGAATCTGGAGAAGGTTCCTTTGACAATACTTGTTCTATTGAAATATCTTCCGTCCAATTGATTTTGTTTCGTTTAAATGGTTTCTCAACTGATGCATGCCAATATAACGTTTCATCTAGCTTTTTTCCGTTATTTTCTACGGAATAATATTCAAAAGGTATCGTTGATATACCATCATTTTCTATAAATAATTCTTCAATAACATATATATAATCTAGCTTTTTCTGCTCATATATAGGATATTCTATCATTTTTAATTGTTCTCTTTTCACAAAGTCTAGATTACCTAAAGAAAGGGCATATTCTTCTTCCTCTACTTGTTCTCTGAAAGGAAATGAACCGTGTATAGAGAACAAGGTTAACTTTCCTTCTTGATTGATTTTAATATCAATATAGCCTGATGGCGCTATATCGACACCATTCATACAAGCTGTAAAAAGAAGTTCTCCTTTCTCTTCTTTTTTCAATTGAAAGTGTTCTTTATATATTAATCCTGTATGATTTTCAACCCATTTTATAATCTCTGCCTGATTATAATGAGTAAAGCTAATACCATCTACTGCATACGACTGATCATTTACAAAAATAATCCGTTCATATTGATGACTTTTTAAGTTGAAATTGATGGATGCTGTACCATCAGGAATTACATCTTCCTCTTCTTGTACCACATTCTCAGGAAACCACTCCATCGATAATCCATATACCGTCTCATTGAACATATTTACATTTCGATAAAAATGATATTCCTTTAAAAAATAATGATGTAGTCCAAATTTTTCTTTTGTTATATGAATAATCTCCTGTATTTTCTCATGCATCTCATTTGACCTTCTTTACTTCATATTCTGAAAATCCCGTGACTTCTATACGAATATTTCTTACTCATCCAAATTACTTTCCATATACATTCTAGCGCTAGTAGAAGCTATAAATTGAATACTATATGTATCTCCGATTTCTTGCTGTACTTTCTTCGTTAATGCTATACCTTTATGATTAAACTCATTCTCTAGTTCTATGCCGTTAGGAATGAATGCATCCACTTTCCAATCAATCCATTCCCCATATGTTGTAGACCACGACAATAATTCCTTCTTTAAATCAACTGAAATAGGTACTTCATTACTATCTATATTACACTTACATTTCTTACACCAAAATGGATCTTCCCCAACATCTCCTTCGATGATTAAGTCCTTTGTTCTTCCTTTCTTACAGCAACAATTCAATTATTCCCAATTCCCTTCTTTTATTAATTTTGTACCTCATATTCCAATATTAATTCTCTTAATTGATTCGCAGTTTCCGCTGATGTTACATAGATTTCCTCTTCTGCAATCATATACATTAGAATGCTCTTTTCATTTTCTCCTCCTAACCATAAATGAATCGCATGGCTAGGTAATTCGCCTTTATATTCCACTATTATATCGTAGTCAGGAATGGTATCAAGGACATTTGATGTTCTCTTCACTGCAGTTCTTATTGCTTTTTCATTACTTTAATCTCTAGTTTATTATTGATAGAAATTTCGTTAGAGTCACTTATTGACCCAATTCCATCAGAATCAAATATTCTAATTTCTTTCATTTCTCATTTACGAAATAAGTTCTTTATTTGTGTCACTTTGTTGTGATAATTCGAAAATTGCTTTGAGATGATAAAAGATTGACACAAAAACCGTCTAGGCAGTATACTGAATTGAAAATAATGGTAGGGGATTGGGCCACTTAATGAACATGATTCAGGAGGACTTATAATGTCATATTTGTACTTAGCACTTGCAATAATAGGAGAAATTATTGGATCTTCCCTATTAAAAGCATCAGAAGGATTTTCAAAATTATATCCCACAATAGGTGTGATTATCGCTTTTATAGGTTGCTTTTTCTTTTTATCTTTGTCTCTTAGAACGATTCCATTAAACACCGCATATGCATTATGGGCTGGATTAGGACTTGTTTTGACGACAATTATTTCCGTACTTATTTGGAAGGAAAAAATTAATATGGCAAGCATCGCAGGAATTGCACTTATTCTTGCAGGTGTTGTCATATTGAACCTATTTGGACCTGGCCATGGGGAAGCTAATCAGGAGAATGCAGAAACTATTGCAATGCAGAATACCCACAACCACACGTAGGGGATGTGGGTTTTCAAGTCCACAAAAAAGGAGCAGAAGAAAAAGGCATATCCTTCTCCTCTGCTCTAAAGGTTTGATTCATAGTTACTTTTACTCTCTCGTAATCACACCCAACAAACGAAAATCATATAAAAGTGAAATTATTTTATTGGTATCCATATTTTCTTAGAATAAGTAAGTAGTAATGTACATAAAGGGGATAGCAAATACTACATATAAAATATTTTTAGGCATAAACATATTATAAAAATAAAATATTATTGTTATCCAAGTGCCTACAATTAAAGATCCAAGTGCTTTTTCAATATTAAGAATACTCCTATCCTATCAAATTGTGTTAAAATTTGTAATCCTCTAGCTCATAGTAATCCCACATCTTAACAAATGGGAATGTCCCTTCAAGGACATACCAAAACAATGGTCCTGTTGTTTAATTGGTTCCATTTCAACCATGTATACAAGTTGCTAGATGGATTTTAACGGTACTTTCTATGTAATTGTAATAGACCCCCCTATCCACCATATTATAATAGTTCATTGCTGCGAACACTTGTTATATTGCTCTTCATTTCCTTTCCTATATAGCCTTAAGAAAAACCTTACAAATTTAAATTTGCTCCTTCTTTTTATAATATTGATTCACAACGTAGGGGATTAAATGCAGATTAAAAAGGATGTTTTTTATGTGAAGATTGCTTCAATCAAAGATTAAACTGATTGAATGAAATGGTGCGTATTCCATAAAACAGTGACTCGAATTAGCTTTTTTGTACACTTTCCACCCATTTCTTCTGTTCATAGAAAAAGATACATTAATTATTAGATTAAAATATATCTGATATGATAATCTAAATTTAATAACCTAAGGGGATGATAAAATGACTGAATGGGATGCTTCACTTTATGATAACAAGCACAATTTTGTTTCAACTTTCGGGGAAGACCTTGTTTCCTTATTAAATCCACAAAAGGGAGAACATATTTTAGACGTTGGTTGTGGTACGGGAGATTTAGCTTATGATATTTCAACAAAAGGGGCTTCTGTT
Source organism: Gracilibacillus marinus (assembly GCF_042651725.1). Taxonomy (NCBI): domain Bacteria; kingdom Bacillati; phylum Bacillota; class Bacilli; order Caryophanales; family Bacillaceae; genus Gracilibacillus; species Gracilibacillus marinus. The sequence continues at coordinate 11,237 of NZ_JBHSDV010000001.1, read as the reverse complement.
ACTGGCATTGATGCTGCACAATCTATGATTGACGTGGCAAAAGAAAAGTATCCTGATATCGATTTTAGCGTGCAAAATGGTGAGAATTTTTCTTTTAACCCTCATTTTCATGCAGTGTTCTCAAATGCTGCGATTCATTGGATGAAAAATCAGCAAAAGGTAATTCAAAATTGTTATGACGTTCTTCTTCCTGGTGGTCGTTTCATCGCAGAATTAGGTGGAGCAAATAATATACGATCGATTGTTAATGCCATAAAGGAGGCATCGAATCGCCTATCCATATTATATGATGTCACTTTATTTCCTTGGGTATTTCCAACAAAAGGAAAAGTAGAAGCATATCTTATCAACGCTGGTTTTAACGTAATTACAATCAAGCATTATGAGCGACCAACACCCTTAGTTGGAGAAGATGGGCTTCGAAACTGGCTTGAAATGTTCAGTAACAATATGTTCAAAAATCTTACAACTGAAGAAAAAGAAGCAATCTATAATGAATGTGAATGTATTTTACGTCCACAACTTTATAAAGAAAATAGTTGGATTGCTGATTATTGGCGTATTCGTTTCATTGCACAAAAACCTTAATACAAAACAGCTTAGATATTCTATATATCTAAGCTACTTTTATTTTTTATATCTAACGATACACAATTGTATAAATTTAGGGATTGGTAGTAAACTGGAACTAGTTTTTTTTATAAACAACTGTTAAACCTGATATACCCAGGCCTTGATAAGGATATCCGTTTATTATTCAGCCTTCTTTTTCTTCACAACAGAAGTTAATACTATTATGTTGATTATTAATATAATCTGTCTTTCAATTACTTAACTAATCATTTTAGAATGACTTTATTTATTCTAATAGATTATTTCCAGAGCAATTTAACTCATTCATTTTCTTTTTTTTCATAGTAATAAAGTTGCACAATTAAGTGTAACCTATCCAGTTAGGTCATTGATAGAATGATGGGGTATATGCATAAAGAAGTAGGATTAACCCAAGATAGTGAAACGTACTATCAATTCGATCTGAAAATGCCTGATGAAGCAGAGAAAAAAGGTTTTTGAATGGAAGAATGAATATAGATCACAAATAATGTCGAACAAGTCTATTAAACTTACATATATGCTATAATAAACACAACAATAGATTGACTTCATATGAGGGGTGGCGTACCGATTTACCCTTTCTTGGATGCTTATTCAGGAAAGGAGGTGACGCCTATGGATATCGAAAACGTTTTGACAATCATGATTTCGTTTTTGTCACTAATGATCTCTTTTGGGATGTTAGTTGCGTTTATCATGTCCAATAAAAATGATAAAAAATAATCCCTCATATGCTTTGCTCGGCTCTGAGGGATTATTCTCTTAAGTGTCCGCCCCTCTAATCAGGGTTCGGTCTATTGTAACCGTAGACGTGGGAGCGTCTGCGGTTTTTATTATGATATGACTCTTTATTTATATTATACCCGATTACAGGATTTTAAACAATCTTTACTTTTAGTATGACTTTGGTTGCTAAATACTTAATATTTTCACTAGTATTTATTTGTGTTTGAAGGGATTTATCTTAATCATTTTTCCTTTTAAGGTATGCAGTCTTTTTGTTTTATAATAAGTTATATAAATCCATAGCTGACACTCGATAGCTTCATTAATAGTGCTTTGTATTCCTTCTTGCTGCTCTTCACTTAGTGTCCCCCCACAATCAATCTCTTTCCTTTCCCAAATGTCCCCAATCCTTTACCACACCTAACTCCAACCCACTTTTACAAATAACGGTGCATAATTATTGTTTTTCCGTAATAGAGAAAAGACTGAAAGGAAATAGAAAAAAGAGCAGAGGAAAAAGGATATCCTTCTCTTCTGCTCTAAACCTTTATATATCAAGTTTTATTCGATGCGGAACCACTTCATTTTTCCCTCAAATCTTCTCCAAAGGTCTCTCTCAAATGCTCTTTCCTCTCCCATTCACGGAAAAACATTAATACTTTCGGAAAGAGATTAAGACTTATGGAAAAACATTAATTGTGGGTGACAACATAATCATCCCCTCAACTTCCAATCACTCCACAGTAACTGACTTAGCTAAGTTACGTGGTTTATCGACATCACAATCACGGTGTAATGCAGCATAATAAGATAACAACTGCATTGGAATCACACTTACTAATGGAGTCAGTAATTCATGTACTTGTGGTAATACGAATGCATCACTGTCTTTTTCTAAGCCCTTCATACTTACGACACAAGCATTTGCTCCACGTGCTACAACCTCTTGTACATTACCACGGATGGACAAATTAACATTTTCTTGCGTAGAGATTGCAACAACTGGTGTACCTTCTTCAATTAATGCAATGGTACCGTGTTTTAATTCCCCACCAGCAAATCCTTCTGCTTGAATGTATGAGATTTCTTTTAACTTTAATGCCGCTTCTTGTACTACATAATAGTCAATTCCACGACCGATAAAGAATGCATTGCGAGCTGTTTCGAACATTTCTTTTGCGATACGCTCGAATTCTTCTTTCTGATCTGTCAAAGTCTCCATTGCACTTGCAACAATACCTAACTCTTGTAATGGATCAAATGATAAATCCATTCCTTTTGCTCTTGCAGTATCTACAGCTAAGATTGCTAATACTGCAATTTGTGCAGTGTATGCTTTAGTTGAAGCAACTGCAATTTCAGGACCTGCATGTAAATGTAATGTATAATTTGCTTCACGAGAAAGGGTAGATCCTGGAACATTTGTAATTGTTAATGATTTGTGACCTAATGCCTTAGTTTGAACTAATACCGCTCTACTATCTGCTGTTTCACCACTTTGTGAAATATAGATAAATAGTGGTTTCTCAGAAAGTAATGGCATATTATAAGAAAATTCACTAGAAATGTGTACTTCTACAGGAATATTCGCTAAGCGCTCAATAAATTGCTTTCCAACAAGACCCGCATGGTAACTAGTACCTGCTGCAATAATGTAAATACGGTCTGCTTCTTTCATCGCTTGACGAATATCATCATCTAATTTAATCGTATCATCTTCTGCTTGGTATTCTTGAATGATTTTGCGAATAACAAATGGTTGTTCATCAATTTCTTTTAACATAAAGTGTGGGTACGTACCTTTTTCTGTATCTGATGCATCAATTTCTGCAACATATGCTTCTCTTTCGACTTTTGCACCATCTAACTTTTGGATTTCCACACTGTCTTTTTTCACGAGAACAATTTCTTTGTCTTCGATTTCAACATAACGGTCTGTTTCTCTTAATGTTGCCATCGCATCACTTGCTACTACATTAAAGTCTTCACCTAATCCGATTAAGAGTGGACTTTTATTCTTCGCTACATAGATGACATCTGGATTTTGTTGATCAATTAATGCAATCGCATATGAACCTTTTAATAAAGATAAACCTTTACGAAAAGCTTCTAATACATCATTTGTTTCTTTATACATTAGCTCAATTAATTGCACAACAATCTCTGTATCTGTTTCGCTCTTTAATGTCACACCTTGTAGATACTCATCGCGGATTTCATAATAGTTCTCAATCACACCATTATGAACTAAAGTAAAACGTTCTGAAGCACTTTGATGTGGGTGAGCATTCTCTTCACTTGGCTCTCCATGTGTTGCCCAGCGTGTATGACCGATCCCTACATTCGCCATGACAGATGCGTCTACTTTTTCACGTAAAACAGCAATACGTCCCTTAACTTTGAAGATATTCATTCCATCTTCATTTAATACAGCAATTCCCGCTGAATCGTATCCTCTATATTCTAACTTTTCTAGACCTGTTAATAATACTTCCTTCGAATCTCTTTGTCCTATAAATCCTACAATACCGCACATAGTGTTGTTTCCTCCTAATAGATAAGGGGCAAACAAACGAACCAACTCTTCTTTTGACGGGGCGTTATGCTTGCCCCTTTCTCGTTTTTTTTGATTACATCTTGTCATTATTCTTGTACAAAAAGTTGCCTTTCTTGTTTTCGAATAAAAACATAACGATTGAGATGTACAATCGGGAGGTATCCGCCGATCTGATTCGATAATCCTCCACCTCGTCAGCTTCCTTATGAAGCCCTGGCGCTTGTGTTACTTCAAATCTATTCGATGCCCCTTTCTATTTTTTGACTATGTCACATTTTTATCGTGACCAATACATTTTACTTGAAAAAGAACATTCATGCAACAATATTTGTAAAATGTCTTACTTTAAACATATGCAATCATGTAGAGATTGTGTGTAATCAAATAAAAAAAGAGAAGCTATCATTAGCTCCTCCTCTATATATTTTACTCTTCTATTCCAATTACTGCTTCGATGACTTTGACTACTTCATCTGTATATTTATTACAATCTTCTAATGTTGGTGCTTCTACCATTACTCTTACAAGTGGCTCTGTACCAGAAGGTCGAACAAGCACACGACCTTGATCACCCATATCGTTTTCTACTTTTTCAATTGTTTCTAATACTAATGGGTTTGTCATTACTTCATTCTTGTTCATTACTTTAATATTCTTTAATACTTGTGGGTATTTCTTCATTTCACTAGCTAATTCAGATAATTTCTTACCTGTTTCGCGCATGACATTTACTAATTGAATACCTGATAACATCCCGTCACCAGTTGTATTATAATCTAAGAAAATAATATGTCCGGATTGTTCTCCACCAAGGTTATAGCCACCTTTTCGCATTTCTTCCATAACATAGCGGTCACCTACTGCCGTTTTGTTACTTGTCATATTATTTGCTTCCACTGCTTTATAAAAACCGATGTTACTCATTACAGTAGATACAATGGTGGAGTGACGTAATTGATGTTTTTCATTCAAATATTTACCGATGATAAACATAATTTGGTCTCCGTCCACGATTTCTCCATTTTCATCTACTGCTATAAGACGATCCCCATCCCCATCAAAAGCAAGTCCAAGGTCTGCACCTTTTTCTACTACTAATGCTTGTAACTTCTCAGGGTGAGTCGATCCAAACCCATCATTAATATTCAGTCCATTAGGAGATGAACCAATTGTTGAGATATCTGCTTCTAAATCGGCAAATAAATGTGGTGCAAGACCAGATGTTGCGCCATGAGCACAATCCAAAGCGATATGTAACCCATCAAATTCATTATCAATGGATTCTTTTAAATATTGAAGGTATTTCTGTCCACCTTCAAAATAATCATTGATTTGACCAATTTCTGCACCAATTGGACGTGGTAAATGATCTTCTTCCTTATCTAGTAATGCTTCAATCTCTGCTTCTTGTTCATCTGATAACTTAAATCCATCTCCACCAAAGAACTTGATCCCATTATCTTCTACTGGGTTATGTGAAGCAGAAATCATAATTCCTGCTTGTGCATCCATTACTTTTGATAAATATGCTACACCTGGTGTAGAGATAACACCAAGACGCATGACTTCTGCTCCTATAGATAATAATCCTGCTGCAAGCGCGCCTTCCAACATATTACCGGATATTCTCGTATCACGACCGATTAATACTTTTGGTTTGCTTGTCTCTTTTGTTAACACATATCCGCCATAACGTCCTAATTTAAATGCTAATTCTGGTGTTAAATCTTGATTAGCTATCCCTCTAACACCATCTGTACCAAAATATTTACCCATTAATTATTCTCTCCTTCAATCCATATTCCAAGTTTATTCGATCTCTATTGTTGCTTCATTCAACTCTAAACTTACTTCAATGTTCTCTAGTACTTGCGCATCAGTCACATTCTTAATTGGCAATGTATATTGACCAGGGGTTGTACTATTTATTTCTACCGCCAGTTCCAAATCATCTTTTGTGATTTTCTCTAAGTCAGAAGGATATCCCTTTAGAGTTACATTTATAGACCCTGAAGAAGGATCTATAAATGTAGGATCTTCTTCCTCTGAAGTCGTTGCAATCGTTACACCTTCTAGTACTTTCTCTTCTATTTTTTCTACTTGTAATGTAACATTTACCGCGTTTGCAGATGCCTTTCTTACTTCATTCGGTAGGTTTAACTCTACTTCAACTGTACCACTTTCATTCACTTTACTTAAATCAATCGGTGCTGTCTTTATTTCTTTTAACTGTTCTAAATCAGCTTCTGATGCAAAAATTTGTACTTCTTCTTGTTCCAATTTCATTGATGTAATACGAATGCCTTCTGGAACTTCATTCTCTGTCTCTAATGAGATTGGAACATTTTTGTTTGGACTTTTCACATCCACAGTCATATCAACAGTAGGTGGATCAATTCTTACATTAAGTTCATTTCCTTGGTTATCGTATACTTTGACTGGAACATCATCAAGAGTTACCGATTCGTCGAAATCACTCACATCGACAAAAGCTTTCACAATTGCGATGCGATCAACAATACCTTTTGAACTCGTTACAGTTACTTTCTCAGGATCTACATATACATTTCCTACTTCAAATCCTGCCGCAATCTTATCTCGATTAATAATATCGATGCTTACAGAATGTTCTTCACTCGATTTCTCTTCTATAGACACTTCCACCTCTTGAGGTTCAATGTACATATTCAATTGATCACTAACTCCTGAATACTCCAATGGAACAATATGTGTCCCAACACCTAAATTCTCTAAATCAACAAACACTTCAAAATTGCGTTGCATTGCAGTTGCTGTTACCAAGCTGACAGATCCTTGTAAGGAAACCTTTACTGTCTCTGGTACTCCACTTACAACGAATTTCTCTGAATCAATTTCAGTACTTACTGGTATATCTTCTAATGTTCTTGTTTCATTGGATGTACCAAAGATAGAACCATAACCATCATCTTCATCAGTAAACTTCTCATCAAATGCTACGACAACAAACAATAACACTGCAAGTAGTAAAGAAATCAGTCGAATTGCCCATGGGTTTTCTAACCATTTGTTCATTTTTTCTTCCCCCTCCAATTCCAACCTTTTGGTGTAGAGGATTTAAATTTGGTTATCAATTCTTTCTCTAATAATTCAGCTAAACGATCAATTGTAATATCACGATACAATTCACCATTTCTAGTACATGAAATATTACCTGTCTCTTCAGATACGATGATAGTAATCGAATCTGTTACTTCACTTATACCTAATGCTGCTCTATGTCTTGTTCCTAGTTCTTTTGAGATAAATGGACTTTCAGATAATGGCAAATAACAAGCTGCCGCAACGATTTCATCTTTGTTTATAATAACAGCACCATCATGTAATGGTGTGTTCGGTATGAATATATTTGTTAATAATTGATTCGTTAATTTCCCATTGATAGGAATACCTGTGGAGATGAAGTCACCCATCGCCGTTTCTCTTTCAATCGTTATTAACGCACCAATTCTACGCTTCGCCATGTAATTACATGAATCTGTAATTGCTTTAATCGATTGATGAAAAATTTCATCCTCCGATGTAGAATTCCTTGAGAAAAAGCTTCCTCTTCCTAACTGCTCAAGTGCTCTTCTTAATTCAGGCTGGAACAAAATAATGATTCCGAGTGGTCCCCACATAATGACCTGCCAAATAATCATACGCACTGTAGCCAAATCTAACATAACACTTATAAGATAAAAGAATATAACAACGAAGATTCCTTTTAATAATTGTATCGCCTTCGTTCCTCTTATAAGCATTAACAACTTATAAAGGACATACCAGACAATAGCTATATCTACAAAGATCTTCAATATTTCTAACAAAGTCAAGTCACTACTAAACATACCAACACAACCTTCTGTCCATCTGAATCCTCTTCCTATTTTATAATTGTAGTAAGCATATTTATTATAGCATAAAGTGAAACTTATCAGAAAATTAACGTATGTAAAAAGACGACAAGCAACGGAGGAGCTATTCCTAAACGATACAAACAGAAGAAAGCGACCTAAATATTCTAAAGGTCACTTGTCTTCTTGTTATTCATCAAATACATCAAATACTTCTGCTGTCATTTCTTTAATCTTGTACCATAACCAGCTAAATACTTCGTCAACTTGCTTAATTTCACCTGTAACACTTCCTGCAGAAGCTGTGAGATGCTCTCCATTTATAATAATCACATCTCCTTCTACAGCCCCATCAACTCGCACATTTCCATTCTTCACTTCTAAATCCTCATGAATGATGATACCTTCTGGAACAATTACCGTGTCATTTTCTACAACTAAATTCATACCTTTAGGATACGTCAAGGCATGATCTTGATTCCATGTCGTTAGTAGACTACTTGACATAAAAATGAAAAATATTGCCGCAGCAGTTAACAATGGATGTACCCTAACCCAACGCTTCACTGTTGTTCGTTTTGTTTCTTTCGGTAGACCATTCATTACTTTCATTGTAAAATCTTGTGATGGTTGTAAATCTATATTCGCTGTTACTAATGCAACAGTTTGCTTCAATTCACGAAAATGTTGTTGGCAATCCTCACACGAATTCAAATGGGAGCGTAGTTTTTCTTCATCATTAGATGCCAGGTCACCATCTAAATATTGATGCATTAACTCTACTACTTCTTCATTACAGTTCATCTTACTCACACTCCTTTACACATTACGAAGCTTTTTACGTAAAGCCTCTCTTCCCCGATGAATTCTTGTTTTTACTGTACCTACAGGGATTTCCAATATTTCACTGATTTCTTTCAATGACAATTCATCGATGAATCGTAATGCAATAATACTACGGTACTTTGCTGGTAATGCCATGATTTCTTTTTGGATATAGCTCTGCGTCTCTAAGCTTTCGACTTCATCCTCTGGTAACCTATTATCATCAGGAATTTGCGAATACAGCGTTAATCCCTCTCCACCTTGAATCTCGGCATCAAGATAATAATCTGGTTTCTTTTTCCTCATTCGGTCAATAGCTAAATTTGTCGCAATTCGATACAACCATGTCGCAAATTTTCGATTTTCGTCATATGATTGTATGTTAATATATGCACGAATGAAGGCTTCTTGTGCAATATCCTCTGCTTCATGTTTATTACCGACCATACGAAAGCAAATTGCAAATACTTTTCCTTGAAAGTGTTCTACAATTTCTTCAAAGGCAGATTGGTCTCCCTTTTTTACTAATTTAATACTCTTTACTATTTTCTCTTCAATCATCTTTTATACCTCCGCTAAATTTGCGGTCATCTACTATACGAAACACCACAACATAAGGTTTCATTTATGTATCATTTATTTTTTAAAAAATATGGAGAAATAGAACAATTTCATACTCTTCATTTTGTCTGTGTATTTAGTCCATTTCATATGCAATTAGATGAAATACTATCTTTATTAATAATAATCATATGCAATATATAATTATAACAAGTTTTCTTGATTTTTTGTCTATATTTTGAAAAATTAACAGATTAAATTAGCATAGTTTCTATTTTCAGATTGATTTGGTATAATATGGATTTTGATAGTGTTTTTTAATAATATTGCAGAAATAGTATTTACGTATATTTTGGGATAAGACATTTACAAAACAAAGTAAAGTAAAGTATAACAAAAGTGGGCTATGAATGGACTAACAAGAGCTTTATTCTTTTGAAAGCGTGGAGGATTAGAGGAATTTTCAAATAAATATAGAATATATATACTAATTAAGAAAAAGGAGGGTTACAATAAGTAAACAGCTAAAAAGGTCATCTACAGACAAAGCATTAATGGGAGTTTGTGGAGGAATTGCGAATTTTTTGGGATTTCTTCATTTGTTACAAGATTAATTTTTTTCATATTCCAAGCACTAAGCGTAGTATATATAATCTTAGCATATTTCCTTCCAGAGGATAGATCATTGTAGAAAAGTAGAACAATTTGCGTAGACACTTAGTATCTTGGGTGTTGGAGCTAGATGCCATTATGTTAGCTCATTAAATTTTGTTCACAAGTGGCAATTTTATAGTTTTCCAAACAAAAAAAGGCATGTATAATACATACCTTTTAATATATGGAGCCTAGCGGGATCGAACCGCTGACCTCCTGCGTGCAAAGCAGGCGCTCTCCCAGCTGAGCTAAGGCCCCATGAAATGGTGAGCCATGGAGGATTCGAACCTCCGACCCTCTGATTAAAAGTCAGATGCTCTACCAACTGAGCTAATGGCTCTATTCATTTTTAAAATAAAAAAATGGCTGGGCTAGCTGGATTCGAACCAACGCATGACGGAACCAAAAACCGTTGCCTTACCGCTTGGCTATAGCCCAATAAAATAAGTGTATAAGCATAGTATATACACCAGATTAAAAAATATTCAATGGTGGAGGGAGTAGGACTCGAACCTACGAACCCGATGGGAACGGATTTACAGTCCGTCGCGTTTGGCCAACTTCGCTATCCCTCCAAATATTTCCCTGGTGCCGGCCAGAGGACTTGAACCCCCAACCTACTGATTACAAGTCAGTTGCTCTACCAATTGAGCTAGACCGGCAAATGGTGGAGGATGCAGGGCTCGAACCTGCGACCCCTTGCTTGTAAGGCAAGTGCTCTCCCAGCTGAGCTAATCCTCCGTTGTAAAAAGTATACAAGTGCATGCTTTGTAACAGAATGTTTTGAGCTTAGCACCTAATATAAGTAATGGTGACCCGTACGGGATTCGAACCCGTGTTACCGCCGTGAAAGGGCGGTGTCTTAACCGCTTGACCAACGGGCCTATATAAATAGACAATTTCCAGAGCTTCCAGCCGGACTTGAACCGGCGACCCCTTCCTTACCATGGAAGTGCTCTACCGAACTGAGCTATGGAAGCAAATGGCTCCACAGGTAGGATTCGAACCTACGACCGATCGGTTAACAGCCGATAGCTCTACCACTGAGCTACTGTGGAATAAAATAAATCATGCTTCACAAAGCTTACATATTAAAACTTTATGGCCTGGCAACGTCCAACTCTCGCAGGGGCAAGGCCCCAACTACCATAGGCGCTGGAGAGCTTAACTACTGTGTTCGGCATGGGAACAGGTGTGACCTCTCCGCTATCGTCACCAGACAACGGTATATATTATACCTTAAAAACTAGATAAGAAGAAAAACAAGATCAAACAAGAAAAGTTAGTTAAGTCCTCGATCGATTAGTATTCGTCAGCTGCACATATCACTATGCTTCCACCTCGAACCTATCTACCTCATCGTCTCTGAGGGATCTTACTCACTTACATGATGAGAAGTCTCATCTTGAGGGGGGCTTCATGCT